>JAPUEL010000025.1:88563-92662 GCA_027492545.1 Propionibacteriaceae bacterium
GATCTGGCCGACGACAGTGTGTGAGGCGCTCAACCGTCAGCGGACGCGGGCGCCCTTGCTACTCGCCGTCGTGGGCGTGCGCCTCCAGGAACTCGTACAACTCCCTGTCGTCCACCCCCGGATACGTGCCCTGCGGCAGGGGGGCGAACAGGTGGGTGCGCACCCTCGGCGACGCCCAGCCCTGCCCCTTCCACCGCTCGGTGAGCCCGTCGTCGGGCCTGCGGCAGCACCGCACGTCCGGGCAGGTCGAGGTCTCCCGTTGGTGCGACTCGCGCCCCCGGAACCACTTCGACTCCGCGTACGGCACGCCCAGCGTGATGGAGAACTCCGAGGTGGCGCCCGTGCCGGTCTGGGTGGACTCGAAGAACGTGCCGGTAGGCGTGGCCGTGTATTGGTAGTGCTCGCTGGTGCGCGTGGCGCGTGTGAAGGCCTTCCGCGCGCTCCAGTGCCGACACACCACCTCGCCCTCCGTCGAGCCGGTCGCGTCCTGAGGCAGGGGGAGTCCGTCGTTCTCGTACGCGCCCACCACGGTGCCGTCGCCGTCGACGCGCAGGTAGTGCAGGGTGATGCCCAGGTAGTGGGTGGCCAGGTTGGTGAATCGCAGCGCCGCCCCCTCGTGGGTGACGCCGAAGGTGTCGCGGAAGTCCTCGATGGCGATGTTTCGCTCCCGCTTGGCCCGCTCCAGGAAGTCCACCGACGCGGTGCGCGGCATCAGGCAGGCGGCCGCGAAGTAGCTGGCCTCGAGTCGCTGGCGGAGGAAGTCGGCGTAGTCGGTGGGCGCCTCGTGCTCGAGAACCTTGTTGGCCATGGCCTGCAGGGCGAGAGAGCGCAGCCCGTGGCCGCCGGGGATGGAGGCCGGCGGGATGTAGATGCGGCCGTGCTCGAGGTCTACCACCGCGCGTGCCGAGTGGGGGAGGTCATCGGTGTGCACGATGGTGAGCCCCACGCGCTTGGCCATCTCCGCAACAGTGCGGTGCGTCAGGGCGCCCGACGAGTGCCGCACCGCCTTGGTGGCCTGCTCCGCGACCAGTTCGATCTCGGGCAGGTGGTTGTTGCGTTCGCGCATGTGGGTGCGGTGCTGGGTGTTGGCGCGCCGGGCCTCCTCCGGCGTGGCGATCGACATCCGGGCGCGCCTGTCGAGCTCGCGGTGCAGGCCGACGATGGTCTTGAGCATCGCGTCCGACATGGCCCGCGACGGGCGCAGGATGGGCAGGCCCAACTCCCGGTAGGCGGGTGAGGCCTGCGCCCTCTCCAACTCGATCTCGAGAGCGGCCCGCGGCGACGGCGGCTCCGCGGCCAGCAGGTCAGAGGCGGTCACCTTCAGCGCGGCGGCGATCGCCTCCAGCAGCGAGATCCTGGGTTCGCGGTGCCCGTTCTCCACCATGGACAGCTGGCTGGGCGCCGTCCCTGTGATCTCTCCCAGTTCTTCCAGCGTCAGCCCGGCCCTGGTGCGGAAATGCCGGATGCGTCGTCCGAGTGTTGAGAGATCAGCCATGCAGTTCACCATATGCGAAGAACGGCCAAAGTTCACAGCATTTCGACTACCCGAACCCCAGTGGGTGTTCCGTATGGTGAAGCCAAGAGGACATCCCGCACCGAAGCGACCACCGATCAAGGTTTGGAGAATCTCATGACCGCCACCGTCACGTACACCCGCCACGCACCCGATAACGCCGATTCGCGCATCGTCGAATGGGTGGACTCGATCGCCGAGCTGACCCAGCCGGACCGCATCGTGTGGTGCGACGGCTCCGCCGAGGAGCGGCAGCGCATGCTCGACGAGTCCGTGGCGGCCGGCACCCTCATCAAACTCAACCCCGCCAAGCGCCCCAACAGCTACCTCGCACGCTCCAACCCGAGCGACGTGGCACGCGTGGAATCGCGCACCTTCATCTGCTCCGAGCACGAGGACGACGCCGGCCCCACCAACAACTGGGCCCCGCCGTCGGAGATGCGCGAGACCTTGGGCGGACTGTTCCGGGGGGCCATGCGCGGGCGCACCATGTACGTCGTCCCGTTCTCCATGGGGCCCGTGGGGAGCCCGCTCGCCCGCCTGGGGGTTCAGGTCACCGACTCGCCCTACGTCGTGATCAGCACCGGGATCATGACCCGGATGGGCGCCGCCGCGCTTGCCCAGATCGGCCCGGACACCGAGTGAGTCCCGGCCGTCCACTCGGTCGGCGCGCCCCTGTCGCCCGGTGAGGAGGACGTGATCTGGCCGTGCAACGAGACCAAGTACATCGTCCACTACCCGGAGACCCGCGAGATCTGGTCCTTCGGCTCCGCCTACGGCGGCAACGCGATCCTCGCCAAGAAGGGATTCGCGCTGCGTATCGCCTCCAAGATCGGGGAGCAGGAGGGCTGGCTGGCGGCCCACATGCTCCTGCTCAAGGCGACCAACCCCGCGGGCCGCTCGTTCCACGTGGCGGCAGGGTTCCCCAGCGCCTGCGGCAAGACCAACTTCGCCATGCTGCGCCCCTCCATCCCCGGCTGGACCGTGGAGACCATCGGCGACGATATCGCCTGGATGGCGCAGGGCGCCGACGGCCGCCTGCGGGCCATCAACCCTGAGGCCGGCTTCTTCGGCGTGGCCCCCGGCACCGGGCACTCCACCAACCCCACGGCGATCGCGACGATCGAGGGTGACACGGTCTTCACCAACGTGGCGCTCACCGACGACGGCGACGTCTGGTGGGAGGGTCTCACCGACGAGGCGCCGTCTCACCTGATCGACTGGCAGGGCCGCGACTGGACCCCCGACTCCGAGACCCCGGCGGCGCACCCCAACTCGCGGTTCACCGTGGCCGCAGACCTGTGCCCCTCGATCGCTGGGACCTGGGACGACCCGGCTGGTGTGCCGATCGACGCCATCATCTTCGGCGGTCGCCGCGCCACAAACGTCCCGCTCGTGGCACAGGCGAGGGACTGGCAGCACGGGGTCTACATGGGCGCGACGCTCGCTTCCGAGCGCACCGCCGCCGCCGAGGGGACGCTGGGCGAACTGCGCCGCGATCCGTTCGCGATGCTGCCTTTCTCCGGGGTGCACATGGCCGACCACTGGCAGCACTGGCTCAACGTCGGGGAGACGCTCGGTGAGGCAGCCCCGAAGATCTTCCAGGTGAACTGGTTCCGACGCGGCGAGGACGGCCGCTTCCTGTGGCCGGGGTTCTCGGAGAACTCCCGCGCGCTGGCGTGGATCACCGAGCGCATCGAGGGGCGGACGGAAGCGCTGGAGTCGCCCTTCGGGCTGGTTCCCCTGCACGGGGCGATCGACTACAAGGCGGCGGGCGTGAGCGACCGGGACTGGGATGCGCTGTTCGAGATCGACCCGGCCGCCCTCAGCGCCGAGGCCGACGACACGGACGTCTTCCTCGCCAGGATGGGCACCAAGGTGCCCGAGGCGGTGCTGCGGCAGCACGAGGAGTTCCGCTCCCGCCTCTGACGGATGAGAGCGGGGGGACGGCGCGAGCGCCGTCCCCCCGTACCCATGTCTAGAGGCTCACCACGCCGTCGCGACGCTCACCGCCAGCACGGCGACCGCCACCATCGCGCATCCCAACTCGATCAGGATCCCGACCCCGAGCGCCTTCACCGTCTCCCAGCTGGTGGCCGCGGCCTGGAGGAAGTCGCGCATCCGGTACCACTCGGCGAGCAGCAGGCCCAGGACGAATCCGATGGGCAGGCCGAACCCGGGCAGCACGAACATGCCGACGATGCCCAACAGCAGGCCGACGGTGATCGGCCACTTCGGCACCTGCCGCTGCTGCAACGACTTGCCGGTGAGCAGCCAACTGCTGATGCCCCCGATGAGGAGCAGGACCAGGGCGACGCCGAAGGCGACCCATCCCCAGCCCGAGGCGCCCCAGATGGCCCAGACCAGCGCCCCGGCGCCCACCAGGATGCTGCCGGGGAGCACGGGGAACACGATGCCCACGAGACCCACCAGGGCCAGAACGACTGCCGCGATGGCGACGACTACTTCAACACTCACACGCTCCAGCCTAGCGAGGCGCCGGGAAGTCGTCGCGACCGAAGACAGGCACACCCCGTTACCTTTCTGGTGACCCCGTAGGGCGGGGTTACGGTCGCCGGGCCCGGC
>JAPUEL010000026.1 GCA_027492545.1 Propionibacteriaceae bacterium
GCGGGCCGACGAGAGACGCGGGCCGACGAGAGACGCGTCAGGGCTCCCCGCGCTGTTCCACGGACCTGGAGCAGGTCCTCAAACCGGTCGCCAGCGGCTTCGACGCGGGCTGCGCCGCTGCGCGGCTTGGCCCGGCTCACCCAGCGGTACTGGCAGCGGGACGGAACGCAGGCCGAGTCAGGCGGCGGCGCGGACCGACGCCTCGTCGGCCAGCTCATCCTTGCGGGCGGACCGCGACACCCACTTGTCGACGATCGCCGCGAGGGCGCCGTCGCCGGTCACGTTGGTGGCGGTGCCGAAGGAGTCGATGGCGATGTAGGCCGCGATCATCAGACCCACCTGCGCCTCGGAGAACCCGAGCATCGTCGACAGCAGCCCCGCCGCCGTCATGATGGCACCACCGGGCACACCGGGGGCCGCGACCATCATGACCCCCAGCATCATCACGAACCCGATCATCACCCCGATGTTGATCTCCATGCCCGCGAGCATCATCACCGCCAGCGAGAAGCACGTGATCTTGATGGTGGACCCGGCCAGGTGGATGGTGGCGTTGAGCGGGATCGCGAACGCCGCCACAGGCTGGGAGACGCCCATCTTGATCGCCTGGCGCAGCGTCACCGGGATGGTGGCGGCCGACGACGAGGTGCCGAGGGCGGTGGCGTAGGCCGGGAGCATGGTGCCCAGCATCTTCAACGGGTTGCGGCCGGTGATGGCGCCGGCCACCGAGTACTGCAGCAGGAGCATGATCCACGTGAGGATGAACACGAAGATGATCACGCCCAGGAAGGTGGCGATGACGGTGTAGACCTGTCCGCCCTGCGTCATGTTGAGGAAGATGCCGAAGATGTAGAGCGGCAGCAGCGGGATCAGGATCTTCGAGATGACCATGTTGATCACCTCGCGGAACTCGAAGAACCCCCGCTGCAGCGAGCTGCCCTCGATCACGGTCAGGGCCACGCCGACGATGAACGCCAGCACCAACGCGGACATGACCCCGAACAGCGGAGGAATCTCCAGCGCGAAGTACGGCGCGAGCAGGGCCTCGTCGGGGTTGGTGAGCGACGGCGCCCCGCCCTCGGGGAGCACGCGCGGCAGCACCAGCAGCGAGGCGCCCAGGCCCATGAGGCCCGCGGACAGGGTGGACCCGTAGGCCAGGGCGGCCGTCACCGCCAGCCAGCGCCCCGCCCCCTTGCCCAGCTCGGCGATGGCCGGCGCGATGAGGCCCAGGATGATGAGCGGGATCGCGAACCCGAGGAACTGCCCGAAGAGCGCGTTGAAGGTGACGAAGACCCGCGTCAGCCAGTCCGGGAAGAAGTTGCCGAACAGCACGCCCAGCGCGATGGCGACGGCGATCTGGGGCAGCAGCCCGAACGTGAACTTCTTCTTCTGGACGGCGGCAGTGCTCATGCGCGCAAACTTAACCCAGAGGGGGTACCCACGCGCAGCCGAGGCCCGCTAACGCGGCAGCCGCGTGGCCACCGCTGCGACGCCCGAGCAGCCCCGCCGAGCGCCCGAGATCACCGCAACCCCGCCACCCACCCCGCCAACACGTCCTCGAGCCGGCCGTGCAGCCGGAGGGTGGCGAGGTCGTCGCCGCGGGTGGCGCCGTCGTTGACGATCACCACGTCGCGGCCCTGCTGCGCGGCGCGCCGCACGAACCGCAGCCCGCTCATCACCGACAGGCTCGAGCCGAGGACCAGCAGCGCGGCCGCCTCGTCGAGGAGGGCCATGGCCTCACCGACGACGGCGCGGTCCGCGTTCTCGCCGAAGAACACCACGTCCGGTTTGAGCATGCCGCCGCAGGAGGGGCAGGCCGGGTAGCGGAAGTCCGCCGTACGGTCCACCTCGGCGTCGCCGTCGGGGGCGGTGCGGCTCTCGACCGCGAGCGCGTCCAACCGCTCGGCGAAGCGCGGGTTCAAGGCGAGGAACTGCTCCTGCATGCGGTGCCGGTCCATCAGGGTGCGGCAGTCGAGACAGATCACCCGGTCGAGCGCGCCGTGCAGGTCGAGCACCGGCCGCGACCCCGCCGCCTGGTGCAGCCCGTCCACGTTCTGCGTCACGACGCCGGTCAGCGGCGTCACCTCGCCCAACTCCGCGAGCGCGTGGTGCGCGGCGTTGGGCCGAGCCTGCGCGAACCACCGCCAGCCGACGGTGCTGCGCGCCCAGTAGCGACGGCGGCTCAGGTCCGAGGCGACGAACTCCTGGTAGGTCATCGGGGAGCGCGGCACGGCGTCGCGGCCCCGGTAGTCCGGCAGGCCGGAGCCGGTGGACATGCCCGCGCCGGTCAGCACCAGGGTGGGGCGGCCACGGAAGAGGTCAGCGGCGGCCGCGAGGTCGTCGTCGTGGGAGCGGCGGCCGAACCCGCCGGTGCCTGGGCCCCAGGAGCTCGCGGGGAGCGCCACGCCGTCGGTGGCGGTGCGGAACCAGCCACCCACGTCCGGGATCGGTGCGCTGCTCATGGGTCCTCCTCGCGTCCAAGCCTAGGCCGATTCTCGGCGTCGGATCCTGGACCGCCTGCCGTCCGGGACCCGACAGTGAGCAGCGACTCGTGCGCGGGCGTGCGGGCAGCCACCCTGGTGCTGCCGCGCGCGGCCCTAGAATCGCCGAGGAACCTGGTGAGAGGGGAAACCATGGCCGGCGGCCTTGCAGCACTACTCGACGACGTGGCGGCCATCGCCCGCGCCGCGGCGGCCTCGGTCGACGACATCGCGGCCGCGGCCGGCAAGGCGTCCACCAAGGCGGTGGGCGTGGTGGTCGACGACGCGGCGGTGACGCCCCGCTACGTGGACGGGTTCACCCCGGACCGCGAGCTGCCCGTGATCTGGAAGATCGCCAAGGGCTCGATCCGCAACAAGCTGCTGTTCATCCTCCCGGCCATCCTGCTGCTCAGCCAGTTCCTGCCGTGGGCGCTCACGCCGCTACTCATGGTGGGCGGCCTCTACCTCTCGTACGAGGGTGCCGAGAAGATCTGGGAGGCGGTGAGCGGGCACTCCAAGGTGAAGGAGGCCCCCGCCGCGATCAAGGGCGAGAACCACGAGGACAAGATGGTGGGCGGCGCCATCCGGACCGACTTCATCCTCTCGGCCGAGATCATGGTCATCTCGCTCAACGAGATCGCCGACGAGGGCTTCTGGATGCGCGCGATCACCCTGGTGGTGGTGGCCTTCGGCATCACCGCCCTGGTCTACGGCGTGGTGGCGCTCATCGTGAAGATGGACGACGTGGGCCTCAAGCTGGCCGCCAACCCGCCCACCAGCAAGCTCGGCGAGGGCTTGGTGAAGGCCATGCCCATCGTCATGAAGGTGCTGTCGACGGTGGGCATCGCGGCCATGCTGTGGGTGGGTGGCCACATCCTGCTGGTCGGCATCAACGACCTCGGCTGGCCCGTCATCTACGACTTCGTGCACCACTGGGAGGTGCTGGCAGCCGAGGCGGCCGGCGGCTTCGTCGGCTGGCTGGTCAACACGCTGGCCTCCGCCGTGCTCGGCCTCGTGGCCGGTGGGATCGTCGTGCTGATCATGCACCTCATCCCGCGGAGGAAGAAGGCGACGGCGGCCCACTGAGCCGGTCCGGTTCGCCGTCGTCGGCTCCGGCTGGCGCACCGAGTTCATGCTCCGGCTCGCCCTCGTAGCCACCCAGAGCTGGTCGCTCTCTGGGTTGGTCTACCCACCCAGATAGCGACCAGCTCTGCGGCCCGGGCCGCCCCCGTCGCAACCATCCTCACCAGCCGGACCCGGGAAGGCCCACACAACGGCCGAACGACTGGTCAGCGGTTCGGGCGACCCCCACCGCCGCCCATCCCGCCCATCGCTCCGCCGGTGCCGGTGTTGGCGGTGGCGGCCACGGACTGACCGTCGACCGTGATCGTGTACTCCTGGCCGCTGCTGATCCCCTCGCCGGAGTAGACCACGTTCGAGAAGTCCTTCTCCGCCGTGAACTCCGCGAGCACCGTGGAACCGTTGCCGATCTGGATGGTGGAGCCTGCGGTTCCTGACACCGTCGCCTGCACCCAACCCTGCGTCGAGGACTCGTCCGGCGTCTCCGCCATGCCCGAGGTGCCGACGGCGAGCAGGGTGCCGCCGCTGATGGTGAAGGTGCCGTTGACGTCCAGCGCGCCGTTACCGTCGTTGAGCGGCCCGTGCACGACGACGGTGCCGCCGGTGATCTCGGCGTTGCCGTTGGAGTCGAACCCATCCCCGCCGGCGTCGATGGTCAGCGTTCCGCCGCTGACCAGGGCCAGCCCGTCGATGGTGGCCATTCCGCCGCCCGGGCCGCCGCCCATCTGCCGGTCCGTTGAGGCGGTATCGGTGGACGTTGCCGTGTCGGACGCGGACACGTTGAGCCCGTCGTCCTCCGCGGTCACGTCGATGGTGCCGCCGGTGATGGCGATGTACTGCGCCTCGAGGCCCTCATAGGACCTGGCCAGCGTGACTTCTCCGTCGCCGATGACGAGGCTGAGCTCGGCGTGGATGCCGTCGTCGCCCGCGTCGACGGTGATGGTGCCGCCCGAGATGATGACGTCGGTGGCGGCGTCGAAGCCGTCGGTCCCGGAGGTCAGCGCGAGGGTGCCGCCTGAGATGTCGATGAAGCCGGACTCGGCCTCGGTGTCGTTAGTGGACTTCAACGCGTCGCCACCAGCCTCGACCGTGACGGTGCCTCCGCTGATGACGAGGTGGTCCTTGCCGCGGATGCCGTCGTCGGCGGCGGTCACCTGGATGTCGCCCCCGACGATGACCAGGCCGTCGGCGCTGGCGATGCCGTCGAGGCTCCGCCCCGTGACGGTGAGCGACCCCTCCCCGCCGATGGTCAGGTCCGCCTTCGAGTAGAGGGCGGCGCTGGGCGCCTCCTCGGAGGTGTCGGCGTAGCTGGACGCGTCGGTGAGCGCGTTGCTGGTGCCGTCGGCGAGGACCACCACGGCCTCCCCCGCGTCGGCGAAGGTGATCGCAGGGCCGGCGTCGGAGGTGATCTCTGCGTCGGAGAGGACGAGCGTGACCTCGTCGTCGGAGGCCGAGTTGACCACCACCTGGCCGTCGAGAGACCCGGTGAGCACGTAGGTGCCGCCGGCGGTGATGGTGACGGTGTTGCCGTCGACGGTGGCGCCCTCGCCGTCGACGGTCGCGGTGCTGCCGCTGAGCGTGACGGTGGTGGCCGACGCTGCGTCCCATGTCACGTTGGCGGCGTCCGGCGTGGCGTTCGCGGCCCGCGCCGTCTCCACCGTGAGGGCCGCGCCGTCGACGGTGGTCGCGGTGGTGGTGGTCGTCTCGGCGGCGGCGGACGAGGCGGAGGTGGTGCCGGCAGCCGCCGTGCTCTCGACCCCCGTGGCGCCGCAGCCCACGAGTAGGGCGCCGACGGCGAGCGACGATAGGGAGGCGAGGATCTGCTTGGGGGTCATGGTTATGTCTCCTGTGATGGGTGGGTGAGGTCGGGTTGTTTGGTGTCGGATGATGGGGGTGTGACTGCTTGTCAGGTCACGTTTCTTAGGCTTCGAGGCTCGTCGCTGCGCTCCTCACACCTCAGCCAGCGGTGGAAGGGTCGTCGCTTCGCTCCTCACACCTCAGCCAGCGGTGGAAGGGTGAGCGACCACTTCCCGGGGTCACTCGGCGGCAGCCCACTCCGCTGGCTGAGGTGCCGCGAAGCGGCCTCGAAGCCTAGAAAACGCGAGCTGACAAGGAACGTTTCTTAGGCTTCGAGGCTCGTCGCTACGCTCCTCACACCTCAGCCAGCGGTGGAAGGGACGTCGCTGCGCTCCTCACACCTCAGCCAGCGGTGGAAGGCTCAGCCATCGGTGGGGGCCCGGCCAGAGATGGAACGGGCGTCAGGCGGCGGTGAGTTCGGTCTGGGTGAGCAGGCGGTGCCAGCGGTTGTGGGGCAGTTCGGGGCGGAGCGTCGCCAGCCCCGTGGCGTACTTGGACACGGCCACGGGCCGGTGCCCGCGACCCCACAGCACCCGGTCCGCCACCGACGCTCTGGTGCTGGACTTCGTCTCCACGATCACCAGGCCGTCGGCCGTCCGCTCGCAGCCCGTCTGCCGGTCGAACCACGCCAGGTGGGTGTCGACGGTGGCGCGGGCGGCGCCGTCGGGCATCAGGAACGTGGACCGGGTGTAGGTGACGTCCAGCACGGGCTCCAGTTCCCCGTCGAGGCGCAGATGGTCCTCGCCCAGGGCCTCTGCGACGAAGTCCCGGGCGCCGCCGTCGAGGCGCCGGATCGACTCCTCCCACGCCACGCGGTGCTTGACCGTCGAGCCGCCGCGGCGGGTCTTGACCTCGAGGAACTGCTGGTCGGTGTCCACGTAGCGGCGGGTGCGCACCTTGTAGCGGCGACGGCGCCGGTGCGCGGCGCCGAGGAAGCAGGCGAGACCCGCGGTGTCGAAGTAGGTGGAGTGGTAGGCGAAGCGGCGGCGGCCGTCGATGTCGAGGACCCTCGCCTCGCGAGGGAGACCGAGGATGAACGCGTCGGCCTCGTCGGAGGTGAGCACGTACTTGCGGTCCACCCGGGTGAGCAGCGCGGCGGTCCGGTTCAACTCGTCCAAGGTGACGGGCTCGCGGGCGGCGAGGCCGCGGAGCGGGAGTGTCGCGGCGGTCATCGTGCGTCCGTGAGGACGATGCGGCGGGTGAGGGCCGGCGTGGCGTCTCGGTAGCGGACGTCCACCGTCGTGGTGTCGTTGACCAGGTCCAGCCGCTGGACGCTGAGGTGCTTGACGGTGCCGCCGAGGCGGTCCTGCAGGTAGCCGATGAGCGTGGCCTCGTCGGTGATGGCGCGGTCCACCACCACCACCTCACGCTTGTAGCCGCGCAGCAGCATCCCGTGGTCCGCGACGAACATGCCGGCGAGGACCACGGCCATGAGGCTGAGCGCCATCACCGGTTCGGCGCCGAGGCCGCTGAGCAGGCCGAGCGCCAGCGCGCTGAAATAGTAGGCGATCTCGTGCTGGGCCAGCTCGTCGGAGCGGAGCCGGATGATCGACAGCACGCCGAAGAGCCCCAGGCCCAGGCCGGCGCCCACCGCGGTGGAGAGCAGGACGGAGCTGACCGCCATGATGCCGATGTTCACGCCCAGGTAGGCCACGACAAGGTCGCGGCGGCCGTGGCGGGGGAAGTAGAGGCCCAGCGTCAGGATCAGGATGCCGACGATGTTGGCCAGGTACAGGATGGCGGTGGTGGTCACGGGGGGTTCTCCTCGGTGGCGGTTGCGGTGATGTCCCTATTCCGCCAGCCGGGGCTGTGGGGTTTCTGTGGGCGCCCTGCGTCGCGCCTATGAGTCCGTGACCGGGCTCATCGGCTCCCTGACCGGGCTCAACCCGTCATCGGTGGACCGACCGCGACCGGAACAGCCCGGACGGGTCGTACAGCTCCTTCACCGCCTCCAGCCGCTCCGCGTTCTCTCCGTGGGCACGCCGGGCCACCTCGGGGTCGCTCATGTCGTCGAAGTTGAGGTAGCTCCCTCCGGTGCCGAACGGCTTCAGCGCCTTGGCCGTGGACCTGGCCCACTCGACGTTCGGCGCGTCCTGGGTGGGGTCGTCCCAGTTCGACTCGATCCCGATCATGTAGGGCGCGGTGCGGTCCGCGATCGGGGTGGCGTCGGAGGGCACGTCCGCGATGGCGCCGCCGTTGATCCAGATGTCCAGCGACGTGAGCGGCGACGGGCGCCGCGCGGCCCACTCCACGAGCGTCGCGGCGGCGTCGCGGTCCAGGTCGCGCAGATGCGCGGACTTCCAGTGGTACCGCCGGCCGCGGGGGTAGTCCTCGTCGAAGAACCGTTGCGCGTCGAGCCATGGCACCACCGAACCCATGTCGGTGCGCACCGTGCCGAGGTTCCGCAGCTCGGCACACACCCGTTCCCCCTCCGCGGGTTCGCCGATGTAGGGTCCCGCCACCCCGACGAAGTCCTGCCCCCACAGCTCCTCCGGGAACGGCTCGGCCGACGGGAACGTCCAGCACACCGCGATGCACCCGAACTCGCGGGGCGCGGACCTCGAGAACTCGTGCAGCCGGCCCAGGACGGCCTCCCTTTCGCTCAGGGGGAAAGTGAGGAAGGGGAGGTAGACGTCCGGGCCGACGGGGTGGGCGCGGTACTCGAGGGCGGTGACCACCCCGAGGTCCCAGCCGCCTCCCCGCAGGGCCCAGAACAGCTCCGGGTGCTCGTCCGGTCCGGCGTGGACGAGGCGGCCGTCCGCGGTCACGACGTCCGCCCCGGCGACGTTGTCGCAGCTCAGGCCGTGCTTGCGGCGCATCCAGCCGTAGCCGCCCGCCAGGGTGAGCCCCGCGACACCGGTCTCGGACACCACGCCCAGCGGCACTGCGAGCGCATGCTGCTGCGTGGCGGCGTCGACGTCACCGATGAGCGCCCCGCCCTCGGCGCGGACGGTGCCGGCGACGGGGTCCACGCTCACCCCGCGCATCGGTCCGAGGTCGATCACCAGCCCGCCGTCGAGCACCGACAACCCGGCCACGTGGTGCCCACCGCTGCGTACGGACACGCCCAGCCCGTGCGAGCGGGCGAACAGGAGAGCCTCCACCACGTCGTCGACGCCGGCGCAGGCCACCACCGCCGCGGGCGACCTGTCGATCGCACCGTTCCAGATGCTCCGGGCGTCGTCATAAGCCGCATCCACGGGGCCGGTGACCGTCCCGTGGACACCGCTGGCCAGCCTGGCCAGGGATGCCGTGTCCATCTCCGCAGTGTGCTCGCGACGACGGCGAGATCCCAGCCCCGAGGGATGCGGCTCCCGAGGGCCGACGGTTCACCAGCGGCGATGCCCGACCCTTAGGGTCGCGGCGCTCCATACGGGCCCACGGCGAGGCGGGTTCGCGTCCAGGGCTGGCGCCGTGACCAATGTTTGTATAAGCTTTGTTCAAGGTTAGTCAGAGAGAGGGTGGGCACCATGCTCAACAACGATCGAGTCCGCCAGGTGGTCGTCACCGCCAGCGCGGTTTTCATGATCATCGGCACGCTGTTCGGCATCGGCGTCATCGGCACTCGCGTCGAGGAGAGCTCGGGCGGCAGCCTGTCCGCCACCGCGACCCTCGTCGCCCCGGCGGTCACCGCCTTCTCCATCTGGTCCGTCATCTACGCCGGCCTCATCGCCTACGTGGTGTGGCAGTGGCTCCCCGCCAACACGGCCAGCCGCCGTGCCCGTTCGATCGGATGGCTCGCCGCCGCGTCGATGGTGCTCAACGCCTCCTGGCTCCTGGTCACCCAGGTGGGCTGGCTGTGGGCGAGTGTCGCGGTCATCGTCGCGCTGGCCCTGGTGCTCGGCGAGCTGGTGCGCCGCCTCACCGCGATCCCCGCGGCCGAGGGCTCCGGCCCGGCGTGGGCGGAGCGGTTCATCGTCGACGGCTCGTTCGGGCTGTACCTCGGCTGGGTGTCCGTGGCGACGGTGGCCAACATCACCGCGACTCTCGTGGATTCGGGCGTGAACCCCGAGGCCCCCGTCTCCGAGTATCTGGCCGTGGCGGTGCTGGCCGTGGCCGCAGTGCTCGGGGTGATCCTGGCCAGGAGCTTCGGCGGGCGGTTCGCCGTCGCCGCGGCCATGGCCTGGGGGCTCGGCTGGATCGCGGTCGGGCGCCTCACCGACGCGCCTGAGTCCACGATCACGGGTGTTGCCGCGGGTGTCGCGGCCGCTGTGGTCGTCGCGGCGGCTCTGGCGGTGCGCCTTCGACCCGCGGCGGTGGGTGCGAGGCCCGCGCACGCGACCGCCTGAGGCTGTCCCGTGACTGACGGGGTAACCCTCAGTCAGCGGCTGTAGGTGCGAGATCGGTGACCGCCGGGCCCTCCAACACGGTGCCGTCGGGCGCGAACCGCGACCCGTGCAGCGGGCAGTCCCACGACCTCTCCGCGTCGTTCCAGCGCACGACGCCCCCCAGGTGGGTGCACACCCCCGACACCCGGCAGGTCACCCCGTCGACGGTGGACACCGCCTCGGGCAGCCCACGCGCGCCGCGCCCGACGACCCCCTCGCCCTCGGCCGGCGGTTCGTCCGGGACGGCCCGCAGCTCGGCCTGCACCCAGTCCTTGGCCAGCGTGGCCGCGACCTTCGCGTTGGGCGCGACCGCGCCCAACACCACCGCGGGCCCGGGCGTCCGGGAGGCGAGCGCCTCCGCCCACGGCATCGATCCCCCGAGCAGGCGGGCGCTGAGGCTCAGCGCCGCCGCGACCCCGTTGGTCATGCCCCACTTGTTGTAGCCGGTGGCGACGTAGATTCGTCCTCCGCCCCGCGGCATCTCCCCCACGTAGGGCACCCGGTCCATGGCGCGGTAGTCCTGCGCCGACCAGGCGTGCGTGGCCCGCGCACCCGGGAAGTAGCGGCCGGTCCACCTCTGGAGATCCGCGACGGCGCCGGCCTCGGAGTCCGCCCGCCCCACCACGTGGCCGTTACCGCCCACCATGAGCAGCTCCTCGCCGTCGACGGGGATGGTGCGCAGCGAGCGGGTGGGGTGGTCCACGCCCAGGTACATGCCCTGCGGGATGGCACCCGGCACCCGGTAGGCGGTGGCGTAGGAACGCAGGGGCTCGAGCTTGGCGAAGTAGCCGCCGCGGTCCAGGACGGGGCTGCCTGTGGCGAGGATGAGCTGATCGGCCAGCAGTTCGCCGGCGGTCGTACTGATGCGGACCCCAGCCTCGGTCTCGGCGTCCGTGACGCGGGCCCCCTCCATCACCATCCCGCCGTGCGCGACGAGCTCCGCCGCCAGCGCGTCGAGGACCAGCAGGGGATGGATCTGCGCCTGGTGCGCGAGGGCGAGGGCGCCCGCCACCTCGAACGGCAGGCCCGTCTGGGTGGTCCAGGTCACGTCAAGGCCTGCGGCGCGACTGGCGTGCAGCTCGTCCTCGAGCGTGCGCACCCCGTCGCCCTGCACCGCGAACGTGAACGCGGTCCGGCGTTGGTAGTCCACCTCCCGCTCGTCGAGGAAACGCAGCAGCCACGCCTGGGCCTCGCGGTTGCCGTCGACATAGGCCCGCAGCACGTCGTCGTCGTGGTG
Source organism: Propionibacteriaceae bacterium (assembly GCA_027492545.1). Classification (GTDB taxonomy): domain Bacteria; phylum Actinomycetota; class Actinomycetes; order Propionibacteriales; family Propionibacteriaceae; genus Arachnia. Next base: position 10,983 of record JAPUEL010000026.1, read on the forward strand.
GGCTCTGATCCCGGAGAGGGTGCTGCCCTGCAGCAGCGACACCTTCGCGGTGGTGTTGCCGGTGGCGACCGCGCCGACCCGGCGCGCCTCGACGACCGCGACCTTCTGACCCGCGCGGGCCAGGAGGACGGCCACCGTGAGGCCGGTGATGCCGGCGCCCGCCACGACGGTGTCGAAGCGACCGCCGTCGGGGAAGGCGCTCGACGGTGCAGTCATGGTGGGGTGGGTAGCGAACCAGACTGACTGCATGGACTCCATGCCCCATCATCTCCCCGCCCAGGCCCGCGGCCCGGCCGGAAGCGAAAATCCGGCTCGAAAGACGCCGCTCCCGCGGGCCCTGGGCCGTTGACGGTGGCGGTCGCGGCTCAGCCGGCGAGCAGGCGGGCCAGCACCCGCCGGTAGCCGACGCGCAGCACCCGCGCCGCCGTCGGCTGGAGGAACCCCGGCAACCAGGGGAGGTGGACAGTCTGCTCCCAACGGACGGCGCTGCCTGTTTCCGACGGCGTGGCAGTGACCTGGACGACACCACGGATGACGCGCCCCCGCTTCGCGATGGCGGCGGCCGCGGGGTCGAAGGTGAGTGCCTCGATGCGCATGTGGTCGTCGAAGCCGAACCGGCCGACGGCTGTGCGGCCGACGAACCGCGACCCGGGTGTGAGTTCGTCGGCGGGCACGGCCGGAGTGACACGGGTGAAGGGGATGTGGCGGTCGTGGGCGCGCAGGTCGAGGAGCCGACGGAGCGCCTCGTCGGGTGCGCAGTCGGCCTGAAGTTCGACGGTGAAGCGGGCTCTTGTCACCGGGCCATCCTACGAAGTGTGGCGCCCGCCCACCGGCCGAGACGCCTGTGCTCGGTTGCCACGCCCGCGATCTAAGAGCGGGCGCGCAGATGCACCGCAGGCGACTCGGCAGGCAACGGAACGCAACGCAGGCGTCGGAACATAACGCAGGCCTCGCGGCGTATCGTGGGCCGAGGAGGTTCACAGATGATCCGGGCCGTTCCTACCCTTGTCGGAGCAGCGTGCATCGCGCTCGGCGTCGTCGGCTGCGCCCCCGACCCGGCACCACCGTCGTCGTCAGCTCCGGTTCCATCGACCAGCTCCGCCGCCCCCGCGTCGACGTCGCCGGCCGCCCCAAGCCCGGGAGAGTCGCTGTTCGACTTCACGACGGCCCAGAGCGTTCTCCTCCCTGAACATCACGAGCTGGCCTCGCCCTGGGAGGAGCTGTTCGCCCTCCCTTACGGCGACGGCGAGGATCGGCTCGGCACCTCCCCGGGCGGCGAGGGCCTCGACTGGGGCCCCAGCTACGGCACCCAGCTGCCCGACGGGACCTGGTGGTTCCTGGACACCGCCAACTTCCGCCTCTCCCACTTCGACGAGCGGGGCGAGTACCTGGGCGACGCACCCCTGCCGGAGGAGCACCTCGCCCAGGGGGAGTTCTTCCAGTGGCAGTCCCCGCAGGCGCTGGCCGACGGCACCCTGGTCCTGCAGAGCATCACCCCGGACCGCCCCGGACTGCTGCGGATGTCCGCCGACGGTGCGTTCAGCCAGGTGGACCTGGATGCGTTTGTGGCGGTGAAGGCAACCGACGGCGCGTCGCTCTTCGGGTTCGACGAGCAGGGCGCACCAGTGGCCGTGGACCCGGCCGACGGCTCGATCTCGCCCGTCGAGACCTTCGCCGGCCAGGCCGGGCTCACCTACGCGGTCGGGGCCGAGCCGGGGAGCCTCTCGGTGGGAGTCGGCGAGCTGACGACCGCCATCGCGCTGGAGGCAGCCGAGCACCCCGACGCCCTGGTGTACCCCTCCGTCGAGGCGGCCACCGGCACCGACGGCGTCCTCACGCTCCTGGTCAGCGGGATCGTCGAGGTGGAGCCCGGGGTCGCGATCGACGCCTCAGCCGTGCTGCGCATCGACGGGGACGGCCGCGGCACCGTCGAGCCCGTCCCCATGCTCACCAGCGAGGCCGACCCGGGTGACGGCGCCCGCCTGGGGATCAGGCTCGGGGACGACCGCCCCTGGCTGATGGTCGTGGACGCTGACGCGCTCCGGGTCTACCGCCGTGGGTGAGGAGTGGACTGCGGGACTGGCCGCGGAGCTCGACGCCGAGCTCCGCGCGCGGGCGGTCCCCGAGCGGGCCGCGGGCGAGAAGGCCTACCTCAAGAGCGAGCTGACGCACTACGGCGCCTCGATGCCGGCGATGCGCGCCGCGGTCCGCGCCGCCATGGCGGGGATCACGCTCGGCCACGACGAACTGGTCGCGCTCGTCGAGGCGCTGTGGGCCGAGCCGGTGCACGAGCGCCGCGCAGCCGCCGTCGAACTGCTGGAGACACACCGCACACTCCTGGACGTCACGGATGCCGGCCTGCTGGAGCGGCTGCTGCGGGAGTCGCGGACCTGGGCGCTGGTGGACTCGCTCGCGGGCTCGGTCGTCGGGCCGGTGTCGGACGGGGACCCCGAATGGGGTCCGTTCCTGGACCGCTGGGCGGGCGACGAGGACTTCTGGATCCGACGCGCAGCGCTGCTGGCCCACCTGATCCCGCTGCGCACCGGGGGCGGGGATTGGGCGCGCTTCACCCGCTACGCCGACGCGATGCTGGAGGAGAAGCAGTTCTTCATCCGCAAGGCGATCGGTTGGATCCTGCGCGACACCGCCCGACGGCGCCAAGACCTGGTCTTCGACTGGCTGCTTCCGCGCGCGTCTCGGGCGTCGGGGCTGACCATCCGGGAGGCGGTCAAGTACCTCGCCCCAGAGCAGCGGGAAGCCGTCCTGGCTGCCCGCTGACTCCCCGCGTTCAGGCCGGTGGCGGCGGGGGCGGAGTCTGAGACGGCGTCTGCTGCTGCGTCGGAGTCGACGGCGGGGGTGGCGGAGGCGGAGTCGGCTGCTGCGGCATCGGCGGGGGCGGGGCGTCGTCTGTGGGCCAGCCGTCGTCCCAGGTGGGCGGCAGCGGCATCAGCCGGGGTCCGTCGGGCTCGTAGGGCCCCTGATCCAGCCGGAACGGCGGGTACTGGTCGGTCATGAGGAGGGTGTAGGCCGCGACACGCAGCTGCCACCGGTTGAAGCCCATCGCCACCCGGTAGACCTGCTGCGGGTACGTGCCGGACACCAGCACCATGATGAGCGCGATCACGACGAGGATCGGCACGAGGCCCGGCCAGTTGATGTCTGAGGTGACCTGCCCGGCCTCATCGTTGTTGTGCGGGCGGGTGAAGCCGAACAGGACGGCCAGGATGATGTAGTGCGGGACGGCCAGCAGCCACCACTTCACCAGGGCCAACCCGCGGGAGAGCCGCTCGGGGTAGCGGACGTCCAGCCGCGCGGGATAGTCGGGCTCGTCGGCGAGCGTGAACGGCGGGTACCGGTCCGTGCCGCTGACGGTGTAGAGGTAGTACGACAGGCGCCAGCCCCAGCGCATGACGCCGACGAGGTAGTCGAAGGCGGCGCGCGGGTACCGGCCGGTGATGACGATGGAGACCAGCGCCCAGAGCCAGGCGAACACGGCGCCAATGGCGAGGAAGGCGAGAGCGATGTAGTGAGGGAAGGCCAGGAGCCACTTCACCAGCCAGAGTGCTCGCGACACGTCAGGTCGCTCGGAGCCTTCGACGGTGACAGGGGAATCGGGACCGCGGAACGTATCCATGTCCATGGGCGAAGTGTCCCAGATGCGGGCGTCCGGCGGCGGAACGACGGTGAGATGCGCCGCTGCGGGGCCCATTGTCCGCGTGACGTCTCGCCAGGAATCACCCTTGATAGCAGGCCGGGGTGCTACCAAGGTAGGTAGAACGGTAGTAGGCTGGTCGTATGAGTCAGGTCAAGCTGAGCATCAGCCTCTCCGAGCACGAGGTCGCGGCCCTGGACAAGTACGCCCACGCCGCGGGCCTGAAGTCCCGCTCCGCCGCGATCCAACAGGCGATCAGGCTGCTCGGCGACACTGAACTCCAACTCGCCTACGAGTCAGCGTGGCAAGAGTGGTCAGACTCGGGTGACGCCGATGCGTGGGAATCCGCCACAGCAGACGGGATGGCCGATGCTTCGCGGTGAGATCCGCCTGGTCGATCTGGAACCGGTCCGCGGAGCAGAGGCCGACAAGCGGCGGCCGGCCGTCATCGTGAGCAACGACAACGCCAACTCCACGGCCGCCAGGCTGGGGCGCGGCGTCGTGACCGTGGTCCCCGTAACCAGCAACATCACGCGGGTCTTTCCCTTCCAGGTCCTCCTCTCCGCTGCCGAGACAGGCATCCGCGTGGACTCGAAAGCCCAAGCGGAACAAGTCCGCTCGGTCTCACTGGAACGCCTGGGTCCCGTCATCGGCCGCCTTCCCACACACCTGATGACCCAGGTCGACGAAGCCCTCCGATTGCACCTCCAACTCTGACCTCACGAAACGCTGCACTGTGGGAAGGGCAGTCCGGTCTCTGACAGCCGAGCAGCGCGGCGACATCCTGCCTTCCAGGTGAGACCCGGGCACCTACTGAGGACGGGGAATACGTCGTCGCACGTCTGGCACCGTGGCCGGGCGAGGCGCCTGTCGCTGCGGTCGGAGTTGTGCCACAGCGCACCGAACAGGGCATCCACCCGCACCCGGGCCTGCTCACAGAACGCGGCGGCCAGCTCCACGCCATCCGGGTGCGTGTCCCGCTCGGCGGTGGCCCGGACGCACGAGGCCGCCATGGCGAACACCTCGGCGCCGATGTCGACGATCCGGCCCAGGTAGGCCTGCCGATGCTCCAAACGGCCCTGCCAGCGCGCCATCCCGGCGAAGATCGCCCGGGCCAGCCGCCTGGCGGCGCGCTCCACGTAGCGAAGGTGCTCGGCCAATGGCCCGTGCTCGCGGTACGCCCCGGGCACGGTGCCCGCCCCGACGGCGAGCATCGGCAGCCACCTGGCGTAGAAGGCCGACGCCCGCGCCACCGCCTCCGCCCGGGCGCGCGTTGACGCCTCGGGGTCGATGATCTCGCCGGCCACCTCGAGGTGCACGTCGACCGCCTCCCGGGCGATCAGGAGGTGCATGATCTCGGTGGAACCTTCGAAGATCCGGTTGATCAGCATGTCGCGGAGGAGTTGCTCGACCTCCGCCGGGCGCTCGCCCCGGGCAGCCAGCGACTCGGCCGTCTCGTAGCCTCGCCCGCCACGGATCTGGACCAGGTCGTCGACGATCCGCCAGCCCATCTCTGAGGCGTAGAGCTTCACCAAGGCGGCCTCGATGCGGATGTCGTTGGCGTCGTCGTCGGCCAGCATGCCGGCCAGGTCCAGCATCGACTCCATGCCGTAGGTGGTGGCGGCGATGAAGGCGATCCGGGTGGCGATGGCCTCGTGGTCGCCCACGCGCCGGCCCCACTGGACCCGCTCCCCAGCCCAGCCGCGCGCCACGTGCAGCGACCACTTCGCCGCACCCACACACATCGCGGGCAGCGACAGCCGCCCGGTGTTGAGCGTGGCCAGCGCGATTTTGAGGCCCTTCCCGACGTCGCCCAGGATGTTGGCTGCAGGCACCCGCACCTGGTGGAAGCGGATGAGCGCGTTTTCGATCCCGCGGAGGCCGACGAAGGCGTTGCGCCGCTCGACGGTAATGCCGGGCGAGTCCGCCTCCACGATGAACGCCGTGATGCCGCCCCTGCTCCCGGGGCTGGCCGGGACGCGGGCCAGCACCACGAAGAGGCTGGCGATGGTGCCGTTGGTGGCCCAGAGCTTGAGCCCGTCGAGGACGTAGGAGTCGCCGTCGGGCGTGGCCGTGGTGGCGAGGCGGGCGGGATCCGAACCGACGTCGGGCTCCGTGAGCAGGAAGGCGGACACCTCACCGGCCGCCACCCGCGGGAGGTACGCCTCCTGCTGGGCGCGGGTGCCGAACATCTTGACCGGCTGTGGGACGCCGATGGACTGGTGGGCCGAGAGCGTCGCGGAGACGGCGGGGTTGGCCGACCCGATCAGCGTGAGGGCCTTGTTGAAGTAGTACTGGCTGAGGCCCTGGCCGCCGTGCGACTCGGGGACCTTCATCCCGAAGGCGCCGATTGCGGTGAGCTCGGCGAAGGTCTCGTCGGGGATCCGCGCCTCGCGTTCGATGCGGGCGCCGTCGATCCGCCGGCACACGTCCTCGACGCGGGCGAGATAGCGCTCGCCCTTGGCGCGGGCCGCCGGGCTGGGTGTGGGCCAGGGCTCGATGAGATCGAGCCGCAGTCTGCCGAGGAAGAGCTCCTTGCCGAAGCTGGGCTTCGTCCACTCGGTCTGTCGTGCCGCCTCCGCAACGGTGCGGGCCTCGCGGGCGCTGGGACCTTGGGTGGGCGCGGTTGTGGGGTGAGTCGTGGTGCTCATGATGCCCTCCAGGAACGCCTTCCACGATACTCCTGGGCGGTCACTCCCGCGGCGGCCACCGGCGGTGCGGGGACGGTTGAGCCGCCGTCGCCCGGTAGGCCGCGCGTGAGCTCCTCGTGGGCATCCGACGGCCCAGGCTCAGGTCCCCGCCACTGGCCGTCGACGGCGAAAAGGTGTGGGCCAGATCAGACATCCACGTCACTGTCTCGGATGAGAGACTCATTCCCGTCCCGATCGGGCGGGTGCCGTACGCCCACCTTCCACGACGACGAAGGGAGCCTCCATGACCCACCGGAACCTCACGCCCGTCCTCCCCGGCTTCTGGTCGGACCCCACGGTGTGCCGCACGCCCGACGGCTTCGCGCTGGCGCACTCGAGCTTCGAGTACTTCCCGGGCGCGCCCGTGCACCTGAGC
>JAPUEL010000027.1 GCA_027492545.1 Propionibacteriaceae bacterium
AGCGCACTTGACTGGGGGTCAAGGGGTCGCAGGTTCAAATCCTGTCAGCCCGACGCAAAAGCCCTGGTGAGAGCATGTTTCGACATGATTCTCGCCAGGGCTTCGTCGTGTCCGGAGCCGGTCGCCGGCGCCTGAGCTGAGGGCTGCGGCGGGACCTCGGCGAGTGTAGGCCTCACGGGCGTCGCGACGCGCTGTGAGCGTTGAAGTGGACCAAAAAGTGCCTGTCAAGTGGACCAATTTTCGGGCATGCGTGTGCTCCGGCCGGTGTTCGGGCGGCCGGAGCAGGGTGTCGGTGGGTGTCACAGGCGGGGTCCGTCGTGGCGGGGTGGTGACTCTTGTCCGCGCCTCCGGTCTCACGTCGGAACAGGCCGAGGCGGTCGTTGAGTCGGAGACCTTCGGTACGCTCACCGCCGAGCTGCGCAGGGCGGAGGCCAACCACCAGGACCTGGACCGGTTGTTCCCGCGCCTGGTCGCCGCGCGCGACCTCGCAGACGCTGACGACCTCGCCTCGGTCCTGCACCACCGGCTCGCCCGCGCCACCGCTCGCTCGGCCGGGTCCGGGCGCACTCGCGAGAGCCCCAGGCTGATCGCGGGGCTCATCCCGCATGCCCAGGGCGAGATGAGTGACGACATGCGCCACGCCCTCGATGAGCGGCGTGAGCTGATCGAGCAGCGAGCCGACGCCGTCCTCGACACCGCTCTCGACCAGGGCGCCGCCTGGACCACACCCCTGGGGGCACCGCCGCGGACGGCAGCCCAGCGGCGGGCATGGCGCCAGCAGGCCAGGACGGTCGCGGCGTACCGCGACCGATATGGCATCGCCGACGACACGCCCCTGGGTGCCCTGCCCGCATCGACCGCGCAGAAGATCGACGCCGCCCGCGCGAAGGCCGCCCTCGACCACGCCAGCCGAATCATCAACAGCGCGGATGAGCCCACGACGCGTCGCACGCAGGAGCGGGGCGCGCTCAGTCTGTAATCACATGAACCTGAAGCAGGCTTGGCCGATCCACAAGACCCGCACCACGCGGGTCCATCCTCTGAGCGACCGTCTCGATCACAGGCCCGTTACGGTGCCGTCGATGGAGACGGGGGCTGGGTTGGGTTCGTTCACGTAGACCTGCGGCGGGGGTCCAGGTGGCCCGTAGCCGTCGTGCGCCTTGGTGGGAGGGGCCGAGCGCGAACGAGTCGATCCTGGACGCGGCCTGGTCGGTGATCAGCCGTTCAGCGAACAGCAGGCGGGCCACCGGACGCAGGACGCTGTCGTCCAGGCCCAGTCCCCGCAGTGGTGCCAGGGGATCGATCGGGCGTGCCATCCACCCCATCTGCTGGCCAAGCAGAGAGGTGCCGAACAGTCCGTCGGACAGCGCCCGCTGCCCGACCTCGTCGGCTGATACTCCGTTGATGGATGCGCGCATGGTCGAGCCTCGCTGCTCCTGGGTGACCAACGTCAGCCGCTCCTCATGACCGATCGTCGAGACGGTCCTGGTGGACAGCTCCATGATCTGCACCGGCAGCGCCGTGTGAGGGGAGGCGAACGGGACACCGCCGGCCCGGTTGTCCCGCAGGCGCACCAGCTCGGCATGGACCGCGTCGCTGCGGACCGCCGCGGTGAGCGAGATCGTCTTCCCGTCGTTGGTGATCTCGCGGGCACGAAAGAGCGTCCGGCCCACCCGCACCCACGGCGCCAGTTCCTCCGCCGCTAACTCTTCCAGACGACGCCGCACTCGCCGACCGAGGTCGTCCGGGTCACTCCAGGGGCTCGTCGTGTACAGGTTGCGGGCGCCCTGGATCAGATCGCGCTGCGCACCGTCCATCTCCCCGCCGGTCTCGCCGTGGACGAAGAGGCACAGCCGCAGTCCGTTGCGCTCGGCCTCCAAGAACTCCGCATGCGTGGCTGAGTACCCGTCGGGCATCCGCACGCCGTAACGCGAACCCCACATGCCCACGTAGACCTCGGAGCTGCGAACCCCGGAGAGGTAGGCCTGCTCGGCCGAGATGTCCTGCGCTCCGAGATCCTCGAACATCACCGCCGTCGCCCCGACCGACTCGATCGCTGCCCGCACCGCGGCCCGCTCGTCGGGCATGTCGGTGATCAGGCTGGACACGAACACCCGCCGCCCGCTCGCCCACGCGCGCACATCCTCCCCGGCGGCAGCCAGGGAGGCCGAGCGCTGGTCGATCAGCAACGACGCATCATCCATGCCTCAAGTCCACCACGGACACGCCAAGACGCGAAGCGCGCACGCGAGCCGCACACCCCAGCGAGCGCGGGCGCCAGGCACCTTCGCCTCGTCCCGGTGTCTGCGCGGCGTCGTAAACTGGTCCCTAAGGCGGCCTATTATGCGGCGCTGTCGCTCCTCGCGGCGGTATGACCTTCCCGGGAACGGGCGGTCCTTTCAGGTTCTTGTCGCCGAACCTTTGTAGAGGTCTGTCCATGTTCCGACTTATCTGGGCTCTCAGCGTCCACACCCGCTACTTCCTGCGCCGCTACATGCCCACCAACATCCTGCTCGACGCCATCCGCACCCGCCGCGGACTGCGTTGGGGCCTGCCGGCGATGCTGCTGGCCATCCCGTACCTGTACGCCGCGAACCTCTGCGTGCAGCTCATCGAGGGCGGCGGTCCTGGTTGGCTGCACCTGCTCGTGCTGCTGTTCATCTACAACGCCATGAAGTTCACCATCATGGGACCGGTCAGCCTGGTCCTCCTGCTGCGCGCCAAAGTGCGCGAACACGTCGAGCGGAGACGCGAGCATCGCGGCGACCACCGGTCCGTGGTCGCCGCGTAGGGAGAGTTTCAGTGATGGGCAAGTACGTGAAGAAGACCGCCCGGCGCCGCTACGACGAGCGGCAGTTCTGTGTGCGTGCGGTGCATCATGACCCGCCCGACCTGCACAAGCTCTGCGAGGTCCTGATCCGGCTCACCTTGCAGGAGGTCGCTCAGTCACGAGCCCAACGCCGCGCCGAGGACGCTCCCGAAACCTACCGGAAGCCGGCGCGTCGTGATACGACCGGCGGGAGCGACTGAGCCCCGACGGCGTGATCGAGGCCAGAGGTCCAACGGGCTCACGAACACTGCGACGGCCCGGCGTCATCCGAGCCGTCGAACGCCCCGGAAGAAGTCCGACTCGCGGGCGTAGCCTCGAAGTATGGAGGAGTCTTGGGCTTCGAGTCCTGCGGCGCGAAAGACGATGCAGGGAAATCGCGGCCGTGACACGAAGGCCGAACTCGCTGTGCGACGCATCGTGCATGCGCAGGGGCTGCGCTACCGCGTCAACGCACGTCCGGAGCCGGGAATCCGCCGCACTGCCGATCTGCTCTTCACCCGTGCCCGCGTCGCCGTCTTCATCGATGGCTGCTTCTGGCACGGTTGTCCGGCGCACTTCACGATGCCAGCCACCAACACGGACTTCTGGGACGCGAAGATCGACCGCAACCGGCAACGGGACGCGGATACGACTGCCGCGCTGGGGGATCGAGGCTGGGTTGTGCTGCGCTTCTGGGAGCACGAGAAGCCCTTGTCGGTGGCCTCTCGTATCGTCGAAGCAGTACGAGATGGGTCCCGTCCGCAGACCGCCGAGTGACCCGAGCAACCGGGGCCAGACCTGTCGGGCCGAGGCAGATTCAGCGATCCGCTACGGCGTGGGCCAATCATGCGCGCCCTCGCGTACCGGTAAAGTGGGAGCAGGTGGCGTGTCGGCTCGGCGAGCCGCGCGCCACGACGACGTTGGTCGTGTTCTCCTGGAGGTGGACATCTAGGCGGGAAGGAGCGCTGGAGCTTGGCAGCATACGCAGTGAAGCTGGAGCGTTCAGCACCGCTCGTCCTCCCCAGGCACGCAGACGCTCCGGACGACGACAGCTTCGATGAGTGGTGTCGGCTGGAGAGATCGTCTGGTCGCCCCCTCGCCGTCGACCTTTTCTCGGGAGCTGGCGGCCTCGGCGCTGGTGTCGAAGCGGCAGGCTGGACCGTCGTCGCCGCGGTCGATCACGATACGGCGGCGCTGGAGACGCATCGAGCCAACTTTCGGGGCCAAGCGCTCGACGTGGACATGGCTGACCCTGCCCAGGTGAATGGGCTCATCGAGCGACTCCGCCCGCTCGGCATCGACCTCGTCGCCGGAGGCCCGCCCTGCCAGCCGTTCAGCCGCGCCGGACGGGCGAAGATTCGCAGTCTCATCAACGACGGCGTGCGCGATGAAGTCGACGCCCGCAAAGAGCTTTGGCGATCCTTCATCGATGTCGTCCTGGCACTGAAACCACGTGCAGTTCTCATGGAGAACGTGCCCGATATGGCCATTGGCGATGATCTCGCCGTCATCAGGGCGATCGCGGACATCCTCGAAGGCGCCGGATACGTCGTCGACTACCGACTCCTTGACGCATGGCGCCACGGCGTGCCACAGCACCGCAAGCGATTCATCCTCCAAGCACGCAACGACGGGGCTCTGCCGGATTGGCCCGCACCGATGGAGCACCGCCCCACCGTCCGTGATGCGATCGAGGACCTTCCTTCGCTCGACGACACCACCGGTGCGCGCGAGTTGCCCTACACGGGTCAACCATCCAGTGCACTGGCCAAGACCCTTCGTGGCGACGAAGCGGACATCATCTACGACCACATGACGCGTCCGGTGCGGGACGATGACCGCGAAGCGTTCGAGCTCATGACCTCCTCGACCCTGTACTCGGACCTCCCTGAGCACCTACGCCGATACCGCTCCGACACCTTCAACGACAAGTACAAGCGCCTCGACTGGGACGATCTCAGCAGGACGATTACCGCTCACATCGCCAAAGACGGCTACTGGTACATCCACCCGGAGGAACACCGCACACTCACCGTCCGCGAGGCGGCACGTATCCAGACCTTCCCAGACAGCTTCCGCTTCGCAGGGACCCGCAGCGACGCCTTCCGGCAGATCGGCAACGCAGTCCCACCAGCACTGGGGCGGACGGTCGCAGAGGCGATCCTGCCCCTCGCGGAGCCACGTCAGGAGCAGCCCAGACTTCCCGATCTGCGCCGGAGGCTGTCGCTGTGGGCCGACGAGCAGAAAAAGACGGCGTGGTGGCTCTACCCTGGGCCTGACATGACGGCCGCTGCTGCCGCGGTCGCCGCGCTGCTTGACATGCATCGACTTCCCGTCGCAACCGCCGCGTCACTCATGGAACCACTCCGAGGCGTTCCGGACCTTTCCATCGAGTGGCTCCAGCACATCGACGTGCACACGCTCAGCAAGACTCGCAAGGACGCCATAAGACAGCTTCGAGGCATCGTCCGCGAGAGCCCGTCGGTCGACTGGACACCGCGCGTTGCAGCCATGCTCGGCGACGCGCAGCACCGCGTGTTCTCGCTGCTACGCGGTGGCAACGAGCTTCTTGTCAACGAACACGTCAGCAAAGTCGTGACTCTCTTGATGGAGCTGCCCGAAGGGCACACCGGGCTGCGCACTGACATCAAGGTCGCTCTCGCCCAGTTGGTCTCCAGCGGCGACGAAGCTGCATTGCGGATGTGCGCAATCCGTGCGATCGCTGTTTCAGAGGCGCGAGCCCGAATCCTCGACCCCGCCACTCCACACCCAGCAGAGTCCAGGGGAGAGGGAGTCTCATGAGCGCCGATGTCCAGCAGCCCGTGAGCCATGAGCCCTCGGGCAGTGGCGCGCTCCGCCCCAAGGCTCGGCTGCTCCGGACACTTGGCAGCGACCTGATCAGCAGCGACAAGGTCGCCCTGATCGAACTGGTCAAGAACTCCTACGACGCCGACGCCAGCGTCGTTCTCATCCGCTTCCACGGTCCGCTGAAGGAAGGGAAGGGTCGCATCGAGGTGTGGGATGACGGCCACGGCATGGACGTCGCCACGCTACAGCGCTCATGGCTCGACATCGCGACCGACACCAAGAGACGACGCCCTCGCAGCGACGGAGGTCGGCGAGTGCTCGGCGAGAAGGGCATCGGTCGACTCGCCGCAGCCCGGCTCGGTCACGAGATGATGCTCGTCACGCGGATGACCAATGCCGACGAGGTCAAACTCCTGATCGACTGGACGGACTTCGATCGCGAGGACGCGTACCTCGATCAGATCGAGGTCGCCTGGGAAGTCGGAGCGCCCGACGTCTTCTCTGACTCCGGCGCAGCCGTTGACACCTTCTCCGCAGCCGAGAACGAGACCTGGCATCACGGCCGGGGAACTGTGGTCCAGATTGACCGCCTTTCTCGTGCGTGGGATCGTGACGACCTTCTCGAGCTACGCACGGCGCTGACGCGGCTGATACGGCCCCGTCCTGGCACAAGCCCAGGCCTCGCGAGCGCAGAAGATGCCGAGCCCGACTTCCAGGTGATCCTGGAACTGGTCGACGTCGAGGAGGGCCTAGAAGACCTCGCTGGTCCTATCGAGCCATCGTCTGAACTCCAGACCCCTCATTACAGCCTCACCGGCTCCGTGGATGCACAGGGGTCCGCCACGCTTCGCTACATACAGCAGGACCCTCCGCTGGAGGAGGATATCGGCGTCAAACAGTTGTGGACCGATGAGAAGCGCTCCCCGCAGGCAGGACCCTTCGACTTCGAGATCAACGTCTGGGACCGAGACAAGACAGCCATCCAACGGACCCTCCAGGAGACCGACGCAGAGAGCGCAGCGCCCAGCGCGAAGGACCTGAAAGGTTTCCGCGACACGCTCAGCGAGGTTGCCGGTGTCAGCATCTATCGAGATGGCTTTCGAGTCCTGCCATTCGGTGAAAGCGGCGATGACTGGCTAGGCCTTGACCTGCGACGCGTCCAGACACCGACCCGTCGGGTGTCGAACAACCAGATCATCGGTCACGTCTTCATTGGCGCGGACACGAACGAAGGGCTCAAGGACCAGTCGAACCGCGAGGGCATACTCGCTGGCACCGCGTACTCGGACCTCCAGACGCTAGTGAAAGCCGCGCTCGTTGAGCTTGAGACGCGGCGTTATGCCGCACGCCACCCCAAGAAAGAGCCTGGAGAGAGCAAGGGAGGCCTATTCGAGCGCTTCGACCTTGGGGAGATTCGCACCGCCTTGGCCCAAAGCTACCCCGGCGACAAGCGCCTCATTGGGCTCATCGACGACAAGAACCGCGACATCCAAGAAGGAGTAACCGAGGTTCAGAACGTCCTGTCGCGATACTCCCGACTGGCCACTCTCGGGGCACTCATCGATCGCGTCCTCCACGACGGTCGAACCGTCGTGACACGACTCAAGAACATTGCGCGGTTCGGTGCCCGCGACCTCGACAAGACAAAACTCACTGACAGCGAGAAGATTGCAATCGCCGCGAAAGCCATGTCGGACACGACGGCCCAGGCTGATCTGCTCTCCTCTCTCTTCAAACAGATCGAACCCTTCGGCGGCCGCAAGCGCGGACGACCCAAGGAAATCAGCACCAGCGACGTCATCGACAAAGCAATCTCAATCCTCCAGCAGGAAGCCGACGACCGCGGCGTCGAACTGGTCAGAGAGGGCGACCCAGTCGCCGTGAAACTCGACGAAGCTGAACTGTTGACGGTCCTCATTAACCTCATCCAGAACGCCATCTACTGGACCTCAACTCAGCCAAAGGGGACCGAGCGGAAGGTGATCGCTGCCGCCCGGCTCAACGACGACTCTTCATTGAGCGTCGTCGTGAGCGACACTGGACCCGGGGTGGCGGAGGGCGTCCGCACGCACATCTTCGACCCCTACTTCTCCAGTAAACCGGAAGGCGTTGGACTTGGCCTGAGCATCGTAGGCAACCTCGTCGAGGACATCTACGAAGGCCAGCTCATTCTTGTTGACGAAGGTCCGCTCGACGGGGCGACCTTCGAGGCCACCTTCAGGAGGCGGGTCCAATGAAGGAGAAAGTACGTGTCCTCATCATCGAGGACAAGGCTGACCTCGCCGCAGACGCGAAGCGGGAAATTGAAGACGCTTTCGAGGAGAGCAACGAGATCGAAGTCGAGGTCTCGATAGAGACAGATTTTGACAAAGGATTCGCGCGCGTCCGCGAGCGTGAAAGCGACGTGGTCGTGTTGGACGTCCGTCGCGACGCCTCTGAGTCCGTGACAGAGGACGACACTGCTGGGCAGGCTGTCTATCGTGACATCAAGGAAGCCTGTTTCGCGCCGGTCGTGTTCTGGACGGCTCTACCCGAAAAGGTAAATCATGAGCAGATGAGTCCTTTGGTGACCGTGGTGACCAAAGAGGAGACGGTCAAGCTTCCGGCTGCTATTCAAGCAGCCGTCGCGAGCGGAGCACTGACCACGATCAGTGATATCGAACAGCATGCCGCGGACGTGCTCCGCAAGCACATGTGGACGGAACTCGCCCCGAACTGGGCGGAGTACACCGGAGACACTGACTCGGCGGGCATCACCCAAGTGCTACTTAGTAGGCTCGCTCGAATCCTTGACGAGGATCGCGACCAGAAGTTCACGACTCACCCGAGCCATCGCTACGTGTATCCGCCCGCATCGGACCGCCGATCACCCGGTGACGTACTTCGCGCAACAGACCAGACCTGGTGGGTAGTTCTGACGCCTGCATGTGACTTTGAGCAGGACAAGGTGGATTACGTTCTTCTCGCCAAGGCCAGCCCGCTGGCGGAGCATCCGAAGTATCAGAGGTGGGCGAGCGCGAACGCTGGCAGTAACAACGAGAAGGACCGTTGGAAGAGCCTGGACCAGGATGTCCTCAGGGCGACTCACGGGAGGTTCCACTTCCTCCCTGCGTTCCGCGAGATCCCAGACTTGGTGATCGATCTAGAGAACGTGAGGGCCGTGGAGGTTGACGCGCTGGACCACTTCGCCTGGGTTGCATCACTCGTCAGTCCGTTCGCTGAGGCATTGCTGGTGCAGCACAGCCACGTCCGTGGACGCATCGGAGTGCCCGACCTCGATTCTGAACGTGTCAAGCAGCGCCTACTTGGCGACCAGTCGGCGGACAGCCAACTCGACTGAGTGGACCAATCAAGTGACCAACAGCGTGCAAACCTTGCAAGACATGACGCGCTAAGCGCGATCCTGAAACGTAAAACCCCAGGTCAGGTGGGCTATGGGCCCTGCTCCTACCACCTGGGGGTCAAGGGGTCGCAGGTTCAAATCCTGTCAGCCCGACAAGTGAAACACCTTGTCAAACGTGATTAACCGCAATCACCGGGGCTTCGTGCCCCCCGCGTGCCCTAAGGGTTCGGCCAAGGCGGTCCTGAATGGTCATATGCGCCCTGGAATTGACCTCAGTGCCATGCGCCTCGAACCGAGGGCGCGACGGTCTCGCTGAGTATTTGACCGTCTGAGCGCCGTTGGTTCTCGCGTTAGGGCGCCACTGGATATTGCCTCTGGGCGCCGGGGTGTGGTGCCGGTGAGCGCCACCGGTGGTCCGGGCGACGCTCACCGGCTGTGGGTTATGTAGTGGCGGTGTGTTCGCGCATGTTGGTGCCGCCGGTTTCGATCCAGATGGTGTTGTGGACGATGCGGTCCATGATCGCGTCGGCGTGGACGCCGGAGCCGAGCCGCTGGTGCCAGTCCTTCTTCGCGTACTGGGTGCAGAACACGGTGGAGACGGCGTCGTAGCGGCGTTCAAGCAGTTCCAGGAGCATGCTGCGGGTGCTGTCGTCGGGCGGGTCGAGGAGCCATTCGTCGATCACGAGCAGCGTGAACGCGGCGTATTTGCGGAGGAACTTCTCCTTCCCGGCGGGCCGGTCCCTAGCTGAGGCCCAGGCTTCCTCGAGGTCGGGCATGCGTATGTAGTGCGCCCGATACCGGTGCTGGCAGGCCTGTTTCGCCAGCGCGGAGCCGAGATACGACTTCCCAGATCCGGTGAAGCCTTGGAACACGACGTTCTGCTGCCGGGTGATGAAGGCGCAGGTGCCCAGTTGGGCGATCACCCCGCGGTCCAGGCCACGCTGTTCGACCAGGTCGAGGCGGCGGAAGTCGGCGTTCGGGTAACGCAGCCCGGCCCGGCGGATCAGGCCCTCGACCTTGCCGTGGGTGAAGGTGGCGTGGGCGTCGTCGACGGCCAGCTTGATGCGTTCTTCGAACACCATCCCGAGGGTGAGGGTGTCGTCCTGGGTCTCGAGCGCGTCGACCAGGCAGGTAGCGCCGATCTCGCGGAGCTTGCGTTTGGTCTCGGTATCGATCCGGGTCATCGTGAACCTCCGGCGTAGTAGTCAGCGCCACGCACGTACCCGACCGGCCCACCGCCGCCGTTCTCCGGTTCGACCCCCGGCCCTCGGCTGCGGCTGTGGTCCTGGTTGGTCTCCAGGATCGGCCTCAGATGGGCGTAGCGAGGTGAGCGGACCCTGGACGCCAAGGCGATCTGGCAGGCTGCTTCGAGGCGTTCGGCCGAATAGCGGCGGGTCAGCCGCAGCACCGCGAGCGCAGCATCCAGGCCCTGCTCATCGACCGGGACGGACTCGAAGATCCGGTTGACCACGATCAGCGTGTTCTCCCCGACCCGGCCGGCCCACTGACGGACCCTGGCCGAGTCCCATTGCCGGTAGCGGGGCCCCTCAGGCAGATCAGCGTCGTGGGTGCGGTACTGGTTGAACACCCCAGGTGGTGCGAGCAGGTGGCTGGTCAGCCGCGTGTGACCGGTGAACACCTCGAGCATCGTGTCGGTGACCCGCAGATCGACGCTGCCACCGATATGCGAGTAGGGGACGGAGTAGAAGTTCTTCTCCCACACCACATGCCCATTCTTCTGGACTCGACGCCCGTAGACCCAGCGGCTGATCTCGAACCCCACCGCGGGCAGCGGCCGCAGCAGCGGTTTCTCCTCTGCGGCGAACACGCTCTCCCGGGAGCCTTGGCGTTTCTGGAACGGTTCGCGGTTGTAGGCCTCGACCCGCTGGTAGACCGCGGCGCGCAGCTCGGGCAGGGTCGCGAAGCGGCGGTCCCGGAGCCCGGCGATCACCCACGTCGCGACATGCGCGACCGTGTTCTCGACGCTGGCCTTGTCCTTCGGCTTCCGGACCCTGCCTGGGAGCACCGCCGCCGAGTAGTGCGCCGCCAACTCGCGGGTAGGCGTCGTTGAGGACCACCTCACCCTCGGCGGGGTGTTTGATCACGCCGGTCTTCAGGTTGTCCGGAACGATCCGCGGGACCGAGCCGCCGAACCAGTCGAACATCGCCACATGCGCCCGCAGCCACGTGTCCTGCCGCATATCCAGGGCAGGCTCGACGAACGCGTAGCGGGAGAACGGCAACGTGGCCACGAAAAAGTAGACCCGCCGCTGCTGCCCGGTCACCGGATCGGTCAACTGCATCGTCGGCCCCGACCAGTCGACCTCGATGCTCTGCCCGGCCTTGTGACCGATCCGCGACGCCGCCCCGCTGACCAGGACGTGCTGCTGATACGTCTTGCAGAAACGGTCATAGCCCATCGCCGTCGACCCCTCGACGCGGCACTTGTCGACGTACTCGCCATGGAGCAGCTTCAACGTCACCCCGACCCGGGCGAGCTCACGATGAACCGACGCCCAGTCCGGCTGCGCATGCACGCTCTCATACTCCCCACGGCCCGGGAACAGACGGGCATACACCGCGGCCTCGTCCAGGTCGGCCACATCGTCCCAGCCGACACCCTCCCGGTCGGCGGCCTCGATCACCGCGGTCAAGCTATGACGCGACATCCCCTGCGCGGCGATCTGCCGGCCCGAGAACCCCTCCTCGCGGAGCCGAAGCACCAGCTTCGCTTTGATCTTGCGTACCATCCCAATCACTCCTTCTGCCGCGTGATAGGCCACACGGCAGGAGGAGCCTACGAACCCCCACACCCGGCGCTCACCGACACGATCAGGTGGCGCTCAACCCCAAGAACCCCCGTCCAAGCAGATGGCGCTCAACCGCAATACCGCTGGCGCTCAGAAGACCGAATACTCACTCGCCGTATGGGTACGCTCTTTCGGCCGGGAGGTCTGCGGCACCTACGGGCTGTCCTGTCACGGCGTATCCCTCAGCTTCAGGTATCCCGTGCTACTTCGAGTCCAGTCCGGGGAGCCAACAGGAAAGCCGCTTTGACTAGGTGAAACACCGGTCAAGGCGGCTTCTTCGTTTATGCCTGGGCAACTATCGGGCAACTATGAAATGCCATCTACGGTTGAGCGGGTATGCCGAGAGCGTTCCCGCTGCGTCCGGATGAACCTCGAAGGTCCGCTGTCAGCTGCAGCGCCAACGCCCACCGACCACGGCTGGGCAACTCCCCACTCGAGTGGCTTTCGGCGGTTGGGACCGGGCTCGGCTAGGTTTCCAGCGCGAGGTCCGAGACTGCCTTCCAGCAGACCGTCGAGGTCCTTCGTCTGTCGGCTGCAGCACCGGCGAACGATCTCGGGGCACCCCAGCGGGCTTGGATATCAACTGGCCCACGCATTGGGCCCGTGGTCGGCTCTGATATATCTCTCGTCGTCGAGAGTGTCGATCAACGGGCCCGGCCTCGACTCCTGCCATGGGGGTGGGAAGTACCGGTCATGCCGAATAGCGTGCGCTTCCATAACGGCGCGAGTGGCGCCATAATGGCTCCATGCCGACCATTCAGATCAAGGACGTGCCGGACGACACGCACGCTGTGCTGCGACAGCGGGCGGCCTCGGCGCACCAGTCACTGCAGGAATACCTGCGCTCGAAGCTGATCACCGAAGCCGCCCAGCCGACGCTGGACGAGGTGTTGGCCAGGGCCGGCGGGCGCGCCGGCGGATCGCTGCCACTGGCCGACGCGGTAAGCACGTTGCGGTCCGATCGTGCTCGTCATTGACGCCAGCGTCCTTGCCGTCGCCCTCCTCGATGACGGCCAGGACGGTGACACAGTGCGGGACAGGCTGCGCGGTGAACAACTCGCCGCACCCGCACTGATCGACCTCGAAGTGGCCTCGGTGTGGCGCGGCCTGGCCCGCGGCGGCCACTTGGACCCGCGTCGGGTCAGGCTTGCTCTTGACGACCTGCAGGAACTGCCACTCCAGCGCGTCGAGCACACCTCGCTGCTGTGGCGCTGTTGGGAACTTCGAGACAATCTCACCATCTACGACGCCGCCTACGTTGCCCTCGCCGAAGCACTCCAGGCGCCCCTGCTCACCGGCGACAGGCGCCTCTCACGATCCACCGGCCCACGCTGCACCATCGAGGTCGTCAAGACCCATCGTTGACGTCGCGGTTGGCGCGGAGATCGAGGATCTGATGCTTGTGCTTCAGGCCTCCTCGGTGGCCCTTTTGACACCGCCATGGATCCCGCGCGGAAGCGGCATGTAGATGACTTCTTCGGTCGACCGAGAACCAGCGTCATTGAGTGGTGCGTCCACCTCGTCGCGGTAGAGCGGAGCCTCTTTCCCGTACCGCACCCGTCGAACCCTGCCCGGGAACGCGGTGGCAAGGGCATGGGCTACCCGATCGGAGCAGCCGACGGTGAACTCGATTTCCTCGTCGACCTCGCACGCCAAGCACCAACCTTGATCCGCGGGCCACACCAGGTGAGGCGGGACGTGGATACCTGGCGTCTCTCCCCAAGCCAGCGCCGGAGCATCACGCAGCATCTCGAGAGGGCCGGTGAAGAGCAGCATCTTTCGGTTGGGAATCTCCAGGCGCGGCGCTGAAGGTGGGTTCGGGTGGCCGTTCCAGCCTTCCCACACGGCCACGTTGCCCCTGTCCGGTGTGGACGTGTGGGAGGCCAAGGTGACCAGAGCTGCGCGGACGGTGTCTTCTTCCTCGTCGTCTTCTGGGAAGGTGACGCGCACATAGACGTCAAACCCCGGCGGCCCGTAGCGCACGAGATGCCACCACTCAGCACCTGGTTGCAGCAGCCACTCAGCCGACTTCGCGTCGCTCGCGGGCACTATGTTCGTCACCCCAACCAGTCTGCCCCACAGACCATCGTGCGCTCATCTTGCCGCGGACCGCGCGGACGTTCACAAGTTCCGGAGGTGGCGGATGTCGAGACGCGCTTCACTCTGTGCACTTCTGCGCTCGGTAGTTGGTAGATCGGGACGCACGGGGGGGCTCGTCAGAAGTAGGGGGTGGGTCTTCCTGCTGCGGTGGCGGCGCCCGGTTCGTCCACGTTGGGTCCTTGAGGGATGTCAACGATGGCCGTGCGGTTCACGCTCGCGCCGACGGGCGCGACCTCACTGTCATGCTTGATGAGCATGTTGCTCTCCTGCTTACGTCTTCGGCCAGGCCAAGCACCTCAGCAGCGTCCTATTGCGGGCGCTCACCTGCTCAGCTGGGCGCTGTAGTAGTCGCACTGAGCGGTGAGAGGGCAGTCGCCGCATCTGGGGGTGCGCGCGACGCAGACCTTCATGCCGTGCTGGATCAGCCACTCGTGGGCGTGCTGGCGGTAGTGCACGGGGGTGGCCTCGGTGAGCGGGTCGACGGTCTGTTCCGCGGACAGGCTGGCGTCGACGATGCCGAGGCGTTGTACGAGGCGTTTGACGTGGGTGTCGACGGCGATGGTGGGTGCGGCGTGCAGGGTGTTCATCAGAATGTCGGTGCACTTGCGGCCGATTCCGGGCAGCGCCATCAGCTCCTCGCGGGTCGCGGGGACTTCACCGGCGTGTTCGTCGAGGATCTGTCGGGCCATCGCCTTCAGAGTCTTGGTCTTGCGGTTGTAGTGCGCGACTGGGCGGATGGTCTCGCGCAGTTCGTCGTCGTCCATCGCGGCCAGCCCGGCGAACGAGTCGACCTTCTCGTACAGGGCGACGGCGGCCTTGATGCAGCGCGGCGAGCTGGTCATGGTCGACAGCGCGACCGACACGGTGCTGCGGAATGGGTTGTCGGACAGCCCGTTCGTCATCCACTCGTCGTCGGATTCGGCGTAGGTGGGGTAGGTCGCGGACAAGATCTCGTAGATCGTCTCGACGGTGCCGGGCTGTTTCACGAGGGCCTCCAAGCCGGAAGAGGTGGGGATGCCCCGCTCTAGGCGAAACACGGGTGCCGTATCGAGTGATGCCCACCGCTTTGGGTGGGACAGTACCCGGCTGGGCAGGGCTCCACCAGCCGGCTCGCGTGCGAGGCCGGCACGTGCGCGGGCAGGGGCGAGTAGCGGCACGTGACCCGTGTCCCGGCTCGGGATCTCCCGGGTGACGGTGAGCCGAGTCCTGTACGGCCAGGCCCGGGTGAGCCCTAACCTTGCTGTTCGACTGGAGGGACCGGCGTTGGTACCGCCCATGCTTGGCTGGCCCTGCAGTCGGCTTATGCCTTCGCGGCCGAGCGTGCCGCCGGTCTGCCCGCCGTCCGCAGGCTCGACCCCGTTGCCTGACAACATCCTGACATGCCGCGATGAGCGCAGCCGGCAGGGAGGGCAGCCTCAGCAGAAGGCCCAGCTACGTTCCCGAACCCGCACCGGAAATATGGTCCGTCCAAGCCCTCTCGGCTTCTTCGAGTGTCATCTCTTGGACCTGGGGGGCCGGGAGGTGCACCACGTAGAGCAGTGCGTCGGTCAACCATCTCGGGACTGGCTCAGGCTTCTCCGGTTCCGGGGTCGCGGTCAGGTCGCTTGCCTGCTTGGCGAAGAGCTCCAGAACCTCCGTGAGCGCCTTGGTCTTCGGTGAGGAGCCAGCGTTAGCGACGCGTTGCCTGATCTCTTCGTAGACCTCGTTGTCCTTGCGGTACCCAACTGCCCAGACCTCCGCGACCTCCACTCGGAAGTCTCCTGCGTCGTCCTGCACGACTCGCCATACGACGCGCCAGTCACGATCGCCGACGGCGATCTTGCGGTAGCCGATGAGACCGCCCAGCAAGGGGGCGCCTGCGTTGGGGTCGCGCTCGATCTGGATCATCTTCTTCAAGGCCCAGCGCACGATCTGCGGGTCGGCCTTGAACACGGTCTCCAGGTCCTCGACCGCATCCCCGGTCAGGCGCACTAGACACCCGGGTACTTCCGGGTGCTTCTTCTCAACCATGCGTAACCGCTGGCCCGGGGCCGGACCGGAGTTGCGTTGTCACTCGCGGCCGGTGGCTAGGTCAGCGTCGAGCTCGGCCTCGAGTTCCACCCGGTCGAACCCGAACGCGGCCATGGCGTCGTCCAGATCGGTGCGGCTGCCAGTGTCAGAGAGCTCGCGCGACAAGACGAGGGAAGCGGCGATCAGGTCAGCCCGAACACGGTGAAGCTCGGCGAACTGTTCAACGGAGATAACGGCAGCGACCGCGCGCCCGTGGCGCTCGACGATGATGTCCTCACCACGCTCCGCATCCTTGACCAAGCCCGCGACACCGCGGCTGGAGGCTGCGGTAACGGACAGAGTCCGCTCGCGGTGCAGGTCAGCGAAGATGGTCATGACAAGAACTGTATAGGAATCTGTGCAGATTGCAAGAGCGTGCGCGTACCTCCCCGGTGAGAAGCTATCGATCCTGCGACTAGAGGTCTGGCCCAAGAGGGCCCTTGAACGAGAGCTGCGCAACGTCCGGTCATGCCGCGGTGTGCGAGGGTAGCCTCCGGCTTCGGTGTCCCCGGGCCCGACCGCCATCAATTGCCGCGCGGGTACTGCGCTTTCTCTGCTGGATGCCGATTCTGGTGCCTTCGTGGAGAGCTGGTCTAGACCGGTTCGGTGGCGGCAAGTTGCTGGATGGACGCGGCCATCTGTCTGATGAATCGCTGCCGGGTCTGCGTGTCGACGCTGTCCAGCGACATGTACGGGTTGAGATCTTCGAGTTCTACTAGGAGAAGATCACCGGCCGTCGTCCGGCACGCGTCGACGCGCTGGATTCCGTGCTCGACATCATTCCAATCGACGAAGCGTTGCGCGAAGGCCAGATCGGCAATGCCGGGTTCGTAGGTGTCGAGGGCCCAGCGCTTTTCCGGATTTGGAGCATAGAGCGCGTACTGGAACATCCGGTCGATGAAGTAGAAGGACACCTCATAGGCGAACTGGATGAGCGGTTGGACGAGATCATCATTGAGCTCGATCCCACGGAGTTCATCGGCCCTGAGGACGCGGAAGCCGACAGAATCAGCGCCCTTCTTGGGCTTGAGAACGTATTGGTCCACGGCCGGGAGCCGACTGAGGTCCGAGCGCGCGTCAACAGTGGGGATCACCGGATAGCCGGCAGCGAAGAGGTCGAGCAGGTACTGCTTGCCCAGCATGTCGGCCTTGCCGGTCAGCTCGTTGAACACCTTTACGCCCTCGTTGACGGCTTGCTGGCGGAACGCGTCGTATTCCTTCTGATAGCGCAGCACTGGACCGCTGTTGCGGACGACCACAGCGTCGAACGCTCCCATGAGAGCAGCGGCATCGACCGGGTGGCACAGCGCGATGTCAAAGTAGGTCCGCAACGCCTCACCCAGTCGAATGTCCTCGTCGCAGTATCGCCTGCCCCGAGCCTCGTAAGACAGGTCCGTGACGTAGAGGACACGAGTTCGCACGACCCCATGATCACACACACCGCAACCATCAGAGGCTGCCGTCGGCGCCGAGTGGGACGCCCCCGCCATGATCCCCACGGATCAACGGTTGCCCGACCGACGCGAAGAACGGACCAGCGTGAGCCACCGAACATACGACTTTGCCGCCGTCTGCTGGCATGTTGGCTAGGTAAGGCGCAGCATCGTTCATGACCACTCTTGTCCCTGTGCTGTTCCCTGTTCTCCTCGATGCTGCGACTGATCCGCTGGTGCGGGCAGTCGCCGCTTACCTGGCCCGTTACCGTGGCCAGACCCGTGTCCATACCGA
>JAPUEL010000028.1:0-8940 GCA_027492545.1 Propionibacteriaceae bacterium
TGCCCCTCTATGCGCGGACTACCGACGCCGGGAAGCTTGCCAACCTCCGATTCTTCGGCTTCGAGGCCGCTTCGCGGCACCTCAGTGGCCGGGGCCGCGGTGCGGCCCTCGTGGGGTGGGGAAGAATCCGGACTGGTCACGAGGGCCTGGGGCGGGGACAGTAGTGGGTGTGGATGGTGGTCGACCTCGTCGCTGGTTCGTGCCTGTGAGCCAGAACCTCAGTCTGGGGTGTGGGACTGCCACGGGACCCGTGGATTGTTGCTGCGAGCACGCAAGTCAGACTCCTTCGTCTACTTGAATCCCACCCACTGTCCATCCCCCTGTTGACCGGAAAGGAGTGGGGAAGATGGAAGTGCTGCACCCGCGCTGCGCCGGGCTGGACCTGTCGAAGCGCGACGCGAAAGTGTGTGTACGGATCGTGCCGGAGGGCAAGGTCCGTGCCATCGAGACGGTCACCACGTGGCCGTCGATGACCGGCGGGATCCTCGCGTTGCGCGATCATCTGATTGATGCCGGGGTGACGTGTGTGGTGATGGAGGCCACCGGCGTCTACTGGAAGCCGTTCTATTACCTGTTGGAGGATGCGCCGTTCGAGGTGATGCTGGTCAACGCCCGCGACGCGAAGAACCTGCCCGGCCGCAAGACCGATGTTTCTGATGCCGCCTGGCTGGCGCAACTGGCCGCCCACGGGATGCTGCGGGCCTCGTTCGTGCCCCCGCCTCCGATCCGTGTCCTGCGTGATCTGACCCGCACCCGCACCGTCCTCGCCCGGGACCGGGCCCGCGAAGCGCAACGGTTGGAGAAAGTACTGGAGGATGCC
This sequence comes from Propionibacteriaceae bacterium, assembly GCA_027492545.1. Taxonomy (GTDB): domain Bacteria; phylum Actinomycetota; class Actinomycetes; order Propionibacteriales; family Propionibacteriaceae; genus Arachnia. The sequence goes on from JAPUEL010000028.1 coordinate 821, forward strand.
GGGATCAAGCTCGCGGCGGTGGCCTCCGATATCACCGGTGTCTCCAGCCGACGGATCCTGGCCGCGATGGTGGACGGGCAACGTGACCCGGCCGTGCTCGCGGACCTGTCAGTGCGTGGCCTGCGGGAGAAGATCCCCGCCCTGACCAAGGCCCTCCTGCCAGGCCGCTTCACCGAGCACCACGCCTTCCTCGTCGAGTTGCACTGCACGATGATCGACCACCACGACGCGGCAATCGCGGCCCTGACCCGTCGGATCGAGGAGGCGATGATCCCGTTTCGCGCGACCCGGGAGCTGATCTGCTCAATCCCCGGGATCGGTGTCACAACAGCCGATGTCATCATCGCCGAGACCGGCGCCGACATGACCGTGTTCCCCACCCCGGGACGGTTGGCCTCCTGGGCCGGGGTCTGTCCCGGACACCGTGAGTCCGCCGGCCGCTCCAAGCCCGCCAAGGCCCGACCCGGTGACCGCTGGCTCAAAGGCGCCCTCGGTGCTTCGGCGATGTCGATAGCCAACCACTCCGGCACGTTCCTCCACGTCAAATACCAGCGCCTAGCCAGAAGCCGAGGCCGTTCCAAGGCCATCGTCGCGATCGAACACACCCTCCTCAACGTGGTCTGGGCGATGCTGACCAACGGCACCTACTACGACGACCCCGGCCCCGACTACTACACCCGCCGCAACCCCGACCGCGCCAGGAACAACGCCCTCCGAGAGCTCAAGAACCTCGGCTACCAGGTCACCCTCCAACCCACCGGAGCGGCCTGACACGCTCACCCAGAGTTATCTTCAAGTCAGCCAGCGGGGGCTGCCCGCTTCGCGGCACCTCAACCAGCGGGGGCTGCCCGCTTCGCGGCACCTCAACCAGCGGGGTAGGGCCCCCACCCACGGCATCACAGCCAGCCCGGTAGGGGCCCAGACCCGCGACACCACAGTCGGCGCGACGGAGCCCTTCCACCTGTTCAAGCCGGGCTCGCCCCAGTCCGGGTGGCCGTCCTGCCGGCCACCCGGAGTGGTCCCGTTCGCCTCGGACGATCAGGGGACCAAGTAGCCCGCCGCGCGATAGAGCTCGTACCACTCCGGGCGCGTCAGTTCGACGTCGGCGCCCGCGGCGGCCCACGTCACCCGCTCGGGTGTCGTCGTGCCCAGGACCACCTGCATGGTGGCTGGGTGGCGGGTGATCCACGCCGTCGCGATGCCCTCGGGGCGGACGCCGTACTTGGCCGCCAAGCGGTCGATCACCGCGTTCAACTCCGGGTGGTCCGGATTGCCGAGGAACACCCCAGTGAAGAACCCAGCCTGGAACGGCGACCACGCCTGGACGGTGATGTCGTGCAGGCGGCAGTAGTCGAGAATGCCGAGATCGCGGCTGACCGACTGGTCGAGAGCCGCCATGTTGGCCGCGACCCCCTGCGCCACGATCGGCGCATGCGTGATCGACAACTGGAGCTGATTAGCCACGATGGGCTGCGTCACGTAGCGCTTCAGGAGATCGATCTGCCCGGGGGTGTGGTTGGAGACGCCGAAGTGCAGGACCTTCCCGGCTTGTGCCAGGTGATCGAAGGCGCGGGCGACCTCATCGGGCTCCACCAGCGCGTCGGGACGGTGGAGCAGCAGCACGTCGAGGTAGTCGGTGTTCAGCGCGCGGAGCGATCCCTCCACCTGGACGATGATGTGCTTGTAGGAGAAGTCGAAGTACGGCCCGTCCTTGACGATGCCCGCCTTCGTCTGGAGCGTGATGTCCTCGCGCTCAGACGTCGTGAGCTGCAGCGCCTCAGCGAACCGCCGCTCGCAGCCGTGATAGGGGGCGTCGCCGTAGATGTCGGCGTGATCGAAGAAGTCGATGCCCGCGTCCCGTGACGCGGTGTAGAGGGCGCGCACCTCGTCGTCGGTCTTGTCCTGGATACGCATCACGCCGGTGACCACCGCCGGCACATCCACATCGCTGGTTCCGAGCTTGAACGTCTTCATCGCCGTGTCCTTCGTCAGTCGACCCCGGGCCCACCTCGGCCCGCACTTGCGAGCCTATCCCTCGCCAGACGGGCGGGTGAGCCCTTCGATCCGTGCGACGGTGTGTCGGGTCCGGCTGACCGGTCGCGCCTCCGAGGCTTCGAGGCCGCTTCGCGGCACCTCAGCCAGCGGGGATCGGCACAGCGACGAGCCCACCCCGTGGGCTGAGGAGCGAGGAGCGCAGCGACGAGCCTCGAAGCCTAAGAAAAGTGCCGTTGTCAGCTCACGTTTCATAGGCTTCGAGGCCGCTTCGCGGCACCTCAGCCAGCGGGGGAGGCCGCTTCGCGGCACCTCAGCCAGCCGGGCGGGCGGGTGAGCCCTTCGATCCGTGCGACGGTGCGTCGGGTCCGGCTGACCGGTCGCGCCTCTGAGGCTTCGAGGCCGCTTCGCGGCACCTCAGCCAGCGGGGCGGGCACCTCAGCCGGCGGCGGGGTCGACCGGGGAGGCGGGGCGGGCACCTCAGCCGGCGGCGGGGTCGACCGGGGAGGTGGAGTGGCGCACCACCAACCTGGTGGCCAGGCGCACATGGCCCGGCTCCACGGGGCGCCCCGCTGCGACATCGAGCAGGCGGCGGACCGCCGCGGCCCCCATCCCCTGGAGCGGTTGGTGAACCGTGGTCAGCCCTGGGACGGCGAGACCGGCGAGGATCGTGTCGTCGAACCCCACCACGCTCAGCTCCTGCGGCACCTGGATGCCGAGCTGGCGCGCGGCCTCACACACGCCCATGGCCGCGGGGTCACACGGCGCGAAGATGGCGGTGGGCCGCTCGCCCTCTGGCCGCGACAGCAGCTCCCGTCCGGCCCGCAGCCCGAGCTCGTGGGTGTAGCCGCCGTCGACCACGAGGGCCGAGTCGAGCGAGAGTCCGTTCATGTGCAGCGCGGAGACGTACCCCTGCAGGCGTTCCGTGGCCGGCACGGACTCCGGAGGCCCCTTGACGAAGCCGATCCGTCGATGGCCCTGATCGATGAGGTGCTGGGCCGCCTCGACGCCGCCGTTCCAGTTGGTGGCACCGATGCTCATCACGGTGGGCGGCAGGGCATTGGCGGGGTCGATCGCCACGAGGGGCAGGCCGATCTCGCGCACCTTGGCGAGCTGATGATCCGACAGGCGGGCGGTGAGGACGATCACGCCCAGATAGCTCCTGGCCTTGGTCAGGTCCAGCCAGGAGTCGTCGAGCGGCACCGCGACCCCCGACGGCGCCGCCTCGGGTAGGTAGAAGGTGCCGAGAGCGACTCCCTCAGCCATCGCCGTCGAGATGGCGCCTTTGAGGATCTCCAGAGTGTAGGTGGTGGTCAGGTCGTCGGCCACGAGGGCAATCTGCGGGTAGGGCGCGGTCTCACCGGACACCGGCTGGTAGCCGAGTTCCTCCATGGCGGCGAGCACCCGGGCCTTCGTCGCCGCAGACACCCCGCCGCGGTCGTTGAGCGCCTTGGACGCCGTTGCGCTGGACACACCAGCCCGCAGCGCCACGTCCTGCAGCCGCACGTCCTTCGCTACTCTCACGCGAGGCAGCATAGCGAAAACTTTCGCTACCAGGTTAACGAACCGGACACAATGTTTGGTAGCACTTGCAGACTAAATAGATCTATGCGTAGTATCTGGGACACAAGGCAATGTTTCACGAAACTTTTCGTGATGCTACTACCGGAGGTTCAATGATGACCCACAAGCTCCCCAAGATCGCGGCGCTCGTCGCGAGCGCGGCGCTGGCCCTGACCGCCTGCGGCGGATCCACCGAGGGGACCACCTCGTCAGACCCCGCCTCCGGCGGCGGCGACGTGGCCCTCACCTGGTGGCACAACTCCAACACCGGAGCCGGCAAGGACTACTACGACAAGGTGGCCGCCGACTTCGAGGCCGCCAACCCCGGCGTGACCATCACCGTCGAGGCCATGCAGCACGAGGACATGGGCACCAAGATCGAGGCTGCCTGGCAGAGCGGCGACATGCCCGACATCTACATGGAGCGTGGCGGCGGCGAGCTGGCCGACAAGGTCGAGGCCGGTCTCGTCAAGGACCTCTCCGAGGCCGCGTCCGAGACGATCGACAAGCTGGGCGGCGCCGTCAACGGCTGGCAGGTGGACGGCAAGACCTACGCGCTGCCCTTCTCGCTGGGCGTGGTGGGCTTCTGGTACAACACCGAGCTGTTCGAAGAGGCCGGCATCACCGAGGCTCCCACCACGATGGACGATCTCTACGACGCCATCGACAAGCTCAAGGCCGCCGGGATCGATCCGATCTCCGTCGGTGCAGGTGACAAGTGGCCTGCCGCCCACTACTGGTACTACTTCGCTCTCCGCCAGTGCTCGCAGGACGTGCTGTCCGGCGCGGTGACCAGCCTCGACTTCTCCGACGAGTGCTTCGTGCGCGCCGGCGAGGACCTCGAGAAGCTCGTTGCGGCCGAGCCGTTCAACCCCGGCTTCCTCACCACCCCCGCCCAGTCCGGCCCCACCAGCGCCTCCGGCCTCCTGGCCACGCGCAAGGTGGCCATGGAACTGGCCGGCCACTGGGAGCCCGGCGTGATGCAGGGACTGACCGAGGACGAGCAGGGCCTCGGCGAGGCCACCGGCTGGTTCGCGTTCCCTGAGGTCGACGGAGGCGAGGGCGACCAGAGCGCCGCGCTCGGCGGCGGCGACGCCTGGGGTGTCCCGGCCGACGCCCCCGACGAGGCCGTCGAGTTCGTCGAGTACCTCCTCTCCGACGAGATCCAGAAGGGCTTCGCCGAGCTGGACATGGGCCTGCCCACCAACCCCACCGCGTCCGAGTACGTGGCTGACCCGGCGCTGGCCCAGCTGCTCGAGGTCCGCGACGCCGCGGGCTACGTGCAGCTCTACTTCGACACCGCCTTCGGCACCTCCATCGGCGGCGCCATGAACGACGAGATCGCCCTGGTCTTCGCCGGTCAGGCCTCCGCGCAGGACATCGTCGACGCCACCCAGGCGGCCGCGGACGCGGAGAAGTAATCCATGACCGCCACCTCGACGCAGGCGGCGGCGCTCCGGGACAACGGGGAGGGCGGGCGCGGCCAGCGCCCGCTCTCCCCCGTCAGGAAGCGGCCCGTCAACTGGAGGATGGGCTTGGAGATAGCCGTCTTCGTGCTGCCCGCCCTTGTGCTGTTCTTCATGTTCGTCGTGTGGCCCATGCTGCGCGCCGTCCAGTTCTCCGTCTACCGCTGGAAGGGCTTCGGCCCCCTGACCGACTTCGTCGGCCTCCGCAACTACGTCTCCGTGCTGACCAACGACGTGTTCATCGGTGCGCTGGGGCACAACCTGTTCATCGTGGTGGCGTCGATCGCCATCCAGCTGCCGCTCGGCATCGCCGTCGCGCTGCTGCTCAACCGCAAGATGAAGTTCCAGGGCCTGCTGCGCACCATCGTGTTCGTGCCCTACATCCTGGCTGAGGTCATCGCCGGCGTCGTGTGGTTCCAGCTGCTCCAGCCCCGCTACGGCGTCATCGACACCCTCCTCGCCGCCGTCGGCATCCAGGGCCCCGAGCAGGGCTTCCTCGGCACCCCCGAGCTGGCGTTGTGGACCGTGATGGTGGTGCTCACCTGGAAGTACCTGGGCTTCGCCATCATCCTGTTCCTCGCCGGCCTTCAAGGCGTGCCGCAGGAGCTCGACGAGGCTGCCCAGATCGACGGCGCGTCGTGGTGGCAGACCCAGCGCTTCATCACCATCCCCCTGCTGGGTCCCACGCTGCGCACCTGGGCCTTCCTGTCCATGGTGGGCTCGCTCCAGCTGTTCGACATGGTGTGGATCCTCACCGGCGGCGGCCCCGCCAACGCCACCACCACCATGGCCACCTTCCTCATCACCGAGGGCACGCGCCGCAGCAACTACGGCATCGCCGGCGCTGCGTCCGTGGTGCTGTTCGTCGTCGCGCTGACCATGGCGCTGCTGTACCAGCGCTTCATCCTCAGCCGCGACAACCCGGACAACGACAAGCGAAAGGCCCGCCGATGACCGCCACCGCAGTCGCCCCCGCCGCGCAGCGCCGCCGCCTGGGCGCCAACCCTCTGATCTATCTGGTCGCGCTCATCGTGGCCGCCTTCTCGCTCGGCCCGGTGCTCTACTCGATCCTGGGCGGCTTCCGCAGCAACGCGCAACTCGCCGAGAATCCCGCAGGCTTGCCATCCCCGTGGGTGTGGTCCAACTACGAGGGCGTGCTGACCAACCCCAGCTTCTGGCGCTACGGGCTCAACTCGCTCGTGATCGCCCTGCTCACCACCGCGCTGGTCGTGGTGTTCGGGCTGATGGCGGCCTACCCGCTGTCGCGTTACCGGTTCCCCGGCCGCGAGAAGATCTACATGATCTTCGTCCTCGGCCTGCTGTTCCCGGCCACCGTCGCCGTGATCCCGCTGTTCATCATCATCAGCAAGGACCTGGGCATGAGCAACACGTGGTGGGGCGTCGCGCTCCCCCAAGCGGCGTTCGCGCTCCCGATGACCATCGTGATCCTGCGCCCGTTCCTCCAGGCCATCCCGGCCGAGCTCGAGGAGGCCGCGATGATCGACGGCGCCAGCCGGCTCAGCATCTTCACCCGCATCATGGTGCCGCTCTCCGGGGCCGGCCTGGTGACGGTCGGCGTGCTGGCCTTCGTCGGCTCCTGGAACGCCTACCTGCTGCCACTCCTCCTGCTCCAGGGCGACATGCGCACCCTGCCGCTGGGCGTGGCCGACTTCTCCACCGAGCATTCGTCCGACACCGCCGGCGTGTTCGCCTTCACCACCCTCTCCATGATCCCCGCCATGGTCTTCTTCCTCACCATGCAGCGCCGCATCGTCGGCGGACTCCAAGGCGCGGTCAAGGGCTGACGCCCCCGCGCAGAAATGACTCCTCCCATGACCTGGACAGACCCCACCGCCCCCCTCGACGCGCGGCTCGACGCCCTCATGGACGCGATGTCGCTGACGGACCTCGCCCACCAGCTCGGCTCCTACTGGCTTCCCGCCGACGGCGACCGCCCAGCCCCGGATCCCGATGCGCACGAGGTGGCGCCCATGGAGACGGAGTTCACCTCCGAGCTGCGGCCATGGCCTGAGGCCATCGACGGCGGGCTGGGGCACCTGACCCGCGTGTACGGCACCGCTCCGGTGAGCGTGGCCGACGGCGCGGCGAAGCTGTCGCGGCTCCAGTCCGAGGTGGTGGCGGGCAACGCCTTCGGGATCCCTGCCATCGCGCATGAGGAGTGCCTGACGGGGTTCACCGCGCTGGGCGCCACCGTCTACCCAGCCTCCATCGCCTGGGGAGCCACCTGGCGTCCCGAGCTGATCGAGGAGATGGCCGCGGCCATCGGCTCCGACCTGGCCGCGGTGGGCGTCCATCAGGGGCTCTCGCCGCTGCTGGATGTGGTGCGTGACTACCGCTGGGGCCGCGTGGAGGAGACCTGCGGCGAGGACCCCTACCTGGTGGGAAGCCTCGGCACCGCGTACGTGAAGGGCCTGCAGTCCGCGGGCGTCGTCGCCACCCCGAAGCACTTCGTGGGCTACTCGGCGGGGCGCGCCGGGCGCAATCACGCGCCGGTCTCGATGGGCCGCCGCGAGCTCGAGGACGTGATGCTGCCGCCCTTCGAGATGGCGCTTCGCCTCGGCGGGGCCCGCTCCATCATGAACTCCTACTGCGATGTCGACGGCCAACCCGCCGCCGCGTCGGCCGAGCTGCTGACCGGCGTGCTGCGCGACCGCTGGGGCTTCGAGGGCACAGTGGTCTCGGACTACTGGAGCATCGCCTTCCTCACCCGGATGCACCGGATCGCCCCCGACGACGCCACTGCCGCGGCGCTGGCCATCCGCGCCGGGCTCGACATCGAACTGCCCTCCACGGGCTCCTACTGGGCCATCGAGGAGGCCATCTCGCGCGGGATGCTCAGCGAGGACGACGTGCGCCGCTCCGCCCGCCGCGTCCTGCGGCAGAAGCTGGAGCTCGGGCTGCTCGACGACGGCTGGGAGCCGACTGCCGACCCAGCCGCGGACCTGGACTCCCCGCGCAACCGCGGGATCGCGCGCCGGGTCGCGGAGGAGTCGGTCGTGCTGCTCAGCAACGACGGCGTGCTGCCGCTCGGCGCGGACCGTCGCGTCGCGGTGATCGGCCCCGTGTGGGCCGACGTGC
>JAPUEL010000028.1:9040-17515 GCA_027492545.1 Propionibacteriaceae bacterium
GTGCGCAGCTTCATGGGCTGCTACTCGTTCCCCAACCACGTCATGGCCAAGAGCGGCACCGAGACGGGCCTGGAGATCCGAGGCCTCGACGAGGCGCTGCGGGCCGTGCTCGGGACCGTCACGTTCACGGCGGGCACCGGTTTCATGGACGGCACCGACGAGGACCTGGCCGCGGCCGTCGAGGCCGCGTCGGCCGCGGAGGTCGCGGTGGTCACGGTCGGCGACATCGCCGGCATGTTCGGCGACGGCACCTCGGGCGAGGGCTGCGACGCCGTCGACCTGCGCCTCCCCGGCCGGCAGGGCGAGCTGGTCGAGGCCGTGCTGGCCACCGGGACCCCGACGGTGCTGGTGCTGGTCACGGGCCGGCCCTACGCCGTCGGCGAGTACGCGGACCGGTGCGCCGCCGTCGTCCAGGCGTTCATGCCCGGAGTCGAGGGCGCTGATGCGTTGGCCGGCGTGCTGACCGGCGCGATCAACCCGTCGGGGCGGCTGCCCATCGGGCTCCCCGCGCACCATGGCGGCCAGCCCGGCACCTACCTGGCCGCCCCCCTCGCATGGTTCTCCAACGGCATCTCCAACCTGGATCCCATCCCGCGGTTCCCGTTCGGGCACGGCCTCTCGTACACCAGCTTCGCGTACGCGGATGTGACCGCCTCCGCGCCGACGATGCCCGTCGACGGCGCCGTCGAGGTGTCGGTGACGGTGACCAACACCGGGGAGCGCGACGGCGCGGACGTGGTGCAGCTCTACGTGGGCGACCCCTGGGCGGAGGTGGTGCGGCCGCTCAAGCAGCTGATCGGCTTCCGCAAGGTGGACCTGGCCGCCGGTGAGTCGGCGCGGCTCACGTTCGAGGTGCACGCGGACCGGCTCTCGTTCACGGGTGCCGACTTCCAGCGGGTCGTCGAGCCCGGCGAGGTGCAACTCTCCGTGGGCTCGTCGTCGGAGGACCGTCTGCCGGCGGTGTCCGTCGAGGTGACGGGGTCGCGGCGGGTGGTCGCGGAAGGCCGCGTGCTCGACACCCCCGTCCGGCTGGAGCAGGCGTGACGGCGCGGGTCAGGGTCGCGGCCGATCCGTCGGTCTACGGGCATCGGATGGGGTCCGCGACCCTCACGCTCCTCAACCCCGACGGGACGCCGGCGGCGGGGAGGCCCGTCACCGTGCGCCAGGTCAGGCACGCGTTCGGGTTCGGCAACATCGGGTTCGACTTCATCGGGCTCGCCAACGGTGAGACCGGCTCGGTCGACACCGGCTTCGGCCAGGCGCCCGCCGCGATGGCCGAGGCCCTCGCCGAGCAGTGGCTCGAGCTCTTCAACACCGTCACCCTCCCCTTCTACTGGCGCACGTTCGAGCCGGAGGACGGCCGCCCCGACACGCGCCGCCTGCTTGCCACTGCGCGCTGGTTCGCGGATCGAGGCGTCGTCGTCAAGGGGCATCCGCTGGTGTGGCACACGCTGGCCCCGACGTGGCTGATGGGACTGTCCACCGCGGAGGTCCGGCGCCGCATCGAGGAGCGGATCCGCCGCGAGGTGGCCGACTTCGCCGGGGTGATCGGGCTGTGGGACGCCATCAACGAGGTGGTGATCATGCCCGAGTTCACCGCCGAGGGGAACGCCGTCACGCCCCTCGCCCGCGAGCTCAGCCGGGTGGGGATGGTGCGGCTGGCGTTCGACACCGCGCGTGAGGCGGACCCGTCGCTGCGCCTCGTGCTCAACGACTTCAACATGTCCGCGCGCTACGAACGGCTGATCGAGGAGTGCCTCGACGCCGGCATCCGGATCGACGCCATCGGCCTCCAGAGCCACATGCACCAGGGTTACTGGGGCGAGGAGCGCACCCACGAGGTGCTGGAGCGGTTCGCCCGATTCGGGCTCCCTCTGCAGCTCTCGGAGACCAGCCTGGTCTCCGGGGAGATCATGCCCGCCGAGATCGTCGACCTGAACGACTACCAGGTGCCCTCCTGGCCCTCAACCGTCGACGGTGAGGCGAGGCAGGCCGACGAGGTGTCGCGGCACTACCGCGCGCTCGTCGCGCATCCCGCGGTGGAGTCCGCCACCTACTGGGGCATCACCGACGCTGGGGCCTGGCTGGGCGCGCCGATCGGGCTGATCCGGGCCGACGGCTCCCCCAAGCCGTCCTTCGACGCGCTGCGCGGCCTCATCAAGGGCGAGTGGTGGGTGCCGCGGACGACGGCGGTCGCGGACGAGCACGGCCGGGTTGTCGTCGAGGGGTTCGCGGGAGACTACGGCGTGGAGATCGACGGCGGGGAGACCGGGTTCACCCTCGAGGCGGGCACGGACACCTCCGTCGCACTTGGGTAGTCCGTAGCCCGTGCACGACACGCCGATCGAGCGGTCCCCCGACGCCCCAGAGGTGCACGAGACCCCGCTTCGACGGCGTGTCGTGCGCGCACCCGCCCGCAGCAAAGTGCCTGGAGGCTGCGCTGTCAGAGGCTGCGGCGGGGCGCGGCAAACCTCAAGCGGTGAGCCGGGCGCCGAAGCGGTCGACGAGGACGGCGGCGAGGTCGTCGACCACCTGGCCCGGGTCGCCCACGTTGACCGCCTCGATGCCCACCTCGCCCTGACCCAGCGCCTCCAGGGTGGCGCGCTGTGAGCCGAGCATCACCGGCTTCATGAAGTGGCCCTGCCGCGACACCAGCCGCTCAAGGTTCACGTCCTCCGGCAGGACGAGGTGGATGAAGAAGACGTCGCCGTCTGCCTCGCGGAGTACGTCGCGGTAGGCGGTGCGCAGGGCCGAGCACGCCACCACCGACGAGCTGCCGGCAGCCGCCCGCGCCGACATCCAGTCCCGCAGCGAACGCAGCCATGGCCAGCGGTCCTCGTCGGTCAGCGCCTGACCCGCAGCCATCTTGGCGCGGTTGGCTTCGCTGTGGAAGTCGTCGCCTTCGCCGAACGGGAGGCCCAGCCGTTCGGCCAGGGCCCGGCCGATGGTGGTCTTCCCCGTCCCGGCTGCGCCGAGCACGACAAGGTGCACTGGGCGCAGCGCGACGCCCTGTCCGGCAGTGTCTCGAACCTGCTGATCCATCCGTTGGGTCCCCTCACGATGCCGCTTCCTCGTCGGCCCAATGATCATACCATTGCTCGGGAGTCGGGCTGCCTGGCCCCCCACCGAGCGAGATGGGCACTGTCTCACGCACCTCACCTGCGGTTACCCTTGGCCATGGTCATCGCCCGCTCGGCACTCTCCCACTCGGTCCTCGACACCGTCGGCGTGGAGATCGTTGGCGGAACGCTGGCCCCAGGGGACGGCTTCACGCTGCAGGACCTTGCGGAACGCTTCGGGGTGTCACGCACCGTCGCCCGCGAGACGATGCGGGCACTCGAGGAGCTCTCGTTGGTGGCGGCCAGCCCCCGGATCGGGATCACCGTCCTGCCGGCCGCGCAGTGGAACGTGTTCAGCCCCCGGGTCATCGGGTGGAGGCTGCAGACTGACGCGAACTTCGCCCAGCTGCGCTCGCTCACCGAGCTGCGCGCCGCCGTCGAGCCGGCCGCCGCGCTCCACGCGGCCACGCGCGCCACGGACGAGCAGCGCGCACGCTTCGTCGAGTTGGCAGCCACGCTTCGACGGCTGGGCGAGGCGGGCGCCGGGAACCGGGAGGAGTTCCTGCGCGCGGACATCGAGTTCCACGCGCTCCTGCTCGCCGCCTCGGGCAACGAGATGTTCGCAGCCCTGACCGAGTCCGTCAGCGAGGTGCTGGCGGGACGGACGCGCCTGGGCCTCCAACCCGCGCACCCTGAGGACGAGGCGCTGGCCCACCATGAGCTGCTGGCCCGCGCCGTGGCCGACGGCGATCCGGCCAAGGCGGAGCACCACGCCCGCGCGCTCGGCCATGAGGTGAGCGAGGCCATCTCCCGCCTCTGACAGTGGGTCCGTTCGTGTACGGTCCACTCATGCGCGTCGCCTTCATCTCGCTCCACACCTCACCCGCGGAGAGGGCCGGCACCGCCGACGCCGGCGGGATGAACGTCCTCATCAGGGCGCTCTCGAAGGCCCTGCAGCGGGCCGGCGCCCACGTCGAATTCTTCACCCGTCGCTCCTCGCCGGACCAGCCCGACACCGCGACCCTCGACGACGGCCTCATCGTCCACCACATCACCGCCGGCCCCCAGGCGCCGCTGCCCAAGAGCCAGATCGATCAGCACATCGAGGAGTTCCGCACCAACCTCGGCTCGCTCGACCGCTTCGACCTGGTGCACTCGCACCACTGGATGTCCGGCGTGGCCGCGATCCCCCTCGCCCGCGAGGCCGGCATCCCGCACCTCATGACCTTCCACTCGGTCGCGGCGCACCCCAACTCACCCCTCCGCGACGGCGAACCCCCGGAGTCGCCGGCGCGGCTCGACGGCGAGGTCTACTGCGCCACCCAGTCGGACCTCATCCTCGCCGTCAGCCGGCACGAGGCCGCCGTCGTCATCGGCCGCTGCCAGGCGGACCCCGAGCAGGTGATGATCGTGCGCCCCGGCGTCGACACCGAGCTCTTCCACCCCGCCGAGCCGGGCGACGTCTGGGTGCCGGCACCGGGCGTGGATCCGGGCTATGTGCTGTTCGCCGCGCGGCTCCAGCCGCTGAAGGCGCCAGACGTGGCCATCAACGCCCTGAGCCTCCTGCCCGAGGGTGAGCGCCCGGATCTGGTCATCGTCGGCCAGGTGTCGGCGGACTTCGCCGACTACGAGGCGGAGCTGCACAGGATCGTCGCGGAGGGTGGTGTCGCGGACAAGGTGACGTTCCTGCCCGGCCAGGACCGCGACTCCTTCGCCCAGATCATGCGACACGCCTCCGTGATGCTGGTGCCCTCCTACTCGGAGACCTTCGGCCTGGTCGCGCTGGAGGCCTCCGCCTCCGGCATCCCCACGCTCGCGGCCGCCGCCGGCGGGCTCACCGAGGCCATCTGCAACGGTCACACCGGCCAGCTGGTGACCACGCATGAGCCGCAGGACTGGGCGGACGCGCTGCTCGGCCTGCTCCGGGACCCGGATCTCAGGGCGCGCATGGGGGTCACCGCCCGAGAGCGGGCCGAGTCGATGACCTGGGCGCACGTCGCGGACCGCACACTCCAGGCCTACCGCCGCGCCATCGCCAACGGGGCCGTCAAGCACGTCACCTTCATCCACGCCCACCCGGACGACGAGACCCTCTCCTCCGGGGCGCTCATCGCGCACCTCGTCGACGAGGGGCTCAAGGTCTCCGTCCTCACCTGCACGCGAGGCGAGATGGGGGCCGTGGTCCCCGGGCCGCTCTCGCACCTGGAGGGCACCCCGGCGCTGGAGCAGCGCCGCGAGGCGGAACTCGCCGGGGCCCTGGACTCCCTGGGCGTCCACGCCCACGCCTACCTCGGCATGCCGCCCGCGCGCGCCACAGACGAGCCGCGCCGCTACCTGGACTCGGGCATGCAGTGGATCTCGGAGGGCCTCGCCGGGCCTGCCGACGAGGCGGACGAGCGGTCGCTGACGTCGGCGGACGAGGCCGAGGCGACGGCGGACATCGCGGCATTCCTGCGCAAGATGGGCACGGACCTGGTGGTGAGCTACGACGACGACGGCGGGTACGGCCACCCCGACCACGTGCGTACCCACCACCTGAGCAGGGCCGCGGCTGAGCAGTTGGGGCTGCCGTTCGCGGCCCTGACCACGGACCGTGAGGTGGCCGCGCGGTGGTTCGACCTCGAGGGCTACCGCCCGCGCGTCGCGAAGGCGCTGCGCCACCACCGCACCCAGCTGACGGTGCACGACGACGACCGCTCGATCACGCACAGCGGCGGCCAGCCGGACAGCATCGTGACCTCGACCGGCCTCAAGGGCGAGGTTCCCCACCTGCCGTAGCCCAGACTGGCCCGTCGACCGGAAGCTACCTGTCACGCTCAGGGCCATAGTCGACCCTCAGCGTGACAATCAGGCCGACGGCGTTCGGGACCAGAGCGAGAGGCGTCGCTCGTGGATCGCCACCACGGCGAACGTGAGCATGCCGAGCGCGGGTACCAGAAGGAGCAGGTACTGCCAGACGATGACCCCGGCGAGGACCAACGCCACGGCGGTCATCACGGCGACGAACGGGTCCCGGGCGAGCAGGCGCGGGGCGCCTGGGATCAGCGCCACCCACCGCGACCCGGGCCTCCACGACCCAGCGGCCGTCAGCGCGAGCACCAGGGCTGCGGCGGCAGCCAGGGCCAGCACGACCGCGATCGGCGTCGCCCCGGGCAGCGCCCCGTCGGAGACGATCGCCAGGTCCAGCGCGACGAGGCCGCCGAGCAGCACCGACGCCGACCCCACCGCGATGCCCCCGGGGGCGGCCAGGCGGACGTCGTCGACGAACTGCCCCACCGTCGAGGACTCACCGCGGAGGAACCGACGAAGGTGGGACGCGCCGGCCGCGAAGGCAGCCGGCCACGTCACCACCGGGATGGAAGCGACGGCCATCAGCACGCCCACCCACAGCACCTCGCCCAGCAGCGCGAACTTGCCCGCGGCCCCCGGCCACCGGAGCACGCTGCCGTCCGAGGGCTCGTGGATGGCGAACCGCGACCGCTGCCTCATCCCTTCAGCCCCTGCGTCGAGACGCCCTCCACGAGGAAGCGTTGGAAGATGATGAAGAACAGCAGGATGGGCAGCAGCGCCAGCACCGAGACCGCGACGGTGGCGCCGTAGTCCGACGTCGACGTCTGGTCGTTGAACACGCGCAGCGCGAGCGGCAGCGGGTAGTTCTCCGGCGAATTCAGGTAGAGCAAGGGGCCGAGGAAGTCGTTCCAGCTCCAGATGAACGCGAAGATCGACGCCGAGACCAGCGCCGGCTTGATCAGCGGAAGGATGATCAGCCAGAAGATCCGCCAGTGGCCGCAGCCGTCGATGCGCGCCGCCTCGTCCATGTCGCGGGGCAGGGCCCGG
Source organism: Propionibacteriaceae bacterium (assembly GCA_027492545.1). Lineage (GTDB taxonomy): Bacteria > Actinomycetota > Actinomycetes > Propionibacteriales > Propionibacteriaceae > Arachnia. The sequence goes on from JAPUEL010000028.1 coordinate 15,937, forward strand.
ATGAACTGGACGATGAGGAAGACGAAGAACGCCTCCACGGCCAGGAACTTCCCCAGCAGGAGCGGGACGAAGGTGTCGATGAGGTCCAGCCGCCTAAACAGCATGTACTGCGGGATGATCAGCACGTGGAACGGCAGCAGCAGCGTGCCGATCATGACGGCGAACCACACGCCGCTGCCGCGGAAGCGGACGCGGGCGAACGCGTAGGCCGCCAGCGATGCGGAGATCACGATGCCCACCACCGACAGTGAAGCCAGGATGAACGAGTTGAGGAAGTTGCGCCACAGCGGGACCCCGCCCACACCCTCGATCACCTTGAAGTAGTTCTGGATGGTGGGATTCTCGGGGAAGAACGACTGGTTCGAGCCGAACTCGGCCGTCGGCTTGAACGAGGCCGAGAACATCCACGCCAGCGGATAGAGGACCACGGCCGTCATGAGGATCATCACCACGACCCACACGACGGTGGACCACGTGCGACGGCTGCGCATGCTGCGCGACGTGAGGGCGGCGGTGCCCCGGTCCGGTGCGGAGGTGATCGCGGTCATCGCTTGTCTCCCGAGTAGTGCACCCACTGGTTGGAGGTGCGGAACATGATGAAGGCGATCACGCCGACGGCGGCGAGCAGCACCCAGGCCATGGCCGAGGCGTAGCCCATCTGCGAGTTGGTGAAGGCCCGCGTGTAGAGGTAAACGGTGTAGAAGTTCGTGGCTCCTGCGGGGCCTCCGGTGCCCGACCCGATGATGTAGGCCGAGGCGAAGATCTGGAACGCGTGGATCATCTCGAGCAGCAGGTTGAAGAAGATCACGGGCGAGAGCATGGGCAGCGTGACGCTGACGAACTTGCGGAAGGGGCCGGCGCCGTCGACGGAGGCCGCCTCGTACAGCTCGGCTGGGACCTGCTTGAGGCCGGCCAGGAAGATCACCATGGGAGCGCCGAACTGCCACACGGCCAGCAGGATCATCATCGGCAGGATGAGGGCGGGGATGCCCACCCAGCCGCCGATGTTGATGCCGAAGATGCTGAGCGAGCTGTCGACGGGGCCGCCGGTGGAGAACATGGCGCGCCACACGATGGCGATGCTGACGGAGGCGCCGATGAGCGACGGCGCGTAGAAGGCCGAGCGGAAGAACCCGGTGCCGCGGCTGCGGAAGTTCAGCAGCATGGCCACGCCGAGGGCGGCGGCCAACTTGATGGGGGTGCCCACGAGGACGTAGATGAGCGTGATGCGCACCGATCCCCACCAGACCTCGTCGCTGAGCATGCGCTCGAAGTTGCCGAGGCCGATGAACTCGGTGGTGCCGAAGATGCTGTAGTTCGTGAACGCCAGGTAGAGCGAGTAGAGCATGGGCCCTGCGGTGAGGACGAGGAATCCGATCAGCCAGGGCGTGAGGAAGAGGTAGCCGGCGGCGTCTTCGCGGCGCTGGAGCGCCCTCGTCCGGCGGGGCGCGGGCGCGGAGGTGCCGGCAGGGCCGGCGGCCCCGGGGGGGGGGCGGGGGGGCGGGGGGGGGGGGGGGGGGGGGGGCCGGCGGGGGGGGGGGGGGGGGGGGGGGGGGGGGGGGGGGGGGGGGGGGGGGGG
>JAPUEL010000029.1 GCA_027492545.1 Propionibacteriaceae bacterium
GGGGCACGTTGTACTTCGTCGCCTGACGCCACACGGTCATCGACTGCGGCTCGACCCCTGCCACGCCGTCGAACACCGCGACGGCGCCGTCGAGGACGCGCAGGGACCGCTCGACCTCGACGGTGAAGTCGACGTGGCCGGGCGTGTCGATGATGTTGATCTGGTGGTCCTTCCAGAAGCAGGTCGTCGCGGCGGACGTGATGGTGATGCCGCGCTCCTGCTCCTGTTCCATCCAGTCCATCACAGCGGCGCCCTCGTGGACCTCACCGATCTTGTAGGTCTTGCCGGTGTAGAACAGGATGCGTTCGGTGGTGGTGGTCTTGCCGGCGTCGATGTGCGCCATGATGCCAATGTTGCGAACCTTGGACAGGTCGGACACTATGCAGCCCTTCGGAAGTAGAACGTGGTGTGAAACAAGGTGATGCCCCCGGGCCTCACGACCCGGGGGCAGGCGATCACCAGCGGTAGTGTGCGAAGGCGCGGTTGGCCTCAGCCATCTTGTGCGTGTCCTCGCGGCGCTTCACCGAAGCACCGAGGCCGTTGGAGGCGTCGAGGATCTCGTTCATGAGGCGCTCGGTCATCGTCTTCTCGCGACGGGCGCGGGAGAAGCTGACCAGCCAGCGCATCGCCAGCGTGTTCTGACGGGCCGGCTTGACCTCGATCGGCACCTGGTAGGTGGCGCCACCGACGCGGCGGGACTTGACCTCCACCGACGGCTTGACGTTGTCCAGCGCACGCTTGAGCGTCTGCACGGGATCGGTGCCGGTCTTGGTGCGCGTGCCCTCGAGGGCGTCGTAGACGATCGACTGGGCGACGGTCTTCTTGCCGTCGAGCAGGATCTTGCTGACCAGCTGCGAGACGAGCGGGGAGCCGTACACCGGATCGATGATGACGGGGCGCTTCGGGGCGGGACCCTTGCGAGGCATTACTTCTCCTTCTTCGCGCCGTAGCGGCTGCGGGCCTGCTTGCGGCCCTTGACACCCTGGGTGTCGAGCGAGCCGCGGATGATCTTGTAACGAACGCCGGGCAGGTCCTTCACACGACCGCCGCGGACGAGCACCATCGAGTGCTCCTGCAGGTTGTGGCCGACGCCCGGGATGTAGGCGGTGACTTCGATGCCGGAGCTCAGGCGCACACGAGCGACCTTGCGCAGCGCGGAGTTCGGCTTCTTGGGGGTGGTGGTGTACACGCGGGTGCACACGCCGCGGCGCTGGGGCGAACCCTTGAGCGCGGGCGTCTTGTTCTTCGAGACTTTGTCGGTGCGGCCCTTACGGACCAGCTGCTGAATAGTTGGCACCTGTTGGTATCACTTTCGTTGTCTGGGCGGACGTTGAGTTTTCCCTGGCGCAACCCTTGTCGACGCGAGTTGGGGTCACCGTTCCCGCTTCGCGGCGCATAGAGCTGCCGTGCGAACTCCGCACAGGTCTGGTCTCTTCGCAACGAATAAGAGCGCCAGGATCATGCCAGGGCACGCACAAATGGGCCCGAGCAACCGGGCACGCCTGCCAAGGTTACTCCAGCGCCCCACCAGGGTCAAAATGCCGAGGAGGGCCCGGGACGAACCCGGGCCCTCCTCATGCGGGGATGTGTCAGCGGATCTCGCCGAAGTCCATCTCGTCGAGCGGGACGGCGGGGCCGACCACATCGGAGCCGAACGAGTAGTCGTACGGGTCGTAGCTCATGGTGTAGGCACTGGCGCGCGCCTCCTCGGTGGGCTCCACCCGGATGTTGCGGTACCGGTCGAGACCGGTACCCGCCGGGATCAGCTTGCCCAGGATGACGTTCTCCTTCAGGCCCTTGAGCGTGTCGCTCTTGCCCTGGATGGCCGCGTCCGTGAGCACCTTGGTGGTCTCCTGGAAGGAGGCCGCCGACAGCCAGGACTCGGTGGCCAGCGAGGCCTTGGTGATGCCCATGAGCACGGGACGGCCCTCCGCAGGCTTGCCACCCTCGGTGAGCGCCTTCCGGTTGGCGGTCTCGTAGGACGCGCGGTCCACGAGCTCGCCGGGCATCATCGAGGTGTCCCCGGAGTCGATGACCGTCACGCGACGCAGCATCTGCCGGATGATGATCTCGATGTGCTTGTCGTGGATCGGCGCACCCTGCGTGCGGTAGACGCGCTGGACCTCCTCCACCAGGTGCTCCTGCACCTTGCGGAGGCCGCGGACCCGCAGGACGTCCTGCGGATCCACCTGGCCGGCGGTCAGCTGCTGACCGATGCTGACGTGCACGCCGTCCTCGATGTGGATGCGGTGACCGTGGTGGTCCTCGAACTCCAGGCGGGCGCGTCGCGCCACCGGGTACTCGAGGTCCTCGCCACCGTCGTCACGCACGATCACGATCTTGCGGCTGCGGTCGCCGTCCTCGATGCGCACGACGCCGTCGGCCTCCGTGATCGGGGCCTTGCCCTTGGGCTGGCGGGCCTCGAACAGCTCCGTGACGCGCGGCAGGCCCTGGGTGATGTCGTCGCCGGCCACACCACCGGTGTGGAAGGTACGCATCGTCAGCTGGGTGCCGGGCTCGCCGATGGACTGCGCCGCGACGATGCCGATGGCCTCGCCGACGTCCACCGTCTTGCCGGAGGCAAGCGAGCGGCCGTAGCACATGGCACAGGTGCCCACCGAGGACTCACAGGTGAGGACGGAGCGGACCTTGACCTCGGTCACCCCCGCCTCGATGAGCAGGCGGATCTCGGCGTCACCGAGGTCGGTGCCCGCCTGGACCAGCACCGCGCCCGTGGCGTCGACGGCGTCGACCGCGAGGGATCGGGCGTAGACGGCCGTCTCCACCTCGTTCGACATCTCGACGGTGGCGCCCTCGGCGAACGGCTCCGCGGCCACGCGGACCGGCTTGCCGGTCTCGTCGGCACCAGGCTTGGTCCACGTGGCGATCACCTTGACCAGGCCGCGTTCGGTGCCGCAGTCCTCCTCACGGATGATCACGTCCTGCGACACGTCCACGAGACGACGGGTCAGGTAGCCCGAGTCCGCGGTACGCAGCGCCGTGTCGGCCTGGCCCTTGCGGCCACCGTGCGTCGAGATGAAGTACTCGAGGACGGAGAGCCCCTCACGGAAGTTGGACTTGATGGGCCGGGCGATGATGTCGCCCTTCGGGTTGGCCACCAGGCCACGCATGGCGGCGATCTGACGCATCTGCGTCATGTTTCCTCGTGCCCCGGAGTCCACCATCATGAAGATGGGGTTGTCCTTGGTGAAGTTCGCCTTCATGGCCTCGGTCAGCTCGGCCGTCGCGTCGGTCCAGATGGCGATGAGCTCCTGGCGACGCTCGTCCTCGGTCACGGTGCCGCGCTCGTAGAGCTTGTCGATCTTCGACGCGCGGGCCTCGTAACCCTCGAGGATCTGGGCCTTCTGCGGCGGGGTCTGGACGTCCGAGATGGACACCGTCACGCCGGAGCGCGAGGCCCACTTGAAGCCCATGTCCTTGAGGTTGTCCAGCGCCGCGGCGACGACGACCTTCGGGTAGCGCTCCGCCAGGTCGTTGACGATCTGGCCGAGGACCTTCTTGCCCACCACCGTGTTGACGAAGCCGAAGTCGTCCGGCAGCGCCTCGTTGAACAGGGCGCGCCCGAGCGTGGTCTCGACGAGGAACGAGCCGTCGGGCCGCGGCTCGAGGCCGTCGATGACCACACCGGTGAGCCGGATCCGGATGTTCGAGCCGATGGAGAGATCCCCGCGGTCGAACGCCATGATGGCCTCGGCCAGCGACGAGAAGCTCCTGCCCTCGCCGGCTCCCGGACGGATCAGCGTCAGGAAGTAGTGGCCGATGATCATGTCCTGCGTGGGCATGGTGACCGGGCGCCCGTCGGCGGGCTTGAGGATGTTGTTGGTCGACAGCATCAGGATGCGGGCCTCGGCCTGCGCCTCTGCCGACAGCGGCAGGTGCACGGCCATCTGGTCACCGTCGAAGTCCGCGTTGAACGCGGTGCACACGAGCGGGTGGATCTGGATGGCCTTGCCCTCGATCAGCTGCGGCTCGAAGGCCTGGATGCCGAGGCGGTGCAGGGTCGGCGCGCGGTTCAGCAGCACGGGGTGCTCGGCGATGACCTCTTCCAGGACGTCCCAGACGACGGGGCGCTGACGCTCCACCATCCGCTTGGCCGCCTTGATGTTCTGCGCGTGGTTGAGGTCGTCGAGGCGCTTCATGACGAAGGGCTTGAACAGCTCCAACGCCATCGCCTTCGGCAGGCCGCACTGGTGCAGCTTCAGCTGCGGGCCCACCACGATGACCGAACGGCCGGAGTAGTCGACGCGCTTGCCGAGCAGGTTCTGACGGAACCGGCCCTGCTTGCCCTTGAGCATGTCCGAGATGGACTTCAGGGGTCGGTTGCCAGGCCCGGTCACGGGACGGCCGCGTCGGCCGTTGTCGAACAGCGAGTCCACGGCCTCCTGCAGCATCCGCTTCTCGTTGTTGACGATGATCTCGGGGGCGCCGAGGTCGAGCAGACGCTTGAGGCGGTTGTTGCGGTTGATCACGCGGCGGTAGAGGTCGTTCAGGTCCGACGTCGCGAAGCGGCCACCGTCGAGCTGCACCATGGGGCGCAGGTCCGGGGGGATGACCGGGACGGCGTCGAGCACCATGGCCGACGGGTGGTTCTGGCCGGACAGGAAGGCCGCCACCACCTTGAGCCGCTTGAGCGCACGCGTCTTGCGCTGGCCCTTGCCCGTGGCGATGATCTCTCGCAGGTTGACGGACTCGGCCTTGAGGTCGAAGGACTGGAGGCGCTTCTGGATCGCCTCGGCGCCCATCGAGCCCTCGAAGTACTTCGAGAAGCGCTTCTTCATCTCGCGGTAGAGCATCTCGTCGCCCTCGAGGTCCTGGACCTTGAGCGTCTTGAACCGCTGCCACACCTCGTCGATGCGGTCGAGGTTGCGCTGGGCGCGGGTGCGGATCTGGCCGGCCTCACGCTCGGCCGCCTCACGGACCTTGCGCTTGATGTCGGCCTTCGCGCCCTCCTCCTCAAGCTTGGCGAGGTCCTCTTCGAGCTTGCGCATGCGCGCCTCGATGTCGGCGTCGCGGCGGGTGGCGACCTGCTTGGTCTCAACCTCGACCTTGGCCTGCAACGAGGAGAGATCCCGGTGACGGGCCTCCTCGTCGACGGCGGTGATCATGTGCGCGGCGAAGTAGATGACCTTCTCGAGGTCCTTCGGGGCGATGTCGAGGAGGTAGCCGAGCCGGCTGGGGACGCCCTTGAAGTACCAGATGTGGGTCACGGGCGCGGCCAGCTCGATGTGGCCCATGCGCTCGCGGCGCACGTTGGACCGGGTCACCTCGACGCCACAGCGCTCGCAGATGATGCCCTTGAAGCGCACCCGCTTGTACTTGCCGCAGTAGCACTCCCAGTCCCGGGTGGGGCCGAAGATCTTCTCGCAGAAGAGGCCGTCGCGCTCGGGCTTGAGCGTGCGGTAGTTGATGGTCTCGGGCTTCTTGACCTCGCCGTGGGACCACTCGCGGATCTGATCGGCGCTCGCGAGACCGATCCGCAGCTCGTCGTAGAAGTTCACGTCCAGCACGTTGCTTCTCTTTCCCCTACGCGTTGCGCGTAGGCGCTGTTTCGATGAAAAGTCTGAGTTGTTGGCCCGGGCCGTTCAGGCCCGGGGAGTGACTGAGCGCAACAGCTCAGACTTCACCGACATCCATGAAGTTGTCGCTGCCGGGGCGGCGACCAAGATCGATGCCGAAGTCCTCCGCCGACCGGATGTCGTCCTCGGACTCACGCAGGTCGATGACCCGGCCGTCGTCGGAGAGCACCTCCACGTTCAGGCAGAGGGACTTCATCTCCTTGACCAGCACCTTGAACGACTCGGGGATGCCCGGCTCAGGGATGTTCTCGCCCTTGACGATGGCCTCGTAGACCTTCACGCGGCCCGGCACGTCGTCGGACTTGATGGTGAGGAGCTCCTGGAGCGCCCAGGCAGCGCCGTAGGCCTCGAGGGCCCACACCTCCATCTCGCCGAAGCGCTGGCCACCGAACTGCGCCTTACCACCCAGCGGCTGCTGCGTGATCATCGAGTACGGGCCGGTGGAGCGGGCGTGGATCTTGTCGTCGACGAGGTGGTGGAGCTTCAGCATGTACATGTAGCCCACGCCGACCTTCTCCGGGTACGGCTCGCCCGAGCGCCCGTCGAACAGCCTGGCCTTGCCGCCCTCGTCCACGAGGCGAACCCCGTCACGCGTGGTGAGCGAGTTGGCGAGTAGCCCGCCGATCTCGGCCTCGTTGGCGCCGTCGAAGACGGGGGTGGCGACCTTGGCGTTGCCCTCCATGCGCCCGAGACCCACCTCGCGCAGGCGCTCGGCCCACGCCTCCTGGACGTCCGAGACATCCCAGCCGGTCTTGGCGATCCAGCCGAGGTGGTTCTCGAGCACCTGGCCGACGTTCATGCGCGAAGGCACGCCGAGCGGGTTGAGCACGATGTCGACGGGGGTGCCGTCCTCGAGGAACGGCATGTCCTCGACCGGCAGGATCTTCGAGATGACGCCCTTGTTGCCGTGGCGGCCGGCGAGCTTGTCACCGTCGGAGATCTTGCGCTTCTGAGCCACGTGGACGCGGACCAGCTGGTTGACGCCGGGGGGCAGCTCGTCGTCGTCCTCGCGGTTGAAGACGCGCACCGCGATGACGGTGCCGGACTCGCCGTGGGGCACCTTGAGGGACGTGTCGCGGACCTCGCGGGCCTTCTCGCCGAAGATGGCGCGCAGGAGTCGCTCCTCGGGCGTGAGCTCGGTCTCGCCCTTGGGCGTGACCTTGCCGACGAGGATGTCTCCCGCGGAGACCTCGGCGCCGATGCGCACGATGCCACGTTCGTCGAGGTCTGCCAGCATCTCGTCGGAGACGTTGGGGATCTCGCGGGTGATCTCCTCGGCGCCCAGCTTGGTGTCGCGGGCGTCCACCTCGTGCTCCTCGATGTGGATCGAGGTCAGCACGTCGTCCTGGACGATGCGCTGCGAGAGGATGATGGCGTCCTCGTAGTTGAGGCCCTCCCACGGCATGAACGCCACGAGGAGGTTCTTACCCAGGGCCAGCTCACCCTGGTCCGTGCAGGGGCCGTCGGCGAGCGGGGTGCCCACCTCGACGCGATCCCCCGGCTTCACCAGCGGGCGCTGGTTGATGCAGGTGCCCGCATTCGAACGCACGAACTTGTCCAGCTTGTAGGACTGGTAGGTGCCGTCGTCGTTGGAGATCTCGAGGATGTCCGCCGAGACCGAGGAGACGACGCCCGGCTTACGGGCGAGCGTCACGTCGCCGACGTCGACAGCCGCGCGGTACTCCATACCGGTGCCCACGATGGGGGCCTCGTTGCGGACGAGAGGGACGGCCTGCCGCTGCATGTTGGCGCCCATGAGCGCGCGGGATGCGTCGTCGTGCTCGAGGAACGGAATGAGCGCCGTGGCGATGGAGACCATCTGCCGTGGGGACACGTCCATGTACTCCACATCGGAGGCATGAATCTGGTCCACGTCGCCGTGCTTGATGCGCACGAGGACGCTCTCCTCGGTCAGGCGGCCGGCCTGATCGACGTGGGCGTTGGCCTGCGCGATGGAGTACCGGTCCTCCTCGTCCGCGGTGAGGTAGTCGATCTGATCGGTGACGACGCCCTCAACGACCTTGCGGTACGGGGTCTCGATGAACCCGAACGCGTTGACGCGGGCGAACGAGGCCAGCGAGCCGATGAGGCCGATGTTGGGGCCTTCAGGGGTCTCGATGGGGCACATGCGGCCGTAGTGCGACGGGTGGACGTCACGGACCTCCATGCCGGCGCGGTCACGGGACAGACCGCCGGGGCCCAGCGCCGACAGACGACGCTTGTGCGTCAGGCCGGCGAGCGGGTTGTTCTGATCCATGAACTGCGACAGCTGCGAGGTGCCGAAGAACTCCTTGAGCGCAGCCGTCACGGGACGGATGTTGATCAGGGTCTGCGGGGTGATGGCCTCGATGTCCTGCGTGGTCATGCGGTCACGCACGACGCGCTCCATGCGGCCGAGGCCGGTGCGGAGCTGATTCTGGATGAGTTCGCCCACCGTGCGGAGGCGGCGGTTGCCGAAGTGGTCGATGTCGTCGGCCTCGACGGGGAGGTCGCCCAGCATCTCGCGGTGCTCGTGCAGGGCCACGATGTAGCGGATCGCGGAGGCGATGTCGTCGATCGTGAGGACCTGCTGGTCGAACGGCAGGTCGAGGCCGAGCTTCTTGTTGATCTTGTACCGGCCGACCTTGGCGGTGTCGTAGCGCTTGGGGTTGAAGTAGTAGTTGTCCAACAGCGCCTGAGCCGCGTCGCGCGCCGGCGGTTCGCCCGGGCGCAGCTTGCGATAGATGTCCAGCAGGGCCTCGTCCTGGGTCTTGACGGAGTCCTTCTCCAGCGTCAGGCGCATGGACTCGTACTCGCCGAACTCCTCGAGGATCCGGTCCTCGGACCAGCCGAGCGCCTTGAGCAGGACGGTGACGTTCTGCTTGCGCTTGCGGTCCAGGCGGACGAACACCATGTCCCGCTTGTCGATCTCGAACTCCAGCCACGCGCCGCGCGACGGGATGACCTTGCAGGAGAAGATGTCCTTGTCCGAGGTCTTGTCCGGGGTCTGCTCGAAGTAGACGCCGGGCGAGCGCACGAGCTGCGACACGACGACGCGCTCGGTGCCGTTGATGATGAAGGTGCCGCGGTCCGTCATCAGCGGGAAGTCGCCGATGAAGACGGTCTGGCTCTTGATCTCACCGGTGTCGTTGTTGACGAACTCGGCGGTCACGAAGAGCGGCGCGGCGTACGTGACGTCGCGGTCCTTGCACTCCTCGATCGTCCACTTGGGGCTCTCGAAGCGGTGGTCACGGAACGACAGCGACATCGTCTCGTTGAAGTCCTCGATGGGCGAGATCTCCGCGAAGATCTCCTCCAGTCCGGACCGGGTGTTGACATCGGTGCGGCCGGCGGCCAATTGTTCGGCCACCTTCGCCTGCCACGCCTCGTTTCCGATCAGCCAGTTGTAGGCATCGATCTGCAGATCCAGGAGGTTTGGCACCTCCAGTGGCTCATGAATCTTCGCGAAGGAGATTCGGCCGGTGGATGATACGACATTGGTGTTCTTCAACGCAGAGCGCGAGGCGGCCAAGATTCGGTCCTTCCAAGAACGCTTGAAGCAAGAGTTTCCGTGCACGGCGAAGAACCCGTGTCAAGTCACGGGCGCAACGCATAGCTGGGCAAACAACCACTATAGACCAACAGGCACAGGACGGCAACTACCGCAGGCCTCGCTCGGGCCCTGCGGTTCGACTTCGATCCTCGTTGATCGCTACGTCTCCGATGATAGCGCCCAGGTGCGGCGGTGCAACCGCAGGCCTGGGACCCTCACGGGCGGGGATGCGGAACGGCCCGCCCCTCGCGGGGACGGGCCGTTCACAGTGCGTGAGCCGAGTCAGATCACTTGAACTCGACGGTGCCGCCGGCGGCCTCGAGGGCCTCCTTGGCCTTGGCCGCGGTGTCCTTGTCGACCTGCTCCAGGACAGCCTTGGGGGCGCCCTCGACGAGGTCCTTGGCCTCCTTGAGGCCGAGCGAGGTCAGCGCGCGCACCTCCTTGATGACGGCGATCTTCTTGTCGCCGCCGGAGGTCAGGATGACGTCGACCTTGTCGGAGACGGCCTCGTCGGCACCGGCGTCGTCGCCGCCCGCGGCAGCGGGAGCAGCGGCGGCAACGGCAACAGGAGCGGCAGCGGTGACACCGAAGGTGTCCTCGAACAGCTTCACGAACTCAGAGAGCTCGATGAGGGTCATCTCCTTGAAGGCGTCAAGGAGCTCGTCAGTGGTGAGCTTCGCCATGGTGGGCGTTCCTTTCGTAGAAAGATTTGTGATCGCAGCGGGCGCTGCAACGGATCACTCCGCAGCGTCTGCTGCTTCGGGTGCCGCCTCGGCGGCGGGGGTCTCGTCCGTGGCCTCGGCGGCAGGCGCGGAGCCGGCGCCGCCGATCAGGGAGGGGTTGGCCTCGGCAGCGGTCTGCAGAGCACCGAACACGCGGGCACCCTGCGAGAGCGGGGCGGCCAGCATGTAGGCGGCCTTGGCCAGGTTGGCCTGCAGCGCGCCGGCCATCTTGGCCAGCAGGACCTCGCGGGACTCGAGGTCCGCGAGCTTCAGCACGGCCTGGGCGTCGAGGAACCTACCCTCGAGCACACCACCCTTGATTGCCAGAGACGGATGCGCCTTTGCGAAGTCACGCAGCCCCTTGGTGGCGGCAGCGACATCACCCGTGACGAACGCGATGGCCGTGGGGCCGGTGAGGGAGTCTTCGATTCCCTCGATGCCGGCTTCCTTGGCCGCGATCGCCGCAAGGGTGTTCTTCGAAACGGCGTAGCTGGCGTTCTCACCGAGGGATCGACGAAGCGTCTTCAGATCCTTGACGGTGAGACCGCGGTACTCGGTCAGCACTGCCGCCGCAGAGTTACTGAACTGGTCAGTCAGCTCTGCGACCTTGGCAGCCTTATCCGGCCTCGCCATGTGGTCTCCTTCCGGTCAAACATCCTCGCGCCGCCCAGGTAGGCGGGAGAGGACCGAAGCTCGCTGACGCAAAAAACGCCCCGACGCCAGGCGGCGCGGGGCGACCCATGTGACATGGGAGGCTGATCACGTTCACCTGCGCGGGTGCCTTGCGGCGTTATGGCTGGCGCCACCTGCGGTCTTCGGCTCGGCTGACTATACCCACCCCGCGGCCCCGCCCCAAATCGGGGCACCGGACGAGGGCGGGCACGGGCGGTCCTGGAGAGTGCATTAATCTCTAGACCTTGAAGACAAGCATCCTTGAGAGGACCCCCATGCGTCGCATCCTCGCCGCCGGCCTGCTGGCCACCCTCGCCGTGACCGCCTGCAGCGCCCCGGCCACCACCCCGTCCGCGTCCGGAGAGGCGGAGGGCTCGGACCGCAGCTTCGACGTCTCCGGCGTGGCCAAGGTGGACGACATCGCCGCCCTGCTCCCCCAGGCCATCGCGGACAAGGGGACGCTGACCATCGGCGCCGCCATCGACTACGCGCCGGCCGAGTTCCGCGCCGACGACCTCACCACCGCCATCGGCTACGACGTCGACCTCGGCAAGGCCATCGGCAAGGTGCTCGGCGTCGAGACCGAGGTGGTCGACGGCGAGTTCGCGTCGCTGCTGCCCGGCATCGGCACCAAGTACGACGTCGGGATCTCCTCGTTCACCATCACCGACGAGCGCACGGCCAACTTCACGATGATCTCCTACATCACGGTGGGCTCCAGCTTCGCGGTGAAGGCCGGCAACCCCGACGGGTTCGACCCTGAGGAACTGTGCGGCCAGACCATCGGCGTCCAGACGGGCACCTGGCAGGAGGAGGAGCTGGCCACGTTCACCGAGGCCTGCGAGGCCGAGGGTCAGGAGCCGATCGAGGTCCTCCCCTACGCCAAGCAGTCCGACGTGACCACCAACCTCGTGGGTGGCAAGGTCGCGGCGTTCTACGCCGACTCGACCGTGGCCTCCTACGCCGTCGCGTTGACCGGCGACCAGCTCGAGGTGGTGGGCGGGGTCCGCGACGCCGCCCCGCAGGGCATCGTCGTGGCGCAGGACGACACCGAGCTGGCCGCGGCCGTCCAGCGGGCCGTGCAGCACCTCATGGACGACGGCACCTGGCCGGCCATCCTGGACAGCTGGGGCGTCACCGACGCCGCGCTCGACACCGCCGAGATCCACCCCCAGGCCTGATCATGCGGCAGCCCACGCCGGAGCTGATCCACGCCCGCCCGGTCCGCAGGCCCAGCCTGTGGATCTGGTCGGGCGTGGTCCTGGTGCTCGTGGCCATGTTGGTGCATGGCCTGCTGACCAACCCCAACTACCGCTGGGACGTGGTCGGTCAGCACCTGCTGGACCCGAGGATCGTCTCCGGCCTGGGCTGGACGCTGCTGCTCACCGTCGGCGCCATGGCGCTGGGCATCACCCTGGCGGTCACCACGGCCATCATGCGGATGGGCACCAACCCGATCCTCCGGGGCGTCTCCTGGGCCTACATCTGGTTCTTCCGCGGCACCCCCGTCTACACGCAGCTCGTGTTCTGGGGGCTGCTCCCGGTGCTCTACCCAAGACTCAGCCTGGGCATCCCGTTCGGGCCCGAGTTCTTCGAGTTCACGACGCAGGACGTGATCAACGCCGGCGTGGCCGCGGTGCTCGGCCTGGGCCTCAACGAGGGGGCGTACCTCTCCGAGATCGTCCGCTCGGGGCTCAACTCCGTGGACAAGGGCCAGTGGGAGGCCGCGACCGCCCTGGGCATGAAGCGCTCGACCACGCTGCGCCGGATCATCATCCCGCAGGCGATGCGCGTCATTGTGCCGCCCACCGGCAACGAGACCATCTCCATGCTGAAGACCACGTCCCTGGTGCTCGCCGTCCCGTTCAGCCTCGAGCTGACGTTCGTCACCAACGCCATCGGCAACCAGAACTTCCTGCCCGTCCCGCTGCTCATCGTGGCCGCCATCTACTACCTGGTGATCACCTCGATCCTCATGGTGGGCCAGTCCTACCTGGAGTCCTACTACGGCCGCGGCTTCGACACCGACACCACCGGCCGCGCGAAGCCCGCCAAGGCCATGTCCAGGCGCCAGCAGGCCATCCTCGCCTCCGGCACCGTCCATGCCGACCCCAACCTGGAGGTGACCCCGTGACGGCGATGGTCGACGCGCAGGCGGTCCACAAGCTCTTCGGCGAACTGCACGTGCTCAAGGGCGTGGACCTCACCGTCGAGCGCGGCGAGGTGTGTGTGATCCTCGGGCCCTCCGGCTCGGGCAAGTCCACCCTGATCCGCTGCATCAACGAACTGGAGCAGATCAGCGCCGGCCGGATGTACGTCGACGGCGAGCTGATGGGCCTGCGCGAGGTCGGCGGCCGGCTGCACCGGCTGAGCGACAAGGAGATCGCCGCGCAGCGTGCCCGCGTCGGCATGGTGTTCCAGCGCTTCAACCTGTTCCCCCACATGACCGCGCTCGAGAACGTGATGGAGGCCCCGCGCCAGGTGCGCAGGGTGCCGCGCGCCGAGGCCGAGCGCCTCGCCCGCCAGCAGCTCGAACGAGTGGGCCTGTCCGACCGGGCGGACCACTACCCCTCGCAGCTCTCCGGCGGACAGCAGCAGCGGGTCGCCATCGCGCGGGCCCTGGCGATGGAACCCGAGCTGATGCTCTTCGACGAGCCCACCTCCGCCCTCGACCCCGAACTGGTCGGCGAGGTGCTGGCCGTCATGAAGTCCCTGGCCGCCAGCGGCATGACCATGATCGTCGTCACGCACGAGGTGGGTTTTGCGCGCGAGGTGGCGGACCAGGTGGTCTTCATGGACGACGGCGTGATCGTCGAACGCGGCACCCCGGAGGCCGTCATCGACAACGCCCAGCAGCAGCGCACCCGCGACTTCTTCGCCAAGGTCCTCTGACCCGGCGCGCTCAGCCGATCTCGAGCAGGGCCCGGGGGATCTCGGCGGGGAGCTCGCCTGCCAGATACCCGGTGGGGCCGAAGCGCGACGCCAGGCGGCCCCCGACCGCGCCGTGGAGGTGCGCCGCCCACACGGCGGCCTGGGCCGGCTCGGCCCCCCGCGCGCACAGGCCGACCGTGATGCCGGCTGTGGCGCTCGGACGAGGGCAACGCCGGCCTCGGAGTCGCCGGTTCGGGGGACGTCAAGGCCGCCGCGCCGACTCCTCCGGATGGTCGGCCTGGATGCCGTACCAGGTGACGCCGTCGAAGATGCCCAGCTCGCGCTCGCGGAGACGCTCGTCGAGGAGCACCTCAACGCCGAGGCCGGCCAGTGCGATCTCCGCCGTGGCCACCGCCCTCCGGTACGGCGAACTGATGACGACGGTGGGGCGCTCGGCCGGCGGTGTCGCGGCGAGGTGGCGCCCCAGCGCCTCGGCCTGGCGCCGTCCCTCGTCGGACAGCTCGATCAGCTCGTCGGTGGCAGGCAGGTCGAGCCGGTGCGCCTTCGCGGCCATCGCCGCGTGATCAGCCACGTTGCCGAGGCTCTGCCCGTGCCGGACGAGCACGATCTCTGCCGGTCCGCGCGGGGTGCCCTCAGTGGCGACCGTGGACATGGGGCTCCTTCCGTCGTGGGAGTTCAACCCTACGGCCGGGAGCGGCCCCGACCGGGGAGAATGGCGTTCAGTCGGGCCGCCAGGTGAACCTCGGCGGTCGGCGCTCGCGGAAAGCCGCCATCCCCTCGGGCAGGTCGGGGCCGGAGTTGGCGCGCTGCACCCACGAGATCGCGGTCTCGGCGTCGAGGTCGCGGCCGACGAGACCGTCGACTATCTCCTTGGAGGCGCGCAGGGTCAGCTGCGAGAGCCCACCCATGACCTCGCCCATGCCGACAGCCGTCTCGAGCGCCCGACCGGCCTCCACGACGTCGTTGACGAGGCCCACGCCGAGGGCGCGGCGGGCATCGAGGCGGACGGCGGTGAACAGCATCTCCTTGGTCACCGCGGGACCCATCAGGTTGATCATGCGCTGGGTCGCGGAGACCGGGTAGACGATCCCCAGCGTCGCCGGGGGCACGGAGAACGTGGCGGTGTCCCCCGCCACCCTCAGGTCACACCCCACGGCGAGTTCGAGTCCCCCGCCGTAGCAGGCGCCCTCGATCGCGGCGATGACCGGCTTCGGGCTGCGCGCCAGCGCGAGCTCGGCGTTGATGGGGCGCTCGGCGTGATGCAGCTCATCGAGGCCCCCGATGTCGGACCCGGCGCAGAACGTGGCGCCCGCGCCCGTCAGGACGACAACCCTCACCTCAGGGTCCGCGTCCACCTCCCGCATCAGCGCCGGAATCCGGCCCCACATCTCGTCGGTCATCGCGTTGCGCTTCCCGGTGTTGTTCAGCGTGATGACGGCGATGCTGCCCTGGCGGTGGAGGTCGACGGTGGCCATGGGCCCATCCTGTCACCGGAGACGCGCATCGGGGCGGGCACCCGGAGGTGTCCGCCCCGATGTGGGGGTGTCGTGGAGGCTCAGACCTCGGCGGGCTTCGTGACGGTGATGTCGACGAGAACGCTGGGGCTCATGGTGGCCGAGACGGCGACCTTGCGCACGTAGCGCCCCTTCGACGCCGACGGCTTGAGGCGGAGGACCTCGTCCAGCACGGCGAAGTAGTTGTCGATGAGCTGCTGATCGGTGAACGACTTCTTGCCGATCAGGAACTGCAGGTTGGCGTGACGGTCCACGCGGAACTCGATCTTGCCGCCCTTGATGTCCGCGACGGCCTTGGCCACATCCAT
Organism: Propionibacteriaceae bacterium; assembly: GCA_027492545.1. Taxonomy (GTDB): domain Bacteria; phylum Actinomycetota; class Actinomycetes; order Propionibacteriales; family Propionibacteriaceae; genus Arachnia. The sequence continues at coordinate 15,238 of JAPUEL010000029.1, forward strand.
GGTGACGGTGCCGGTCTTCGGGTTGGGCATCAGGCCACGGGGGCCGAGGACGCGGCCGAGCCGGCCGACCTTGCCCATGAGGTCCGGGGTGGCGACGACGGCGTCGAAGTCCAGGTAGCCGCCGGCCACCTTCTCGATCAGCTCGTCGGTGCCGACCTCGTCGGCACCAGCGGCGCGCGCGGCGTCAGCCTTGTCACCGGCGGCGAAGACGAGGACCCGGGCCGTCTTGCCAGTACCGTGCGGAAGGTTGACCGTGCCGCGGACCATCTGGTCTGCCTTACGGGGGTCGACGCCGAGGCGGACGGCGACGTCGATGGTCTCGTCGAACTTGGCCGACGCCATCTCCTTGACGAGGCGCAGCGCCTCTTCGGGGCTGTATGCCTGCGACTCGTCGCGCTTCTCCGCGGCGCCGCGGTAAGCCTTGCTGTGCTTCATGCTGGTTCCTTCAGTTCCGCCGGCCCTGGGGCCGGTCGACCAGTTCTGGTGTGGGGAGCACTCCCCTGCCAGGGTGTTGTTGGTGGGGTCAGATCACTCGACGGTGACGCCCATGGAGCGGGCGGTGCCTTCGACGATCTTCATGGCGGCCTCGACGTCGTTGGCGTTGAGGTCGGGCAGCTTGGTGGTGGCGATCTCGCGGACCTGGTCCTTGGTGAGCTTCGCCACCTTGGTGGTCAGCGGGTTCGCGGAACCGCTCTTGATGCCGGCGGCCTTCTTGATCAGCTCGGCGGCGGGCGGCGTCTTCGTGATGAAGGTGAACGTGCGGTCCTCGTAGATGGTGATCTCGACGGGGATGACGTTGCCGCGCTGGGACTCCGTGGCGGCGTTGTACGCCTTCACGAACTCCATGATGTTGACGCCGTGCGGACCGAGGGCGGTACCGACCGGCGGCGCCGGGGTGGCGGAGCCGGCGTTGAGGGCGACCTTGACGAGGGCCGCTACCTTCTTCTTGGGAGGCATGGGGGTCCTTTACCTGTGTGGATGGAAGCGCCCGCTAGCGGGCGCAACGCACAATCTTAGACGACTTTCTCGACCTGCTTGAACTCGAGGTCGACGGGGGTCTCCCGGCCGAGGATCTCGACGAGCGCGATGAGCCGCTGATTGTTCGGGTTGAGTTCGGTGATCGTCGCGTGGACCCCGGTGAAGGGGCCGTCGACCACCATGACGGAGTCTCCGACGGCAAAGTCGATGACTTCGACCTTCTTCTTCCGTGCGACCGCGGCGCCGGCCTGGGCGGCGTTGACCTTGGCGACCACGGAAGGAGTCAGCATGTTGAGGACCTCGTCGATGGACAGCGCCACCGGCTGCTGCCCGTGCCCGACGAAGCCGGTGACAGACGGGGTCTGCCGCACGACGCTCCAGGAGTCGTCGGTCAGCTCCATCCGGATGAGGACGTAGCCGGGCAGCACGCAGCGCGTGACGGTCTTGCGCGCGTTGTTGCGGATCTCGACGACCTCTTCGGTCGGCACGACCGTCTCGAAGATGTAGTCCTCCATGTTGAGGGTCTGGGCGCGCGAGTCCACGTTCTGCTTGACGCGGTTCTCCATGCCCGAGTAGGTGTGGATGACGTACCACTCGCCGTACTTCGATTCGAGCTCCGTGCGCAGCTCCTCGAGGGCGGCGGCCAGGGCGTCGTCCTTGTCGGCGGCCTCCTCGGCCTCTGCCTCGTCGGGCTCCTCGTCGGCGAGGAGGACCGGCGCCTCCTCGGCCTCGTCGTCGCCGAAGGCGCCGAGGTCGATCTCCACCTCGTCCGGAGCGGTCTCCTCGATGGCGCCGAGGTCGATCTCGAAGTCGATGTCGTTGCGGTCAGAGTCGGTCATACGTTGCTCCCAAAGATCTGCAGGAGCGACCAGCCGAAGGCCAGGTCCAACACTCCCACGATGAAAATCATGATGAGCACGAAGACGAGCACCGCGCCGAACATGGTCACCAGTTGCGGCCAGGTGGGCCACACCACCTTCTTGAGCTCGCCGGCGGACTGCCGGACGAACTCGGCCGGGTTGCCGGCGTGATAGGGGTCGTCGGCCTCGGTCACCGCGGCGTTGCGCTTGCGCGTGGGGGCCGCCTTGCGGACGGGGGCCTTCGCGGTGCGGCGCTGGATCGCCGGGGTGCCGGCGGTCTCCAACTCGTCCTGGGTGAACTCGCGTTCGTGCTCGGAGATGACGTCGTCATCCGAGGGCGCCGGCTCGAGCGTCACGTCCTCATCGGCGGCCATGGCCTCCGCCTCGGCTGCCGCGAGGGCCGCCTCGTCGGTGACGATCTCCTCCGCGTCGGGCGCTGTGGGTTCGTCGGACACGAGCTCCTCGTTGTCCGGCTCCGCGTCGCGCGACTTGTCGCTCACGCTGAACATCCCTTCGCTCGACAAACAAAATGCCTCACCGACACGGGTGTCGGCAGGCGGGCGAGGCAACCAAAGTTGGACGGCTGCCTAGCAGGGCAGGAGGGACTCGAACCCCCAACCTGCGGTTTTGGAGACCGCTGCTCTGCCAATTGAGCTACTACCCTTTGCGGTCTGCATCCTCCGCGAATCGAGCGCATTTTGAGCGCGCTTCGACACTGGCGACTTGACCGGTTTCCCCTACTATATGCGCTGCGGCTTCGAGATGCGAACCAGCCTCAGGCCAGAGAGGCCAGCCATGCGCGGTGCAGGTCCGCGTAGCGGCCCTCGCCCGCCACCAGGGCGGCCGGGGGCCCGTCCTCGACCACGCGGCCGTGCTGGAGCACGAGCACCCGGTCCGCGATCTCCACCGTCGACAACCGGTGCGCGATGATGATCGCGGTCCGGTCGGCGAGGATGGTGCCGAGCGCGCGCTGCACCAGTCGTTCCGTGGGCACGTCCAACGACGAGGTGGCCTCGTCGAGGATCAGCACCCGCGGATCCGCGAGGACCACGCGGGCGAACGCCACCAGCTGCCGCTGGCCGGCCGAGAGGCGCGAGCCCCGCTTGCCTGTGTCGGTGTCGTAGCCGCCGGGCATGGCCTCGATGAAGGTGTGCGCCCCCACCGCGCGGGCCGCCGCCACCACCTGGTCGCGGGTGGCGTCCGGACGGCCGAAGGCGATGTTGTCCGCCACGGAGCCGGCGAAGATGAAGTTCTCCTGCGTCAGCAGCGTGACATGGCGGCGCAGGGTCGTGTCGTCGAGGTCGCGCAGGTCCACGCCGTCGAGCCGCACGGACCCTCGCTGCGGGTCGTAGAAGCGGGCGATGAGCTTGGCGATGGTGGTCTTGCCCGCGCCGGTGGTGCCGACGAGCGCCACGGTCTGACCGGCTGGGACGTTCAGCCTCAGGTCCGGGATCACCGTCGCGCCCTCGATGTAGGCGAAGCCCACGCGGTCGAAGGACAGCTCGCCGCGGGCAGCGGGCATCGGCACGGGGTCGGCGGGGTCCTGGACATCCGGCTCCTCCGACATCACGGCCGCCACCTTCTCCAGCGCGGTCAGCGCGGACTGAAGCGAGGAGATGAACTGCCCGAGGTCCTGCATGGGGTCGAAGAACATCCGCACGTACAGGACGAACGCGGCGAGCGTGCCCACGGAGAGCTGGCCCGCCATCGCCATGTAGCCGCCGACGGTCACCACGACGACGATGCCCACGTGGCCGACGAACTGGATCCCGGGCATCGCCCGGGCGAAGACGCGCAGCGCCGTGGTGTTGGCGTCGCGGTACTGCAGCGCGACGGCCTCGAAGATCTCGCGGGACCGGGTCTCGCGACGGAAGGCCTGCACCGCCTTGATGCCGGTCATGGTCTCGATGAACTGCACGATCACGATGGCCGACAGCGTCCGCACGTGCTGGAAGGCCCGGGTGGACGCTTTGGCGAACCAGCGCAGGAGCAGCCAGAGCAGCGGGTAGGTGGCGAACGCCACCAGGGCGAGGCGCCAGTCCAGGAGCAGCAGGATCACCGTCGAGCCCACGATGGTGAGCAGCGCTGCGATGACCACGTCGATGCCCTGCAGGACCAGCTCCTGGACGGCCTCGACGTCGCTCGTCATGCGCGACACCGCGCGGCCGGAGGTGTACCGGTCGTGGAAGCCGACACTGAGCCGCTGGAACTGCCGGTAGAGGCGGCGCCGGAGGGTCAGGAGCAGCTCATTGCCGATGATCCCCGAGCGGCGCAGGAAGAAGGCGCGGCATGTGACCTGGACGATGATGGCCCCGACCATGACGCCGAGGAGGGTGGCCAGCGTGGAGGGCTGTCCGCCCTGGAGCGCCGGGATGCCGTCGTCAAGGACGCGCTGGACGATCACGGGGATGATCAGCCGGGCGAGCGACTCCAGCACCACGACGACGACGAGCACCGCGCCCCAGCGGCGGTAGGGGCGCACCAGCTCGGCCAGCAGGCGCCGGCTCGCGGGGCGCAGGGCCACCGTCGAATCAGTCTCCTCGGCGATCTCCTGCTTCACCCCGCGCCAGTCCTCGAGCGCTGTGTCGCGGGTGTCGCTCATCGGAGGGCCTCCTCGGCCAGGTCGGGTTCGATGCTGTAGTCGGCCGAGAGCAGTTCCCGGTACTCCGGCACGGTGGCGAGCAGCTCCTGGTGCGTGCCGACATGCGCGATCCTGCCCTCCACGAGCATCGCGACGCGGTCAGCCAACAGCACCGTGGAGGCCCGATGAGCCACCACGAGCCCGGTGACGCCGGACAGTGTCGCCTTCAACGCCGCCTCCACCTCGGCCTCGGTGTGGATGTCGAGGGCGCTGAGGGTGTCGTCGAGGACAAGGACCTTGGGCCGCACCAGGATGGCCCGGGCCAGGGCCAGGCGCTGCCGCTGCCCGCCGGAGAGGCTGAGACCCTGCTCTCCCAGCCTGGTGTCGAGGCCCCAGGGCAGGTCGAAGACGAACTCGGCCGAGGCGATCCGGATCGCCTCGGCGATGTCGGCGTCGCCGGCGTCGGGGCGGCCGAGGGTGAGGTTCTCGCGGGCCGACATGGAGAAGAGGATGGGGTCCTCGAACGCGGTGGCCACCAGGGAGCGCAGCTGCGTGAGCTCCAGCTCGCGGACGTCGACGCCGTCGAGCAGGATCGCCCCACCGGTGACGTCCTGCAGTCGTGGAATGAGCGAGACGATGGTGGACTTCCCCGAGCCGGTGCCACCGACCAGCGCCACCGTCTCTCCGGGGGCGATGTCGAGGGTGAGGTCGTCGAGGGTGGGGCGGTCGGCGTCGTCGAAGCGGAAGCTGACGTTGCGCAGGCTCAACGCCCCGCGGGGCTCCTCGATCCGCCGCGCGCCGGAGACGATGGTGACGGGGGCGTCGAAGACCTCGCACACACGGTCCGCGGCGGTCGCGGCCTCCCGCATGAAGGACAACAGGAAGCCCAGGGAGCCGACCGGCCACGCGAGCGACAGCAGCAGGGTGACGAACGCCACCACCTCTCCGAGCGTCAGGAGGCCCTGGGCGGCGGCGACGGCCGAGCCGCCGAGCACCATCACCAGGAGCACGGAGGGGAAGACCTCGAGCAGCGTCCACAGCACCGATGCGATGCGCATCCGGTGGACGCCGGCGTCACGCAGGAGCACGGCACGCCGGTCGAAGCCGCTGAACGCGAACGGCACGCGGCCGAACGAGCGGATCACCCGAACGCCGTGCAGCGACTCCTCGGCAGCGGAGGCCACGTCCCCGGTGCGGTCCTGCACCTGCCGCGACACCAGCCCGAAGCGGTGCACGAGGTAGGTGGTGACGGCCACCACCGGCAGCACGGAGGCCAGCACCGCGACACCCAGCGGCCAGTGCATGGCCACCATGATCGAGACCACCACGACGATCTGGATCGTGTTCATGATCAGCATGAGGATGCCGAAGGACATGAACCGGCGCAGCAGGCCGAGGTCGCTCATGATCCTCGACAGCAGCTGTCCGGACTCCCACCGCTTGTGGAACCCCAGTTGCAGGGCCTGCAGCGTGTCGAACAGGTCCAGCCGGATGTTGGCCTCCAAGGCGGAGGTGGCGCGCGTCAGCATCCAGCGCCGGACCAGGCTGATCGCCGCGTCGACGGCGCCGGCGGCCAGGATCAGCAGCGCGTACAGCGCGACGCCCCAGCCGTCCCGCTCGGCGATGGGGCCGTCGACGATGCTGCCGAGCAGCAGCGGGATCAGGACCGCCATGGCCACCCCGAGCGGGGCCATGGCGAGGGCGAGCGCGAACTGCCGCCGGAACGGGCGCAGATAGGGCAGCAGCCGCACCAGGCTGGGCCGCCGGGGCGCGGCGGGGCGAAGGGTGGGGAGGGGCTGGGGCACCCGGTCAGGCTACCCCGTGCCTGGTCACCCGACACTAGACTGTCTGACTATGACATCGGCCCTGCTCAGCGCCCTGATCGAGGGCATCGACCGGGTGCTGCCCGACGCGGCCGCGCTCCGCCGTGCGATCCACGCCGAGCCACACCTCAGCGGCGAGGAGGAGCCCACCCGCGACACCTTCATCCGGGCGGCCGAGTGGACGCACTGGACGCCCGTCGCGCACACCGGCGCCTGGACGCGGATCGGGCCGGATGGCCCCGCCGTCGGCGTCCGCGCCGAGCTCGACGCCCTGCCCGTCAACGAGGTGACGGGCATCGAGTGGGAGTCGAGGAGGCCGGGCGTCATGCACGCCTGCGGCCACGACGTGCACCTGGGCGCGCTGTGGGCGCTGATCACGGCCTCCCGCGGGCTGGACCTCCCCGTCGCGATGGTGCCGATCCTGCAGCCCCGGGAGGAGATCAACCCCGCGGGGGCCAGCGACGTGGTGGCCTCAGGCCTGCTGGACGACCAGGAGATCGAGGCAATGGTGGGCGTCCACGTCCAGCCCGAGGTGGAGCGGGGCGTCGTGTCCACCGGCATGGGCGCGGTGAACGCCGCCTACGACGAGTTCGAGATCGTGGTGCGCGGCCGCCCCGGGCACGGGGCCTACCCGCACGTGGCGATCGACCCCATCACCACGCTCGCCAGCATCGTCACCGCCGTCTCGGGGCTGCCGACGCGGATCATCGACCCCACGCACCCCACCGTCGTGTCCATCGGCCAGATCTCGGGTGGGACCGCCCCCAACATCATTGCCGACGAGGCGCGCTGCCGGGGCACCATCCGGACCTACTCCGACGAGGACCGCGCCCTCCTGCACGAGGCCATCGCCCGCACCGCGGACGCGGTGGCGCTCGCCCGGGGGGCGGCAGCCGCGACCCGCTTCATCCACGGCGGGCCGGCCCTGGTCAACGACCCGGGGCTGGTGCGCCGCCTGGACCCGCTGCTGACATCGGTGGGCGTGACGGTGGCCGAGACCCCGTTCCGCTCATGCGGCTCGGACGACTTCGGGGAGTACGGGCTGGCCACCGCGTCGGTCATGTGTTTCGTGGGCACCGGGCGCGTCGACGGCGTGGGTCTGCACCACGGGGCGTTCCTCCCGGGCCGCGACGCCCTGCGCCTGGCTGCCCACACGCTCGCCGCCGGCTACGTGGCGGCGGCCCAGACCGTGCTCGAACGCCGGGACTGACGCCCGCGGCGGACGCGGATCAGAGACTGAGGCCCACGAGGTTGACCTCGGGCACCAGCCGCACGCCGAACCGCCGCTCCACGCCGTCGCGCACCTCGCGGGCCAGTGCGACGAGATCCTCGGCGGTCGCGTCGCCGCGGTTGGTGAGCGCCAGGACGTGCTTGGTGGACAGCGCGGCCGGTCCGCGCGCGTGGCCCTTGGCGAAGCCGGCGTGCTGGATGAGCCAGGCGGCGCTGGTCTTCACGCGGCCGTCCTCGGCCGGGAACCGGGGCGCATCGTCCGGGAGCGATGCGGCCTCCGCGACGGTGAGGAGGGGGTTGGTGAAGAAGGATCCTGCGCTCCACGTGTCGTGGTCGGCGGCGTCCAGCACCATGCCCTTGCCCCGCCTGATGTCCAGGACGGTGTCGCGGACGAGCGTCGCCGGCACGCGCCCGCCCTGCTGCGTACCGAGGCGGCCGGCCAGTTCCGGGTAGGCGATGGGCGCGCCCAGCGAGCCAAGGGGCAGCTGGAAGCCGACCTCCAGCACGACGTAGCGCCCCGGCTCGCGCTTGAACCGCGAGGACCGGTACGCGAAGCCGCACTCCGAGACCGGGAACGTGCGCTGCGTCCGGTCGACGCGGTCCCAGGTCCGCACGGAGGTGACCGTCTGGGAGACGTCGGAGCCGTACGCGCCGACGTTCTGGATGGGGGTGGCGCCGACGCTGCCGGGAATCCCGGAGAGCGTCTCGAGCCCGCTCCACTCCTGCGCGACGGCGTAGGCGACCACGTCGTCCCAGTTCTCCCCCGCCGCGACCCTCACGGCCGCGCCCCCGCAGGTGGACACGTCGGCGTTCAGGCCCGTCAGCGCGACCCGCACCACCGTGCCCGGGAACCCGTCGTCCGCGATGAGCAGGTTCGACCCTCCCCCGAGGACGAGCAGGGACTCGCCCCGCTCGTCGCAGTCGGTCACCACGTCGATCAGGTCCCGCTCCGTGCGCGCCACCTCGAACCGACGGGCGGCGCCGCCGACGCGCAGCGTAGTGTGGTCCGCCAGGCTCGGGGAGGAGGCCACGGCCGGTTCGACGGTGGGGGCCGACAGCCGGTCGATCCGGCATTCAGTCAACGCGGACCTCTGCCTTCGCCGCGCCGAGGACGGCCTCGTCGCCGCAGGTCGCGGTGATGGAGACGGTGGCCACCCCGTCGGCGACGGCGGTGACGGTGCCGGTGTAGCGCACCTCGGTGCCCTCGTCGGTGTCCGGGACCACGACGGGCCTGGTGAACCGGACGAAGTAGCTGAGCACGCGGCCCGGGTCGCCGATCCAGTCGGTCACCACCTTCAGCCCCGCCCCCATGGTCCACATGCCGTGGGCCACCACCCCCGGCAGCCCGATGGCTCGGGCGTGCCGGTCAGAGAAGTGGATCTCGTTGAAGTCCGTCGAGGCGCCGGAGTAGCGCACCACCGTGGAGCGGGTCACCCGCACCCGCAGCTCCGGAAGCTCCTGTCCCACGGTCGTCTCAGGCATCGTCGTCCTCCCTGGTGTGCATGAGGGTGGAGCGGGCCTCGCAGACCGTCTCGCCGTCGACGGTGAGGTCCACCAGGACGGTGATCATGTCCAGCGCCCCGCGGTTTCGGACCTTCTCGATGCTCAGCTCGGCGACCACCGCGTCGTCGGGGCGGAGCGGGCGGCGGAAGGTGAACGTCTGGTCCGTGTGCATGGTGCGGTTGAGGGCCAGGCCCAGCTCCTCGTCGCCGAACAGGGCCCCCCAGGCCTGCGCCGCGATGACGGCGGCGAAGGTGGGCGGGGCGACGGGGTGGTCTCCTCGGTAGGCCGGGTTGTCGTCGCGCAGCGCCTCGGCGAACTCGACGATCTTGGCCCGGCTGACCACGTACGGAGGGGCGGCCGGGTAGCGGCGCCCGACGTGCTCGGCGGTGATTGGCATGGGGGCAAGGCTACCGGCCCGGATGGTGTGCGGAGACGCAACGAGACCGGCCACCCTGCGGCGGCCGGTCTCGGCGATGATGCTGGGGAGACCTCAGCGGGTCTCGCGGTGCGCCTTGTGGGTGCGGCAGCGCGGGCAGAACTTCTTGATCTCGAGACGATCGGGATCGTTGCGGCGGTTCTTCTTCGTGATGTAGTTGCGCTCCTTGCATTCGGTGCAGGCGAGCGTGATCTTCGGACGGACGTCCTGTGACTTCTTGGCCATGGTCGATTTCCTTCAATTAGCTTCGCGCTGGGCGCTGTTCTCGCGGTGGTGGTGACGAGGGCGGGATTCGAACCCGCGACACAGCGATTATGAGCCGCTTGCTCTACCGACTGAGCTACCCCGTCAGGAGTTCCCTCCCGGTGGTGCGGGAGGGAACCGAGCCCCCATGCGGAATCGAACCGCAGACCTTCTCCTTACCATGGAGACGCTCTGCCTACTGAGCTATAGGGGCCAGCCGACGACCAACCATACATGGGCCGCGACGATCACCACAAATCGACGGTTCCGGTGCCTGATCCGGGGTCCGGTCAGGCCTTCAGCGCCGCGACGGCGACCTCGAGCGCGCCCTGGAACAGGGTCTCCCGCTCGTCGGCGGTGAGGTCCGACGAGCCGTCCTTGAGGTGGTCCGAGACCGTCAGCACGGCGAGCGCCTCGGCGTTGTTGGCGAGCGCGCAGGCGTACAGGCCGGCCGCCTCCATCTCCACGCCGAGGGTGCCGAGCCGGTCCAGCCCCGGGATGATGTCGGTGCGCGAGGAGTAGAAGAAGTCGCTGGTGAACACCGCCCCCACGTGGACGGTGCGGCCGGCGTCGCGGGCGGACTCGACGGCGCCCCGCAGCATGTCGTACGACGCCGCGAGAGAGAGGGACACGCCGGGGAGGTCGATGGTGGACACCGCCGAGTTGGTGTGGGCGGCAGAGGCGACAATGACATCCCTCACCGCGACCTTCGACGAGATGCCACCGCAGGTGCCCACCCGGCAGATCCGCTGCACGCCGAACTGCGAGAACAGCTCGGTGGCGTAGATCGACAACGACGGGACGCCCATCCCCGAGGCCATGGCCGTCATCGGCACGCCGTCGACGGTGCCGGTCCACGCGGCGATGCCGCGCACGTCGGAGACGAGGCGCACGTCCTGCATCCGCGTCCTGGCGATGCGCTCGGCCCTCTTCGGGTCTCCGGGCATGATCACCAGTGGTGCGATGTCGCCGGGCTCGCAGGCGATGTGTGGGGTGGCCATCGTCGGCCCCTCTCTGCCGATGAAACGAAACTAGGCCCCGCACCAATCCGGTCCGAGGCCTAGTGGCAGGTGTTGGATTTGAACCAACGTAGGCTACGCCGACGGTTTTACAGACCGCTCCCTTTGGCCACTCGGGCAACCTGCCATGCCGGGTATCCCGGCGACGCACGAGCATAGCAGTGCCTTCGCCGCCTCGGCAAAGCACCCCGCCCCGACACTGCTGGCAGAATGGGCGGGCCGCCACAGAGCGCATCGGCCGTTCGCCGCGGTGGGCACGAGGCCCCGGCAGGGCCGGGGAGAACAGAAGGGGAGAACCATGGCTGCAGAGAGCTCGTTCGACGTCGTGAGCAAGGTTGACCGGCAGGAGGTCGACAACGCGCTCAACCAGGCGGTCAAGGAGGTGGGCCAGCGGTTCGACTTCAAGAACACCGACGCCAAGATCGCCTGGTCGGGCGAGAACATCGAGATGGAGGCAGTCTCCGAGGAGCGGGTCAAGGCGATCCTCGACGTGTTCCAGTCGAAGCTCGTGCGCCGTGGCGTCAGCCTCAAGGCGTTGGAGACCGGTGAGCCGAGGGTCTCGGGCAAGCTGTGGAAGATCACCGCCACCACGAAGCAGGGCATCACCACCGAGAACGCGAAGAAGATCACCAAGCTCATCCGAGATGAGGGCCCCAAGGGCGTCAAGACCCAGATCCAAGGCGAGGAGCTGCGCATCTCGTCGAAGAGCCGCGACGACCTCCAGTCGGTCCAGGCGTTGATCAAGGAGCAGGACTACGACTTCGCGGTCCAGTACGTGAACTACCGCTGACGTGGGCTCGCGGTTGCGCATCGGCACCCACAACGTCAACGGCATCAGGGCCGCCCTCCGCCGCGGCTTCCGCGGCTTCTGGGACGCCACCGACGCGGACGTGATCGCGCTCCAGGAGGTGCGCTGCCGGGTGGACGACCTGCCGCTCGAGGCGTTCCATGGCTACCACGTGACCCTCGACACCGGGCTGAGGGCGGGCCGCAACGGCGTGGCAGTGATGACCCGCGTCAGGCCCGCCCGCGTGCGGGCGCTGGACGGCACCGCCCACCAGTTCGGTCCCGACCTGCACCCGGAGGCGGTGCCCGCCGAACGGATCGTCAACCGGGACCTCGCGCGCTTCGCGACGGAGGGCCGCTACCTCGAGGTGGACCTGGCCGACGCCCCGCTCCGCGTGGCGTCCCTGTACCTCCCGAAGGGCGCCGCCTGGCCGCACGAGGACGGCAGTGAGGAGAAGTACCGGCGCAAGATGCGGTTCATGCGGGGTTTCGCCCGCCTGCTCACCTCGTCGCGGCGCGAGGCCGCCGCCGAGGGCCGTGAGTTCCTGGTGATGGGGGACTTCAACATCGCCCACACCCGCCAGGACCTCCGCAACTGGCGCACCAACCAGAGGTCCGAGGGGTTCCTGCCTGAGGAGCGTGAGTGGTTCTCCTCGATCCTCAGCCCGCGCAGCCTCGTCGACGTGGTGCGAAGGCTCCACCCCGACGCGGAGGGGCCGTACAGCTGGTGGTCCTGGCGCGGGCAGGCCTGGGCCAACGACGCGGGGTGGCGGATCGACTACCACCTGGCTTCGCCCGGGCTGGCCAGGGGCGCGACGGCGGCGTGGGTGGGACGCGAGCCCAGCTACGAGGAGCGCATCAGCGACCACTCCCCCGTGCTGGTCGACTACTCGATCACGTCCGGTCCGCTCACGCGCTGACCGGCTCCGGCTCGTCCATGGGCTGGCTCAGCTCGTGGGTGTGCATGATCCAGTACACGGCGCCGAACAGGATCAGCACCAGCATCCACGGGCCGTTGCGCAGCCCGAACGTCATGGCCGCGAAGCCGAGCAGGACCACGGTGACCACGATCGCGGCCCGGAGCATCTTCGTCGACGGGTGGGCCATCGGGAGCAGGACCGCCCCCCACAGCAGGTACCAGGAGTGCAGCGCAGGGGCGCACAGCGCGAACCAGAGGAACGAGTACGCCAGGAAGTGCAGCGGCCTGCGGCCCAGGTGCAGGTAGGCGAACACCGCGATGCCGACCACCGAGACCACGGCGCCGATCGCGCGCACCACGGTGACCACGGCCACCCCGCTCGGATCCCACCCGAAGCGCGTGGCGGGGAACTGGAGCGCGTGCCCGAGCAGCGTGAAGGGCGAGATCGTCTCGGCCATGCCGGGGACGTTGATGGCGTTGATCCAGCCGAAGCCCATACCGGAGAGCACCGAGATGAGGGCGAACACGGCCACCGAGAGCGCGAGCGAGGCCAGCGCCTTCCCCGCAGCCCACGCGACGGCCCGGGGGCGCCACGATGTCCACGGGGTGACCAGGAACGGCAGCGCGACGGCGGCGAGGAAGGCCGGCTGCTTGATGGCGGCCGCGGCCCCCACGATGAGCGCCCCCGCCCACCAGTGCCGGTAGCGCATCGTCACCCAGATCCCCAGCAGCATGAGCCCCACCATGAGCGCGTCGTTGTGGGCGCCGCCGACGAAATCGATGATCAGGATGGGGTTGAGGACCGCGAACCAGCTGGCGGCCGCCGGGTCCACGCCCACGCGTCGCGCGATCCGGGGCACGAGCGAGCCGATGAGCAGCACCCCGACCAGCGCCGGCAGTCGCATGAGGACGGCCGACACGAACGGCTCGAAGCCGGCGAGGATCACCAGCCCGTGGCTCATCCACAACGACAGCGGGCCGTAGGGCGCCGTGGTCTCCCGCCACACCCACGCCACCTGATCGGCGTAGTAGCCCGGGAGAATCCCCGGACCCACCTGGTACGGGCTGAGGTTGTTGTGGATGAGCCAGCCGTGGGCGGCGTACGAGTAGGCGTCGTGGGAGAAGATGGGCGGCCCCAGGGCGAGCGGCAGCGCGACGACCGTCAGGACGGCCCAGTGCCTGAGCTGCGGCTGCCCCATCGCCCGGCGGCGGGCCGGGCGCAGCCGGAACCACGCCTCCAAGAGCAGCACCAGGCCGACGAGGGTGGTGACGGTGCCGACGATCTTGGTGGTGTCCCCGGCGATCCCGAGGTTGCGCAGCACGTCCCACATCGGCGAGGCCTGCGGGAGGTAGGCCGGGCTCAGCGAGCCGGCGAGGATCCCCAGGGAGCCGAGGAAACCGAACCACACGGCGCGGGTCGAGGCCGCCTGCCGGAGGTCGCGGCCGGCGCGCTGGAGGCGGCTATTCACCCGGCTCCCGCCTGGGGGCGAGGAGCCCCCGGTCGTGGACGAGGTCGACGAGGCGGTCGGCCGACGGCACCCTGGATCCGCTCCACTCGAGCGCGTCGGTGGGGCACTGCTCGATGCAGACCCCGCAGTACATGCACAGCGCCCAGTCGATGGTGAAGGTGTCGAGCACGTTGTGGGTGCGGGGGCGGGCCCCCGGCGCCGGCACGCTCTGCTCCAGGTGCGAGGTCAGCGTGATGCACCAGGTTGGGCACTCCCGGGCGCAGATCATGCAGGAGGTGCAGCGGTCCTCGATGAGGGCGATCGAGCTGTGCGCGCCCGTCATCGCAGTCTCCTCACGCGGGCCCCGGTGGCGGAGAGCGCGATGTCGGCCGGCGTCGCGGCGGGATCCGTCACGACGGCGGGGTCGGGCACTCCCGGGGGGACGAGCTTCCGGCGCGACGGCGACTGCTCGGACTCGCCGGGCTCCAGCGCCCCCGGCCAGTGCTGCGTCTGACGCGGCTCCAGCAGGACGTCCTTGCGCAGCGGCGCCCCTCCCCCGTGGTGGGTCAGCGGACGGTTGTCGGCGCCGTCGAACGCGACGCCGAAGAAGTCATGGACCTGGCGCTGCAGCCAGGCACAGCCCGGGAACAGGTCCGTGAGGTCGGGGAGGTGGGGGTCGTCGCGGGCGGTGAGGGCCGCCAGGTGCACCTGGCGGCCGTCCTCGGGGCGCTCGAGCCACAGCAGGACCCTGATGTGGTCGCTCTGGCCCACCTCGTCGACGGCGGTCAGGTTGGTCAGGAGGGTGAATCCGGCCTCGCGGGCCTCGGCGGCCCGGGTGTGCCAGTGGGCCGCCTCCACCTGCTCTGCCGCCGTGCGGTCAGGAGACGCCACGGCGGACCTCCTCGAGGTAGGCGTGCAGGGCCTCGGGCGGCGGCGGGCAGCCGGCGATGAAGTGGTCCACCCCCACCAGCGACTCCGCGCCCTTCACCACCGAGTACGAGTCCCAGTACGGGCCGCCGACGCACGCGCACGCCCCGAACGCCACGACCGTCCGCTCCTCCGGCAGCCGGTCCAGGACCCCCAGGATGGCCGGCACGAGGGGGGCGGTGATGGTCCCCGACAGCGTCACGACCAGCCTCGCGCCCGGCGGCACGGCCGTCACGTCCACGATCGGCCGCTCACCCGCGGCGGCCTGCGTCTCCAGCGCACAACAGGCCAGCGGCACGTCGACGACGAACACCGAGGCGTCGTCGAACCAGTCGCGGGCAGGCAGCATGGAGGGAGTCTACTGGCGCCAGTTCACTGTCAGCGCAACGATCGAGGCGGGGGTTTGAGGCCTGAACCCTACAATGGCCAAGACATCTTTTCGCTAATTCCCTGAGGTAGATAGCACGTGGCTGAGCAGCTTCCACTCGACCGAGTCGTCATTCGCTTCGCCGGAGACTCCGGTGACGGCATGCAGCTGACCGGCGACCGCTTCACCGCGGAGACGGCGAGCTTCGGCAACGACATCGCCACGCTGCCCAACTTCCCCGCGGAGATCCGGGCGCCACAGGGCACACTGCCGGGCGTCTCCAGCTTCCAGCTGCACTTCGCCAACTTCGACATCGTCACCCCCGGCGACGTGCCCGACGTGCTGGTGGCGATGAACCCGGCGGCCCTGAAGGCGAACCTGCGCGACCTCCCGCGCGGCGGCGTGATCATCGTCGACACGGCGGACTTCACCAAGCGCAACCTGGCCAAGATCGGGTGGGCCAGCAACCCGCTGGAGGACGGCACCCTCGCCAACTACTCGGTGCACGCGATGGACCTCACCGGGCTCGCGACCGGCGCCGTCGCCGAGTTCGATCTCAGCCGCAAGGACGCCTCGCGCACGAAGAACATGTTCGCGCTCGGCATGCTGAGCTGGCTGTACTCGCGCCCCACCGAGGGCACGGTGAAGTTCCTCACCGAGAAGTTCGCCAAGAAGCCCCTCATCCGCGACGCCAACATCGCCGCCTTCAACGCCGGCCACGCCTACGGCGAGACGACGGAGGCCTTCGAGGTCCGCTACCACGTGGCCCCCGCGCCCATGGCCAAGGGCCGCTACCGCCAGATCTCCGGCAATCTCGCCACCGCCTACGGCCTGATCACCGGCGCCCACAAGGCCGGGCTGCAGCTCTTCCTGGGCTCCTACCCGATCACGCCGGCCTCGGACATCCTGCACGAGCTGTCGCGGCGCAAGGACCTGGGCGTGATGACATTCCAGGCCGAGGACGAGATCGCGGGTGTCGGCTCGGCCATCGGGGCGTCGTTCGCTGGCGCCTTGGGCGTGACCACCACGTCGGGGCCCGGCATGGCCCTCAAGGGCGAGGCGATCGGTCTGGCGGTGATGACCGAGCTGCCGCTGGTGATCGTCAACGTCCAGCGCTCCGGGCCGTCCACTGGCATGCCCACCAAGACCGAGCAGGCCGACCTCATGCAGGCGCTGTACGGCCGCAACGGCGAGGCACCGGTCCCGGTGATCGCCGCCAAGTCCTCCACGGACTGCTTCGAGACGGCCGTCGAGGCCTGCCGGATCGCCGTGAAGTACCGCACGCCGGTGATCATGCTCTCCGACGGCTACCTCGCCAACGGCGCCGAGCCGTGGAAGCTCCCGGACCTGGACGCCATCGCGCCCATCGAGCCGGGCTTCGCCGTCGGCCCCAACGCCACCGACGCCTCGGGCAAGGACGTGTTCCACCCCTACGATCGCGACCCCGAGACGCTCGCCCGCGCCTGGGCCGTCCCCGGCACGCCGGGCCTCGAGCACCGCATCGGCGGCATCGAGAAGGCCGCCCGCACCGGCAACGTGTCCTACGACCCGGACAACCACGAGCTCATGACCCGCACCCGTCAGGCGAAGATCGACGGCATCGTCGCCGACATCCCTGACGTGGTCGTCGACGACCCCAGCGGCAAGGCACGCGTGCTGGTGCTCGGCTGGGGGTCCACCTACGGCCCCATCACGGCCGCCGCCCGCCGCGTCCGGCTCAGCGGCCGCGACGTCGCGCTGGCGCACCTGCGCCACCTCAACCCCATGCCCGCCAACCTCGGCGAGGTGCTGCGCGCCTACGACAAGGTGGTGGTGCCGGAGATGAACCTCGGCCAGCTCGCCTCGGTGCTGCAGGCCCGCTACCTCGTCGAGATCTCCAGCTACTCGCGCGTGCGCGGCCTCCCGATCTCGCTCAGCGAGCTCGAGGTGGACCTCATCGCCGAGATCGACGCCTTCCAGGAGGAGAACTGATGCCCACCGGCCTCGTCGGAGTCCCACTGAGCCTCGAGCCTCAGACCAAGAAGGACTACACCAGCGACCAGGAGGTGCGCTGGTGCCCCGGGTGCGGTGACTACGCCGTCCTGTCCACGTTCCAGTCGATGATGGCCACGTTCGGCATCAAGCGGGAGAACACCGTCATCGTCTCGGGCATCGGCTGCTCGTCGCGCTTCCCCTACTACGTCGACACCTACGGCATGCACTCCATCCACGGGCGCGCGCCGGCCATCGCGACGGGTGTCGCGGTGACCCGGCCGGACCTCAACGTCTGGGTGGTCACCGGCGACGGGGACGCGCTGTCGATCGGCGGCAACCACCTCATCCACGCGCTGCGCCGCAACGTGAACATCACCATCATGCTGTTCAACAACCGCATCTACGGCCTCACCAAGGGGCAGTACTCGCCCACCTCGGAGCTCGGGAAGGTGACCAAGTCCACGCCGTACGGCTCCCTGGACACGCCGTTCAACCCCGTGTCGCTGGCGCTGGGGGCCGAGGCGTCGTTCGTGGCGCGCACCATCGACTCTGACCGGGCGCACCTGACGGAGGTCCTGACGGCCGCCACGCAGCACCGGGGCGCCTCGCTGGTGGAGATCTACCAGAACTGCCCCATCTTCAACGACGACGCCTTCGCCACCCTCAAGGGCCCCGAGGGCGCGCTGATCTCGCTCAAGCACGGCGAGCCGATCATCTTCGGCGGCGGCGAGCTGTGCGTCGTCCGCGGCCTCGACGGCGACATCCACATCGCCGAGACGGCCACCGCAGACCGGTCCCGCATCGTCGTCCACGACGAGACCCGTGCGGACCCGTCGCAGGCGTTCGCGCTGTCCCGCCTCACCGAGTCCGGCGTGCTGCGCCAGGCGCCCATCGGCATCTTCCGCCGCGTGCCCCGGCCCAGCTACGACGACCTGCTGCGCGAGCAGATCGCTGCCGTCCGCGCGGAGGACACCGGGGCCGCGCTGGCCGCCGTGATCGCGGGCCAGGACACGTGGGAGGCGGACGAGCTCTGACGCTGACCCTTCTCGGGACTGGCTAGGCTGGCGGGCATGACAGCCTCCATCACGTTCGAGCACTTCGACCGCGCCCTCCGGCCCCAGGACGATCTCTTCCGCCACGTCAACGGCACGTGGTTGCGCACCGCGCCGATCGCTCCTGACCGCGCCTCGGCCGGCGGCTTCGTCGATCTGGTCGAGCAGGCCGAGAAGGACGTACTGGCGCTGGTCAGCGAGCTGCCGGCGGGCGACGCCTCCACCGACGACGGGAAGATCGCAGGCCTGTACGCCGCCTTCATGGACACCGAACGCATCGAGGCCCTGGGCGGCTCGCCGCTGCAACCCCTCCTGGCGGCCATCGACGACGTCGACTCCCCCAGCGCCATGGCCCGCCACCTCGGCTGGTCGCTGCGGCACGGCCTGAGCCCCCTGGTGCACCTGTACGAGGAGTCGGACCCGGGAGACCCCACCCGCTACGCCGTGTTCTCCTCCCAGGGCGGCCTCGGCCTGCCCGACGAGGCGTACTACCGCGAGGACGCGCACGAGGAGATCCGCGGCAAGTACCTCGCCCACGTGGCCCGGGTGTTCGAGCTCGCCGGCCTCCCCGACCCGGCCGCGCAGGCCCGGGCGGTCATGGACCTGGAGACCGCGATCGCCGCCCACCACTGGGACCGGGTCCGCTGCCGCGACCTCCGCGCGATGTACAACCCCACGTCGTACGACGATGTCGTTGCGGCCTCACCCGGGTTCGACTGGCCGGCGTTCCTGGACGGTGCCGGCATCCCTGCCGACAAGCTGTCCGAGGTGATCGTCTCCCAACCTTCGTTCCTGGAGGGCGTGGCCCCGCTGCTGGAGTCCCAGCCGCTCGAGTCGTGGCGGAGCTGGGCTCGGTGGAAGGCCGTCAACGGCCTCTCGCCCTACCTGTCGTCGGACTTCGTCGAGGCGCGCTTCGACTTCTACGAGCGCACCCTCAACGGCAATGAGGAGCAGCGCCCCCGGTGGAAGCGCGGCATCGCCTTCGTGGAGGGGGTCGTCGGCGAGGCGGTCGGCCGCGCCTACGTGGAGCGACACTTCCGGGCGGAGGCGAAGCAGGCGATGGACGTCCTCGTGGCGAACCTGCTCGCCGCCTACCGTGAGTCGATCGAGAAGCTCGCGTGGATGACCGACGAGACCCGCGCCGAGGCGCTGCGGAAGCTGGAGCAGTTCACCCCCAAGGTGGGCTACCCGGTCAAGTGGCGGGACTACGCCGCCCTGGTCGTCACCCCCGAGGACCTGGTGGCCTCGGTGCTGGCGGCCAACTCCTTCGAACTGGACTACACGCTGAGCCGCATCGGTGGCCCGGTCGACCGCGACGAGTGGCAGATGTTCGCCCAGACCGTCAACGCCTACTACCACCCCCTGCGCAACGAGATCGTCTTCCCCGCCGCGATCCTCCAGCCGCCGTTCTTCAACGCCGACGCCGACGACGCGGTCAACTACGGCGCCATCGGCGCGGTGATCGGGCACGAGATCGGCCACGGCTTCGACGACAAGGGCTCCACGTGCGACGGCGACGGCCGCCTCCGCGACTGGTGGCAGCCGGAGGACCGCGAGGCCTTCGAGGCGCTCGCCGGCCGCCTGATCGCCCAGTACGACGGCCTGGCGCCTGAGGGCGTGGACGGCGGCTCGGTCAACGGTGAGCTCACCGTCGGCGAGAACATCGGCGACCTCGGGGGGCTGGGCATCGCCTACCGGGCCTGGCTCCTCGCGGGCGGGAACCCCGACGGCGAGCCGATCGACGGGCTCACCCCGGCGCAGCGGTTCTTCACCGGCTGGGCCCAGGCCTGGCGCGGGAAGCGTCGCCCTGAGGCGATGAAGGTGCTGCTCGCCACGGACCCCCACTCCCCCAACGAGTTCCGCTGCAACCAGATCGTGCGCAACCTGGACGCCTTCTACGAGGCGTTCGACGTCTCCCCCGACGACGACCTCTGGCTCCCCCAGGAGGACCGGGTCACGATCTGGTAGGTCGGACTGCGGAGGTGGGCCGCGTCAGGCGGTGCGGTCCACCAGGTCCGAGCACACCTTGAGCAACGCATCCTTCGCGTCGCCGTCCGGCAGCGGGGCCAGGTGGGCGCGGGCGATGTCCGCGCGGCGCTCCACCTCCGCCTTGGCCCGCGCCATCACGGGATGTGACCGCAAGGCGGCCAGGAGCTGATCGAGGGAGTGGTCGCTGCTGAGGTCGCCGTCGATCAGGGCGAGGAGCTCGGCGTCCGCGGGGTCCTTGGAGGCGCGCAGCATCAGCACCGGCAGGGTCGGGACGCCTTCGCGCAGGTCGGTGCCGGGGGTCTTGCCGGTGGTGGTGGAGTTGATGTCGATGAGGTCGTCGGACAGCTGGAACACCAACCCGATCTCCTCGCCGAACGCGGCCAGCGCGTCGAGGATGGTCTGGTCCGCCCCCGAGACCATGCCGCCGAAGAGCGCGGACGCGGCGATCAGGGAGCCGGTCTTGTCCGCGATGACCTGGATGTAGTGCGCCAGGGGGTCCTCGCCGTCGGCAGGGCCCTTGGTCTCGGCGATCTGCCCCTGGACGAGGCGCGCGAACGTCTCCGCCTGGAGGTGCACGTACTCCACGCCCAGTTCCGCGACGGTGGTCGAGGCCCGGGCGAACAGGAAGTCCCCCACCAGGATGGCCACCGAGTTGCCCCAGAGCCGGTTGGCGGACGGCGCGCCGCGACGCAGGTCCGCGACGTCCATGACGTCGTCGTGGTAGAGGCTGGCCACGTGCGTGAGCTCCATCACGAGCGCCGCCCGCATGAGGTCCTCGTCGTCCACCTGCCCGCCGAACCGCGCGGCGAGGAACACCAGCAGGGGCCGGAACCGCTTGCCACCCGCCGAGATGATGTGCCGGGAGGCCTCCGTCACGAACGGCGAACTGGCGACGGCCACGTCCACCAGCCGCTCCTCGAACTGGTCGAGGAGCACGGACAGGTGCTCATCCAGCGGGGCGTCCGCCACGGGGTCTCCTTGTCAGGGTCAGCGAATGAACTGGGCCGCATCCGCGATGAGCGCGAGCACGCCACCGGGAAGCAGGCCGAGGACAAGGGTAACCACTCCGGCCACAACAAGCACAGACCACGTCCAGAGCGACGGGGTCTCCACCGTGCCCACGTGCTGCTCGTCGGCGTCCTGGAACCACATGGCCACCACGACCTTGAGGTAGAAGAACGCGGCGATGACGCTCATGATCACCGCGACCAGCACCAGCCAGCCGTAGCCGCCGGCCCAGGCGGCCGCGAACACGGCCAGCTTGCCGACGAATCCGGCGGTGAGCGGGATGCCCGCGAAGCTGAGCAGGAACAGCGTCATCAGAGCGGCGATGACGGGGTTGCGACGCCCCAGCCCCTTCCACGCGTCGAGGCTGTTGGCCTCGCCGCCGGAGCGGCGCACCATGGTGATGATCGCGAACCCGCCCAGGGTGGCCACGCCGTAGGTCAGCAGGTAGAAGCCGATGGCCCCCACGCTGGAGATGCTGACGTCGTCGCCGGCCTGGACCGCGCCCACGACGCCGACGAGGATGAACCCGGCGTGCGCGATGGACGAGTAGGCCAGAAGGCGCTTGATGTCGTTCTGCGCGAGGGCCACGGTGGCGCCGAGCAGCATGGTGAGGACGGCCACCACCGCGAACAGCAGCTGCCAGTCCCAGCGCAGGCCGCCGAGGGCGACGTAGAAGATGCGCAACAGCGCGGCGACGGCGGCCGTCTTGGTGGCCACCGCCATGAAGCCGGTCACCGGGGTGGGGGCGCCCATGTAGACGTCTGGGGTCCAGGCATGGAACGGCACGGCGCCGATCTTGAACAGGAGGCCCACGGAGGTCAGCAGCATGCCGGTGAGCAGCAGCGGATGGCTGCCGGTGCCGGCCGCGATGGCCGCGTCGATGTCCGCCAGCTGGAAGGCGCCCGCGTAGCCGTACAGCATCGCGATGCCGTACAGCATGATCGCCGACGCCAGGGAGCCCAGCAGGAAGTACTTCAGGGCGGCCTCCTGGCTGAGCAGGCGGCGCCTCCGGGCCATGCCGGTGAGCAGGTACAGCGGCAGCGAGAAGATCTCCACGGCCACGAACAGCGTCAGCAGGTCGTTGGCGGAAGCGAAGACCATCATGCCGAACAGCGAGAAGAGCAGCAGCGGGAAGATCTCCGTGTGCTCGCGGCGCAGCTTGTCCGCCTCGCGCTCGAGGGGCGAGCCAGGCACCGTCGCGGCGGACGACGCGAACGCCGACTGCCCGTTGCCGAGCCCGCGCTCCGCGAACAGGGCCACTCCCCCGAGCCCGAAGACCAGCAGGAGGCTCCAGAAGAAGAACGAGGGTCCGTCGATGGCGAGCACGCCCATGGCCGCGATCTGCGGGGTGGCCTGCACCCAGTTCAGGATGGTCAGCCCTAGGGCCGCGACCACCGCGATGGCGGCAAGAGCGGTCTGGATGACGTAGCGCAGCTCCCGCGGCGCCAGGGCCTCGACGAGCACGCCGATGCAGGCGGCGCCCAGGATCACCAGGAGGGGCGACAGCAGCATCCACTCCAGGGTGGGAGCAGCGATCTCCAGGAGGTTGATCATCGGTTGCCTTCCTTGACCTGCGGGGCGGGATCCTCGACTCCGACGACGGCCATCGTCTGCGTGGCGGTCTCGTCAGCCATCGCCAGCACCGGCCGCGGCACGAAGCCGAACACGATGAGGAGGATGAGGAGCGGCGCCACGACGGCCTTCTCGCGGATGCTGAGGTCGTGGGTGACATGCGTGGCGACCTGGTCCGTCACCGGCCCGGTCATCGTGGTCTTGTACATGCGCAGCACGTACACCGCGGCCAGCACCATGCCGAGCGTGATGACGGCGGTGTGGATCGGGTACCGCTGCCAGGCGCCTGCCATGACCAGGAACTCCGAGACGAAGCTGCCCATGCCCGGCAAGGCAAGGGCGGACAGGCCGGACATCAGGAGCACGCCGGTCAGGACGGGCGCCACCTTCTGCACGCCGCCGAAGGCGTCGATGTGCTGCGAGCCGCGGCGCCTGATCATGAACCCGACGACGAGGAACAGCGCCGCCGTCGAGAGGCCGTGGTTGAGCATGTAGAAGATCGAGCCGCTGATCGACGGGGTGGTCAGCGCGAAGATACCGAACACCATGAAGCCGAAGTGGCTGATCGAGGTGTAGGACACCAGGCGGAGGAGGTCCGTGGCGCCGAACGCCATGAACGCGCCGTACAGGACCGAGACGATGGCCCACACCAGGATCACCGGGGTGGCCCACTGGGTGGCCTCGGGGAACGCGGTCAGGCAGATCTTCAGCATGCCGAAGGTGCCGATCTTGTCCAGGACGCCGACGAGCAGCGTCGAGGTGCCCGGCGTTGCCTGCTCGGCCGTGTCCGGCAGCCAGGTGTGCAGGCCCGCCATCGGCGCCTTCACCGCGAAGGCGATGAAGAAGCCGAGGAACAGCCATCTGCCCATGTCGGTGCTCATCTCGGCGCCGACGAGGTCATTGATGAGGAAGCTGGGGCTCCCCGCCTCCGCCGTGACCGCATAGACGCCCGCGACAGCGACCAGCATCACCAGTCCGCCGGCCAGCGAGTACAGCAGGAACTTCATCGCCGCGGCACCCCGCCTCGGGCCGCCGAAGCCGCCGATGAGGAAGTAGGTCGGGATGAGCGTGGCCTCGAAGGCAACGTAGAACAGCAGGATGTCGGAGGCCATGAACACGAACAGGGCGAACGACTGCATCATGAGCGCGAGCGCGAAGAACGTGGATGTGCCCCAGCGCGCCTCCGGCGCGTCGCCGACGTGCCACTCGGCGAGCAGCACCACGGGCACGAGGATGACGGTCATCAGCACGAGGATGGCGCCCATGCCGTCGAGGTCCAGCGCGTAGTGCGCGCCGATCTGCGGGATCCAGGCGATCTCCTCCGCCAGCGGAACCCCCTGGGACTGCAGCACGACGGCGAGGACGCCCAGGACCGCGGTGGTGAGAGCGACGCCGTAGCCGATCAGCCGTCCGGCAGGGCCCTTGACGACGAACAGCACGAGGGCACCCAGCAAGGGGACCAGGGCGAGGATGGTCAGTAGTGGCAATGGCATGTCTTTTCCGATTCTCCCTTAGCCCAGCTGCCCGAGGATCACGACGCCGGCGAGCACGATGACCCCGACGCCGAGGATGAGGCCGTAGCTGCGCACGTAGCCGTTCTGGCCCTTCCGCAGCCAGGCACCCAGCCCGGTGGCGAGGCTCGCGCTGCCCATGGCGGCGCCGTCGACGGTGCCCCGGTCCAGCCAGGCCAGGCCCGCGGACAGGCCCTTGGCCGGCCGGACGACGGCGTACTCGTTGAACGCGTCGCCGTACAGGTCGTTGCGGCCCGCGAGGACCAGCGGGTTGGCGGTGGCCGGCGCGTCGACGGGGATGTCCCGGCGGTGCAGCAGCCATCCGATGGTGACGCCGACGGCGACCACTGCGAGGGTGATCAGGCCGACGGGGGTGAAGGTGAACAGGCTCGTCTCGTGCGGGTGCTGCCCGGTCGAGTCCTCGAGCCAGCCCTGGATCCAGCCGTTCATGAAGAGCCCGGCGACGATCGACAGCACGGCGAGCACGATGAGCGGCACGGTCATGACCAGCGGCGACTCGTGCGGGTGCACGTCCTTCTCCCAGCGCTTGGCGCCGAAGAAGGTCATCATCATGAGACGAGTCATGTAGTACGCGGTCACGCCGGCGCCCAGCAGCGCCAGAACCCCGATGATGGTGTTCTCGTGGAACGCGGCCTCGATGATGTGGTCCTTCGAGTAGAAGCCCGAGGTGAACGGGAACCCGATGATGGCCAGGTAGCCCATCGCGAACGTGTAGAACGTGATGCGCATGCTCTTGGCCAGCGCGCCGTAGTGGCGCATGTTCACGTCGTCGTTCATGCCGTGCATGACAGACCCGGCGCCGAGGAACATGTTGGCCTTGAAGAAGCCGTGCGTCAGCAGGTGGAAGATCGCGAACGAGGCGCCCGCGGGGCCGAGGCCCGCGGCCAGCATCATGTAGCCGATCTGCGACATGGTGGAGCCGGCGAGCACCTTCTTGATGTCGTCCTTCGACGAGCCGATCCAGGCGCCCGCGAGCAACGTCACCGTGCCGACGATCGCCACCGCGGTGGTGGCCACCTCGGTCTGCGCGTAGATGGCGTTGGAGCGGACCACGAGGTAGACGCCGGCGGTCACCATGGTGGCCGCGTGGATGAGGGCCGACACCGGGGTGGGGCCCTCCATGGCGTCGAGCAGCCAGGACTGCAGCGGGACCTGGGCGGACTTGCCGCAGGCGCCGAGCAGCAGGAGCATGCCGATGATGGTGGCCCACACGGGGTCGAGCGACTCCGCGCCGGCGTTGACGTCGGCGAAGTTCACGCTGCCGAACATGGCCAGCATGGTGAAGATGGCCATGCTGAGGCCGAGGTCGCCGACGCGGTTGACGATGAACGCCTTGTTGCCTGCCGCGGCCGCCGAGGGCTTGTGCGCCCAGAAGGAGATGAGCAGGAACGAGGCCAGGCCCACGCCCTCCCAGCCGAGGAACAGCACCAGGTAGTTGTTGGCCAACACCAGGGTCAGCATGGCGGCGATGAAGAGGTTGAGGTACGCGAAGAACCGGCGGCGGCGGTCGTCGTGGGCCATGTAGCCGATCGAATACACGTGGATGAGCGAGCCCACCCCGGTGATCAGCAGCACGAAGAGGATCGACAGCGGATCGACCAGCAGGCCGAACTCGATCGACCACGCGCCGGTGGCGATCCACTCGTAGACGCTCACGTCGATGTGGCGGGCGTCCTCCGGGCTGCCGAGCAGCTGCACGAACAGCAGCAGGCCCAGCACGAACGAGACGATCGGGGCGAGGGTGGCCAGGAGATGGCCCCAGGGGTCGGTCAGCTTCCCTGCCAGCAGCAGGAACGCGGCGCTGGCGAGCGGAATGGCGATGAGCAGCCACGCCATGGCGCCGGACCCGGACAGGGCGGACACGGATTCGAGGAGTTGCACGCTTCTAGCCCCTTAGAACTTCATCAGGTTGGCGTCGTCGACCGAGGCCGAGCGGCGGGCACGATACACGGCCACGATGATCGCGAGACCCACCACGACCTCGGCCGCCGCCACCACCATCACGAAGAACGCCGCGATGAGGCCGTCGAGGTTGCCGTGGTAGTTGGCGAACGCGACGAACGCCAGGTTCGTGGCGTTGAGCATGAGCTCGATGCTCATGAAGGCGATGATCGCGTTGCGGCGCAGCAGGAATCCCGCGACACCGATCGCGAAGAGGATCGCCGAGAGAACGAGGTAGCCCTCCGGGTTCATTCGTCGTCTCCTTCGATCTCGTCGGTCTTGCCGGCGATGGCGGCGTAGGCGGAGGTGGTGGGCGCCCGGAGCTCGTTCACGTCGACGATCACGCCGCGCATGGCCAGGGTCTTGGACACCGACTTCTCGGCGATCGTCCCGTCGGGCAGCAGCGCGGGCGTGGAGATGGCGTTGTGCCGGGCGAACACGCCGGAGCTGGGCAGCGGGCCGGGGTGCACGCCGTCCTCGGCGTAGGCCCGCACGCGCTCCTGCAGGGACTCGATCTGGGTGGCCTTCTTCGTGAGCTGCTCGCCGTGGGCCAGGATCATGGCGCCGACGGCGGCCGTGATGAGCAGGGCCGCGGTGGCCTCGAAGATGAACACGTACCGCGAGAACAGCAGCGCGGCCAACGACGGGATGTTGCCGCCGTGCTCGGCGTTGGCCTCCGTGAGGCCTGCGGGGGCCCCGCTGACGGCGAACTGCCCGACGCCGAGGATCAGCAGCCCGCCGAGGCCGATGGCCACGAGGATCGCCGAGACGCGGTGCCCGCGGATGGTCTCGACCACCGAGTCGGTGGAGTCGACGCCGACGAGCATGACCACGAACAGGAAGAGCATGAGGATGGCGCCCGTGTACACGATGATCTGAATCACGAACAGGAACGGCGCGTCGTTGGCGGCGTAGAGCACGGCCAGGCTGACCATGACGCCGGCCATCCAGATGGCCGAGTGGACGGGCTTGCGCGAGAGCAGGAGCCCGAGCGCGCACACCACCGCGATGGGTGCGCAGACCCAGAAGGCCACCTCACCGGCGGTCACCAGCGGGATCAAGGGCATCATTGGGCTGCTCCTGTGGTTGCGGCGGTGCGGGTGTCCGGCTTGCCGGTCTCCGGGAGGCCGAGGAAGTAGGCCTGCTCGTCGTGTCCGAGCCGGCGCGGGTGCGGGGGCTGCTCCATGCCGCTGAGCAGCGGGGCCAGCAGGTCCTGCTTCTCGTAGATCAGCTTGGTGCGCGAGTCGTCCGAGATCTTGAACTCGTTGGTCATGGTCAGGGCGCGCGTCGGGCACGCCTCGATGCACAGACCGCAGAAGATGCAGCGCAGGTAGTTGATCTGGTAGACGCGGCCGTAGCGCTCGCCGGGTGAGTAGCGGTCGTCGTCGGTGTTGTCGGCACCCTCGACGTAGATCGCGTCAGCCGGGCACGCCCAGGCGCACAGCTCGCAGCCCACGCACTTCTCCAGGCCGTCGGGCCAGCGGTTGAGCTGGTGCCGGCCGTGGAAGCGAGGCATGGTGACCTTCTCCGCGCCCTTCTTGTGCGGGTACGACTGGGTGAAGGTCTTACGGAAGATCGTGTTGAACGTGACACCGAAGCCGGCCCACGGATCGAGCAGTCCCATCAGGATTCCTTCCCTTCGGTGGCGGCAGGACCAGCCGGCTCGGCCTCGTCCCCACGCCCGGAGACGACGCCCGCGAACTCGGGCAGGATCTGGCCGGCGCGCGGCGGCGTCGGGTACCCGCCGGCGAACGCGTCGAAGATCTCCGGCTCGTCACCGGCCTCCGCGAGCTCGGGCTCGTCGGCGACGTCGCTCCTCCCGCCGAAGATGAGGTACACCACGGCCACCAGGGCCACCGCCAGGCCGATGGTGTAGCCGGGTGCCACCGCGATCATGAGGATCCACACCAGCGAGATGGGGATGAGGCCCTTCCAGCCGAGGTTCATGAACTGGTCGTACCGGAAGCGCGGCAGCGTGCCACGCAGCCAGACGAACACCGAGATCAGCAGCTGGACCTTGAGGAAGAAGAACACGGGGCCGAGCCACGGGTTGTTCATGAACGGGATCAGGTTGAGCGGCCACGGCGGCAGGTAGCCGCCGAGGAACAGCGTGGTGGCGACGGCCGACACGGTGGCCATGTTGATGTACTCGGCCAGGAAGAACATCGCGTAGCGGAAGCCGGAGTACTCGGTGAGGTAGCCGGAGACCAGCTCCGACTCGCACTCGGGCAGGTCGAACGGCGCGCGGTTGGTCTCGCCCACCATGGCGATGGCGTAGATGATGAAGGAGGGGAACAGCAGGATGGCGTACCAGCCGGTGATCCCCGGGTCGAACGTCGTGTCGGTGAAGGGCACCCTGAAGAGGATGGTCTGCTTCTGCGCCTCGACGATCTGCGAGGTAGACATGGACCCGGCCTGCAGGAACACCGCCACCATGGACAGGCCCATGGCGATCTCGTAGGAGATCATCTGCGCGGTGGAGCGGATCGAGCCGAGGAACGAGTAGGTGGAGTTACCCGCCCACCCGGCCAGGACGATGCCGTAGATGCCGATGGAGGCCACCGCGAGGATGAACAGCGTGGCCACCGGCAGGTCCGTGACCTGCAGCCTGGTGGTGACGCCGAACATCTCCACCTCACCGCCGAACGGGATGACCGTCCAGGTGGTGAACGCCGCGACACCGGTGAGGATGGGGGCCAGGTTGAACACCCACTTGTCGGCGTTCTTGGGCCGGAAGTCCTCCTTGACCAGGAGCTTCGCGCCGTCAGCCAGCGCCTGCCCCAGGCCGAAGGGCCCGTTCATGATGGGGCCGAGGCGGTGCTGCATCTTCCCGACGAGGCGGCGCTCGTACCAGACGTTGAAGATGGTCCAGACCAGGAGGATAACGAACAGCGCCACCACCTTGATCAGGATCAGCCACCAGGGGTCCTGGAAGAAGATGTTCATGCTCAGGCTCCTTCATCCACAGAGACGGCCGCGACCGCGGCGGGGGCGCCGGGCGTCGCGGGGAGGCGATCCACGCTGTTGGGGTTCAGCGGAACCCAGACCACGTCGTCGACCATGCCAGGGGTGACCTCCACGGGGAGGATGACGGCCACGCCGCCCGCCTCGACGGTGGCCACCTCGCCGAGGCCGAGGCGCTCGGCCGTGGCGGCGGACACCCGGGCGACGGCGGGTCGGGCCGTGGCCCGGAGCGCCAGCTCGAAGTCGTTGCCCTGCGAGGCGTCGAGCAGCTCGCGCCACCCGGCCAGGCGGATGCCGCCGTCGGACGGGGCCGCCGGCACCGTGGTGGGCGTCGCGGTGTGCTGACCCTCCCAGGCACCGAGCTCGATGAGGTCGGCGTAGGCCTGCTTCGAGGCGCGGAATCCGAGGCTGGAGCCCATCGCGTCGGCGAGGGCTGCCAGGATCCTCAGGTCCGTCATGGGCGAGGTGATGTTCTTGTTGACCACCCGCACGCGCCCGTGGCGATGCTCCCAGTTGAGGAAGTGGCCGGACTGCTCCTCGAGCAGCGCCGCGGGGAAGACCACGTCCGCGCGCTCGGTGACCAGCGATAGCCGCTGTTCGATGCTGACCACGAACTCCGCCTTCTCCAGGCCGGCGAGCGCGGCGGCGGGATCGGCGAGGTCCGCCGGGTCCACGCCGGCCACGACCAGCGCCTTGAGGGTCCCGGCCGCGGCGGCGGCGAACTGCTCGTCCGCGGCCAGGCCGTCGTCGGAGGGCAGCGAGGCGAGTCCCCAGTGCGAGGCCACGTCCACGCGGGCCGTGGCGTCGCCGACGGGGCGGCCACCGGGCAGGAGGCCGGGGAGGCAGCCCGCCTCGACGGCGCCGACGTCGCCGGCGCGGCGCGGGATCCACGCCAGCCGGGCGCCGCTGGCGTCCGCGAGGGCCGAGACGGCGCTCAGCAGGCCGGGGACGGTGGCTGCCCGCTCCCCCACCAGGAGCACGGTGCCGGCGTCGAGGCCGGGGAGCGCGTCAAGCGCAGCGATCTCGCCGCCAGGCGCCACAGGCACGACGGTGGCGGAGAGCTTCTCGGAGCCGCGCGACGCGAACGGCGCCAGCGTGGTGACCTTGAGCCGGTTGCGGCGCACGGCCTTGCGGAGGCGGAGGAACACGATCGGGGACTCGTCCTCGGGCTCGAAGCTCACGAGGACCACCTGGGAGGCGGCCTCGAGGTCCGAGTACGTCACCGACTGCGCGAGCGGGCGGCCGGCGACCCGGGCCGCGAGGAAGGCGGCCTCCTCCGCGGAGGCGGGGCGGGACCGGAAGTCGACGCTGTTGGTGCCCAGGACGGCGCGCGCGAACTTGGCGTACCCGTAGGCGGCCTCGACGGTCAGCCGGCCGCCGGTCTGCACGCCGACGGAGGCGCCGGCGGCCTGGAGGCCGTGGACGGCCGCGTCGATGGCCTCGGGCCAGGACGCCGGCTGCAGCACGCCGTCGCGGCGGACCAGCGGGTGCGTGACCCGGTCGTCGCCGCGGCTGTACATGAAGCCGAAGCGGCCCTTGTCGCAGCTCCACTCCTCGTTGACCTCGGGGTTCGCCGAGGCGAGGCGGCGCTTGACCTGATGGTGGCGCTGATCGGCGCGCAGCTCGCAGCCGGAGGCGCAGTGCTCGCAGGTCACCGTGGTCGACACCAGGTCGAAGGGGCGGGCCTGGAACCGGTAGGCGGCCGAGGTCAGCGCGCCGACGGGGCAGATCTGCACCACGTTGCCGGAGAAGTACGAGTCGTAGGGGTCCTGCTCGTAGGTGCCGATCTGCTGGAGCGCGCCGCGCTCCACCAGGGCGATGAACGGATCACCGGAGATCTGCTCCGAGAACCGGGTGCAGCGGGCGCACAGCACGCAGCGCTCACGGTCGAGCAGGATCTGCGCGGAGATGCTGACGGGCTTGGGGAAGGTGCGCTTGAGCTCGCGGAAGCGGCTCTCGCCCGGGCCGTGCGAGAGCGCCTGGTTCTGCAGGGGGCACTCGCCGCCCTTGTCGCAGATGGGGCAGTCGAGCGGATGGTTGATCAGCAGCAGCTCCAGCATGCCCACCTGCGCCTTCTTGGCAACGGGCGAGCTGACCTGGGTGTTGACCTTCATCCCCTCGGCCACCGGCATGGTGCAGGAGGCCTGCGGCTTGGGGAACCCGCGACCGTTGCCGGCGTCGGGGATGTCCACCATGCACTGGCGGCAGGCGCCGACCGGGTCGAGGAGCGGGTGGTCGCAGAAGCGCGGGATGGCGGTGCCGATCATCTCGGCGGCGCGGATGATGAGCGTGCCCTTCGGGACGCTCACCTGGGTGCCGTCGATGGTCAGGGTGACCAGGTCCGGCTTCGGCGCAACCTCTTCGCCTGTCGTCGTCTTGGTGTCGACGCTCATCGGTGCGCTCCTTCCGCGGCGAACAGCGCGCTCTTCTCGTACGGGAACAGCTCCCAGGCCGGCGTGTGGTACCCCTGCTCGAACTCGGCCCTGAAGTGCTTGACCGCGCTGGTCACGCAGGCGACGGCGCCG
The DNA here is from genome assembly GCA_027492545.1 of Propionibacteriaceae bacterium. Taxonomy (GTDB): domain Bacteria; phylum Actinomycetota; class Actinomycetes; order Propionibacteriales; family Propionibacteriaceae; genus Arachnia. Next base: position 46,915 of record JAPUEL010000029.1, read on the forward strand.
TCGGCGAGCGCGCAGAAGGAGCGGCCGCCGATGTTGTCGCAGATGTCGAGCATCTTGTCGACGTCGCCCTCGACCGCGGTGCCGGCCTCGAACTTCATGAGCATCTGCACCAACCACCACGAACCCTCGCGGCAGGGGGTGCACTTGCCGCAGGACTCGTGCTTGTAGAACTCGACGAACCGCAGCGTGGTGCGCACGATGGAGGTGGTCTCGTCGAAGACCTGCAGCGCCTTGGTGCCCAGCATGCTGCCGGCGCCCGCCATGCCCTCGTAGTCGAGGGGCAGGTCGAGGTGTTCGGCGGTGAGGATGGGCGTCGACGAGCCTCCAGGGGTGAAGAACTTGAGCTCGCGCCCCCCGCGGATGCCGCCGGAGAGCTCCAGCAGCTGCCGCATGGTGATGCCCATCGGCGCCTCGAACTGGCCCGGCCGGGCCACGTGGCCGGACAGGGAGTAGAGCGTGAAGCCGCTCGACTTCTCCGAGCCCATGGACTTGAACCAGTCTGAGCCGTTGGCCAGGATCGCCGGGACCGACGCGATGGACTCGACGTTGTTGATCACAGTGGGCGAGGCGTACAGGCCCGCGACGGCGGGGAACGGCGGGCGGAGGCGCGGCTGTCCCCGTCGGCCCTCGAGCGAGTCGAGCAGTGCCGTCTCCTCGCCGCAGATGTAGGCGCCGGCGCCGGCGTGGACGATGATGTCCAGGTCGTAGCCGGTGCCCAGGATGTTCTTGCCGAGGTAGCCGGCGGCGTAAGCCTCACGCACCGCCTGCTGCAGGCGCCGGATGACGTGCAGCACCTCGCCGCGACAGTAGATGAACGCGGTGTGCCCGTTGATGGCGTAGGACGAGATGATCACGCCCTCCACCAGGGTGTGGGGCGTGGCGAGCATGAGCGGCATGTCCTTGCAGGTGCCTGGCTCCGACTCGTCGGCGTTGACCACGAGGTACTTCGGGTTGGGGTTGTCCTGCGGCACGAAGGACCACTTCATGCCCGTGGGGAAGCCCGCGCCGCCGCGGCCGCGGAGGTTGGCCTCCTTGACCAGGTTGACCACCTCGACGGGCTGCATCGCGAGCGCCTTGCGTAGCGCGCGGTAGCCGCCGGTGGCCTCGTAGCGCGACAGCTTCCACGAGTTGTCCTCGCCCCATTGGGCGGACAGGACAGGGGTCAGCAGATCGGTCACTTGGCGGCCTCCGGCTTCTGAGCTGCCTTGGCGGCCACCGGCTTGGCGGCCGTCGGAGCGGACCAGTTGTTCTCACGGGCGATCTCGCGGCCCAGCAGCGACGCGGGACCGGCAGAGGGGCCCTCGTCGGCGCGGCCGTCGGGGAACCCGGCGAGGACGCGCTCGGCCTCGCGCCACGACGTGAGGGTGGCGCCGCGCGGCGACACGACCTCCTCACCTGCCATCAGCTTGTCGAGCAGGTCGTCGAGCTTGGCGGGGTCCATGTTGTCGAAGAACTCCCAGTTGACCATCGCGACGGGCGCGAAGTCGCAGGCGGCGTTGCACTCCAGCCGCTCGAGGGAGACCTGGCCGTCCGGCGTGGTCTGGTTCTCGTCGATGCCCAGGCGCTTCTTGGCACGGTCCAGGAGGATGTCGCCGCCCATGACGGCACACAGGGCGGTGGTGCAGACGCCCACGTGGTGGGTGCCGGCGGGGCGCCTCTTGTACATGGTGTAGAACGTGGCCACGCCGGAGACCTGGGCGGTGGTGATGCCCAGCACGTCCGCGCAGACCTCGATGCCCCGGGGGCTGACGCGGCCGTCGACCGACTGCACCAGGTGCAGCATCGGCAGCAGCGCCGAACGGGGCTGCGGGTACCGGGCGGCCAGCTGGCGGAGCTCGTCGATCGTGGTGTCGTCGATGTTGGTCGACTGATCCGAGTAGTCCACCGAGCCGGACTCGGGGAAGTTGCTGGCAAAGTGGCCGCTCATCGGTCCACACCTCCAAGGACGGGGTCGAGGCTGGCGATCGCGACGACGACGTCGGACATCATGCCGCCCTCGCACATCGCAGGAATGGACTGCAGGTGGTTGAACCCGGGGTCGCGGAAGTGGACGCGGTAGGGGCGCGTGCCCCCGTCGGAGACGACGTGGCAGGCCAGCTCACCCTTGGGCGACTCGATGGCCTGGTACACCTGCCCGACCGGCACCTTGAAGCCCTCGGTGACGATCTTGAAGTGGTGGATCAGGGCCTCCATGGACTCGCCCATGATGTGCTTGATGTGCTCGTTGGAGTTGCCCTGGCCGTCGGCGCCGACCGACAACTGCGCCGGCCACGCGATCTTGGTGTCGGCGACCATCACGGGCTGACCCTGCGTGCGCTCGAGGCGCTCGTAGCACTGCTCGACGATCTTCAGCGACTCCCAGCACTCCTGCAGGCGGATCCGGAACCGGCCGTAGGCGTCGTTGGAGTCCCAGGTGACGGTCTCGAAGTCGTAGGTCTCGTAGCCGCAGTAGGGCTGGGTCTTGCGCAGGTCGAAGTCGTAGCCGGTGGCGCGCAGCGGCGGCCCGGACATCCCCATCATGGTGGCGGCGGTGAGGTCCATCACGCCGACGCCGGAGAGGCGCCCGATGAAGATGGGGTTCTCGTTGCAGAAGATGGCGTACTCCGGCAGGTGCTTCTTCAGCCAGTCGATGACGGTGCGGAGGTGGCTGAGCCCGTCCTCCGGCAGATCGTTGGCGACGCCGCCGGGGCGGATGTAGGCGTGGTTCATCCGCAGGCCGGAGAGGCCCTCGAGGAAGTCGAGGATCATCTCGCGCTCGCGGAACGCCACCGTCATGACGGTGAGGGCGCCGATCTCCATGCCGCCGGTGCCCATGGCCACCAGGTGCGAGGCGATCCGGTTGAGCTCCATCACCAGGACGCGGATGATGCTGGCCCGCTCGGGGACGTCGTCGGTGATGCCGAGCAGCTTCTCGACGGCGAGGCAGTACACCGCCTCGTTGAACAGGGGCGCCACGTAGTCCATGCGGGTCACGTAGGTGACCCCCTGGGTCCACGTCTTGTACTCCATGTTCTTCTCGATGCCGGTGTGCAGGAAGCCGATGCCCGGGCGGATCGAGGTGACGGTCTCGCCGTCCATCTCCAGGAGCAGGCGGAGGACGCCGTGCGTGGAGGGATGCTGCGGGCCCATGTTGACGACGATGGTCTCGTCGCCGCGTTCGGCCTGTTCGGAGGCGATGTCCGACCAGTCGCCGCCCTGCGCCAGGTAGACGCGGTCAGCCTTGTCGTCCTCTGACCCTGCGAAGACGTCTTCGGTCGCTGCGTGCGTGCTCATCAGGAGTAGTCCCTCCGGTTGTCGGGAGCGGGTACCTTGGCGCCCTTGTACTCGACGTCGACGCCGCCGAGCGGGTAGTCCTTGCGCTGCGGGTGGCCCTTCCAGTCGTCGGGCATGAGGATGCGGGTCAGCGAGGGGTGGCCGTCGAAGACGATGCCGAACATGTCCCACGCCTCGCGCTCGTGGTAGTCCACCATCGGGTAGGTGGCCACCACGGAGGGGATGTGCGGGTCCTCCTCGGGGCAGGAGACCTCGAGCCGCACGCGACGGTTGTGGGTGTAGCTCAGCAGGTGGTAGACCGCGTGCAGCTCGGCGCCCTTCTCCTGCGGGTAGTGCACGCCGGAGACCGAGACGCACACCTCGAACCGGAGGTGGGCGTCGTCGCGGAACTGCCGCACCACGTCGGGCAGCTGCTCCCTGGGCACGTAGATGGTCAGCTCGCCGCGGTCCAACAGCACGCGGGCGTCGGCGAGCGCCGGCATCAGCTCCAGCGCGCGGTCGTGGATGTCGTCGAAGGGCTCGCCGAAGGGCCCCTCGGAGCGGCCGGGCATCACGAGCTCGCGGGTGAGGCCGCCGTAGCCGGACGTGTCGCCGGAGCCGCGCGACCACATGCCCTCGGTCCGGGCGAAGACGGGCTGGGAGGCCGGCGCCGCCGCCTGGGCCGGCAGGTTCTGCTCGGGCTGGGTCTCGCTCATCGCATGAGTCCCTTCATCTCGACCTTGGCCGGGGCGATGAGGGCGGCGCGCTCGGCCTCCTCGATGGCGGTCACCTCGTTGGCGCCGATGGGGCGCTGCTGCACCTTCTCACGCAGCTTGAACATGGCCTCGATCAGCATGTCCGGCCGCGGGGGGCAGCCGGGGATGTACATGTCGACGGGGAGGAAGTGGTCGCAGCCCTGCACGATGGCGTAGTTGTTGAACATGCCGCCGGAGGAGGCGCAGGCGCCCATCGAGATGACCCACTTGGGGTTGGGCATCTGGTCGTAGACCTGGCGCACGACGGGCGCCATCTTCTGCGACACGCGGCCGGAGACGATCATGAGGTCCGCCTGGCGCGGGGAGGCGCGGAACACCTCCTGGCCCCAGCGGCCGGCGTCGTAGCGCGGCGTGCCGTAGGCCATCATCTCGATGGCGCAGCAGGCCAGGCCCATCGTCGCGGGCCAGAACGAGGCCTTGCGGAGCCAGCCGAAGACACCCTCGACCGTGGTCAGGAGGATGCCGCTGGGGAGCTTGTCTTCGATACCCATATCCGGATTTCCCCTCATTCCCAGTCGAGGCCGTTGCGGCGCAGGACGTAGAAGTATGCGATGAACACGGTGACGATGAAGATGATCATCTCCACGACGGCGAACGTGCCGAGCTGCCGGTAGGCCACGGCCCACGGGAACAGGAACACCACCTCGATGTCGAAGATGATGAACAGCATCGCGGTGATGTAGTACTTGACCGGGAACCGGCCGCCGCCGACGGGCTGCGGGGTGGGCTGGATGCCGCACTCGTAGCTGTCGTATTTGGCCCGGTTGTAACGGCGCGGACCGACGACGAGGCTCAGCGACATCGAGATCACGACGAAGACAGTGGCGAGAACCACCATGCCCACGATCGGGATGTAAGGATTCATGTCCTGTGTTTCCTTCCGGTCAGGCCGAGGGCGCAGCCTTGCACAGTGTGTTGATGATGCGGTCCATGGCATCACCGCCATGTGAGTCGGTGAGGTTGGCCAGCAGCTTCAACACGAAGCGCATCAGGGTCTTGCGGGGCAACCCGTACTTGGTGCACAGGTGCATGATCCGCGGGTCTCCGATGAGCTGCACGAAGATGGTGCCGAGGCGATAATAACCACCCAGGCTGGCCTTGAGTTGTTCGGGGTAGGCCTGCATGGCCTTCTCGGCGGACCGGGTACCGGCCCCGCGTGAGAACGCCTCGGCCAGGGCCGAGGCGGCCATCTCCGCCGACTCCATCGCGTAGGCGATGCCCTCGCCGTTGAAGGGGTTGACCATACCGCCCGCATCACCGACCAGGACGAGGCCGCGGCCGTAGTGGGGCTGCCGGTTGAACGCCATCGGCAGCGCGGCGCCCTGGACGGTGCCGACCATGTTCTGGTCCCGGAAGCCCCACTCCTCGGGGGTGTTCTCCAGCCAGCGCTTGAGGAGCGCGCGGTAGTCCGTCCTGCCGAAGCCCTTCGAGGTGTTGAGCACGCCGAGGCCGACGTTGGAGGTGCCGTCGCCCATGCCGAAGATCCAGCCGTAGCCCGGCATCAGGGTGGACTCGTGCGGCTTGCCGTCCCACAGCTCCAGCCATGACTCGAGGTAGTCGTCGTGGGTCCGAGGAGAGGTGTAGTACGTGCGCACAGCCACGCCCATGGGGCGGTCATCGCGCTTGGTGACGCCCATGGACACCGCGAGGCGCGACGAGTTGCCGTCGGCGGCGACCACGTAGGGCGCGCTGAACGAGCGGCCGTCCTTGGTGGTGACGCCGGTGATGCGCCCGGTGCGATCGTCGAGGACCGCGCCGTCGACGTTCGCGCCCTCGATCAGGGTGGCACCCTGGGCGACGGCGTGGCGGGCGAGCATGTCGTCGAAGTCCTTGCGGGGGCGCACCAGGCCGTACGGCGGGAAGTCGGTGAGGTCCGGCCAGGGCAGCTCGAACGGCTCCGTGCGGCCGCCGTAGACCCTGAGGCCCTTGTTGTGCAGCCAGCCGTTGGCCTCGGACGTGTCGATGCCGAGGCGCGTGAGCGAGCGAGTCGCGCGGGGGGTGAGGCCGTCCCCGCAGACCTTCTCGCGCGGGAAGTGGGACTTCTCGAGGAGCGTCACGGTCAGTCCGTGCCGTGCCAGGTAGGCGGCGGTCGACGACCCTCCAGGGCCGGCCCCGACGACGATGACGTCGGACTCCGTGGGGGTATCGGCGGGTGCCGCGCCATCAGGCTTGGCGAACGACATGCATGACTCCTGTCACCGGCGGCGGATCTCGGGGTCAGTCTAGGGGGTGCCCCGAGTTTTCGGCCAAACCCGGCCGCCTGCGGCGGAAGCCGCCATGACAAGGACCTGCGCAGCCAATTACGCACCTACTACGTTGCGTAATCAATCACCCCTAGCCCGGCTCCCGGTGGGCGCCACCGGCCACCCGGCCGCGCGCCCTCACCACACCGGGAAGGGGTGAGCCGCTATGCTCGCGAAGGTGATTCTGGACTTCGGCAGTGCACGGATGAGGGCGACCACCGTCGCCATCCCGGACCCCGGGCCGCTCGAGCGCTTTCTGCCTGAGTCGGCCCCCGGCTGCGCCTTCGTGCGCAGGGGTGAGGGGTTCGTCGCGTTGGGCGAGGTGGCCCGGTTCGAGACCGACACCCTCGAGGCCGCCGACGTGTGGTGGGACGAGATCTCCAACCAGATCGATCACGACTCGGAGATGCCGGGCGAGTTCGGCATCGGCCCGCTCGCGGTGGGCACCTTCACCTTCGACCCCGACCGCTCCGAGGACCTCTCGGTGCTCATCGTCCCCGAGATCATCATCGGCCGGCGCGGGGGCGTGTCCTGGATGACCCGCCTCGGGGACTCGCGCCGCACCACGTCGATGCCCCCGCTCGGCGAGCCCACGGTTCCCCCCAGCGGCCTGGAACTCCTCGGGGGCTCCATGGGCGAGGGCATCTGGACCGAGATCGTGGGCGAGGTGGTCGACCTCATCCGCCGCGACGAGGTGCACAAGGTGGTCCTCGCCAGGGACCTGCGCGTGCGGGCCGAGGCGCCGCTGGACCTGCGCTATCTCCTCGCCGAACTGACCTCCGCCTACCCCATGACGTGGGCCTACCTCGTCGACGGCATGGTCGGCGCCACCCCGGAGCTGCTGCTGCGCCGGCAGGGCGGCCTGGTCACCTCCCGCGTGCTCGCGGGCACGGTGTGGCGCGACGCGGAGGGCGTCGACCCGCTCGCCAAGGCCGCCGAGCTGGCCCGCTCCCAGAAGGACATCTCCGAGCACGAGTTCGCCGTCGAGTCCGTGGCGTCCGCGCTGGCGCCCTACTGCAGCGCCATGAACGTGCCCGAGTCGCCGTCGGTGCTGAAGCTGCCCAACGTGCTGCACCTCTCCACCGACATCACCGGGGTGGTCAACCAGGCGGCGAGCGCCCTGACCATCGCGGCTGCGCTGCACCCCAGCGCGGCCGTGTGCGGCACGCCGACGCACCTGGCGATGGACATCATCAGCGAACTGGAGTCCCTGGACCGCGGGCGCTACGCCGGTCCGGTGGGGTGGGTGGACACCCAGGGCGACGGCGAGTGGGCCATCGCCCTGCGCGGCGGCCAGGTGCGCCCCGGCAGCCCCGAGGAGATCCAGCTGTTCGCCGGAGCCGGGATCGTGGCGGACTCGTCGCCCGAGGCCGAGCTGGAGGAGACCGGCGCGAAGTTCGTGCCGATGCTCCAGGCCCTCGGGCTCCTCTGACGCACCCCGGGTGGGGCCGGCTCAGCGCTTCCGCTGCACCTGGATCTTCTTCGCCGGCGGGGCGGCCCCTCCGCTGCGCCGGGCCTTCTCGGCCTCCAGCTGCTTCTTCTGCTCGGCCTGCTGTTCCAGCATCGAGTCCCTGTCGAGCCCCGAGCGCAGGATCATGAAGGCGATCACGGCGATGATCAGCGAGATCCACACCGGCCAGTTGAACACGATGGGCAGGGTGACCAGCGCGACGATGTCCACCCCGCGCAGCAGGGAGAACATGAGGCCGGGCGGCATGGCGCCGATGCCCGTGGCCACGATCGGGCCCGAGTAGTCGGCGGGCTTCGCCGAGACCCACCGGACGGCGGCCAACAGCCCCGCGATGCCGGTGACCAGGGCCGACGACGCCGCCGTCACCGGGTCCGAGGCCACTCCCCCGGCCACGCCGAGGAACGCCGGGAAGGCGCCGATGGTCCAGAGCAGCGCGAGGACGGCCGGCACGATCATGGCGGCCTGCTTGATCTGGCCCGGGTCGAACGGCAGGCAGCGCTGCAGACCCTTGGTGCGGGTCAACACGCGCAGCGAGTTCATGAACGGCACCAGCGCGGCCAGGAGCACCAGCGCCGAGATGGGCGGGTTGAGCATGGCCAGGCCCAGCGCCTGGACGGCGTAGGGGACGATGATGGTGGCCACCAGCGTGATCAGCGGCATCGGTTGGCGCCACAGGCGCTGCACGTCGCGCATCACCAGCGCGCCCAGGCCGGAGCCCGTGCCGCGCGTGGGGCGCACGTGCCCGCGCTTCTTGGCCTTCGCCTCGACCAGGATGTCGCGGATGAGGGCGAACTCGAGCGCGAACGCGGCGCCCTGCAGCCCGCTGAGCAGCGACCCGCCCGAGGTCAGGCGTTGGCGCCTGATGTTGCGCAGGCGGTGGAAGGCGAGCATGCCCGCCACCACGATCAGCAGCAGGCCGACGCCCGCGATGATGTAGGCCAGCTCGACGGCCAGCAGGGTCAACCCGCCGAGGTCCATCCAGCCCGCGGCACCGCTGACGAGCAGCACCATGGTGGCGATGGCCGCGGCGCCGATGATCCACTGGACGCCGGTGACGATCCAGTGCCGGTCCACGCCCTGTTCGGCGGCCGCGAAGGCGATGAGCCCGGCCGCGCCCAGGCCGCCGGCGAGGGCCCAGATCCCGATCTCGGAAGCCCCCGAGCCGGTGAGCGAGGCGATCAGCGCGCCGGCGGCGGCCCCCAGCACCGCGGCGGCCGCTATGCCGCCCACGAGCCGCCCAGCGAGGATCCGCCGGCGGTCGGTGGGGCCGTCCATGAGCCAGAACCCCTCCGCCGAGGAGGCGACGACAGGACCGAACAGCCTGGCCACGACGAGGGTGAAGGCGAGGATGCCGGCCACCGACGCCCACGGGAGGAGCCCGCGCGCCGCCACGCAGCCGGCGGTCTCGCAGATCGAGGCCGTCTGCTGCGCCTGGAGGATGGAGGACACCATCATGGCGCCGATGACCACGATCGAGAAGACCATCACGTAGCCGTCGGACAGCGCCTGCCAGAGGCTGCGGTCCGCGCGCCCGCGGCGCCAGTCGCGCATGAGCAGCTTGAGCTGCTTCTCGTCGACGACGCCCACCTCGGTGAGCCGCGGGTCCATCATCGGGCCCCTGAGAGGCGGAGCTCGCGGGCCCCGATCGCCTGCAACAGCGACGGCTCGTGGCTGGCCAGCACGATGGCGAGCCCGCCGGCGAGCTCGGCCTTCAGCCGCTCCCCCAGCCAGGCGACGCCCTCGACGTCGAGCCGCTGCTCGGGCTCGTCGAGGACCAGGAGCTGACGCGGGCGGACGAACGCCGTGGCCAGGGCCAGGCGCCGGCGCTGGCCCGAGGACAGCGTGCTGGGCAGCTGTCCGGCCTGCGGCACGAGCTGGACCTCCTCGAGCACCTCGTCGACGAGGTCGTCCGGGTTGTGCAGTCCGTGGGCGCGGGCCAGCAGGTCCAGGTGCTCGACCACGCTGAGGTCGGGGAAGAAGTCGAGGTCGTCGATGACGGTGGCGACGGTGCGGCGGATCACGGGGTTGGTCTCGGTCACCTTGGTGCCGTTGACCGTCACGGTGCCCTCGTCCGGCCTATCGGCGCCGACGAGGCAGCGCAGCACGGTCGACTTGCCGGCGCCGTTGCGCCCGGTCAGCGCGACGGCCTCCCCCGCGTGCACCTTCATGCTGAAGTTCTCGATGATGGTCACGGGCCCGTAGGCCTTCTTGAGGTTGTCGACCTGGAGCACGACGTCTTTCTTAGCCACGTCCGCCATTGTGACCCATCCGCGAAGCCCGGGCACATCGGCGCCCGGCTACCTGCCCGGGGCCACGTCGTCGACGAAGCGCCTGATCCGCGCCGCGACCTCGGGCGCGTGCGTGAGAGGAGCGAAGTGTGTCGCACCGCGGACGGTCTCCAGCCTCGATACCGGGGCGAGTCGCAGGTACCGGCGCTCGTCGACGCGCATCTGGTCGAGCTGTCCGTTGACGAACAGCACCGGGCAGCGCACCTCGGCCAGCACCCGCGGAGGGCAGTCCTCGGCGACGGCGCGCCACACGCCGGGCAGCCCGGCGTACGACGCCTCCTCGTCCAGGAGCCCGTCGCGCACGCCCACCCTCCGCGCCACGGCGCCGCGCAGGCGGGCGAGGCGTTGATGGCTCACCCGCCCGGTGACCCAGGCGAACAGCCGGTAGGGGGCGGCGAACCTCCCCCTCGGGTTGCCCGTTCCGCCCAGGACGACCAGGCCGGCGAGCCCCCGGTGCCGCGCCGCGTAGAGGCCGCACAGGTATCCCCCCAGGCTGTGGCCCACCAGCACCACGGTCGCGGCGCCCGACGCGGCGGCGCCGATGGTCTCCAGGGCGCCGTCGGTGGTGAAGGGCTCCGCCCGTCGGGGCCCGTGCCCGGGGAGGTCGACGGCCACCACCTCACAGTCCGGGAGCAGCCCCGGATAGTCGGCCCACTGGGTCGACGACGACATCGAGCCGTGCACCAGCACCACGCGGGTTCTTCCACCGGAATCTGGACGCTGCGTCATGGCCCCAGCATGCCGCGAACCCGGACGAGGCTGTCAGGGATCACCACTAGGCTGCAGGAATGCAGAATCAGCGGGCGACGATGGACAAGCGACGCGGCGATGTGGCCGCCATGTTCGACGGCGTGGCCAAGCGGTACGACCTGTTCAACTCGGTGCTCAGCCTCGGGCAGGTGCACGCCTGGCGGCGGGCCACCGTCGCAGCCATCGCCCCGCGCCGCGGGCAGCGGATCCTGGACCTGGCCGCGGGCACGGGCACGTCGTCGGCCGTGCTCGCCGAGGCGGGCGCCTACGTCGTGCCCTCGGACATCTCGCTGGGGATGCTGCGCCAGGGCCGCCTGCAGCAGCCGCACTTGGACTTCGTGGCCGGGGACGCGCTGGCCCTCCCCTTCGCCGACGACACGTTCGACGCGGTCACCATCTCTTACGGGCTGCGCAACGTGGAACGCACCCTGGACGCCTTGATCGAGATGCGGCGCGTCACCAAGCCCGGCGGCCGCCTTGTCATCGCCGAGTTCTCCACCCCCACCAACGGCGTGTTCCGCCACGTCTACACCAACTACCTCGTGGCCGCGCTGCCCACCATCGCCAAGCTGTCGAGCAACCCGGTGGCCTACGGCTACCTGGCCGAGTCCATCCTCGCGTGGCCGGACCAGCGTGGGCTGGCGTCGTTGATGGCCGAGGCGGGCTGGTCCGGGGTCGAGTGGCAGGACCACGCGGGAGGCATCGTCGCGCTCCATCGCGGCTGGAACGCCTGACGTGGGCGGGTTCGTGCTGGACGCCTACGCGGCGCGCAGCTGTCCGGTCAAGACCTTCCACACGTTCGACCCGACGGTGGCGCAGCCGGCCGCCCCGCCGGACGAGTCGCTGCGGGAGTCGTTCCAGGGCGGCTCGGACTTCCGCGACGAAGTGCTCGCCCGCCTGGTGGCGGAGAACGAGGGGGCGGTGGATCTGCGCCCGCTGCACCGCGACGGCGCCACGTGGGAGGAACGACAGGAGGCCTCCCTCCACGCCATGGGGGCGGGGGCGCCCGTGGTGGTCGGCGGCGTGCTGCCGCTCGACCTCGACGGGCACCGCAGCGGCCGGCCGGATGCGTTGATCCGCGGCGCGGACACGGCCTCGGGCGCGCCGGGCTACTGGCCCATGAAGGTCAAGCCGTACCGGGTGCGCGAGAAGCAGCTGGGCGCCACCACCCTCGCGTGGTCCCCGCTGGGTGCCGTCGGCCGCCGCGAACCCCTGCCTGACCAGCGCTACCGCGTGTACCGGGAGGGGGCGCTGCTCGAGCTGGCCCACCACTGGCGGCTGCTGGAGTCCTGCGGGTTCGCCTCCGCTGAGCCGCTGGCGGCCGTCGTGGGGGACGACCGCTCTCTGGGCGCCGAGCCCACGCTGACCTGGGTGGACCTGACCGCCAGGTTCATCCGCACGTACTCCCGCAGCGCCGGCCACAAGTTCCGCTCCGCGCTCGAACGCTACGACCACGAGCACGGGTTCCGCGTGTACGTGGCGCAGCGGGCCGCGGAGCGCACCGGCGTCGAGGATCCGCCGCCGGTGGTGCGGCCCATCCGGGTGAAGGAGTGCGAGTGGTGCTCCTGGTGGACGGTGTGCCGTCCCCGGATCGACGACGACGACCTCTCGCTGCGCATCTCCAAGGCGCCGCTGGACGTCCGCGAGCTGCAGACGCTGATGAGCCTGGGCATCACCACGGTGGCGCAGCTGGCCGAGGCGGACGTCGACGAGCTCCTCCCCCGCTACCTCCCCCTCACCGGGCACCGGGACCGGCCCGAGCAGCGGCTGCGGCAGGCGGCGCTGCGGGCGCGGATGCTGGCCAACGGGGTCGAGCTGGAGCGGGTGAGCGTGGACGCCATCGGGGTGCCGCGCGCCCCCGTCGAGGTGGACTTCGACATCGAGACGGCAGACGACGGCACCGTCTACCTCTGGGGTGCCCTGGTGGCCGGCGACGACCAGTCGGGCGCGCCGCGGTACGTGCAGTTCTCGCGCTTCGAGGCGCAGGCGGGGTCCAGGGAGTTCGAGCTGGCCGAGGAGTTCGGCCGGTGGCTGCTGGCGCTGGTGGAACGCCACCCGGGCCTGCGGGTCTACCACTACAGCGACTACGAGACGGTCCACCTGCGCCGGCTCGCCGAGCGGAGCGGCAGCGAGGTCCTGGCGCAGGTGTGCGGGCTCATCCGCACGCACTTCGTGGACCTGTTCAGCTACATCCGGGACAACTTCGTGGGCGTCGACGGGCTGGGCCTGAAGGTGGTCGCCTCGCGGGGCGCCGGCTTCTCCTGGCGCGACGAGGAGCCGGGCGGCCTGGCGTCGCAGTCCTGGTTCAGCGAGGCGGTCGGCGGCCCCACGCACGAGGCGCGGGAGGCTGCGCGGACGCGGGTGCTGCAGTACAACGAGGACGACGTGCGGGCCACCCTGGCGGTGCGCCGCTGGCTCACCCGGCTCGACGAGAGCGCCGCCGTCGACGGTGGGGCGCCTCCCGCCCTGTGAGTCGGGCCCGGCCTCAGGGGCGAGGCACGCGGGCCACGATCAGCTCGGCGCCGCCCGACAGCGCAGCGGTGAGCTCCGGTGCGCTGCCCACTCCGACGGCGCGCCAGCCCAGCGCCTCCCCCACCGCCACCAGGTCCACGCCCTGGGGGGTGCCGAAGACGCGCTCGAAGGCATCGGCGTAGTCCGGCGCCCCCTGCTCGAGGCCGTGGAAGATGGAGCCGCCGCCGTCGTCTGCGACCACAATCCGCAGGCGTGCGCCGGGCTCCTGAGCCGGGCGGACCAGCGCCCCGAGGTCGTGCTGGAGGGTGAGGTCGCCCAGCAGCACCGTGGTGGGGCGGCCGCCCGCCAGCGCGATGCCCGTGGCGGTGGCCACCGTGCCGTCGATCCCGGCCAGGCCGCGGTTGGCGAACACGCGCGGCGGCGCGGAGGAGATGGGAGAGAGGTCCGCGGCGCGGATGATCGAGCTGGAGCCGAGCACCAGGTCGTCGCCCGTGCCGAGTGCGGCCAGCACCGCGTCCGCCACGTGACGCTGCGTGAACCCCTCGCCGGGCGCGGTTCCGGGGTCGGCAGCGTGCCAGCGGTCGAGCCAGGCGGGGTCCTGGTCCTCGAGCAGCACCCGGTCCGCCACCACGTCGGCCCGGTGGCCGGGGTCCACCCAGGCCGCCGTCGGCGTCACCACCACCACCTCCACGTCCCGCCGCGACAGCAGCGCGGTCACCGGCCGCGACAGCGTCGGGTGACCGACCACCACCACGCGCTCGATGTCTGCGCCCACGCCGGACAACAGGTGGCGGTAGCCGGCGATGGCGTTGGGGCCGCTGCGGGCGTTCGACGAGGGCTCGGCCAGCAGCGGCGCGCCGGCCACCTCGGCCAGCGCCCGGGCCTCCAGGCCGACGGTGGGCGTCGCGTCGCCCACCAGCACCACGGTGCGGCGCCCGTCCAGCTCGACGGCGTTGTGGCCGCCTGACCGCGACACCGTCAGTCCGCGGGGACGCATGGGTGGCAGCTCCCCGACGAGGGGCTGGGCGAACTCGAGGTTGAGCTGGACCGGCCCCGGCTGTCTGGTGCGCCGCCCCTCGGCAAGCACGACGGCGCGGTGCACGCCCGCCGCCCAGCCGTCGGCCCCGCCGGACTCCGACGACAGCCGCACGACGCCCAGCGCGGACGGGCCGAACGCCCCCACCTGGTCCGCGGTCTGGTTGGCGCCCGTGCCGACGAGGTGCGCGGGCCGGTCCGCGGTCACCAGCACCAGCGGCACTCCCGCGGCCCTGGCCTCCATGGCGGCGGGCGCGAGGTTGGCCACCGCGGTGCCGGACGTGGTGACGACGGCCACCGCCCGGCCGGACTCCTTCGCCAGGCCGAGCGCGGTGAACCCGGCCACCCGCTCGTCGACGCGCACGTGGAGCCGCAGTGCGCCCTGCCGGTCCGCCCGGTGCGCGGCCAACGCCAGCGCGGCGCTGCGCGACCCGGGCGCGAGCACGAGGTCGGTGACGCCCATCCCGAGGAGGGCGTCCACCACCACCGATGCCAGCTCGACGCTGCTCAACGCCCCTCCTCCACGATGCGGCGCACCCGCTCCCACCGATCCAACCAGAAGCGCGTCAGCTCGGGGCCGGCCGCGTGCCGCGCCAGCAGCTCCGGATCCCCCTCGACGTCGCGGACGGTGAGCAGCCCGGCCACCGGCACCAGCGGCCGCGACACCAGATCGGCCCCCAGCAGGCGCCCCGTCTCGAGCCCGCAGGCGTAGGGCAGCTCGGGCAGCGCGGCCGCGAGCGCAAGCCCCGCCCGCAGCCCGATCGAGGTCTCCACCGCGCTGGAGACCACCACCGGCAACCCCAGCCGTTCGGCCAGGTCGAGGCAGGCCCGGACTCCCCCCAGCGGCTGGACCTTCAGCACCGCGACGTCCGCGGCCCCGGCGTCGCGCACGCGCAGCGGGTCGGCGGCGCGCCGGATGGACTCGTCTGCGGCGATCGGCACGCCGAGGCCCATGGCGCGCAGGGCCGCGAGGTCCGCGACGGTGGCGCACGGCTGCTCGGCGTACTCCAGCCCCAGCGGCGCCAGCTCACGCAGGGCTGCCCGCGCCTCGGGCAGTGACCATCCTCCGTTGGCGTCCACCCGGATCCGGGCCTCCGGCAGCGCCGAGCGCACCGCCGCGACCCTCGCCACGTCGTCGGCCAGGCCCTCGCCCGCGGCCGCGACCTTGATCTTGATCGTCCGGCAGCGGGAGGCGACGGCGCGGGCCGCGGCCTCGGCGGGGCCGAGGGCGGGCACGATCCCGTTGACCTCGACGCGGCCCCGGACCGCCGTCGGGTAGCCCTCCTCGGCGGCCTCGAGCGCGGCCAGCATCCAGGAGGCCGCCTCCCGGTCGTCGTACTCGGGGAACGGGCTCCACTCGGCCCACCCCGCGCGCCCCTCCATCACCACCCCGCTGCGCCGCGTCAGCCCGCGGAAGGGGACGCGCAGCGCGACGTCGAAGACGTGGAGCCTCATGCCACCAGGGTCCCGGCGAGCAGCCCGGCCGCGATGCCGATCTCGGCCATGCCGGTGGCCTGGATGACGGGGATGAGCGCCTTCCCGGAGGCCCCGCCGAGCACGAGGCGCAGCGGCGTGACCAGGAGCGGGGCGCCCGCCAGGCCGAGGAGCGCCCACCAGGTGGTGAGCGCGGCGAACGCGAGCGTCGCGGCCACGGCCACCACGGCCAGGGCCGCGAAGAAGACGCGGCTGCGCCGGTCGCCCAGCCGGACCGGCAGCGTCAGCTTGCCGGAGGTCTGGTCGGTGGCGATGTCGCGCAGGTTGTTGGCCACCAGGATGGCGCTGGCCAGCGAGCCCACGGCGGTGGCCGCGAGCCACGCGTGCGGCGGGGCCGTGCCGGCGATGACGTAGCAGGTGCCGACGGTGGCCACCAGCCCGAAGAACACGAACACCATCACCTCGCCGAGGCCGAGGTAGCCGTAGGGCTTGGCGCCGCCGGTGTAGTACCAGGCGGCCAGGATGCTGAGCGCGCCCACCCCGATGAGCCACCACTGCCCGCTGAGCGCCACCACGACGAGACCCACCACGCCGGCGAGCGCGAAGGCGCCGAACGCCGCGGCCTTGACGGCGCGCGCCGGGGCGAGGCCGGAGGCGACCAGGCGCGTGGGGCCCACGCGGTCGTCGTCGGTGCCGCGCACCCCGTCGGAGTAGTCGTTGGCGTAGTTGACGCCCACCTGGAGGGCCAGCGCGACCAGCAGGCACAGCGCCGCCGCGAGCCAGTCGTATTGCCCGAGGGCGGCGGCGCCGGCGGACCCGGCCAGGATGGGGGCGACGGCGGCGGGCAGCGTGCGCGGGCGGGCGCCGGCCACCCAGACGGAGAGCGTTTCGTTCATGACCGGAGCAACTCTAGGAGCTTTTCCCGGTCGGGCTTGCCACCGGCGGTCCGCGGTAGGGCCGCCAGGACCACGAGCTGCCGCGGCAGCGCCGCCGCCGGGAGCGTCGGCCGAAGCCGCTCGCGCCAGGCGCCGAGCTCGCCGGAGCGCGCGAAGAGCACCACCCGCGCCCCCCACTCGGCGTCCGGCACGGCCAGCACCTCGGTCTCCGGATCGAGGGCCGCGACCGCGCGCCGGACTTCGGCCAGGTCCACGTTGACGCCGCCGCTGATCACCACGTCGTCGATGCGGCCGTCGATGATCAGCCGCCCGTCCGCCCATCGCCCGCGGTCCCGGGTGAGGACCGCGCCGTCGACGAGTGTCGCGGTGGTGCCGGCCGCGTCGCCGAGATAGCCGGCGAAGGTGGTGGGGCCGGCGAGCCTCACCCGGCCGTCCGGGCCGAGGCGCACGGTCACGCCCGGCAGCGGCACCCCGTCCCACACCACGCCGCCGCAGGTCTCGCTCATGCCGTAGGTCTCGATCACGGCGATCCCTGCTGCCTCGGCCCCCGCACGCAGCTCCGGACTGAGCGCCGAGCCGCCCACCAGCACCGCGTCGAACCGGGCCAGCGTCGCGGTGAGGGCGGGCGCCTGAAGGGCGCGGTAGAGCTGCGTGGCGACGATGGAGAGTGCGTTGCGGCCAGGCGCCGGCGCCAGGCCTGCCAGCGAGGCGTCCGAGGCTCGCACACCGCCGCCCCTGAGCCCGCGCACCAGCACCATCAGGCCAGCCACATAGCGCGGCGACAAGGCCAGATGCCAGGTGGCGGCGAACCCGAGCCGCTCGTGGGCCGCGTCGGCCGCCGCGGCCAGGGCCTCTCGGGGGAGGAGGACCCGCTTGGCGTCGCCGGTGGATCCGGAGGTGCCTACGACGGCGTGTCCGGCCGGAGGGGTGCCGGGGCCGTCCGCGAGCCACAGGCCCTCGCCATCGTCGAGGAGGCGGCGCACGGCGTCGATCCACTGCTCCATTCCCGCACCTTATCCACCCTCGCGCGCCCGGGTAGGATGGCGGCGTGGCCCGGGTCCTGCTGATCATCGCAATCGTGATGCTGACCGTGTACTGCGTCGTCGAGGTGGCGCAGGCACGGGGCTACCGCGTGCGCGCCATGCCCCGCTGGCTGTGGGCGTTCACCGTCATCTGCCTCCCCGTCGTCGGCCCGGCGGCCTGGCTCCTGCTGGGGCGGCCCACGAAGGGGCCCAAGCCCCTGGACCGCGGGCCGAGCGCCCCGGACGACGACGAGGACTTCCTCCGCGGCCTCCGCTGAGCCAGCTTCCTCGTTCCACGATGTACAGCCGGGAGGCCCTAGAATCGGTCGGCGTCAGAATCTGCACGGAGGAGAGAGTCATGCCAGGAGCAGTGGGCGCGGTGTCCGAGTGGCTCCGCGACTGTGCCCGCGAGTTCGCGCTGCGCGCGGACGAGCTCGACGAGCTGGACCGCATCCTCGGGGACGCGGATCACGGCACCAACATGCGCCGTGGCACCGAGACGGCGCTCACCCTTGACCTCACCGAGACCAGGACCGCCGCGGAGGCCCTCCGCCTCGTCGGGATGACCCTGGTCAGCACCGTGGGCGGCGCCTCCGGGCCCCTCTTCGGCACCTTCTTCCTGCGTGCGGGGGCGGCGTGGCCGGAACAGGTCTCACCTGTGGGCGTGTCGCGCGCGCTGCGCGCCGGGCTCAACGGCGTGGTCACCCGAGGGCGCGCCCAGGTGGGCGACAAGACCATGGTGGATGCCCTGGCTCCGGCCGCGGACGCATTCGACGACGTGGTGGCCGCAGGCGGGGACCTCGGCGAGGCGCTGCGTCGCGCCGCCGAGGCAGCCGAAGAGGGCCGCGACGCCACCGTCGCCATGGTGGCCAAGCGCGGCCGTGCCGCCCTCCTGGCCGAGCGCTCCGTCGGTGTGGTGGACCCGGGAGCGGTGTCCATGGCGCTCATCCTGGCGACGGCCTCCAAGCACGTCAGGTGAGCGGTTCACCCACCTCAGCCAGCGGATTGGGGCCGCGCGGGACCGGCGCAATACGCTGACCCCATGAGCGTCGAGGCACCCCACAAGGCAGTCATCCTGGCCCGAGGGCTGGGCTCGCGGATGCGCAGGGACGCCGAGGGTGTCTCCCTCAACGAGGAGCAGTCCGCCGCGGCGGCCGCGGGAGTCAAGGCCATGATCTCGGTGGGCCGGCCGTTCCTGGATCACGTGATCTCCGCGCTGGCCGACGCCGGGTTCACCGAGGTGTGCCTGGTGATCGGCCCCGAGCACCAGATGATCCGCGACTACTACGACGCCGCCGAGAAGCAGCGCGTCACAGTCACCTACGCAGTGCAGGAGAAGCCCCTCGGCACAGCCGACGCCGTGCTGGCCGCCGAGGCCTTCGCCGGGGAGGACCGGGTGCTGGTCATCAACTCGGACAACTACTACCCCGCCGAGGCGTTGCGGCTGCTCGCCGACCTCCCCGGCTCGGCGCTGGTGGGCTTCGAGCGGGGCGGGCTGGCGTCGGGCTCGAACATCGCGCCCGAGCGGATCGCCGCGTTCGCCCTGGCCACCGCGGACGCCGAGGGCAACCTGGCGGAGCTCGTCGAGAAGCCCGACGCGGCCACCGTCGCGCGGCTGGGCGACTCCGCCGTGGTCTCGATGAACTGCTGGCTGTGTTCGCCGGCCATCTTCGACGCCGCCCGCGCCATCGAGCCGTCGGCCCGCGGCGAGTACGAGATCACCGACGCCGTGCGCCGGGCCATCGCCGACGGCGACCCGTACCGGGTGGTGCGGGCCTCCGTCGGCGTGCTGGACATGTCCAACCGTGGCGACATCGCGTCGGTCATGGAGGCGCTCGGGGGACGCGAGGCACTCCTGTGAGGTGGTTCGTGCCCGGCCGCCTCGAGGTCCTGGGCAAGCACACCGACTACGCCGGCGGACCCTCCCTGCTCGCCGCCGTGGACCGCGGCGTCGTCGTCGACCTCACCGACGGGGCGGACGCGATCGTCGTGGAGTCCGCGGCGCTGCCCGGCCGCCTGGAGCTGCGGCCCGGCGTGGACCCCGGCCTCCCGGCTGGGCACTGGGGCCACTACGTGCAGTCCGTGCTGGACCGGCTCCACCTCAACTTCGGGGAGCTGCGCCCGGCCCGGCTGAGCGTGGAGTCGGACCTGCCGTTGGCCTCGGGCATGAGCTCGTCGTCGGCGCTGGTCGTGGCCGTGGCGCTGGCCCTGATCGACCACAACGGGCTGCGCGAGCGCGCCCAGTGGCGGGCCGACATCGACGGCGACATCGACCTGGCGGGATACCTCGCCACGATGGAGAACGGGCTGAGCTTCGGGTCGTTGGAGGGGCGGCGCGGGGTGGGCACCTTCGGCGGCTCGGAGGACCACACCGCCATGCTGTGCTGCCGCGAGGGGCAGCTGACCGAGTTCACGTTCTGCCCCATCGAGGAGCGGCGGACGGTCCCGATGCCCGCGGGCTGGTCCTTCGTGGTGGCGGTCTCGGGCGTGCTGGCCGAGAAGACCGGCGCCGCGCTGGCCTCCTACAACGAGGCCTCGCAGCTGGCCCGCGAGCTCGTCGAGGTGTGGAACTCGGCCACCGGCCGCTCCGACGCCACGCTGGCCGAGGCGCTGGACAGCAGCGAGGACGCCCTCCTGGGCCTGGAGGCCGTCTCCGAGGACGACGACTGGCTGGCGGACCGGCTGACGGCGTTCGTCACCGAGCGCCGGGCGATCGCCGACGCCGTCGTCGCGCTGCAGAACGGAGACGTCGAGGCCTTCGGGCGCGCCGCCGAGCTGTCGCATCGCACCGCCGACCAGGCGCTGGGCAACCAGATCCCCGAGACCAACCGCCTGCAGTCGCTCGCGCGCGAGCTCGGCGCGCCGGCCGCCTCGGGCTTCGGCGCGGGGTTCGGGGGATCGGTCTGGGCGCTGGTCCCCACCGTCGACGCCGACGCGTTCGCGGCCTCCTGGCTGGAGCGCTACCTGGCCGAGTACCCCGGGCTCGCGGGGGCCGCGTCCACGCTTGTCACCCGCCCCGGCCGCCCCGCCTACCGCCGGTGAGCGCCCTCTCCCCGTCGGGCCCCCTCTCGCGAGCCTGGCACGAGGTGGCGGACTGGGCCGTGGCCGGCCGCGACATGGCAGCAGCCCTGTGGCGCCGATTCCGCTGGCGCATGCCCGAGGGCGAGGGCGGGAACAAGGGTTGCGGTCAGGTCCCGGTGGTGCTGATTCCGGGGATCCTCGAGCCGTGGAGCTACCTGGCCCCGCTCGCCCGCTGGCTGGGCCGCCACGGGCACCGGGTGGAGTTCGTCGAGGGGCTCGGCTGGAACCTGGGAGACCTCGACCACTCGGCGGATCACTGCCTGGAGATCCTGCGCGCCCGGGGCGTGACCGGCGCGGTGCTCGTGGCGCACTCCAAGGGCGGGCTGATCGGGAAGGCGGTGCTCAGCCGCCAGGGCGAGGACGCCGTGGCCCTCGGCCTCGTCGCGGTGGCCACCCCCTTCGGTGGCTCGTCGATGGGCAAGCCGCTGCACCGGCTGGTGGCGCGGTCCCCCCTGGGGCTGTTCTCGCCCGGCAACGCGGTGCTGCGCCGGCTGTCCGACGAGGTGGCCGTCAACGCGCACATCGTGTCGCTCTCGCCCGCCTGGGACCAGGTGATCCCGGACGGTTCGCACCTGGCGGGCGCCACCAACGTCGACCTCGAGTCCCCCGGCCACTTCCGGCCCATGCGCGACGAGGCGGTCTGGGAGATCATCCACGAGCACGTGCACCGGCTCGCGGGGTAGCCCGCGGCTCAGTCGATGTGGATGTCCTCGTAGCTGCGGGGATCCTCGATGGGCTCGAGGTGGCCGATGACGCGCAGCTCGGAGAACTCCTCCTGGATGAGGTCGATCAGGTCCTCCATCGCGTCGTGGCCCCGCTGCACGGACCACGCCCCAGGCACCAGCATGTGGAACTCCATGAACGCCCGCGCCCCGGAGATGCGGGTGCGGAAGGCGTGGAACTTGATCTCCTCGGTCTCGTGCTCGGCGAGGATTCCCCGCAGCCGCGCGTTCTCCTCCTTCGGCAGGGACTCGTCCATCAGCCCGGAGGCGGACTCCGACACCAGGCGCCACCCGGTCCAGAGGATGTTGATTCCCACGAGGAGTGCGACGACGGGGTCCAGCCAGTTCCAGCCGGTGATCCACACCAGGCCGATGCCCACCACCACACCGGCCGAGGTGATGACGTCGGTCATGAGGTGGTGGCCGTCGGCGCGCAGCGTGATGGAGTTGTACTTGGCGCCGGCTCCCAGGAGCACCAGGGCCACGCCGCCGTTGATCACCGAGGCACCGACGGTGATGAGCAGGCCCACCCCGATCTCCTCCAGGGGCCGGGGGAAGATGAGGCGCTCGACGGCGAACGCGACGATCACCACGGCCGCGACGAAGATCATCACGCCCTCGATGGCCGAGGAGAAGTACTCCGCCTTCGAGTGCCCGAAGTGGTGGTTCTTGTCCGCCGGCCTGGCCGCGACCCTCAACGCGAACAGCGCCACCACCGCCGCCACCAGGTTGACCACGGACTCGGCGGCGTCGGACAGCAGGCCCACGGATCCGGTGATCAGCCAGGCGGCGGTCTTGAGGCCGATGGTGACGAGCGCAGCCGCGATCGACAACCAGGCGAACTTCGTGAGGTCGACGCGGGGTTGGGCCATGGCTCAATCCTGACGCCTCGGCCCGGCGGCTGCCAAAGCGTCAGCGGGCCAGCAGGTTGAGCAGGTCCCCCTCGTGGCGCAGCGCGGCCACGTTGTGTTCGATCAGGCGGTCCGCCTGCTGGGGCCGGCCGCTGGCGACGTGCGGGGTGATCAACACGTTCGGCTCGTCCCACAGCGGCGACGACGCCGGCAGCGGCTCCACGACCGTCACGTCCAGCGCCGCAGCGGCCACCCGCCCACTCCTGACGGCGGCCAGCAGGGCGTCCTCGTCGACGGTGGTGCCACGGCCCACGTTGACCACCAGCGCCGACGGCTTCAGCTGGGCCAGCCGCTCGGGGTTGAGCGCAGCGTGGGTGCTGTGGTGCCTCGGCAGCACCATGATGAGCACGTCGGTCTCCGCGAGCACCGACCCGAGCGCGTCCTCGTCGACCACGTCGAACCCGTGGCGCGGCCCGGCCGAGCGTGCCACTCCGGTCACCCAGGCGCCCATGGCGCGCAGGAGCGGCGCCAGTCGCGAGGCGATCGAGCCGAAGCCCCAGATGGTCACGTTGGCTCCGTCGAGCGTGATGACCCGGCCGTCGTGGGCGCGCTCCAGCATGGCCCCGCCGAGTTCGTCGTCCCACAGGTGCTCCCGCTGCTGACGCATGGCCAGGGGCAGCATCCGCACCAGCGAGAGCGTCAGCGCCATGGCGTGCTCGGCCACGGGCCCGTCGTGCAGGCCGACGCCGCTGGCCAGCCGCACGTCGTCGGCGAACCCGGCGGCCACCACGTTGTCCGGGCCGGCCGCCAGTCCCTGGACGAGCTGCAGCCGGGTCATGCGGCGGGCCGCATCCTTCAGCACGTCGTCGGGCTGGCCCCACACCACCAGGACCTCGGCGTCGAGGTGTTCCGGGGGGACGGGGCGCGTGCCGTCGACCAGGACGACCTGCGCGTCGTCGATCACCGGCACCGGGCCGCTGTACGTGCTGGGGATCAGGATCTTCATGTGGCTAGCACCTCCGTGAGTCCGCCCCAGCATCCCATAGGCGGGTGGGCGCCGCGCGGCAGAACTGGGTAACCTGCTGGGGTGCTGACCATGCAAGACGCCCTGCGCCGCCTCTCCGACTACTGGACCTCGAAGGGCTGCCTCACGTGGCAGCCGTTCAACACGGAGGTGGGGGCGGGCACGATGAACCCGGCCACGGTGCTGCGGGTGCTCGGGCCTGAGCCGTGGGACGTGGCCTACGTGGAGCCGTCGGTGCGCCCGGACGACTCGCGCTATGGCGAGAACCCCAACCGGCTGCAGATGCACACCCAGTTCCAGGTGATCCTCAAGCCGGAGCCCGGCAACCCGCAGGAGCTGTATCTGGGCTCGCTGGAGGCGCTCGGCATCGACCTGTCGAAGCACGACGTGCGCTTCGTGGAGGACAACTGGCAGCAGCCGGCCATCGGCGCCTGGGGCCTCGGCTGGGAGGTGTGGCTCGACGGCATGGAGATCACGCAGTTCACGTACTTCCAGCAGGTGGGCGGGCAGAACCTGGACCCTGTCCCGGTGGAGCTCACCTACGGCGTGGAGCGCATCCTCATGGCGCAGCAGGGCGTGACGCACTTCAAGGACATCGTGTACTCCGTCGCCTCGGACGGCCGGCCCGTCACGTATGGCGAGGCCTTCGGGCAGCAGGAGTACGAGATGAGCCGGTACTACCTCGACGACGCGGACGTGGAGGCCAACCGTCGCCTGTACGAGACCTACGTCGGCGAGGCCACCCGCATGGTCGAGGCCCGGCTCCCGGTGCCCGCGCACGGCTACATCCTCAAGTCCAGCCACGCGTTCAACGTGCTGGACGCCCGGGGCGCCATCTCCACCACGGAGCGGGCCAAGGCCTTCGCGACGATGCGCCGCCTCATGCGCGACACCGCGGTCCTGTGGATCGAGCGCCGCGAGGAGCTGGGCTTCCCGCTGATGCGCGAGGCCGCGGAAGTTCCGCTGGTTGAGCCGGGCCGCGAGGAACGAGCGCCCGTGTCGAAACCCCTGGAACCGGCCACGACCCCGCAGACACTCGCCTTCGAGATCGGCGTCGAGGAACTGCCGCCGCACGTGGTCCCCCAGACCGTCGAGGCGGTGCGTGAGGCGCTGACGGCCAAGCTGGCCGCCACCCGGCTCGAGTACGGCAGCGTGACGGTGGAGGGCACGCCGCGCCGGATCGTCGCCGTGGTGGAGGGCGTGGGCGCCCAGGAGCCGGACGCCGAGCAGCTGCGCAAGGGCCCGAAGTGGTCCGCCGCGTTCGACGCCGACGGCAACCCGACCAAGGCGCTGCAGGGCTTCATGCGCGGCCAGGGCGTGGAGGCAGCGCAGGTGGTGCGCGCGGAGATCGGCGGTCAGGAGCACGCCGCCGTAGCCGCGACCGTCGCCGGCCGGCACGTGCTCGACGTGGCGGGCGAGGCGCTGACGGACATCGTCTCCGGCCTGCGCGCCGAGAAGAACATGCGCTGGAGCGACCCCTCCCTCTCGTTCTCCCGAGCCATCCGCTGGATCGTGGCACTCTGGGGCGACACCGTCGTGCCCTCCACCGTCTCAGGTCTGACCGCCGGCCGCACCACCTACCTCCAGCGGGCCGTGGCCGGCGAGGAGTCCGGCACCCGCTCCGACGGCGCGCGCGTCGGCTGGGTGGAGGTGGCCTCGGCCGCCGACCTGCTCCCCACCATCGCCTCGGGCGCGATCACGCTGTCCACCGCTGAGCGTCGCGCCGCCGTCGTCGAGCAGGCCGTCGCGCTGGCTGACGGCGTGGGCGGCACCGTCGACGTCGAGGCCGAGGGGGCGGTGATCGACGAGATCACCAACCTGGTGGAGGACCCCCGCGGGGTGCTCGGCCACTTCGACGAGCGCTACCTCGAGCTCCCCGAGCGGATCCTCACCGCCGTCATGCGCAAGCACCAGCGCTACCTGCCGGTGTTCCGCGACGGCGCCCTCGCCCCGCACTTCGTCACCATGGCCAACGGCCTGTGCGACGACGCCACCGTCCGGGCCGGCAACGAGTCCGTCATCCGGGCCCGCTACGAGGACGCGCTGTTCTTCTGGAACGCCGACCTCGAGGCGGCGGATGTGGACGGCTTCGTGCCCGGCCTGGACAAGCTGACCTTCGAGGAGCGGCTGGGCTCGGTGGGCGCGCGGGCGCGGCGGATCGCCGATGTCGCGGCCAGCCTGGCGGACCGCGTCGGCCTGGCCGGCGAGGACCGCACGACGCTGACCCGCGCCGGGCAGCTCGCCAAGTTCGACCTGGCCACCCAGATGGTGGTGGAGATGAGCTCGCTGGCAGGGTTCATCGCGCGCGAGTACGCCGTCCGCAAGGGCGAGACGCAGGCCGTGGCGGACGCGCTGTACGAGATGGAGCAGCCGCACACCTCCGCCGACCCCGTGCCGGCGTCCGTGCCCGGCGCGCTGTTGGCGCTGGGCGACCGCTTCGATCTCCTGGCCGCGATGTTCGCGCTCGGCGCCAAGCCGACGGGCTCGTCGGACCCGTTCGGCCTGCGCCGCGCCGCGCTGGGCGTGGTGCGGATCCTCCGTGAGTCGGCGGGCACGCCTCTGGAGAGCCTGACCGTGCGCGCCGGCCTGGAGGCCGCGGTGGCGCGGCTGGCCGCGCAGGGCATCGATGTCGCGGTGGACGCCGTCGACGCAGCCCTCGAGTTCACCGTCGGCCGGTTCGCGCAGCTGCTGCGTGACGAGGGCACGCCGGCTGATCTTGTCGCGGCCATCCTGCCTGCGGCCGACGCGCCCGGGCGTGCCGCGCGGATTCTGGGCGAGCTCAACGACACCCAGGCCGACCCGCGCCTGAAGGCCCTGGTCGCGACCCTGGTGCGGATCGGGCGCATTCTGCCCGCGGGCACGGGGGCCGCCTACGACGCGGCCCTGCTGACCGAGCCGGCCGAGGTGGAACTGCGGACGGCGGTGGAGGCGGTCCCGGCAGGCACCGCGGACGCGTCGATCCCCGCGCTGCTGGACCGCACGGCAGACGTGGTGGCTGCCGCGGACCGGTTCTTCACCGACATCCTCGTCAACGCGGAGGACCCGGCGGTTCGAGTGTCGCGGCAGGGCCTGCTGGCCTCGGTCCTGGCCCTCGCCCCGGCGGGCGTCGACTGGCGGGCCCTGGACATCGCCCTGGGCTGACGCCCGCTCCCGCCGGGTGAGGCACCTCACCGCTGGGTGAGCCAGGCCAAGCCGCCCCCCGCTGGGTGAGCCACGCCAAGCCGCGAAGCGGCGCAGCGTGTGTCGAAGCCACGCGAGCTCCCCAGGGACCCGAGGCGGCTGGCCGACTCACGCGCCACCGGTGGGTCCGCGGCCCGGTGGGCGCCCGGTGCGCCAAGATGGAAGCCCGCGCGTCCATGCGCGGACCGAAGCCGCAGCGTCGTAGGAGTACCCCCTCGTGGTGAATCACGTCTCGTTCATCTGGAACATCGCCGAGTCACTGCGAGGCCCGTTCAAGCCATCCGAGTACGGATCGGTGGTGCTCCCTTTCACAGTGCTACGCCGCCTGGACGCCGTCCTGGCCGCAACCAAGCCCGCGGTCCTAGCCGCGGCACCCGACGCGGAGGGGCTCCCCGAGATGCTCCGCGACGTGAAGCTCACCGCGGCTTCGGGACGCCAGTTCTACAACACGAGCCCGTTCGACTTTGCCAAGCTCGTCGCAGACCCCCAGGACCTGCGCCCGAATATCGCCGCCTACATCGCCGGGTTCTCCCCCAATGTGCGGGACATCTTCGACCGCTTTGACTTCGACAAGACTCTGGACAAGCTGGCCGACAAGAACAAGCTGTTCGCCGTCACGGAGAAGTTCGCCCAGGCGGACTTCCACCCCAGAACGGTCTCCAACATCCAGATGGGCCTGGTGTTCGAGGAACTCATCCGGTGGGCCAACGAGCGCTCCAACGAGACCGCCGGCGACCACTACACCCCGCGCGAGGTCATCTCGCTCATGGTGCAGCTGCTGTTCGCCACCGACGACGCCGCCCTGTCCAAGCCCGGCGTCGTGCGCTCGATCTACGACCCCACCGCCGGCACCGGCGGCATGCTCTCGGTCGCCGAGGAGCACCTCCGCGGCATGAACCCTGACATCCAGCTGGCCCTCTACGGGCAGGACTACAACGACTCCTCCTACGCCATCTGCAAGGCCGACATGGTCATCAAGGGCCAGGACGTCGGCAACATCCGCCTCGGCGACACCCTCACCGAGGACCACTTCCCCGACAAGAAGTTCGACTACGCCCTTTCCAATCCGCCCTTCGGGGTCGACTGGAAGGACCAGCGCGACGTCGTCGACAACGAACACAAGACGCTGGGCTTCGTCGGCCGCTTCGGCCCAGGCACCCCCGCGGTGTCCGACGGCGCGATGCTGTTCCTGCTCCACCTCGTGTCGAAGATGCGCAGACCCGCCTACGGCGGCTCCCGCATGGCCATCGTCCTCAACGGTTCGCCGCTGTTCTCCGGCGGCGCCGGCGGCGGAGAGTCCAACATCCGCAAGTGGCTCCTCGACAACGACCTCGTCGAGGCCATCATCGGTCTGCCGAAGGACATGTTCTACAACACCGGCATCTCCACCTACATCTGGATCCTCACCAACCGCAAGGCCCCCGAGCGCGAGGGCACGGTCCAGCTCATCGACGCCCGCGAGTTCTACGGCAAGCTCCGCAAGGGTCTGGGCTCCAAGCGCAACGAACTCACCGCAGCCGACATCGATCGCATCGTCTCCCTCTACGCCGGCTTCTCCGACGGCGAGCACTCGAAGATCTTCCGCAACGAGGACTTCCTCTACCGCACCATCACCGTCGAGCGCCCGCTGAAGCTCCGCTGGCAGGCCACCCCAGACGCCATCGAGGCTGTCTTCGAGGCCAAGCCCGTCCAGAAGCTCACCGACGGCGACGCCGCGAGCCTCCGCGCCTCGCTCGAAGCGCTGGGCGACGACGAGGTGTGGACCAACCGCGGCCAGTTCCAGCAGGCTCTCAAGGCGGCCACCGCGACCCAAAAGCTGAAGCTCGCCGCACCGGCCCTCAAGGCCGTCATCGCCGCGCTCGGAGTGCAGGACGACGCGGCGGACGTGTGCACCGATTCCGCGGGCAACCCCGAGCCCGACACGTCGCTGCGTGACACCGAGAACGTTCCCTGGGACCAAGACGTCGACGAGTATCTTCAGCGCGAGCTGCTGCCCTACGCCGCCGACGCCTGGATCGACCATTCGAAGACCAAGGAGGGCGCGGAGATCCCGTTCACCCGCCACTTCTACAGGTATGTCCCGCCGCGGTCTCTGGAAGAGATCGACCGCGACCTCGAAGCCGTCATGAACGACCTCCGCGCCATGCTCACCGAGGTAGAGCGATGACATTTGAGCGAGTCAGGCTGCGGCGAGCAGCCCGGATTCTTAACGGAGGGACACCTCCATCAGGTGATCCTGACATGTGGGACGGCAACATTCCCTTCGTCACTCCCCCAGACCTCAATGGTCTGGATGGCCGCCCCATCCAGGCCGTAACCCGATCAATTACCGAGAGGGGTCTAGCTCACTCAACCCGCGCACCGGAGGGGAGCGTGATCCTCTCAACGCGCGCCCCGATCGGCCACATTGGGCGGGTCTCATCTCCCCTGGCGTTCAACCAAGGGTGTCGAGCGCTTGTGCCAGTATCCGGACAAGACCCACGGTTCCTGGCGTACGCCCTGATTGCGGCTCGCGAGGAGATGGCCACAAGGGGCCTGGGGACCACGTTCATCGAGCTGTCCAGCAACTCACTGGGCGAGATACCGGTTCCATCCCCGCCGCAGTGTGCGCAACATGAGATTGCGGACTTCCTGGATCGGGAGACGGCCCAGATCGACGCGTTCATCGCAAAGAACGAAGAACTCGTCACTCTCCTCGCCGAGCGCCGTGACGCCGTCATCTCACGTGCTGTGACCCGTGGCATCGATGGGGATGCCGAGTTGTTTGATAGCGGTGTGCCGACGCTGGGTCAAATCCCCATTTCTTGGTCGGTGCGCCGAGTTCGCGATGTCGGGCGGGCGATCATCGGGCTCACCTACGCTCCGGATGATCTCTGCGACGAGGCTGATGGCGGCACCCTTGTCTTGCGTGCAGGTAACATCCAGAACAATAGGCTCGACTTCGGGGACACGGTCCACGTCGCTACTGCGATCCCACCAGCGTTGAAGCTGAGACTGGGCGACATCGTGATATGCGCCCGGAATGGGAGCGCGCGCTTGGTTGGCAAGAACGCCGTGGCAACTGAGCGTGTGGTTGGGCATACTTGGGGCGCATTTATGACGGTCCTTCGGACCCCCGTCAACGACTATTTGCGGTGGGTTCTGAACTCGACAATCTTCAGGTCTAGTGTCGGATCATATGCGACCACGACAATTAATCAGCTCACTTCGGGAACGCTGCACATGTTGCAGTTCGCCATGCCGCCCGCCAAGGAACGCGCGCGGATCGCAGCTTATCTTGAGGAGGCGGTGGCGGACGTCGATAGAGCGGTCGTAGCCGCAAATCGAGGCATCGATCTTGCGCGTGAGCGGCGCGCGGCGCTGATTTCTGCGGCGGTGACGGGCAGGATCGACGTGGGGGTGAGCGCATGAGCGGCGTGGCTGGGGCGCATCTGGAATCGGTGCTGGAGACGGAGATCGCCGAGCACCTGGCGGCGAACGGCTGGCTGTACTCACCAACAGACGCGGGCTACGACCGGGCGCTGGCGCTGTTCCCCGATGACGTGATGGGCTGGATCGAGGACACCCAACCGGCCGAGTTCGCGAAGGTCGTTCGGCCGGCTGACAGCCAGTTGCGGCAGGAGGCATCGAAGGCGCTGCTCCTGAAGCGCCTGGCGAACGCGCTGGACAACGATCCGTTCAAGAACGGCGGCACCCTCCAGGTGCTGCGCGGCGGGCTCAGCGTCGTGCCCCCGACGGGTGGCACGGTGAAGGTGAGGATGGCGCAGTTCCGCCCCGCCACGTCGATCAACCCCGACACGCTCCAGCACTACGCGAAGATGCGCCTGCGAGTGATGCGGCAAGTGCACTACTCGGCCAAACACCC
Source organism: Propionibacteriaceae bacterium (assembly GCA_027492545.1). GTDB lineage: Bacteria > Actinomycetota > Actinomycetes > Propionibacteriales > Propionibacteriaceae > Arachnia. Next base: position 77,277 of record JAPUEL010000029.1, read on the forward strand.
GCACAAGGCGCTGGACCTCGTCCTGTTCGTCAACGGGCTGCCGGTGGCGACGGTGGAGCTGAAGACGGACTTCACGCAGGCCCTGTCGAACGCCACGAAGCAGTACCAGTTCGACCGCAACCCCGCCGGGGAGCCGCTGTTCGGGTACGGCCGCCGCGCCCTGGTGCACTTCGCGGTGTCGAACTCCGAGGTGGCGATGACCACCCGGCTGGACGGGCCGAAGACGCGGTTCCTGCCGTTCAACCGGGGCTGCGATCAGGGCAAGGGCAACCCGCTGAACCCGGATGGGTCGGCGTCGTCGTATTTCTGGGAGCAGATCCTGCAGCGCGACACCTGGCTGCGAATCATCGGCTCGTTCATCCACACCCAGGTCGAGACCGAGGTCGATCACGACACGGGCAAGGCAACCCCTTCAAAGAAGATCCTGTTTCCCCGCTACCACCAGTGGCGAGCAGTGACCCGCCTCGTCGAGGACGCTCGTGCCAGTGGCTCCGGGCAGAGGTACCTGATTCAGCATTCGGCCGGTTCGGGCAAGACCAACTCGATCGCGTGGCTCGCCCACCAGCTCTCCCAACTCCACGACGAGGGCAACGCGAAGGTGTTCGACACCGTCGTCGTGGTGACCGACCGCACGGTGCTTGACAAGCAGCTGCAGGACGCGATCGGCCAGTTCGAGCGCCACGCGGGGGTGGTGAAGTCGATCACCCGCGCCGACGGTGACTCGAAGTCGAAGGAGCTCGCGGCTGCGCTGACCGGCGGGAAGCAGATCGTGATCGTCACCATCCAGACCTTCGAGGCGCTGATCAAGCTGATCAGCACCGAGAAGGAGCTGCAGGGGCGCCGGTTCGCGGTGATCGCCGACGAGGCCCACTCGTCGCAGACCGGCTCCACCGCCGGCGCGCTGACCAAGGTCTTGTCCCCCGACGAGCTCGCCGCCGTCGCCGAAGGAGCCCCCGTGGACGCCGAGGCCTACCTGCAGTGGGCCATGGAAGTCACCGCGCACGCCCCGAACATCTCGTACTTCGCGTTCACCGCCACCCCGAAAGCCAAGACCCTCGAACTGTTCGGGCGGATCCCCGACGGCGGGGAACTTCCGGAGCCGTTCGACCTCTACTCGATGCAGCAGGCCATCGAGGAGGAGTTCATCCTCGACGTGCTGACCAACTACACCCCCTACAAGGTGGCGTGGCAGCTCCAGCACCCCGGCCAGGACTACGACGCCCCCGGTGAGGTCGACGAGTCCACCGCGGTGAAGGCGCTGGTGCGGTTCGTGCGGCTGCACCCGACGAACATCTCGCAGAAGGTCAAGATCGTCGTCGACCACTTCCGCACCTTCGTCCAACCCCTCCTGGACGGCAAGGCCAAGGCCATGGTGGTCACCGGCTCCCGCAAGGAGGCGGTGCGGTGGAAGAAGTACCTCGACGCCTACCTCGCCGACGGCCACATCCAGGACGTCAAGGCCCTGGTGGCGTTCTCCGGCACCGTCGACGACCCCGACGACGTCGGCGAGGGCCTGACCGAGAAGACACAGAACCCCGGCGTGTGGACCTCAGATCTGGCCGAGGCGTTCAAGCCGGCGGTCTACAACGTGATGATCGTGGCCGAGAAGTTCCAAACCGGCTTCGACCAGCCGCGCCTGGTGGCGATGTACGTGGACAAGAAGCTCGGCGGCGTGCAGGCCGTGCAGACCCTGTCGCGCCTCAACCGCACCTACCCGGGCAAGGACAAGACGTTCGTGCTCGACTTCGTCAACGAACCCGAGGCGATCCTCGAGGCGTTTCTGCCGTACTACCGCAAGGCCACGCTCACGGCGACGACGGACCCCAACCTCGTCTACGACCTCAAGACCAAGCTCGACTCCGCCGGCATCTACCACTGGTCCGAGGTCGAGCAGGCTTTCGACGCCGCCCTCGCGGGCGGGGTCGAGTCCAACAGCGCTCTCCACGCAGCCACGGAACCCGCCGTCAAGCGGTTCACCAAACGCTGGCAGGAGGCATTCATCCACGACGACAGGTCGGGCATGGACGAGCTGAAGCTGTTCAAGTCCGACGCGGCCGGTTTCGTGAAGTTCTACGACTTCATCTCCCAGGCCCGGAACCTCGAGGACACCGACCTGCCACGGCTGCACTTCTTCCTCCGCCGGACCCTTCCCAGGCTGTCGACCGCGACCATCGAGGACCCGGTCGACATCTCCCAGGTCAAGCTGACCGGCTACACCATCGCCAAGGGCGACTCCGTCACGCTCACCCTCGCAGAGGGGCCGGGCCTGGACCCGATCACCGCCATCGGCTCCGGCACCATCCACGAGAAGCACCGCAGCGCCCTCGAGGAGATCATCGCCAAACTCAACGAACGCTTCGGCGACAAGTACGGCCCCGGTGTCGTCGCAGGCACGATGTCCAGCATCGTCGTCAACCTCGCCCACGACGAGACCCTCGCCAACCAGGCTCGCGTCAACACTGCGCAGCAGTTCAGCGAATCGCCGGCGCTGCCCAAAGCGTTCATCGACGCGGTGATGGGCGTCCGCGATCGCACCCCGCTGCTCGTCTACGACATCTTCAGCGACCAAGACCTGTACAACGAACTGTCGAAGGCGCTCCCAGCCATGCTCTACGAGCACCTACACGGAGGCAAGTGAGGCAAACCGTTGAAGTCCCAGATCAGGGTGCGCAATCAACCCACATGAAGAGGTTGGGCATGAGTCCTGCCCATCACGAGCGCGGTACTTCCTCGCAGCCAAAGAGACTCTCGACGTCAGCGCGAATGAGTCACTCAGTTCAGCAGGCACGGCAAGCGCATCGCTCGGCAACCCAGCGAGAGGCGAATCTGCAGGCGCTGTCACATGGAGGAGTCAGCCAGTTGGCCTTGAGCTTCGGAAGCCTAGAATGATGCCGAAGACGATGAGTCCGGCGACACTACCAATAATCATGTCGTCGTACTTCTCGGGGCCGGTGGGAGTTCCTCCCGAACTCAGAACTGGATAGAGCACTGCGATGCCGAACAAGGCAAAGAGCGCCGAGATTGGGACCATCGCTATGGGCCATCAGGATCATCTGCCCGGGACGCTGAGGTTCCCACCAATAGGCCTTCCCGATACCCGCGATGGCCAGCGTCGCAGTAGCAGTCAGCACAATCAACAGTAGGTCCATGGGCTGGAGACGATCCGGGAGCTGGGTCCACAACGTGTCGGGGGTACGGAGAGGCGTAGCTCAACACTTCGAACCGGCTCTGGAACAGGTCACTAACACGGCTGCTCTGGTCACCGAGATCCCTCGGAGATGAAAGACCGACTTGCTGGCGGTGCAAAGCTCCCCCAGGCCCCGGCATGCGAGTAACGCTGGCTGCTGCGTGATGTCGTACCTACTCGCCGTTCTCGTTGGATGTGAGCCTTGAGGGGTGGCCCCTGGTGCCGATCGGGCCCGGCACCGGGGGTCCTCCTAGTCTCTCGGGGTCAGCCGCGAGAACTTCGCGGGTCGCTCCCGTAGCTGTCCTTCGCCCGGATCTGGTTGTTGTCCTTGCGGTGGGTCAAGAGCTCCGCACCCGCCTTCCGGGCCAGGTCACGTGTCTGATCCGCGACAGCCTTCTGAGTGCTGCCAACCACCGAGGCACGGCTCGCGCCGTCTCGCCTACCTACCCAGCGGTCGCCGCTCGCGTCGTACATCACGTGGTAGTTGTCTGCCATGTTTCATTCCAATCTTCGAGGTCTAGGGCTGGGGCCAGGCATGTGCGCTGGCCCCAGGGGACTTGCTCGGCCTTGACGTCTCGTGGCAGAATCGGGGTCGAAGAGCGGCCCTGCCTGGTCGTCCCACTTCCAGGGATACTGGCAATCCAGCTGCGACGTACGAAGGAGTACCAGTCCTGTCGTACGCCCGGGGGTGGTGTACTGCGTCCAGCTTCTCAAGACACCACCCCTATTGCTCTTTAGGGGGCACTTCGCCTTTCAGGATCGATCTTTGCTCGGTCGATGGCGGCGATCGGAAGCAGGAAGCGATCCTCGTTCGTCTGCTTGATCAACCCTTGTTGTACCGCGCGCCAGAGTGCAGAACTCACTGAGTTCTTGAAATCCTTCCAGCCTTCGGACACACGCTCATGCCGGAAACGCTCTTCAATCTCCTCGCGCATAAGGCCGGCCGGGGCCTCAAAGAGCCACCTGATGATGAGTTCCACCTGGGTCGGCTCCTCCGCCTCGAGGGCCTGAACGAGGTGCTTCATGATTCTCGCCCGCGAGATGGGAAGGGGCTTAGATTCACTGGGCGTACTCGCGGTGACTCGGTCGTTGCGAAGGCGAGCCCGCAACTTCTCTTCTGAGGATTCGGGATTCATCAGGGCGTTGAGAGACTCGATGACGTCCTCAACACGCTGCAGAGCGGCGCTGATACTGGCCAGGTGCTCTCGGGTACGCGTCACCTCAGCGCGCAACATGCGCGCCTGTTGATGTGCAGCGCGAAGTGCGTCGCCATACGCCCTACTTTCCGTCATGCATCGAGTATGGCACACGGCACGCTGGTTGTACATGGCAAACGTACCGGCTCCTGAGAAAAATCATGAGTACTACAGCTTGACTAATCTTGCTCTATGTGCATCAGGTGCGCGACTCTCCACGCCTGCAGAGTCGCTCGCGCGGTGTGTGCCGTCCGTTGACCGTTAGGGACTGTGCCCACCGCCAACTCATCCCCCACGCTAGGAACTGCCATTGGCACGGGGCGAGCCCGCAGACGGTCATGAGGTTCACCGCCGTTTGGGAGATGCCTGGTCGCGGTGAGGCGGTCCCCCGACACCAGCTAGCGTCTGATGCATGCGTGTAGCTCGATGAGCTGCACCTCTTCACTGAGCTCGAACGGCGTCAAGCTTATCGAGAGGGCTGTGGGTGCCTGTTGCCTGAACTCTCAATGGCACCGCAGCACTCACCGGCAGCAGAAGCGTTCCAGCACGCACCGGCCCGGGGGCTGGGATGCTGTTGCCAGGGCATCGGCGGCGACACTCCTCGACGCCGGGCGAGCCCGGTGGAGGCAATGCAGTGATCGCCAACGGAGTCCAGCTCATCACCTATGCCGACCGGTTCGGCGGCACCCTGACGCGAAGCGCCGGCACCGTCGCGAGAGTCTTCGGCGATGCCGTGACCGGCATCCACTTCCTCCCCTTCTTCACCCCCTACGACGGCGCCGACGCGGGCTTCGACCCCGTGGACCACACGACGCCGGACACGCGGCTGGGCACCTGGGACGACCTGCGCGAGATCAGCGGCCGCTTCTCCACCTGCGTGGACGTGATCGTCAACCACGTGTCGTCCGGCTCGGCCTCCTTCCGCGACTTCGTCGAGCGCGGCGACGACTCCCCCGCCGCGGAGCTCTTCCTCACCTTCGACCGCGTCTTCCCCGATGGCGCGACGGAGGCCGACCTCCTGACGATCTACCGGCCCCGCCCGGGCCTGCCGTTCACGACCATCCCGGTCGCCGGCGCCAACCGGCTCGTCTGGACCACCTTCACGCCCCAGCAGATCGACATCGACGTCGAGTGCCCGTCCGGCTGGAGCTACCTCATGGGCATCCTCGACGAGCTCGGGCGCAGCGGCGTGGGCCTGATCCGGCTCGACGCGGCTGGCTACGCCATCAAACGCGCCGGGACCAGCTGCTTCATGATCCCGGAGACGTTCGCCTTCATCGACCGGTTCACCGCAGAGGCGCACGCCCGGGGGCTCGAGGTCCTCGTCGAGATCCACTCCCACTACCGCACCCAGATCGAGATCGCCTCCCGGGTCGATCGGGTCTACGACTTCGCCCTCCCGCCCCTGCTGCTGCACACCCTCTACACCGGCGACGACGGCGCCCTGCTCGCATGGCTACGGGTCCGGCCCGCCAACGCGGTCACGGTGCTCGACACCCACGACGGCATCGGCGTCATCGACGTGGGCCCGGACAAGACCCGAGCCGACGGGGCGGGGCTGCTCACCGCCGCGGAGCTCGACGCCCTCGTCACCACCATCCACGCGAAGACCGACGGCCAGAGCCGGGAGGCCACCGGCGCCGCAGCGTCCAACCTCGACCTCTACCAGGTCAACAGCACCTTCTACGACGCCCTCGGCCGCGACGACGCCCACTACCTCGCCGCCCGGGCCGTCCAGTTCTTCCTGCCCGGCGTGCCGCAGGTCTACTACGTCGGCGCCCTCGCGGGGAGCAACGACATGGAGCTGCTCCGGCGGACCGGGGTGGGCCGCGACATCAACCGCCACACCTTCACCGACGACGAGGTCGACGCGGCCCTTGAGCGTCCCGTGGTGGTGGCGCTGCGGGCACTCATGCGCCTGCGGAGTCAGCACCCCGCCTTCCGGGGCGAGTTCAGCTGGTCGGCCGGCGACGGCTCGCTCCGGCTGGGCTGGGAGGCAGGAGACGACCGCGCCTGGCTGACCTTCACCCCTCGGGACGGCTCGGCGTTGGTCGGTTGGACCGAGCCGAGGAACGACGGCGGCTCGACGGAGCGCGAGGTCGCCGTCGAGGCGTTGGCCGGCCCGGGCGCGGGCTACGAGGGGAGCGTGTGACCGGCTGGCGGGTCGCCGTCACCGGGGCTGCCGGGTTCCTCGGCGGCGCCCTGGCCAGGAGACTGCTCGCAACCCCCGACCTGCGGGTCGGCGGGGACGCGCCGTCGGCCGTCGGATCCCTGCAACTGCTCGACCTCGTCGATCCACCTCCCGAGCTGGCGGCGGACCCCCGGGTGCGTGCGCTGACCGGCGAGCTCCATCAGACGGTGCGGCACGTGAAGGATGCCGACCTCGTGTGCCACCTGGCGGGCGTCGTCAGCGGCGCCGCGGAGGCCGACTTCGACCTGGGCATGCGCACCAACCTCGACGCGTTGAGGCTGCTCCTCGAGCGCTGCCGGGCGATGGCGGCGCCGCCGGTGGTCCTCTTCACGAGCTCGCTCGCGGTCTTCGGCAGCGACCCGGCGATCGGGCCGGTGGGGCCGATCGACGACGACACCCTCCCTCGCCCGCAGTCCAGCTACGGCATCCAGAAGTTCATCGGCGAGCAACTGGTGGCCGACTACACCAGGAAGGGCTTCATCCGGGGCCGGAGCGTGCGGCTCATGACGGTGGCGGTGCGCCCCGGACGGCCCAACGCGGCGGCGTCGAGCTTCATCTCCGGCATCATCCGCGAGCCGCTCGCCGGCGTCCGCGCCGCCTGTCCCGTCCCGGAGGCCACACCGATCGCCCTGTCCTCGCCTCGCCTCACCCTCGATGCCCTGATGACCGCGCTCGCCACCGACGACCGGACCTGGGGCAGCACCACGGCGATGAACCTCCCCGCCCTCTCCACCACCCCACGCGAGATGGCGGAGTCGCTGGACCGGGTGAGCGGAACCGAGGCCAGCCGCCTCATCGACTGGGTCCCCGACGCGGCGATCCAGGCGATCGTCGGCGGGTGGCCGGCGGAGTTCTCGACGCCGAGGGCGGAAGCCCTCGGGCTGTCGGCGCCCCCATCCTTCGACGACGTGGTCCGCGAGTACCTCGAGGCCGACGGCGCCCGTACAGGGCGGTAGACCCGACCGGCCCGATCCCCCGGATCCGGCTCAGGAACGCTCAGCGGGCGGCGTCGCGCTTCGGGCGGAAGACCAGCCAGTAGAACAGCCCGATCATCA
>JAPUEL010000030.1 GCA_027492545.1 Propionibacteriaceae bacterium
ACAGGATGCGGAACAGCTGGAACGGATCCGCCGCGCCCACCACCAGGTCGTCGTCTGCGTAGAAGCGCGAGTTGAAGTCGAACGAGCCGAGCTTCCCCAGGCGCAGGAGCTGGGCCACGATGAACTCGATGTTGGTGCCCGGGGCGTGGTGGCCGGTGTCGAGGCAGACCAGCGCCCGCTCGCCCAGCGCGTTGACGTGGGCGTACGACGTGCCCCAGTCCGGCACGTCCATGTGGTAGAACGCCGGCTCGAAGAACTTGTACTCCAGCACCAGCCGCTGCTCGGCCCCGAGCTGGCTGTAGATCGTGGCCAGCGAATCCGCCAACCAGTCCTGACGACGGCGGATGTCGCCCTGGCCGGGGTAGTTGGTGCCGTCGGCGAGCCAGATCTTGAGGTCCTGCGAGCCGATCTCCGTCATGATCTCGAGGCACTCGAGGTGGTGGTCGATCGCCATCTGACGCACCTTCGGGTCGTTGTGGGCGAGGCTGCCGAACTTGTACGCCTCGTCCTGGAAGGTGTTGGAGTTGACGGTGCCGAGCTCGACGCCCAGATCAGCGGCATAGGCCTTCAGTGCGGACCAGTCGTCGACCTTGTCCCACGGGTAGTGCAGGGCCACCTTGGGCGACAGCCCGGTGAACTTGTTCACCTGGGCGGCGTCGGCCAGCTTCTCCTGGATGGTGCGGGGCGTGCCCGGGGTGCCGAACACACGGAAGCGGGTTCCCGAGTTGCCGTAGGCCCAGGACGGGACCTCGATCACCTGATCCTCGAGTTGCTTGCTGATGGTGTTGATCATGAGGCGCCTCCTTGCGCTTTAAATCGTTTCAGGGAGTGTGATTGAAACGATACAACTTCGTGTGTGACGGGTCAATGTCTCGCCGTGATCCCCGTGCACGAAACGCCGTCGCGAGTACTCGTCGTTGCTCTCCTGGGGCACGACGACGGACTCAGGCGGCGTGTCGTGCTCATGAGGGCACGCTGGACGCGCGGGGGACGAGGGTGGGGGTGTAGCTGATGGTGCGGTGTTCGTGGGCCAGGCCCGCGTCCTGGTCCTGGATCTCCTGGAGCAGCAGCTCGGCCGCCGTCGCGCCGAGCTCGCGCCGGGGCTGGGCCACCGACGACAGGGGCACGGCCGCCGCCGCGGCGAAGTCGATGTCGTCGTAGCCGACGATGGCGACGTCCTGCGGCACCCGGATCCTGGCCGCCACCAGACCCTGGAGCAGCCCGATGGCGATCATGTCGTTGGCGCAGAAGATCCCGGTGGGGCGCTCGGCCGCGGGCAGCAGCGCCAGCTGCTCGGCCGCGGCCCTCCCCGACGCGAAGTCCAGGGCGTCCACGGAGACGGCCAGAAGGCTCACCCCGGCGTCGGCGGCTGCCTCCTCGGCGCCCTGGCGCCGGTCGCGTACCTGGGCCAGCGTCGAGGGGCCCCCGACGAAGGCGAGTGCGGTGTGGCCTTGGGCGATGAGATGCTCGGCCGCGATCCTGCCGCCGGCGACGTCGTCGACGCCGACGGTGCACCCCGCGCCGCCCGAAGCACGGTCCACCAGCACCGTGGGGATGCGCGTCTGCAGGAGGGAGTCGACCTCTGAGGGCGTGGCGCCGATGGGGCCGAGGATGACGCCTCGCACCCGTTGATCCCGGAACGAGCGCAGCGCGGAGGCCTCGCGCTCCGGGCGGTTGTCGGAATCGCCGATCGTGGCGGCGTAGCCGGCCTCTTCCAGGCGACCCTGGGCCCCGCGGAGGACGTCAGCGAAGAACGGGTTGGCCACGTCCATCACGGCAAGGCCGATCACCCTGCTCTTACCCGCCCGCAGCGCCTGAGCCTGCTGGTTGGGCGCCCAGCCGAGCGTGCGGATGGCCTCCTCGACGCGCTCCCGTGTGGCGGGAAGCACGCGCTCGGGGTTGTTGACCACGTTGGAGACCGTGCCGATCGACACCCGCGCCATGTCGGCGACGTCACGCATGCTGAGGCGCGGATGAGGGGTCACATCACTCCGATCGGTCTCCGGGGGCTGCGCATACTGTACGCGCGAGAACCCGCGGGGCCGTTCACGACGAGGGCGCCGCGACGGCGACCCCGTCGCGATGGTCATCCCTTCACCGCCCCCGCCGTCATGCCGGCCACGATCTGGCGCTGGAAGAAGATGTACATGATCAGCGGCGGAATGGTGATGAGCAGGATGTTGGTGAAGAGCAGGTTGTACGAGGTGTTGAACTGGCTCTGGAAGTTGAAGAGCGTCAGCTGCACCGTCGCGTTCTGGTCCCCGGGGAGGAAGTAGAGCGGGTTCTGGAAGTCGTTGAACACGAACACGGACTGCACCACCACGACGGTGACGATCACGCCGCGAAGCAGCGGCAGGATCACCTGGAAGAACAGCCGCATCGGGCCTGCGCCGTCGACGATGGCCGCCTCATCGATCTCCTTGGGGATGCCGGCGATGAACGCCCGCATCATGAGGACGGTGAACGACAGCCCGAACGCCACCTCGATGAGGATCAGGCCTGGCAGCGTCTTGAAGATGCCGAGCGTCTGCATCACCCAGATGGTGGGGACGACGGCGGGCGGGATGATCAGGCCGGCCAGGACCAGGCCCATGACCCACGGGTTCAGCCAGCTCTTGCGCCGCCCGGACGGAGTCATCTGTGTGGCCGACCTGACCGGCATGGCGATCATCCAGGTCCTCGCCGCCGGGGGCGTGCGGGTGCCGGGTGACGTGCTGGTGATGGGCTGCGACTCCAACATCAACGTGTGGGGCGGGCCGGTGACGCTCACCACCGTCGCTCAGCACGGCGACGAGATGGGTGCCGCGGCGGCCACGATTCTGCTCGACGAGCTGGCCGACCCCACACGCCCGCCAACCCGCCACGTGATCCGGCCTGAGCTGATCGAGCGGACGTCGACGGCGGCTCTCACGGGCTGAGAGGTCGTTCGCCCGCTGGACGCGAACGTGCCCGACGCGGGCCGATCCGCCATGCTGGAGCCATCACCTGGGGAGGAGTGCCATGGCCGCGAAGATCACCGAGGCCTCGCTGAGGAGCTTCGTGCTCCAGCTGGGGGACAAGCATCCGCCGATCGGGCTGGGGTCGGTGGACCGGACCGTGCGCGACCCCGAGGCGGTCCGGACGAGGTTCGCCCACGTCATCGACTACCTCGCCCGGGTTGAGCTGGAGGTGGACCGCAACGTCCTTGAGCTGCTGACCCTCCTGCCCAACGTGAGCGAGGTGGACCGGATCTTCTACCAGGACGTCTGGTACGACCAGGAGATGGCCCACGGGTATCTGCTGGACCAGCTGCAGGGTGACCTGGGCATGGAGCCGCAGCCGCCGTTCATGACCATCCCGCTGCGGATGAAGCTCCTGGGAGCATTGGCGCACTGGGAGCCCGTCCACGACATCTCGCGCATGCTCTACTACCTGACCGGGGCGTCGACCGAGCGGCAGGCGGTGCTCGCCTACTCGTCGCTGATCAAGGAACTGACCCGCATGGGAGAGTCGGCCATCGTCGAGACGATCATCCACCCGATCAAGCAGCAGGAGCCCGGCCACTTCGCCTTCTACCGGATGAGCGCGGAGAAGATGGTGCAGGACGCGGAGCTCAAGCCCTGGCAGGTGCAGGTGACGAGGCTGCTGAGGTCCAAGTCCTTCACGATGGTGGGGGTGGACTACGTGAAGTACTACCAGAAGGAGTTCGGCGGCGTCATGGCCGAGCTGGGCATCGACGCGGAGATAGAGATCTACGCCCGCGAGATCGGTCGCCTCGAGGCCAGGCTGCTGTGGGCCAACGAGAAGGGCATGGACTTCCCGCCCTACTTCCTCAAGGCGCTGCGCGAGTCGGTCGAGATGTACCGGGGCGACAAGAGCTTCGACGCCCCGCGCCCCACCCAGTTCGTGCTCTGAGGCCGATTCGCCCGACCCTGACGGCTGGGGTAAGCTTGACGGGCTGCCTGGCGAGGGACCCCCAGGGGTCCGTGATCGACTAGCCAATCCTCGCTGGGCGCCCGCACGCGCAGATATCCAAGCTTGAGGAGTCTTTCATGGCAGACGTCAACCTGACCGCCACCACCCGCACCGAGTTCGGCAAGGGCGCATCGCGCCGCCTCCGTCGCGCCGGCTCCACGCCCGCTGTCCTCTACGGCCACGGCACCGAGCCCGTGCACCTGGCCCTCCCCGCCCGCGAAACCTTCCTCGCGCTGCGTCAGGCCAACGTGCTGCTCCAGATCACCGTCGAGGGCCAGAAGGCGTTCCTCGCGCTGCCGAAGCAGGTGCAGCGCCACGCCATCCTGCACTCCATCGAGCACATCGACCTCGTGCTGGTGAAGGCCGGCGAGAAGGTCACCGTCGACGTGCCGCTGGTGTTCTCGGGTGAGGCCGTCCGCGGCGCGCTGGTCAACCACGAGCTCAACAGCCTGACCGTGCTGGCCCCGGCCACCGACATCCCCAACGAGCTCCACGTCTCCATCGCGGACATGGCCATCGGCTCGCACCTGAGCGTCGCCGACATCGCCCTCCCCGAGGGTGTCGAGGCCGCCGTCGAGGGCGACGTCGTCGTGGTCAGCGTCACCCAGGCGCCGGTCCAGGACCTCGGTGAGGGCTCCGCCGAGGCTGCCACCGAGGACGACACCGCGGCCGAGTGACCGATTCCACCTTCCTCGTGGTCGGGCTCGGGAACCCGGGCCCGGCCTACGAGTTCACCCGGCACAACGTCGGGTACTGGGCCGTAGCGGACCTCGCGGACCGCTACGGTTCGTCGTTCTCCCTGAACTCGCGGCAACGGGCCGAGGTCGCCACCGTCACGCTGCCCGGCCCGGAGCCGATCAGGCTGGTGCTCGCGAAGCCCACCACTTACATGAACGACTCCGGTTCGGCCGTGCGGGCGCTCGCCGCGTTCCACAAGATCAAGCCGTCCCACGTCATCGCGATCCACGACGAGCTGGACCTGGACGCCGGCCGCCTGCGGGTCAAGACCGGAGGCGGGGACAACGGCCACAACGGGCTGAAGTCCATCCGGGCGCACCTGGGCACGGGGGACTTCCACCGCGTCCGCGTCGGGATCGGCCGGCCCCCCGGCAGACAGGACGCCGCGGCGTGGGTGCTGGCGAAGATGAAGCCCGCGGACCTGGAGGGCATGCGGGTCGACGCCGCGGTGGCGGCCGATGCCGTCGAGCTGCTGGTCCGCGAGGGCCTCGTGGCCACCCAGAACCGCTTCAACTCCTGAGCCACCGCCGGGCCGGGCTTCGTTGAAGCACGTGGAAGGATGTCGAAGTGAAGTTCCCCGGACTGCTGCGCGCACTCGAACAGGACCACGCGCTCGCCGCGACACTCGCGGACGCGCGCCGCTCCGGCGTCACCACGCTCGACGTCACCGCCGTCCCACCCTTCTTCCCGCTCCTGACCGCGGCCATCGCGGAGGAGTCCGGACGCACCGTCCTGCTCATCACCTCCACGTATCGCGAGGCCGAGCAGGTGACCGCCGAGCTCGCCGGCCTGCTCGGCGAGGACGCGGTGGCCTACTACCCGGCCTGGGAGACGCTGCCCCACGAACGACTCTCCCCCCGAGCCGACACCGTCGGGCGCCGGCTCGCGGTGCTGCGCCGCCTCTCCGGCCAGGCGGGCGAACCCGTGCCGAGCGTCGTCGTGGCCCCCATCCGCTCGGTCCTCCAGCCCCAGGTGAAGGGGCTGGCGGACATGGCGCCGGTTCGGCTCGCGGTGGGGGAGGAGTACCCCCTGTCCACCCTCCTGGCGGACCTGAGCGGCGCCGCCTACAACCGGGTGGACCTGGTGGAGCGTCGCGGCGAGTTCGCGGTGCGCGGCGGAATCGTCGACGTCTTCCCGCCCACGGCGGAGCACCCCGTCCGCATCGACTTCTTCGGCGACGAGGTGGAGGAGATCCGGTTCTTCACCGTCGCGGACCAGCGCTCGACGGGTGAGAAGGTGGACTCCGTGGTGGCGCCGCCGTGCCGCGAGCTGCTCCTCACCACGGGGGTGCGCGCCCGCGCCAAGCGGCTGGCCGCCGAGCACCCCGAACTCGGCGACATGCTGGGCCGGATCGCGGAGGGGCAGGCCGTGGAGGGCATGGAGGCCCTCACCCCGGTGCTGGTCGACGGGCTGGAACTGCTCGTCGACGTGCTGCCGAAGGGCTCGCTGGTGGTGGCGAGCTCGCCCGAGCTCATCCGTGCCCGCGCAGCTGAGCTGGTGCAGACCAGCCAGGAGTTCCTGGAGGCCAGCTGGGCCGCCGCGGCAGGGGGCGGGAAGTCGCCGGTGGACCTGGGCGCCTCCGCCTACTGGAACCTCGCCGACGTGCGGCACCACGCCCTGGGCATCGGGCACCGCTGGTGGTCGATGTCCCCGTTCGCTGCCGGCGACGAACCGCACACCTATGAGGCCGGCTCGGTCCACTCCCGCACCGTCAAGGTCACCACCACCGAGTCCTTCCGCGGCGACACCGAGGCGGCCACGCGGCACATCGCGGCGAAGCAGGCCGACGGGTGGGGAGTGGTCCTCTGCGTCGAGGGCCGCGGCCTGGCCGCCCGGATGATCGAGGTGCTCCAGGAGGCGGGCATCGCCGCCGCCGTCGACGACCTCGCCGATGCGCCCACACCCGCGCGCGTGTCCGTCGTGCTGGCGACGCTGAGGCAGGGATGGCGGGCCGACGAGGCGCGGATCGAGGTGATCACCGCCGCCGAGCTCACCGGCCAGACGGTCTCGGACAAGGCCGAACGCAAGCTCCCGGTCCGCCGCAAGGCAACCATCCAGCCGCTCGAGCTGAAGGCCGGGGACCCCGTCGTCCATGAGCAGCACGGCGTGGGCCGCTTCGTCGAGCTGGTGCAGCGCACGGTGCAGGGGGCGATGCGGGACTACCTCGTCGTCGAGTACGCCCCCAGCAAGCGCGGCCACCCCGGCGACCGGCTCTACGTGCCGATGGACCAACTGGATCAGCTCAGCCGCTACGTCGGGTCCGAGTCGCCCACCCTGGACAAGATGGGTGGCGCGGACTGGACCAAGCGCAAGGCCAAGGCCCGCAGCGCGGTTCGCGAGATCTCCGCGGAGCTGATCAAGCTGTACGCCGCCCGTCAGGCCACCAAGGGCCACGCGTTCGGCCCGGACAACGTGTGGCAACGCGAGCTGGAGGACGCGTTCAGCTTCGTCGAGACCCCGGACCAGCTCTCGGCCATCACCGAGGTGAAGGCGGACATGGAGAAGCTGGTCCCCATGGACCGCCTCATCTGCGGCGACGTGGGCTACGGCAAGACCGAGATCGCGGTGAGGGCCGCGTTCAAGGCGGTGCAGGACGGCAAGCAGGTGGCCGTTCTCGTCCCCACCACTCTGCTGGTGACGCAGCACTACCAGACGTTCGCGTCGCGGTTCGCGGGCTTCCCCGTGCACCTGGCACAGCTCTCGCGCTTCCAGTCCGACGCGGAGGCCAAGAAGGTGATCGACGGCCTGGCCACCGGCCGCGTCGACGTGGTGATCGGTACCCATCGCCTCCTCGGCAAGGAGGTCCAGTTCAAGGACCTCGGCCTGGTGGTCATCGACGAGGAGCAGCGCTTCGGCGTCGAGCACAAGGAACGCCTCAAGGCGATGCGGGTCAACGTGGACGTGCTGTCCATGTCGGCCACACCCATCCCGCGCACCCTCGAGATCGCGATCACCGGCATCCGCGAGATGAGCGTCATCGCCACGCCGCCGGAGGAGCGCCACCCGGTGCTGACGTTCGCCGGCCCCCACGACGACGCGCAGGTGAAGGCCGCCATCCGGCGGGAGCTGGCCCGTGAGGGCCAGGTGTTCTTCGTGCACAACCGCGTGGGGACCATCGAAAAGACGGCGGCGCACCTGCGCGAGCTGGTGCCGGAGGCGCGCGTGGTCACCGCGCACGGCCAGATGAGCGAGTCGCGGCTGGAGCAGGTGATGCTGGACTTCTGGGAGCGGCGCGCCGACGTGCTGGTCTCGACCACCATCATCGAGGCCGGCCTCAACATCCAGACGGCCAACACCCTCATCATCGACCGCGCCGACACCCTCGGCCTGTCGCAGCTCCACCAGCTTCGCGGCCGCGTCGGCCGGTCCCGGGAGCGCGGCTACGCGTACTTCCTCTACCCACCGGACAAGACGCTGACGGAGACCTCGCACGAGCGCCTCGCCACGATGGCGGCCAACACCGACCTCGGGGCAGGCATGGCCATCGCCATGCGCGACCTCGAGCTGCGCGGCGCCGGCAACCTCCTCGGCGAGGACCAGTCCGGCCACATCGAGGGCGTCGGGTTCGACATGTACCTGCGCATGGTGGGGGAGGCGGTGGCCAGCTACCGCGGCGACGACACCGAGGCCGAGCCGCAGATGCGGGTGGAGCTGCCCATCGACGCCCACCTGCCAGAGGACTACATCTCTTCGGAGCGGCTGCGGTTGGAGATGTACAAGGAGATCGCCGAGATCCGCACGGAGTCCGACCTGGCGGCCGTGCGCGCCGAGATGGCGGACCGCTACGGCGAGCCGCCCGCCCCCGTCGAGGCGCTGCTTGGCGTGGCCCGCCTCCGCATGCTGGCCCGCGCGCACGGCATCCAGGAGATCGTGCCGCAGGGCAAGGTGGTGCGGTTTTCGCCGGTGCACCTCCCGGAGTCGCGGCAGGTGCGGCTCCAGCGCCTGTATCCGGGGGCGTCGCTCAAGCCGGCCCAGGACCAGATGCTGGTCCCGAAGCCCGACGGCGACCACCTCGAGTGGGCCACCACGCTGCTGGGCCAGCTGTTCGGGTGAGCAGGCGTCGCCCTCCGGGTCTCGAAGGGCGATGCGCTAGGCTGACCGCGGTGCCCCAGCGGCACGAAGAGTTGTCTGAGAGGTCACACATGTTGCTGAAGCGCGTTGTTCCGCTGGTCGCCGCCGCGGCCCTGTTCGCCGGCTGCAGCCCCATGCCGAGCACCGCCGTCCAGGTGGGCGACACGCGCGTCACCGAGGCCCAGGTGGACCGGGTCGTCGCCGGGTGCGAATCCGTGGGGATCGGCCCTGACCAGGTGGACCGCCGCACGCTGGTGATGTCGGAGATCCTGGGCGCCGTCGCCGTGGAGATCGCCACAGAGCTCGACCAGACCGTGACCGACGAGGAGGCGCTCGCGGTCCTGCGCGAGACCGCCGGCGAGAGCCCCGCGCTGAACGACCCGGAGTGCGCGAGGATCGCGGCAGCCGGGTCGAAGCTGCAGATCCTCGTCACCAAGCTCGGCGACGACGCCGACATCGCGAAGCTCCAGGAGATGTTCGAGGCGGTCCCCGTCGATCTCAACCCGCGCTACGGCCAGTGGGATCCGGCGGGCGAGGGCGTCACCGGCACGGGCTCGATGTCGGTCATCCCCTCCTGAGCGCCTCCCACCAGATGACCTCTGAGCTCGAGCGGCTGCGCCAGGTGATGGCGGAGCTGCGGGTCAAGTGCCCGTGGGACGCCGAGCAGACCCACCGATCCCTGCTCAACCACCTCATCGAGGAGGCGTGCGAGGTGGTGGACGCCGTCGAGACGGGAGACGACGTCGAGCTCCAGGAGGAGCTGGGCGACCTGCTGCTCCAGGTCTACTTCCACGCCCGGATCGCCGAGGACGAGGGCCGATTCACCCTGGAGGACGTGGCCCGCGGCATCGCGGACAAGCTCGTGCGCCGCCATCCCCATGTGTTCGCCGACGAGGACGTGCCCGCGGACATGTGGCAGACGTGGGAGCAGCGCAAGCGGGAGGAGAAGGGGCGTTCCTCCGCCCTGGAGGGCATCGCGGAGTCCCTCAGCGTCATCGGCCGCGCCCACAAGGTCATCTCCCGGAGCCGATCCCACGGTGTCGCGGTGGAGCTGGCCGACGAGCCCCTCGACGAGGAGAGCGTGGGACGCGGGATCCTGGATCTCGTGGCCAGGGCCCAGGCCCAGGGCATCGATGCCGACGCCGCCGCACGACAGGCGCTGCGCGAGCTCGAGGACCGCGTCCGGAGCGCGGAGAGTTAAGCCATCCCACCCCTGCTTTCCGTCCGGTGTAACCACTAGGCTGGGCCACGAAAGAGAACCACTCTTGAAAGGGAGCACATGGCATCCATCGAATTCATCCAGGCCCGCGAGATCCTCGATTCCCGAGGCAACCCGACCATCGAGGTCGAGGTCGAGCTTGATTCGGGTGCGAGCGGCCGCGCCGCCGTCCCGTCGGGTGCCTCCACAGGCGCCTTTGAGGCCGTTGAGCTCCGCGACGGCGACAAGGGCCGCTTCGGCGGCAAGGGCGTGCTGACGGCCGTCCAGAACGTCACCGAGGCCATCGGCGAGGAGATCATCGGCATCGATGCCTCCGAGCAGCGCCTGGTCGACATGGCCATGCTCGAGCTCGACGGCACCGACAACAAGGCCAAGCTGGGCGCCAACGCCATCCTCGGCGTGTCCCTGGCCGTCGCCCACGCCGCCGCCGAAGAGGCCGGCCTGCCGCTGTACAAGTACGTCGGCGGCCCCAACGCCCACATCCTGCCCGTCCCGATGATGAACATCCTCAACGGTGGGTCGCACGCCGACTCCAACGTCGACATCCAGGAGTTCATGATCGCCCCCATCGGCGCCGAGAGCTTCGCTCAGGCCGTCGAGATGGGCGCCAGCGTCTACCACGCGCTCAAGGCCGTCCTCAAGGAGAAGGGCCTCAACACCGGCCTCGGCGACGAGGGCGGCTTCGCCCCCAACCTCGAGTCCAACCGCGCCGCGCTGGACCTGATCCTCGAGGCCATCAAGAAGGCCGGCTACGAGCCCGGCGCAGACGTGGCCCTGGCGCTCGACGTCGCAGCCTCCGAGTTCTACAAGGACGGCGGCTACGCCTTCGAGGGCGCCAGCAAGACGGCCGACGAGATGATCGACTACTACGCCGAGCTCGTCGACGCCTACCCGCTGGTCTCCATCGAGGACCCGCTCAACGAGGAGGACTGGGAAGGCTGGAAGGCCATGACCGACCGCCTCGGCGACAAGGTGCAGATCGTCGGCGACGACCTGTTCGTCACCAACGTGACCCGCCTGCAGCGCGGCATCGACACCGCCACCGCCAACGCGCTCCTGGTCAAGGTCAACCAGATCGGCTCGCTGTCGGAGACCATCGACGCCGTCGACCTGGCGCACCGCAACGGATACCGCACCATGATGTCGCACCGCTCGGGCGAGACCGAGGACGTCACCATCGCGGACCTCGCCGTCGCGCTCGGCTGCGGCCAGATCAAGTCCGGCGCCCCCGCGCGCACGGACCGCGTGGCCAAGTACAACCAGCTGCTGCGCATCGAGGACGACCTGGACGAGGCGGCGCTCTACGCCGGCCGTTCGGCCTTCCCGCGTTTCAAGGGCTGAGTTAGTGGCCTGATCCGGCACACTGGATCAGTGCCTCAGACTCCTCGGAACAAGCCGACCACCAGTGGTCCGGGTCGCGGAACTCCGCGGACCCGGACCACTGCGCGTCCGGGGGAGCGCAGCCAGCGCCCGCGCGTCGAGCCACTGGCCCAGCCCGAGGTGCAGGCCGCCATGGACGCCGGCCCGGGGATCGTGCCGCGGGCCCAGCGGGCACTGTCCGCCACGTGGCGCCTGGCCGTCCTCGGCGTGGTCATCGCCGGGTTGGCCCTGGTCCTGGCGCACTCGCTGCGGGTCTACTTCGCGCAGTCCCAGGAGATCGCGGCGGTCAAGGTGGACATCGCGGTCAAGCAGGAGCAGATCGCCGAGCTGGAGGACAAGCTCAACCGCTGGGAGGACCCGCAGTACGTGCGCTCGGTGGCACGGGTCCGGCTCGGTTGGGTGATGCCCGGCGAGGTGGGCTACCGCGTGATCGGCGCCGACGGGCAGCCGCTCGACGGCGCCACCATCGACACCGGCGACGACGCCGCGTCCGGGCTGTGGTGGGAGAGAATGTGGGGATCGGTCGCCGCGGCCGACGCGCCACTGGAGGAGCCGGCGCCGGCCGCGGATCCGGACCGCACCGTCGCACCCACCCCCGAGCCCGAGAGCTGAAGGAGCACCGATGATCGAGCCCAGCGAGGCGGACCTCGCGGCGGTCGAGGCGCAGCTCGGCCGCGAGCCGCGCGGCGTCGCAGCCGTGGCCTGGCGCTGCCCGTGCGGCAGGCCCGGCGTGGTCAAGACCCACCCGCGCCTGCCCACCGGCACCCCCTTCCCCACCACGTACTACCTCACCTGCCAGCGCGCCGTCGCGGGCTGCTCGACCCTCGAGGCCTCCGGCCTGATGGCCGAGATGACCGAGCGCCTCGCCGTCGACGAGGACCTGGCCGCCCGCTACCGCGCCGCCCACGAGGCCTACCTCGCGGACCGGGCCGAGCTGGGCCACGTCGAGGAGATCGACGGCATCTCCGCCGGAGGGATGCCCACCCGCGTGAAGTGCCTGCACGTGCTCGTCGGCCACGCGCTCGCCGCCGGGCCGGGCGTCAACCCCCTCGGTGACGAGGCCCTCGCCCTGCTGGGCGACTTCTGGACCACCCCCTGCCTCCCGGAGGACGCATGACCACCGTCGCTGCCATCGACTGCGGCACCAACTCCATCCGCCTGCTGATCCTGCGCGCGGAGGCTGGCGACGTCGTCGAACTGGCCCGCGAGGTCCGGCTCGCGCGGCTCGGTCAAGGGGTGGACGCGACGGGCGAGTTCCATCCGGACGCGCTCGGCCGCGCGGATGTGATCTTCGAGGAGTACGCCGGGATCATCGCCCGCCACGGCGCCACGGACGTGCGGTTCGTGGCCACCTCGGCGGCACGCGACGTGTCGAACCGGGACGCGTTCGAGGCGCTCGTGCGGGGGCGGTTGGGTGTCGAGGTGGACGTCATCTCGGGGGACGAGGAGGCGCTGCTCTCCACGAGGGGGGTGTTGAGCGGCGTCCACGCCGACGCTCCCGCGCTCGTGTTCGACATCGGCGGCGGCTCGACGGAGCTGATCGTCGTCGACCAGGGGCCGACGATCCGGTCCGCGATCAGCCTCGACATCGGCGCGGTGCGCGTCAAGGAACGCCTGATGCCCTCTGATCCGGCCACCGTCGACGAGGTCGCCGCGGCCCGGGCCTACGTCGGCGGGCTGCTCGACGGCGCGGGCGTCGACTTCTCGGGGCTGGCCTCGGCCATCGGCGTGGCCGGGACCGTCACCAGTGTCGCGGCCTCGGTCCTGGGTCTGGACAGCTACTCCCGGCAGGCCGTGCACGAGACGCTGCTCGCCCGCGCCGACATTGAGGCGACCGTGGGCCGCTGGTTGGGCCAGACCGCGGCCGAGACTGCGGCAGAGCCCTGCATGCATCCTCTGCGAGCCGCCGTGCTGGGCGCCGGCGGCCTGATCCTCGACGAGATCTCCCGCCGGGTGCCCGGCGGCGCGGTGCTGGTCAGCGAGACCGACATCCTCGACGGCATCGCGCTGGGCCTGTTGCACGGACCCGCGCCTCGGCCGACAGAGCCGGCTGACATGGCGCGAAACGGCCTCGAAGCCTGAGAGGCGCACGCTGACCAGCTCACTCTCCCAGGTCCTCGAGGCCTGACCTTCCGCTGTCGGAAGCACCGCTCACTCGACGGCGGTGGGCTCCTTCGTCGCGAAGCGGTCCAGGGCGGCGTTCAGGTCGAAGCCGGTGGTGTCCTTGACCATCTGCAGGGTCTGCATCATGTTGGTGGAGACGGCCTTGGGCAGCGCCGACGCGCCCTCTGTCGAGAGGACCGTGAGCGTCTCGATGTTGCCCATCGGCGCGGCGATCTTCTCCGCGATCTGAGGCAGCACCTCGATCAGCATCTGGAGCACGGCGGCGTCGTTGTAGTTCGCGAACGCTTCGGCGCGCCTGTCCATGGCTTCCGCCTCCGCCTGGCCGACGGCCAGCACAGAGGCGGCCTGGGCCTCACCCTCGGCACGGAGGGCCTCGGCCTCGGCGGTGCGCCGTGCCTTCTCGGCCTCACCGCGGCGGGCTCCCTCGATGGCTTCGGCCTCCGCCAGCGCTGAACGGCGCGACTTCTCGCCCACGCCGCTGAGGCGGGCCTTCTCCGCTTCGGCCTCGGCATTGGCGATGGAGGCCGCCTTGCGGGCGTCGGCCTCGAAGATGGCCGCGTTGCGCTGGGCCTCGGCCGCCGTCTCGATGCGGTAACGCTCGGCGTCCGCCGGCCGGCGGACCTCGGTGTCGAGCTGACGTTCCTTGAGCGCGGCCTGGGCCACGGCCACCTTCTCCTGTTCCATGAGGATCGACTGGTCGCGGTCCGCCTGCGCGAGCGGGCCGGCGGCGGCGGCCTGCGCGCGGGCCGCGTCGGTCTCCGCCTGGATCTCCGCCTGCTTGAGCACGAGCGCCCTGTTGGCGATGGCGATCTCCTGCTCTGCCGCGATCTGAGCCTGCTCCGCCTCCCGACGTGCCTCCGCCTCGGCCACGGCGGCCATCCGGCCGAGCTTGGCGGACTCCGGCCGGCCGAGGTCCGACAGGTAGGTGCCGTCATCGGTGATGTCCTGGATCTGGAAGGTGTCGAGCACCAGCCCCTGGCCCGTGAGGGAGGATTCGGACTCGTCGGTGACGCGCTGCGCGAAGGCGGCGCGGTCGCGGATGATCTGCTCGACGGTCAGCGAGCCGACAATGGAACGCAGCGAGCCCGCCAGGGTCTCCTGGGTGAAGGTCTCGATCTCCTCCTGCTGGGTCAGGAAGCGCTGCGCGGCGGCGCGGATGGAGTCCTCGTTGCCGCCCACCTTGACGATGGCGACGCCGTCGACGTTGAGCTTGATCCCCTGGCCGGACACGGCGTTGCGGATGGTCACCATGATCCGCCGCGAGGACAGGTCCAGCACGTGCAGGCGCTGGATGAAGGGGACGACGAAGACCCCGCCGCCCATGACGACCTTCTGGCCGCTGAGGTCCGTGGACACCAGGCCCGTCTCGGGGTTGCGGACCTCCTTGCCCTTCCGCCCTGTGATGAGAAAGGCCTCGTTGGGCTTGGCCACCTTGTAGCGGCTGGCGATGAGGAGGAAGACGAGGATGAGGAGGGCGACGAGCCCGACGATGGGGATCAGGAGTGGTGGCACGGTGGTCCTTCTGTCAGGGGATGGGGGTGGGGGAGTTGTCGTTGGGGGTGACCTCGACGGCGGTCGGGGAGACGATGGCCGAGATCCAGACCTCCGTGCCCTCCCCGACGGGGTGGCCGGCGGTGGCGCTGAACTTGCGCACGTGACCGCCGACAGCGACGTGGATCTCGCCGTAGCCGTCGGCCGGGATGGCGGTGATGACGCGCGCGGAGTGGCCCAGCATGGAGTCCGAGCGGAAGGTGGCGGCGTTCTCGCCGGCCCGTAGCCGCCGTGTCAGCCAGAGGGCACCCCAGGCGGCGGTGGAGCCGATGCCCGCGCCCACCACCACGGCCAGCAAGGTGTTGGGCACCAGAGCCAGCGACAGGGCGCCGCCGAAGCCGAACGCGCCGATGAAAGCGGCAAGGACCGAGACGGAGAACAGGTCGTTGTCCAGGGCGTCGAGCCCGAGCACCCCGTCGACGACGTCGCCGAGGAGGAGCGTGAGCGTCACCAAGGCGAGGCCGACGGCTCCGATGATCAAGAACGTAGTCAAGGCCGACTCCCTCCGCTGGCTGGCACCCTCCACCCTACCGGGCCCGCTAGGGTGGCACGCCGCGGCTGATCCTTGGGCGGCGGATCTGGTGGCGACTACGCCGCCAGATCTGCCGCTCTGCGGGCTTCGAGCGCGTGACAGGCCCAACCCAGTTCTTGGGAGGCAGATATGGTCGCGACTACGCCGCCAGAACCGCCGCTCAGTGGGCTCGGCCCGCTCGGGCCGCCGACGAGTCATGTCCCCCAGATCACGTGACTCGCCGACGGCGGTTTGTGGGGGCCCGTCAGGAGGTGGCGATGGTCCAGGCGCCGTCGGCGGTGATGAGCAGGAGGCCGGCGGGAATCATGATGCGCTTCTTGCGGTACCACGGCCTCACTGCCTGCTGCGATGCGGCGGGTCCGACCGGCGGCTGCCATTGGGGGGTGGTGGTCACGGTGACTCCTTCGGGTTGTCGGTGACTCCACCATCCCAAGACACTGTCGGTGGATGCACTGGAATGTTTGATAAGAGGGGTTATCGCCACGCATGCACAAGTAGCGCCATCCCTCGCTAGTCTGGGCGGCGAGGGGAGGGCGCATGCTCATCACAGCGACCGACGTGGCGATGATCGCGCGCGTCCGGCGCCCCGTCGTCACCATGTGGCGCAAGCGATACGCCGGGACCGACGCCTTCCCTGCGCCAGACATCGAGGGGTGGTTCGACGCGGAGCGCGTCGTCAGCTGGCTCTCCGAGCACGGGCGTGGAAACAACCCCCAGCCGGAGCGAACCCTGCCGCTGCTCGGCATGCTGGTCGGGGCGCGCACGGACGTGGCGCGGGCGATGGAGCTGTCCGCCGTGCTCGCGCTCCGGGCGGCCTACGGCGATGACCTCGTCGACGATCTCACCTCGCACAGCAGAGCGGCACTCGGCGGGTTCGAGGAGCTGGACCGGCTCGGCTGCTTCGGCAGCGAGGTCCTGGCCCTCGGCGCTGGCCTGCCGGAGACTGCCGCGGCCGTCGACGCCTTCCTCGACGAGCGCTTCGGCGCGGCCGACGCCATGCGGTGGTTGACCGACGACTGCCTCGTCCGCCACCTCCCGACCTTCGCCGCCGCAGGTCTGTCTGACGCGGCAGCAGGGCTGGTGGCACAGGCCGCCGTGGCGCTCGCGGACCTCTCCCCGCAACCCTCTCTCCTCGATTCGGCAGGCACCGGCTTCTCCTGGCTGCAGCATCTTCCCCCGGAGTGGCCCGCGCCGGTGGGCATCGGGGTCGACGAGTCGCCGGTGGGCCGACACTCCCGGCGGGTCCTGCAGGTGGGGGAGTGGGACGCGCAGCCGGTGGACGACGAGCGCGGCTGGGCGGTCGCCGTCGACGCCGCCTTTGACGCTGAGCCCTCGGCGCTGTTCGCGCGCGCCGCGCTCGGCGACGACGGCCAGGTCCGCCTGGTGCTGGGCCCCGCCAGACTGCTTGCCGATCCCGCAGGGGATGTGGCCGCCCGCGACGCACTCCTCCGCGACGGCGTGGTCCGGGCGGTCGTCAAGCTACCGGCGGGCTGCCGGCCCGCCCACCCGCGCGAGGCGCTGGCGCTCTGGCTGGTGGCAGAGCGCGACGAGCTCCCCTTCGAGCAGCACCGCACCTTCGTCGCTGACCTCACCGGCTCGGATCTGACGGCCCCGCTGGTCGCCGACCTCGTCGTCGATCTCACCGTCGCCGCGCAGGACCTCCCCGCCCAGCAGCACCGAGCGTGGCGCGTCCTGCGCCCGGCCCTCACCCGGCACCTCCTTGCCCGCGGCGGCTCACTCGTGTCCACCTCGCAACCTCCGTCCGGCAAACACACCTCGGCGCCTTCGCCGGAGGAGCTGCGGGCCAAGGCCGCCGCGGCCGGCGTCGACGG
>JAPUEL010000031.1:0-15371 GCA_027492545.1 Propionibacteriaceae bacterium
TCACACGCCATCCGCCGCGCCTCCGAGGCGGACAACCCGTCGAAGCTGGCCGAGCCGAGCACGCTCACCGATCCGACGCCGGTGACCAGGGTGTCGTAGTCGAGGGTCAGGTGGATCTGCGGCCGGTCCACCCCATGCGACGGCAGCGTCCCGCCGCCCGCGGCGTGCTGGATCAGCAGCACCAACGCATCGGCGCGGCGCGCATCCCTGCTCGGCGCCTCACCGGTGTGGGCGTAGGCCGTCGCGGGGGGCATCAACGCATCCAACTGCGCCGACAGTAATGCCGCGTCGGCCACAGGGAGTTGGCCTGTGATCCGCATCGACCCGTGATAGTCCGGGACGAGGCGGAGGAATCGGTTGCGGTGCGCGGCGCGCTCTTCACGGGCGAGGCGTTTCGCGTCGTCGGCGTCGGCGCGCTCGGGGTCGATGACCTCCAGGAGGCGAGTGGCCAGGATCCGCAACTCGGAGGGGCCGAGGGTGTCGACGTGGGCGAGGATCAGTTGCTGGCATTCGACGAGCTGGGCGCGGGTCAGCCGCCCGGGGAGCTTCCGTAGGCCGGTGATGATCGCGTCGGCCTGCGGCAGTGAGATCACACCTTCATTGAGGGCGGCGGCGATCAGCGGGAACCGGTCCGCCAGATCCTGCGCGAGGCGGAGCGTGGCGGTGGCCTGGGCGGGGGTGGTGCGCACCGACTGCCGCACCCCGTCGACCACCCGATCGGCCGCCGACAGCCTGGCTTCGTTCAGCAGGTGCAGCCGCAGCCCGGCCAGCTGGGCTTCGAACTGGCCGATCGAGTCGACCAACCCCGCGAGATGCTCGACTGCAGACTCGTCCGAACCGAGCGCGGCGGCGGCATCCCACAGGGCAGCGATGGACCGCTGCACCAGATCCACCACCGTCTCGCTCATGTGCACCATTCTGTCAACGACCACCGACAGTTTTGATGCCGTGCAGCCCCGAGCCCGCCTCCAAACGAAACCAGGGCGTGGCCAGGGTGTCACCGGCTGGCGCGTGGACGGTCCATCCAGGACAATCATGAGTTAGCAACGCCTTTGAAGGAGCGCCATGTCCGATCAGCCCGGATTCCGCCAGCCCGAACCCCAGCAGTCGCCCGACTACCAGGCCACCCCGGAGCCCTACGTCCCGTTCGGGCAGGACGAGACCACGACGTCGTTCACGCAGCCCGACCCGACGGTGGGGAGCCAGACCGAGCCCATGCCCACCTACCCGCCCGCCGCGCCGCAGCCGTATGCACAGCCCGCCTTCGGGCAGCAGCCGCCTGCCGCCGGGTACGCGCAGCCCACGCCTCCCGCCTACGGCGCCGACTACGGCCAGGTCCCGCAGAGCCCGTACGGAACCGACTACGGCCAGGCCCCCCAGAGCCCGTACGGAACCGACTACGGCCAGGCCCCGTACGGGCAGCAGCAGTCCTACGGCATGGCGCCCTACGGGCAGCCCGCCTACGGCTACGGCCAGCAGGAGCACCCGCAGGCCACCACCATCCTGGTCCTCGGCATCCTCGGCTTCTTCGTGCCGATCGTTCCCTTCGTCGCCTGGTACATGGGCGGGCAGATCAAGAAGCAGATCGACGCCGGCGCGCCGTACCAGTGGGAGGGATCGCTGAAGATCGGCTACCTGATCGGAAAGATCCTGGGCATCATCCAGATCGCCTCAGTGGTCCTCATGATCATCTGGATGGTGGTCATGGTCGGGCTCCTGGCGGCCAACGGCTTCTGAGCCGAAGCCGGAACGGAGAAGGGGGCGGGGCGACCGAATCGGTCGCACCGCCCCCTCTCGTTGTGGTGGGTCAGTCGTCGCCCTCGTCGACGACCTTCTCCGGGCTGCGGACGAGGTGGACGATCGAAGCGGCCAGGCCGCCCCACAGCGTCACCATCGCGACGATCATCATGATGATTGCGGTTGTGGTCATTTCGCCATGATCTCCTCGTACTTGGCGTCGAGCGCATCCTCGTCGACGTGGGTGATGGTGGACCGCTTCCACGGTGTGTACGCCAGCGCAGCGGCAACGATCACCAGGAGGGCAGACATGCCCCATCCGAAGATGCCGAGCATGCCGACCGGATACCCGCCGTACGGTTCGCCGATCTTGGTGATGACCTCGTTGATGAGGATGTAGCCCAGCGCCAGTGGGACGATGATGCCCACGAGGACCAGCCACAGCCGTCCGAACTGGAGGCTGGAGACGCGGTCCACGTGACGCTGCAGCAGGGGCAGCTTGCGCAGGATCCAGGCGACGACGACCACCATCGAGAACGCGCCCAGCAGGATGCCGAACTTGTTGACGAACTCGTCGGTGATGTCGAGGAAATAGAGCCCGGTCGTCGTCGGCAGCAGAAGCATCGACACCAACGCCATCGGGATGCCGACGGCGAGCGTCGCCTTGACGCGGCCGAGGCCGAGCTTGTCCTGGATGGCCGCGACGACGACCTCGACGATGGAGATCATCGAGGTGAACCCGGCGAAGACCAGCGAGGCGAAGAACAGCGCGCCGAGCAGCGGGCCGAAGGACGTCGACGACACGATGCTCGGGAATGCGATGAACGCGAGCCCGATGCCGCCGGCGGCCACCTCCTCCATGGGCTGGCCGGTGGCCTGCATGAGGAAGCCGAGCGCCGCGAACACGCCGATGCCGGCGAGCAGCTCAAACCCGGAGTTGGCGAACGCGACCACCAGGCCGGAGCCGCTGAGGTTGGTACGGCGACGCAGGTAGGACGAATAGGTGATCATGATCCCGAAGCCCACGGAGAGCGAGAAGAAGATCTGTCCGTAGGCCGCGGCCCATACGCCCGGGTCCGCCAGGGCTGCCCAGTTGGGCGTGAAGAGGGCGTTGAGGCCGTCCATGGCTCCGGGGAGCGTCACGGACTGGATCACCAGCACCAGGAACATGATGAACAGCAGCGGGATCATGATGGTGTTGGCGGCCGCGATCCCCTTCTTGACCCCGAGCGCGATGACGCCGATGGTGAGGATCCACACCACGGCCATCGGGATGGCCACCTGCGGCACGAAGTCGAAGCCCACCGTCGGGGTGTCGGCGACCTGGAGGAACTCGCCCATGAGGAACGCCCCGGGGTCGTCGCCCCAGGCCTCGGTGAAGCTGAAGAAGAAGTACATCGCGGCCCACGCCAGGATGGCGGCGTAGTAGACGGCGATGACGAAGCAGACCAGCACCTGCCACCAGCCGAACACCTCGGTCCACTTCTTGCCGGCGCGGCGCAGGGCCAGGGGGGGCGCGGCGCGGTAGCGGTGGCCGAGCGCGTAGTCGAAGAACAGCAGCGGGATGCCCGCGGTGAGCAGCGCCACCAGGTAGGGGATCACGAACGCGCCCCCGCCGTTGGTGTAGGCCACGTAGGGGAAGCGCCAGATGTTACCCAGGCCGACGGCGGACCCGATGGCGGCGAGGATGAACACGTTGCGCGAGTTGAACGTCTCGCGCTTGGCGACGGTTGGTTCGGACATGTGCCCTCCCTTCAGGGAGTGGGGGGAACTGACCCGCGTAGCGTATTCCACGCTCAGCCCCGCGGCGCGGCGGGTGCGCATTTGGCGGCGCGTGTCGCGAAGCCCGATCCGACCAACTAGCGGACGAAGACCGGGTGGTCCTTCGTCGATCGGGCCTCGTCGTAGACGTAGCCGTCGCCGTCGAAATCGACGAGCCTGCCGGGGGTGCGCACCCGGCCGCGGATCAGCCAGGCGGCCATGGTGCCGCGGGCACGTTTGGCGTAGAAGCTGACCACGCGCGGCTCTCCGTGCTGGTCACGGTCCTCGAACCGGGGGCTGATGACGCGGGCGCCGAGGCGCTCGGGGCGCACGGCGGCGAAGTACTCCTGGGAGGCCAGGTTGATCAGCACGTCCGAGCCGGGGGAATCGTCGAGGTCCTCACGCAGCAGGTCCGTGACCCGGTCACCCCACCAGTCGTAGAGGGACCGGCCGCGCGGGGTGTCCAGCCGCGTGCCCATCTCGAGACGGTGGGGCTGGATGAGGTCGAGCGGGCGGAGCACACCGTACAGGCCGGACAGGACGCGCACCGTCTTCTGTGCCTCGGTGAGGTCCCGCTCGCTCAGGGTCCGTGCGGACAGACCTTGGTACACGTCGCCGTTGAAGGCCAGCACCGCCGGGCGTGCGTTGCGGGCGGTGTGCTCGGCGGTGAAGTCCGCGTAGCGCGTCGCATTGAGGTGGGCCAGCTCGTCGGAGATGTGCATGAGTGCGGAGATGTCCGCGGGCGACTTGTCCCGCATGATCGAGATCAGCTGAGCGGACTCCTCGAGGAGCCTGGGCTCGGACCGCTTCCTGGTGGGCAGCGGGGACTCGAAATCCAGCGACTTGGCCGGCGACAGGACGGTGAGCATGCGTGCGAGTGTAGTAGCGAGCCCCGCGACGGGCCGACTCAGCAGCCGTCGGTCAGCGGCACCCCGGGCAC
This sequence comes from Propionibacteriaceae bacterium, assembly GCA_027492545.1. Lineage (GTDB taxonomy): Bacteria > Actinomycetota > Actinomycetes > Propionibacteriales > Propionibacteriaceae > Arachnia. The sequence goes on from JAPUEL010000031.1 coordinate 4,439, forward strand.
GAGGGCGGCCCATTCATCCTCGGAGATCCGCGAGCCGAACTCCTCGCACAGGCGCTCCTTGGCGGCGCCCGGATCGTCGGGCCAGGCGACGGACCTGCCGCCGTTGAGCGCCATCACGAAGTGCCCGTCAATCCAGGCCGCGCCGGTGACCGTGGTCGCCTCCGGGCGCAGCGACAGCTCGAGGGTGGCCGCGCCATCACTGAGCCGCCACACCCACAGGCGCCCCTCCCGGGTGGATGCGTAGAGCAGCTCGCCGCCGCGCCCGAACCCCACCTGTGTCAACTCGGCGCCTGCCTCGACGAGGTCGTGCAGGACCCGCGGCTCGTCCGGCTCGGTCACGTCGAAGACGGTGATCCGTCCGGCGGTGTCGCCCATCGCCACGGTGCCGCGGGCGGAGAAGGCGTAGTCGATCGGGATGGCCTCGTCGGGGAGGGTGAGCGTCCCTGCCTCGACGGGTTCCCCGTCGCTCAGCCGCCACAGCACCGCCGACCGCCCGTCCACGTGCATCGCGACGAAGAGGCCCTCGTCCGGGCTGAAGCCGGACCCGCCCGGCCAGGTGCCCTCCAGGACGGCCAGAGGCGCCCAACGGTCGCCGTCGCGGCGGAAGAGGTGGTAGCCGGGCTCGCCCCGGTACCCCAGCGAAAGGTAGCGGCCGGTGGCGGAGACCTCGACGTCCGCGATGGCCTCCTGGCCCGTCATCGTGTCGACGACGACGAAGCGCTCGCCCTCGCGCTCAAGCGTGATCAGGTCCCCGGCCGCCGTCTGGTTCACGAGCACGGTGGCGTCCTCGCTGAGGATGGCGTACCCGGTGTAGGTGTCGCCCGCCGGGGTCTCAACCGCCAGCTGGGTCCAGCCGTCCCCGTCCTTCCGCACGATCACCCCACCGCCGGTGGAGCCGAGCAGCACCGCGTCGTCACCGCTGTAGACGCCGTAGAACCGCCCCTCGTCCAGGTCCAGCACCGTCGGATCCTCGTCAGTGGGCCAGGCGGTCACGATGCCGCTGGTTGCGGCCGCGAGGATGTCCCCGCCTCGGGCGTCCAGGCTGGTCACCACCGTGGGCTCGGGATAGGCGCGCCTCAACTCCCACTCGGGCGTGTACTGCCTCAGTTCTCCGAACGTGCCGCCCACCAGAAGGCTGTCGCCGAGGTGGCGCACCGCGTTGGCGGAGGCCTCGAACTCGAGTGAGGTGAGGAGCGTGGGGCCGGTGGGGGCGGTGCTGAAGCGGTAGCCGAAGCCCTGTGCGGTGCCTACGAGCAGCTCGGAGCCGTCGGGGGAGACGTCCATCGAAAAGACCGTGCCCTGCACCGGGATGTCGGCCACGCGCGAGCCGTCCGGACGGAACACCTCCACCAGGCTCGCCCCGCCGCCCGCGAAGACCAGGTCTTCGGTCGCGTCCAGGCCCGTCACCGCCACCTCGTCGGCCAGGCTGATGTCCGGCAGCCGAGCGGGGGCGTCCACGGAGCTGAGGTCCACCCTCCGGATCGTTCCGTCCAAGGTGCCGACCAGCACCGTCGATCCCACCCAGCCGGCGCTGTAGGCCACCGTGTCCTCGCCCAGGTCGACCACCTCGCGGGGTTCCTCCGTGAGATCCCAGACCGCGGCGGTCTGCTGACCGCCGACGAGGGCGAGGACGCGCCCGTCGACGACAGTGCCCGCGAGCGCGAACAGCTGATTGCCGCCGCTGACGAAGGTCTCCTGCTGCCCGTCGAGCGAGCCGTCCCGCCACAGCGTCACCTCACCGGAGCTGTCTGCGCGCAGCGTCATGTCCGCGTCCTCGATGTGGTCCACCAGGGTGGTCCCGCTGGGCCCCATGGCGCGGGTCGGCAGCGGGGTGCCTGCCGACTTCAGCACGGCCGAGCGGCTCTCGACGCTGTCGGCGAGGCTGAGAGAGGCGACGCTGAGCTGGCCTGCGGTGTTGGGCTCGTTGGCCCTGACCTCGTCGGCGATCAGGGCCAGCTGCCGGGCCTGGGCCGAGCGCTCGGAGGCCTGGGCCGCGACACGCAGGTCTGAGGCCTGCAGCCCGGCCAGCACGGCCACCACCAGCATCGTGATCGCGATCCCAGCGGCCGCGACGGCGAGCTGCTGCCTGCGTCGGAGCCGGCGGATCGTGTCCTCCTGGGCGCTGCGTTGCGCGTCCGCCAGGTCGAGGCTTGAGCTGATGAAGGTGTTCTCGCGCGCGGAGAGCAGGGGCGCGCTCTCCTGCCGTGACCAGGTGCTCCACAACTCCGCCTCGACGGGCATCAGGGCGTCCTCCTGGCGGCCGCCCTCGTCCCACACCTGGGCCGCCATCTGGATCCGACGCGCGATGAGCAGGGAGGCGCGCTCCTCGTCGATCCAGCCACGCAGCCGCTCCCACCGGGTGAGGAGGGCGTCGTGCGAGATGGCCACGGAACGGCCCGTCAGGGTGAACAGGCGCGCGGCGAGGAAGGCGTCCAGGACCGGCGACATGTCGTCGGCGAGGTCGTCGAGGGTGAGGCTGCCGCGCAGCACGCGGTCGCCGTCGACCTGGATGAGCGCGAGTGTGAGGCGCCTGGCCAGGACCTGTTGGTGCTCGTCGAGCTTGGAGTAGACGGCCTCGGCCTCGTCGTCGAGGGCGGACCAGAGTCCCCCGGTGGCGAGGTAGTGCGTGGGGGTGAGGGTGGCGCCCTCCGCCGCCGCCCAGCACCGGCGTAGGGCGCTCGAGAGCAGGGGCAGGGCGGTGCCGGGCGTGGGCTCGCCGTAGAGGCGGAGGTCCCGCAGGACGAGCTGCACCAGGTCCGGGGTGACCGTCCGGCCCTGGCGCGCGGCGGGCTCCTCGATGATGCGCGCGTACTCGTCCTGTGTCAGGGGGCCGACGAGCACCGGCGCGGCGAGCGACGCAGCCAGCCGCTCGTCACGCATCGCGAACCCGAACGCGGCCGCCGTGATGGCCACCACGCACGTCACGCGGCCGGCCAGCGAGGCAAGGGCGTCGAACGCGGCCGCGCGGGCCTCAGGCTCGAGGGCGGCCGCCTCCTCGAACTGGTCAACCACCAGCAGCCCGCATCCGTCCGGGAGCGCCAGGGTGGGCAGGTCGGCCACGCGGGCGGAGACCGGGGCGGCGCCGGCCATCGGGCCCCCTGGGGCGCAGGCGCGCCCGATGAGCCCGGCGGCCAGCAGTGAGGACTTGCCCGCCCCCGAGTCGCCCACCACCACGATGGGCCTGGGGGCGTCCGGACGGAGGCAGGCCTCGACGAGCGCGTCGTAGGCGCGCTCCCGGCCCACGTAGACGGCGGCCTCCTGCGCGGTGTAGCTGCGCAGGCCCACGTACGGGGACTCACCGACCACCGGCGCCGACCGGGCGCTGGAGACCGCCCGCTGCCAGGCTTCGCGCTCCTCGGCGGATCCGACCAGCCCCAGGGCCTGCAGCAGATCCAGGAAGTGGGGCGTGAGCGCCGGCGTGGGCAGCCGCCCCTCGAACCAGCCCTGCGCGGTGGACGGAGGAACCTTCGCAACGGTGGCGGCGCGCCGGATCGAGAGGTTGGCGGCGTGCCTGGCCGCCACCAATGTCTCGACGAGTGATTCTCGACCCTGCGGAGGAAGCATGGCGGCACAGTACCTGCCGCCATGCCCACGCGAATCGGCGGCTCACTTGGAGGGTGAGCGCCTGCAGCTGACTAGCCCCTCGATCGCCCGTCGACCAGCCGGTGCGGACTCGTACACCCACCGGGTCGTTGCGCGGGGAGGCAGGACCCTAGTCTCTGAGATGCACTGCGATACCCGCTCCGGGGGGAGAGACGGCCACAGGTTCGTGACGGGGATGCCGGCACCAGGGGGGATTGGGGTCGGCTGAGACGCAGGGCGACGAGAGGCCCGCGGCCTCGGCTCAATGGCCGGGTCGGGGGCCTCTCCTCTGCCCGGTCCGGTGGGGCGGACCCGACCAGACCGAGCTTCCAGGGTGGCGGGGTCAGGCGTCGGCGGAGTTGCTGGAGATGCCGGGCTTACCGTCGTGGATGATCTTCCCCGGGTTCAGGTTGTGGCCCGGGTCTACGCCGTCGAAGAGTGCGCGCTGGATGAACACGCCGGCGGGGGAGATGTCCTGCTCCATCCACGGGCTGTGCTCCTCGCCCACGCCGTGGTGGTGCGACACCGTCGCATGGTTGTCCATGAACGACTGCTGCACGACGCGCTTCGCGTGGTCGTAGGTGGCCATGGCGTTGTCCGACTTGTCCGCGATCGCGAACGTGAAGTACTGGCAGGCGCCCGAGTGGTACGAGTGGCTGAGGTGGCAGAACATGACGCCGCGGACGCCGAGCTCATCCATGGCGCGGTTGAAGGCGGCCACGGTGTTGGTGTGGATCTGCTCGGCGTACGCCCACGGGGTGGTGGTCTCCGACACGTCGGCGACGAGGCCGCGGTCCAGCATGAAGTCCCGGATGTAGGGGGTGTCGTACTTCTTCTGGTCGTACAGCGAGCCGGGGCCCTTGCCCACACCCATACCGCCGTGGTTGCGCACGATCTTGGCCACGAGGCCCTTCTCGTAGCGGACGTGGGTGGGGGAGCCCTCGAAGCCCACGAAGCTCATGGCGATCTTCTCCAGGTCCCAGCCCTTCTGGAGCATGATCTTCTGGATTGCCTTGCTGCTCAGGGACCCGAGCCGGCTCGACTTCTTGCCGTTCGCCATGATGTATTGCGTCTCGATGGCGTCCGAGACGCGCGCCATCATGACGGAGGCATCCGACTCGACGATGGCCTGGCAGGCCTTGAGCCCGTCCTCGTAGGTGGGGAAGAAGTAGGCCTGCAGCTCCCGCACCTCGGGAATGCGGTGCACATTGACCCAGGCCGAGGTGATGACGCCCAGGCGTCCCTCGGAGCCGAGCACCATCTCGCGGACGCTGGGGCCCGACGACGACGACGGCAGCGGGCGAAGCGTGAGCACCTGGCCGGGCATCACCATGGTCAGCCCGCGGCAGATGTCGGCGATGTCGCCGTACTTGTCCGACTGCATGCCGGAGGAGCGGGTGGCGATCCAGCCGCCGAGCGTGGACCACACGAACGAGTCCGGGTGGTGCCCCATGGTCCAGCCGCGCGCCTTCAGCTGGTCCTCCATGTCCGGGCCGAACACGCCGGCCTGGATGTGGGCCAGCCCCGACACCTCGTCGATCTCCAGCACCTTGCTCATGCGGCCGAGGTTGACCGAGATCACCTGGCGGGTCTCGCCCGGCTCAGCCTCCAGAGCGGAGACGATGTTCGAGCCGCCGCCGAAGGGGATGAGCACCGCGTCAGCGGCCACCACGGCGTCGACGAGGAGCTCGACCTCGCGCTGGGTGCCCGGGTAGAGGACGACGTCCGGCACGCGGCCCAACAGGCCGGCACGGACCCGCAGAAGGTCGCGGACGCCCTTGCCGAAGGCGTGGACAACGCGGGTCTCGTCGTCGGTCTGCACGTACTTCTCACCCAGGATGCGCACCAGCTCGGCGCGGAGCGCGTCGGTCAGCTGCGAGGCGGGAACGTCGAGCGACGAGAAGGGGCGCACGGGCTCCACGGGGGCGGTGATGTCCACGCCCACCATCTTCTTCACGAACGGGGGGAACTTCGGCTTGTCCTCGGAGCGGTACGCCTTGCCCTCCTCGCCCCATCCCCACCACTTCTGCTGCTTGACCCCGTCGATCATCGATCCTCCTGCTTGTCTGCCTGCTCCTTGGCGTCCTCAACCAAGGCGGCGATGTGGGACTTCTTGGCCAGTTCGATGGCCTCTGTGCGCGCATACTCGGCGAGCGTCTTCTTGCCGTAGGCGCGGGCTGTGGTGTCGTGCAGCTCCAGCACCTGACGGCGCATCCGCTCGTTGAACTCGTGCGCGATCTCGCCCGGGTACGCCGACATGGGGCGCCCGAACACCACGTGCACCTCGGGCCTGCCCTTCGGCAGGTGCTTCTGCCGCGACGGCCACGCGTCGTACGCGCCGACGAGCGCAACGGGCAGAGCGGGCACACCGCGCGAGATGCAGAGCGACGCGACCCCCGGCACGAACGGCGCCAGCGCGCCGGTGCGGGAGCGGGTGCCCTCGGGGAACAGCAGGATGGGGACGCCGTCGTCGAGCAGCTGCCCGGACATGCCGCGCTTGCCCTTGCCGCCCTTGCCCCGGTCGATGGCGAAGGCGTTCATGAACAGCGACATCGAGAGCGACTTCACCGGATTGTCGAAGAAGAAGTCCCCCGCGGCGCCGGTGGCGACGAACTTCGACACCCTGCTCGGCAGCGAGCAGAGGATCAGCGGGGCGTCGAGGTGCGACGAGTGGTTCCCGAACACGACGAAGGCGCCCTCGAGGCCGTCCAGGTTGGACACGCCGTGCACGTGGATCCTCAGCAGCCTCAGGAGAGCCGGCTTGAGGAGGAGCATCTGCGCGGTCTGCCTGGTGGTGGCGTGCACCCTCGACGTGTACCGCGGGTTGGCGGGTTCGACGTCGTTGGCCACCTCAGTGCTTCTTCCGCGACGCGCTCAGCTTGCGCGAGAACCAGCGCGTGAACGATCGCGGGCCGTGGACGGCGATGAAGTTGGCCACCTTCCACTTCAGCGTGGGCACGGAGATGAAGCGCCCCTTCTCGGCGTCGGCGAGCGCGCCGCGCACGAGGGTCTCGGCGTCGATCCACACGATGCTCGGCAGGGACGACGCCTTGATTCCGGCGCGCTGATGGAACTCCGTGCGCACCCACCCCGGGCACAGCGCCGTCGACGTGACGCCGGTGCCGCTCAGCTCGAGCGCCAGGGCCTGGGAGTAGGTGGTGCACCAGGCCTTCACCGCCGAGTAGTTGCCCGTGAAGATGGTGCCCGCCGTCGACGACACGTTGATGATGCGGCCGTGGCCGCGGGCGCGCATGGCCCGAGCGGCGGCGCCGCCGAGGATGAGGACCGCCAGGCACATCACGTCGAGGGCCTTGGCGTGCATGTCGATGTCGGACTTGTCCAGCAGCGTGGTGTGCAGGCCGAAGCCGGCGTTGTTGACCAGGATGTCGACGGGGCGGGCCGGGTCCTCGAGGCGCTCCGCGACCCGGAGGACGTCGTCGCGGACGGCCAGGTCCGCCGAGATGACCTCCACGTCGACGTGGAACTCGGTGCGCAGTTCGGCAGCGACCGAGTTGAGGCGGTCGGTGTCGCGGGCGACGAGGATCAGATCGGTGCCCCGGCCGGCGAGCTCGCGCGCGAATGCGTGCCCGATGCCGGAAGTCCCGCCCGTGATCAGTGCTGAAGCCATGGGTATTAAGGTACGCCACCCGGGCGTGTCGCCGCGATGTCGCCACCGCCCTGACGCCACCCGTTCGTTGCATCCCCACAACCCCTGGGGTGGCGCATTGTGGGGCTGTCACAAACACCGACGACGCCCCCGGCGCGGGCCGGGGGCGTCGTCGAGAGTCTGCCGTCAGGCAGGGGAGCCGATCACCTCGACGGTTTGGTGGGCCATCGCCAGCTCTTCGTTCGTGGGGATCACCAGGACGCGGGCCTTCGAGGCCGCCGTCGAGATCTCGCGCGCCTCGCGGGAGCGCACCTCGTTGGCCGCCGGATCCAGCTCGAAGCCCATCCCGGTCAGGCGCTCGACGACGGGGCCGCGGATGTGCGCCGCGTTCTCGCCCACGCCGGCGGTGAACACCAGCGCGTCCACGCCGCCGAGCAGCGCCATGTACGCGCCGATGTAGAAGACCAGGCGGTGCACGTACACGTCGCGGGCGAGGATGGCGTCCTGGTTGCCAGCCTCGATCTGGGTGGCCACGTCGCGCATGTCGGTGTAGCCACAGAGGCCCAGCATGCCCGAGCGTTTGTTGAGCAGGGTGTCCACCTCGTCGGGGGTCATGCCGTGCGTCGAGAGGAACTTGTGGAGGCCCGGGTCAACGTCGCCGGAGCGGGTGCCCATCACGAGCCCCTGCAGCGGGGTGAGGCCCATGGACGTCTCGATGGCCTTACCGCCGAGCACCGCCGAGATGGAGGCTCCGTTGCCGAGGTGGCAGATGATCAGCTTGAGGTCCGGGTCGTCGACCCGGCCCAGGTACTCCGCGGCCTGCTCTGACACGTAGCTGTGTGACGTGCCGTGGAAGCCGTACTTCCGGATGCCGTGCTCCTTGGCCAGTTCCTGGTCCACCGCGTAGGTGTAGGCCTCGGCGGGGAGGGTGGTGAAGAATGCGGTGTCGAAGATGCCCACGTGCGGGATGGTCGGCAGCAGGTCCATGGCGGCCCGGATGCCGGCGATGGCCGGCGGGTTGTGCAGCGGTGCCAGCTGGGACAGGCGCCGGAGCTCGGCGATGACGTCCGCGTCGATCCGCACCGACTCGCGGAACTTGTCCCCACCGTGCACGATGCGGTGGCCGACGGCGATCACGTCGTGCAGGCCGGGGCCGAACTCCTCGAAGGCGGCGACGACGGCGCCGAACGCGACGGTGTGGTTGGGGTACCAGCCCTCGCGGACCGTCTCTTCGTCGCCGTGTCGGTGCTTGAGCTCGCCAGAGGCCTGGCCGATGCGCTCCACCAGGCCGGACGCGCGGGACTCATGGGTCTCCGCGTCGATCACCTGGTACTTCATGGACGACGACCCGCAGTTGAGCAGGAGGATCGGCTGGGACATGACGCCCTTTCGTAGTGGGTCAGACCGCTTGGGCCTGGACGGCTGTGATGGTGATGGTGGAGACGATGTCGTCGACGAGGGCGCCGCGAGACAGGTCGTTGACGGGCTTGCGGAGCCCCTGCAGCATGGGGCCGATGGCCACCGCACCCGAGGTGCGCTGCACCGCCTTGTAGGTGTTGTTGCCCGTGTTGAGGTCAGGGAAGATGAACACGGTGGCTCGGCCGGCCACCTCGGAGTCGGGCATCTTCTTCTTCGCCACCACCTCGTCGACGGCGGCGTCGAACTGGATGGGGCCCTCGACCTTCAACTCGGGTGCCCGCTCCCGCACCAGGCGGGTGGCCTCGCGGACCTTGTCCACGTCCGCGCCGGAGCCGGAGTCGCCCGTCGAGTACGACAGCATGGCGATCCGCGGCTCGATGCCGAAGCTCACCGCCGTCGCGGCCGACGAGATGGCGATGTCAGCCAACTGGTCCGCGGTGGGGGTGGGGTTGACGGCGCAGTCGGCGTAGACGAGCACCCGATCGCTCATGCACATGAGGAACGATCCCGACACCACCGAGACGCCGGGGGTGGTCTTGATGAACTCCAGCGACGGGCGGATCGTGTTGGCCGTGGTGTTGATGGCGCCGGAGACCATGCCGTCCGCCATGCCGAAGTGCACCATCATGGTGCCGAAGTAGGAGAGGTCCTTGAGCGTCTCCCGGGCCTTTTCGAGGGTGACGCCCTTGTGGGCGCGGAGCCGGGAGTACTCCTCGGCGAACTTCTCCACCAGGGCCGGATCCTCTGGGTTCACGACGGTGGCATCGGTGAGGTTGAGGCCGAGCTCGGAGGCGCGTCGGCTGATCTTCACCGAATCCCCGAGCAGGATGATGCCCGCGACGGAGCGCTGCAGCACGACGGAGGCAGCGGTCAGCACGCGGTCGTCGGTGGCCTCCGGCAGCACGATGCGCTGCTTGTTGGCGCGCGCCATCTGCATGATCTGGTGCTCGAACATCGTCGGCGTGCGGATCTCGGTGCGCGGCAGATCGATCGCGGCCAGCAGGGCGGCCTCGTCGACGTTCTGCGAGAACAATGCCCGGGACACCTCGATCTTGCGCGCCGAGCTGGTGGACGTGCCGCGGATGCCCTGGAGCGCGACGGCGGTGGGGAACGTGTCGCCCTTGGTGACGGCGATGGGGAGGTCGATCTCCGAGTCCGCGAACAGCTTGGAGATGGATTCGGGCACCTCGAAGCCGCCCGTGAGGATGAGCGCGGCAAGCGGCCCGTAGTCCGGCGAGCGGTGCGCCATGACCACGCCCGGAAGCAGGTCTAGGCGGTCCGCCGGCATGATGACGGTGGCCTCGCGCTTGAGGCGCGGCAGGAGGTTGGGCAGCGTCATGCCTGCGACGAGGGTGTGGAGCGACTCATGGGACAGGAACTCGGGGTTGCCCAGCCACTGGTTGGCCTCGGCCGCCTCGAACTGGGAGCCCACCGACGGCGCGGTGAGGACCGGATCCTCCGGCAGGACCGAGACCGCGACGTCGCGGACCGCCCGCACGGCGTCGCGAAGAGCCTCGACGTCGGCCTCCTCGGCGTGGGTGACGATGATGCCGATGACGGTGTTGTGCCTGGCCTCGTAGGCCTCGATGGCAGACTCGGTCTGGCGCGCCACCTGCTCGACGGTGCGGCCCAGCGCCTTGGCCACGTACAGCACGGGGGAGTTGAGGTTAGCCGCGATGACGGCGTTGATCTCCAGCTCCGAGGCGGTGCCGAGGTCCTCGTAGTCCGACCCGAGGACGACGACGACATCGCGCGTCTCCGCGAGGGCGCTGTACTTGGCGACGATGGTGTCGATCGCCTCGTTCGTGTCCGCCGCGTAGTCGGTGTAGCTGACGCCGACGGACTCGTCGAAGGTGCCCTTGACGCCCTTCTGCGAGAGCAGGGCTTCGGTCACCGGCTCCGACTCCGTGGAGTGCACGAGTGGGCGGAAGACTCCGATTGAGCGGACCTGGCGGGCGAACATGTCGATGAGGCCGAGGGCGATCGACGACTTGCTGACCTGCCGCTCCGATGAGGCAATGTAAACGCTTTTCGTCACGGGCCCCACCTTATCGCCCTTTTCCGGCCACCCCCGCGCCCGATTCCATCCCCGGCGGGGCTTTGGGCATCGGCCCAGCGCGGGGTGGGGTCGGGTTTGTTCACGGGGGTCGGTTTGGTGCTCGGGGGATGGGGTTGGGTTGGCGTTCGGGCGATGGGGTCGGGTTGGTGCCGGGTGGTGGGGGCCGGTCTGGTGCGCGGGCGATGATGGGGTCGGGTTGGTGCCGGGTGGTGGGGGGCGCGCCCGCCCCCGCAGCACCCCGGACGCGCCGTCGCCCCCGTGACCGA
>JAPUEL010000031.1:15381-17269 GCA_027492545.1 Propionibacteriaceae bacterium
GGGGCCGGTCCCGCCCGTGACTCCTCGATGAGGCGCTGACGCGCCTGACCTCGTCGCACATGCCCGAGCCAACCCGGCCCGGCCCCCACCACCCGGCACCTACGGGGACGTGCAAGTCCTCGTCTCTCACGCCCCAGCCGACCGGGCCGTCCCCCGCCTCCCGGTATCCGGGGTGCGTGCAAGTCCTCGTCTCTCACGTCCCAGCTGACCGGGCCGTCCCCCGCCCCCCGGCACCCGCGGGACGTGCAAGTCCTCGTCTCTCAGGTCCCAGCCGGCTCGGCCCAGCCCGGCCTCCACCACCCGGCATGCGCGGCGCTCCGTCAGTTCCCGCGGGCTGAGGAGTGAGGAGCGCAGCGACGAGCCTCGAAGCCTCAGAAACGTGGCTGACAAGCTCGCCTTCTCGAAGCCAAGATGTGGGACCTCGGCCGGTTGTGCAACGCACAGGGCGCGGCCCCGGCGACCGCCGAGACCGCGCCCCCTGCGCGTTGACTACTACCGGACCCGGATCAGTGATGCCTCCTGGCCGGCAGGGTTGTCGTAGGAGACCGCCATGAGGCCGAGGGGCTTGTCCGAGGAGAACGGGCCCCGGTTCAGGGTGACATCAACCGTCGCGGTGCCGTCTGCCGGGACGACGGCATACATTCCATCGCTCAATCCCTTGCGAGCTGGGTCGTACGTGGCCCTTCCGGAGAACTGGTCGAACGCATCGGCGTAGAAGGACGCGACGCTGTACCGGAAGGCCCCCTTGAGGCCGAGGTCGCTGGCCATGACGGGCAGGAGTACCGTGCTCGAATCGGTCGGCGAGACGGGTAGGTACCCGGTCGAGGCGAGCGCGCCGGTGGCGAGGTTGTAGATGAACACCTCGTTGAGGCCGTCGGCGTCGCCCGCCCGGATGAGGCCGGAGTCGTAGCTGAACACTGCTAGGTCGTCCTTGCCGTTCCGGTTGGTGTCGAGCAGCACGTCGAACTCCACGCTGGCCGCGTTGCTGAACCGGTCGTGGGTCGAGACCGCGAACACCAGGAGCGTGTCGCCGTCCACCGGGATCGACTGGACGCCTGCCGCCTGCAGGTCGAAACCGCCCGTGACCGACTGGTCCTTGGCGTCCTCCAAGCCCCAGGTGTAGAAGTCGGCGTCGGCCGCGATCGCGGCCTTGGCGTTGGTCAGCTTCACCTGGGCCGACGTCCGGGGCGCCTTCAGGCTGCCGCTCAGCGTCGCCGCGACGTTGGTCGACGGCCGTGGAACAAGCAACGCGCCGACGGTGAGGCGGCCGTCGTCATCGCTGGTCAGCAAGACGTTGCCGGACACCTCGCGGAACTGGTGCTGGTCCTGCGGGAGGGAGAAGGTCGGTGGGACGTCGCCGGCCTTGACGACCAGGGTCACGTCGACGGTGGCGGTGCCGCCCGCCGGCACGATCACCGTGGGGCTGCTGAACGTTACCGTCGCGGGCAGCGACTCCTCTGTGGCCTCGTAGCTCGCCGAGTACGTGGCCGCGGATTCGCCGTTGTTGACCACAGTCACCGTCCGCGTGGCGGTGAAGTACTCGCCGATCTCGGCGAAGCCGAAGCTGAGCGTCGGCTCCCGGAAACCGGCGCCGTCGTCGGCCACGGAGTCTCCGTAGGCGAATGCCGTGGTGGTCACGAGGTCGAGAGGATCGACGAGACCGCCGCCCAGGGTGAGCCGGTAGCCGGCGACCTTCTCGGGGTCGGCCGTGGAGACCAGGGCCGATGAGACATCCTGGCCGCTCCAGTCGGGGTGGGCCTGGACGCCCAGGGCCGCGACACCCGCCACGTGCGGCGCCGCCATCGACGTGCCCGACAGGAACACCGCGCCGGTGCCGGAGCCGACGGCCGCGGACGCGATGGAGACGCCGGGGGCCGTGACGGAGGGC
>JAPUEL010000032.1 GCA_027492545.1 Propionibacteriaceae bacterium
TGTCCTACGCGCGATCACCCTCTGGCTTCACGCATAAGGAGACACGCCCTAGTGGTCACCTCCCCCCTACCGGCCCGCACCAGCAAGGGCGGTGACCACTAGGCTCAGGGCCCATGGGACGCAGGGTGTACGTGATCGGGATCGGCCCTGGTGGCTTCGGGCAGCTCACGCTCGACGCGGTGGAGGCCATGAACCACGTCGACGTGTTCCTCGTGGGTGACCACAGCGACGATCAACCGGAGCTGGTCTGGCTCAGGAGCGAGCTCTTGCGCCGGCACGTCAACCGTCCCCACCGGGTGATCACCGTGCTCGACCCCAAGCGGGAGCATCCCGGCGACGTGGATGCCGGGCGGCTGGCCACCTACAGCCACATCCTGAGCGGGCTCGCCCCCGACGACGCGGTGGGGTTCCTCGCCTGGGGCGATCCGGGGCTCTACGACTCGATCCTGCGCGTCGTCGACGCTCTCCGGGACAAGCTGGCGCTCACCGTGACGGTGATCCCGGGCGTCAGCGCGCTCCAGGTGCTGGCGGCCGCGCATCAGATCGCCCTGAACGCCGGCTCATCGGTGCACATCACCACCGGCGCCCGGCTGCTGGCGGAGTACCGGCCTGATCTCGGCGACGTCGTGGTGATGAACGACGGCGACCTCGCGTGCAGGGGGCTGGTGGAGGAGTTCCCGGACACCGAGGTCTTCTGGGGCGCCTACCTGGGCACGCCGGATCAGGTCCTCGCGAACGGTCCGCTGCGCACCGTCGCGGGGGAGCTGGCTGACCTGCGACGACGGCTCGTCGACCATCACGGCTGGATCCTGGACACCTACCTGCTTCGGCCCGCGCCCTGACACACGTTAACAACGCGTAACAAAGTCCGGGCCGACGCGACGTGAACCCGAGCCGTTGCTAGGTTGACGCCGTTCGTCGAGATCGGAGGGCCTTGCCATGGAAGAGCTGACCAAGCTGCTAGAAACGATCGCGGGATTCGTGTGGGGACCGTTCCTGCTCATCCCGCTGCTCCTGCTCACGGGCCTGTGGCTGACCATCAAGCTGCGCGGCATCCAGTTCCGCACGCTGGGGTCCGCGCTGCGGTTGGCGCTGTGGGAGCGCAAGGATGCCGACGCCGAGGGTGGAGACATCTCGCAGTTCCAGGCCCTCACCACCGCCCTCGCGGCCACGGTGGGCGTCGGCAACATCGTCGGCGTGGCCACCGCGATCTCGATCGGCGGTCCGGGCGCGTTGTTCTGGATGTGGGTCACCGGCCTGGTGGGCATGGCGTCGAAGTATTCGGAGGCATTCCTGGCCGTCCGCTTCCGCACCGTCGATGCCAGGGGCGAGGCCTCTGGCGGGCCGCAGTACTACCTGAAGAAGGCGCTGCCCGGGAAGTGGGGCGTGGCACTGAGCATCGTGTTCGCAGTCTTCGCGGTCCTGGCCAGCTTCGGCATCGGCAACATGACGCAGGGCAACGCTGTCGCGGCCAACGCCCACGACGCCTTCGGGATCGATCCCCAGATCACCGCGATCCTCATGGCCGTCTTCGTCGGGGTCGTCATCATCGGCGGCATCAAGTCCATCGGCAACGTGACGGCCGCGTTCGTCCCGTTCATGATCGTCTTCTACATCCTCGGCGCCCTCTACATCCTGGTCGTCAACATCGCCGACGTCCCGGGCGCGCTGGCGCTGATCTTCGGGCAGGCGTTCACCGGCACCGGGCTCGCCGGAGGCGCGTTCGGCAGCTTCATGCTCGCGGTGCAGATGGGCGTGGCGCGCGGCATCTTCTCCAACGAGTCCGGCATGGGTTCGGCTGCCATCGCCGCCGCAGCGGCCCAGACCACCCACCCCGTCCGTCAGGGCCTGGTGTCCATGACGCAGACCTTCATCGACACCCTCGTCGTGGTGTCCTTCACCGGACTCGTGCTCGTCACCACAGGCGTCTGGAACGCCGACGCGAGCCCGGCCGTGCTCACCTCGATGGCCTTCAGCCACGGGCTGCCGGGGGACTGGGGCGGGTACATCGTGTCAGTGGGTGTCATCCTCTTCGCACTGTCCACCATCATCGGATGGTCCTACTACGGTGACCGCTGCGTCGAGAGGCTCTTCGGGGCGCGCGCCACCATGGTCTACCGGATCGCGTTCACCATCGTCGTCTACATCGGCGCGACCGTGCCGCTGGGCGTGGTGTGGGCATTCGCCGACATCATGAACGGGCTGATGGCGCTGCCCAACCTCATCGGCCTCCTGCTGTTGTCGGGTCTCATCGCACGGGAGACCAGCCACTACCTGAAGAACGACCCGAAGCTGAGGGCCGGCCGCAAGGAAGTCGACGCGTTCATGGTGGACCAGCCCTCCTGACGCACGTGCCGCACCTGGACCCCGTCGCCGTGTTGCGCGAGTGCGCGTTCTGGCTTGAGCGCGCACTCGCCGACACCTACCGGGTCAGGGCATACCGGGATGCGGCCGACATCGCAGAGTCGATCCCGCCCGGCGAGCGTCCGACGACCGAATCCGGGTGGCGTGAGTTGAGCGGATTCGGCCCGAAGACCTCCTCGATCGCGGCGGCCTGCGCGGCAGGGCTCCTCCCGGATGCGCTGGCCCGGCTGAGGGAGGCTGGTGCCGCCTCGCTCGATCCTGGTGGCGATGCCCTGCGCGGGCAGCTCCGTGGAGACCTCCACACCCACACCGTGTGGTCCGACGGCGGTTCCCCGCTGGCCGAGATGGCCGCTGTCGCGGAGGCGCTCGGCCACCACTACATCGCGATCACTGATCACTCTCCACGGCTCAGGGTGGCCAACGGGCTGAGCCGCGAACGGCTCCTGGCCCAGTGGGAGGAGATCGCCCGGGTGCAGGAGGAACGGTCGGTCCGCGTGCTGCGCGGCATCGAGGTCGACATCCTCGCCGACGGATCGCTCGACCAGGCCGACGACATGCTGAGCGGCCTGGATGTCGTCGTCGCCTCGATCCACTCGGACTTGAAGGCGGATCCGGCCACCATGACCGCGAGGATGGTGGGCGCGATCTCGAATCCGCACACCACTGTGCTGGGCCACTGCACCGGCCGGAAGCGGCGGGGCGACGGCAGCTGGCGTGATCAGTCCAGATTCGATGCGGACCTCGTGTTCGCGGCGTGCGCGATGTTCGGGGTCGCGGTCGAGATCAACTCCCGGCCGGAGCGGCAGGATCCGCCCCTCGATCTCCTACGGATGGCCTCAGAGGCCGGGTGCATCTTCAGCATCGACTCCGACGCGCACGCGCCGGGCCAGTTGGACTTCCTCACCTACGGCGCCGCCAGGGCCGTCGAGGCCGGCATCGAGCCCGACCGCATCATCACGACCTGGCCCGTGGACCGGCTTCTCGCGCACGCGAGGCGGCATCGCCCGTGACATGGCGATGGCCCCGTCGCGGCTGATCCCCCCAATCACCTGCCACGACGCGGCCATGTGCTGGTCCCATCCTTGGGCACGACGCTTCCCGCGTCCCCAGTGGGCGGCACTGGATCAGCGCGGGGAAGCACTGGGATTGCGGCTGATCACTGCGACGTGCGCACCAGCAGCTCACGTAGTTGCACCCTGGAGCCGGCCCCGAGCTTCGCGAGCGCGTTGCGCACGTGGAACTCCACCGTGCGCACCGAGAGGAACAGGATCTTCGCGATCTCCTTGTTGCTGTGGCCCTCCAGGACCAGGTGGGTGATCTCGCGCTCGCGCGCCGTCAACCGGCTCAGCAGATCGGGCGGGAGCGCGACAGGTTTGCCGTCGGACGGCTCCGGCTGGGCCGCGGCCATCCCCGCCAGAAGCGACTCCAGCCTTTCGGACCATGGTCTGGCGCCCACCCTCAGCAGCATGCCCATGGCGAGGTGGAGCTGCGCCGCGCACTCGTCTCGTGTCGCCGCCCCCCGGTTCGTGTCGACGTGGAAGCGTGCCCAGTCCTCCACGAACACGGCATGGATCAGCTGCAGTCCGCGCGGGCTGTCGTCGCGCGCCCGCTTCTTCAGGGCCGCGTGCGCCTGCGCGAACGAGACCTCCGCCGCCGCGTGGTCGCGGGTGCCCATCGCCAGCAACGCGCCGATGTGATGCCGCAGATAGCTGAGAGCGTCCGGGTCGACGTCCAGTGACGACAACTGGTTGCCCGCGACGTTGGCCTCGGCGAGATCGTCCAGCGCCACGAGTGCCCGGACGCGCAGCACCGCCGACTCCGCCCCGGCGAAGGCGCCCGTGAGCGGGCTGGACCACAACTGGCCGAAGGCGTCCGCCGTCACGCGCGGCTCCCCGTTGACTGTGGCTGCCCACCCACGCGCCCAGAGGACTGCTCCCATGGCCGAACTGAAGGGGCGGGACGCGGCCAGCGCCGTCACATGATCGAGCATGCGGGCCCCCACCTCGTCGCCGCGACACAACGGGATCAGCCCCGCCGTCGCCTGTGCCTGCAGCGCCCCGACATCACGCATGTCTTCGAGCGCCAGGGCGAGGCTGGGCTCGATCGCCGCCTGTGCGACGTCCCACTCGCCGCTCTGGAATGCCATGCGGTGTCTGATGAGGGCGGCGGAGAGTTCGAAGTCCGCATGGACCGCTGGAATGGGCGCCAGCAGATCCAGCTGCGCCTGTGCCCTGCGATTGCGCATCGCCGAGTGGTTGAAGGCGGCGGCCACAGAGAGGGCCGCCGCATGGGCTATCCGGGCGGCAGGGTTGGCGGACAGGGACGCCGCGAGGGCGTCGAGCGCTGCCGACGGCGCCGACGGATCCGAGCCGTGCGGTGCGAGGGCGAGCCACACCTCCAGCAGACCCTCGAGGTTGGTGGCTTCGGAGGCACCCAGCTCTGTCACGGCAGGATCGGTGTGTCGGGTGCGGAGACGCCGCGTGAGCTCGTCTCGGACGGCGGCCATGGACTGCGGCATGTGGGTGAGGCCGACGGACGCCCGGTTGCGTCCGAGGATGACGAGCGCGTGGGCAAGGATCGCGAGGTGCGTGTCGTGGAGATCGATCGGGCGGATCGCTTCGGCGAAGGGCAACGCCTGAACCCCGGAGCTGACGTCGAGCGCACACTGGAGCAGGGATCGTTCCAGCCCCGGCAGGAGCGCCTTGATCCGGGGCTCCAGGACCTCCAGCAGGGCTGGGCGGCGTGCCCGGAGGGCGTGCAGGCAGGCCAGAGGGAGGTAGCTCTCATCCATCTCCGACGCCCAGGCCATGAGCCTTGATGCCAACGCGAAGTCCCGCACCTCGGCGGCAGCGCGCGCGCTCGTCAGCAGGTCGCTGATCAGCACCGGATCCGGGGTCCCGGCGCCGGCCAGCATCCGGTGACGGAGGCGTTCCACGCCGGTCAGGGCTCCGGCCAGGGCCTGGTGGGTGGCAGCCAGGTCTGCCGGTGAGGCGTGCGCCACCACGGCGGCGGCCACGCTCCGTCGAGCCATGCGGAGCGCGCCCGAGTCCAGCAGCCCCGTCGAACGCAGTCGGTGCGCGTCAGGGCGGGGATGACCCAGCGTCATCAGGGCGTGGTCGAGCTGGCTCTGACTCAGTGGACCCCCGAGTGCGATCGCGAGCAGCGACGTGGCGTCGGTATCGGTGAGGCCACGGAGGATCTCTTCCACCTGTGCCGAGTCGTCCAGGTCGTGACGGCGCTCAAGCTGCGCCAGCGCAGCGTCCAGGGTCGTGCCGCCGCCGCGTCTCATCAACGAGACGAGTTCGGTCACCATGGCGGGAGAGCCCCCGGTGGCATCCATCACCTTCTGGGTCTGCCTCGGATGCAGTGGGGCGAAGAGGGTGGTGCGCATCAGCGACTGGACCGCGTCCGAAGTCAGCGGTCCGAGGTGGATGTGACGACCGCGCCGGCCGACGGTGACGTGCTGGATGATGCGTTCGGCGAACGATCCGTGGGTGTTCCTGCTGGTGGCCACGAACAGCGCAGGCACGTGGTCGAGGCGGCGGATGACGTGCCAGAAGGCCTCCTGCGAGGGCTTGTCCAGATGGTGGAGGTCGTCGATCACGAGTGCGAACGGCCCGTCGAGGCGCTCGATGAGATTGACGATGCCGATGGCGAACGTCGGCACGCCGGCCCTGTCGCGCATCTCCAGGAGCTCCGGTGCCGTCTCCGGGAGCTGCTCGTCGATGAGGCGATCGATGGCGCCGAAGGCCACCCCCCGTTCCGACTCAAGGAGGAGGTGGGTGTAGGTGGGCAGCTCAGAGGCGATGGTGCCCGCCAGGCGGGACTTGCCGATCCCGGCGGGACCCGTGATGAAGAGGACCCGTGTGCGGCCGTCGCGGACTGCGTCCAGGAGCGCCGCGATCTGGCGCTGCTCCTCGACCCGGCCCACCAACGGTTCCATGGCGCCCCCCGAATCCATTCTCAACCGGTCCACTGCCACGATTCTGGCAGGCGGACCCCGCCAGTGGACAAACCCTGGCAATGTCGGGGTGACGGACGCGGTCGAGGGTTGAGCGGGCCCGACCATTGCGGCTCTCATCGCGCTAGGGTTGGGCATCCGGCATGGGACCCACTGGTGCGTGCCGTTCGATCTTTCTTCGAGAGGAACTTTCGTGAGCCAGAACGAGGCCGGACCGATCCTCAACGGTCTGCCCACCAATCTGCCCGACATCGACGCGGCGGAGACCGCCGAATGGCTCGAGTCGCTCGACGGGGTGATCGACGCCGGCGGCCGGAACAGGGCCCGCTACGTGATGCTGAAGCTCCTCGAGCGCGCGCGCGAGCGGCACATCGGCGTCCCGTCCCTGACCGGAACCGACTACGTCAACACCATCCCCGCGGTCAACGAGCCCGCGTTCCCCGGCGACGAGAATCTCGAGCGTGGCATCCGGCGGCTCCTCCGCTGGAACGCCGCGGTCATGGTCCATCGGGCGCAGAGACCCGGCGTCGGCGTCGGCGGTCACATCGCGTCCTACGCCTCCTCCGCGACGCTGTACGAAGTGGGGTTCAACCACTTCTTCCGCGGCAAGGACCATCCCGGTGGCGGCGATCAGATCTTCTTCCAGGGGCACGCATCCCCAGGCATGTACGCCCGGGCATTCCTGGAGGGGCGCCTCGACCAGGATGACCTGGACGGGTTCCGTCAGGAGCACTCCCACTTCGTCGACGGCGAGCTGCGGGCCCTGCCCAGCTACCCGCACCCCCGGCAGTTCGAGAGCTTCTGGGAGTTCCCGACGGTGTCGATGGGCCTGGGGCCCCTCAACGCCGTCTACCAGGCGCAGTTCAACCGCTATCTCCACAACCGCGGGATCAAGGACACCTCGCAGCAGCGGGTGTGGGCGTTCCTCGGCGACGGCGAGATGGACGAGGTCGAGTCGCGCGGTGTCCTCCAGTTGGCCGCCAACGACGAGCTGGACAACCTGACCTTCGTCGTCAACTGCAACCTGCAGCGCCTGGACGGTCCCGTGCGTGGCAACGGCAAGATCATGCAGGAGCTCGAGGCCTTCTTCCGTGGCGCGGGCTGGAACGTGATCAAGGTCGTGTGGGGGCGCGGCTGGGACCCGCTCCTGGCCAACGACTCGGAGGGTGCGCTGGTCAACCTCATGAACGCCACCACCGATGGCGACTTCCAGACGTTCAAGGCCAACGACGGCGCCTATGTGCGCAAGCACTTCTTCGGCCGGGACCCGCGGACCGCGGCCATGGTCAAGGACTGGTCGGACGAGGAGATCTGGCGCCTCACCCGCGGCGGCCACGACTACACCAAGGTGTACTCGGCCTACAAGGCGGCGGCCGAGTTCACCGGGGCGCCGACGGTGATCCTGGCCCACACCATCAAGGGCTACTTCCTCGGCAAGCACTTCGCCGGCCGCAACGCCACCCACCAGATGAAGAAGCTGGCGCTGGACGACCTCAAGGCCTTCCGCGACCGCGTCGACGTGCCGGTCACCGACGAGCAGCTCGAGGCTGATCCGTACCGGCCCCCGTACATCCACCCCGGTCAGGAGGATCCCCGGATCCGATACCTGCAGGACCGGCGGCGTGAGCTCGGCGGTTACCTCCCCGAGCGGCGTGGGGACCGCACGTTCATCTCGCTGCCCTCCGACAAGGCCTACGAGTCGTCGCGGAAGGGTTCGGGCAACCAGCAGGTGGCCACCACCATGGCCTTCGTCCGCCTCCTCAAGGACCTCATGCGGGACAAGGAGTTCGCCCCGCGGGTGGTCCCGATCATCCCGGACGAGGCGCGCACGTTCGGCATGGACGCGTTCTTCCCCACCATCAAGATCTACAACCCTCACGGCCAGAACTACACCCCGGTGGACAACGAGCTCTTCCTGAGCTACCGCGAGTCGAAGACGGGTCAGATCCTGCACACCGGCATCAACGAGGCCGGATCGATGGGCGCGTTCACCGCGGCCGGATCCGCCTACTCCACCCACGGTGAGCCCATGGTGCCGATCTACGTGTTCTACTCCATGTTCGGCTTCCAGCGAACCGGTGACGCCATCTGGGCGGCGGCGGACCAGCTGTCCCGCGGCTTCCTGATCGGCGCCACGGCCGGCCGGACCACGCTGACGGGTGAGGGGACGCAGCACATGGACGGGCACTCGCCCATCCTCGCCTCCACCAACACCGCCGTCGTCTCCTACGATCCCGCCTACGGTTACGAGATCGCGCACATCGTCAAGGATGGTCTTCGGCGCATGTACGGCGAGAGCCCCGAGAACCTCATTTACTACCTGACGGTCTACAACGAGCCGCTGGTGCAGCCCGCCGAACCTCAGGGGGTTGAGGTGGAGGGCATCCTCCGGGGCATGTACCTGTACCGGGCCGGGAGCTTCGACGGCGTGGGACCTGACGCACGCCGCGCGCAGATCCTCGCCTCTGGCGTGGCGATGCCATGGGCGCTCGAGGCCCAGCAGCTCCTGAAGGATGACTTCGGGATCGTGGCCGATGTGTGGAGCGTCACGTCCTGGGGCGAGCTGCGCCGGGAGGGGCTGGAGATGGACGAACGGAAGTTCGCCGACCCGTTCGGCGAGCACGGCCGCACCTGGGTGGAGGAGAAGCTCGCCGATGCCGCCGGCCCGGTGGTCGCGGTCTCCGACTACATGCGCGCGGTCCCCGATCAGATCCGCCAATGGGTTCCGGGCGACTACATGACCCTGGGCGCGGACGGCTTCGGCTTCTCCGACACCCGGGCCGCGGCCCGCCGGTTCTACAACATCGACGGCCCCTCCGTCGCTGTGGCGGTCCTCCAGCGCCTCGCCGCCGCAGGCGAGGTCCCGAGGGAATGGGCCACCGACGCGGCGGCCAAGTATCGCTTGAACGACGTCACGGCCGGGTCCTCCGGCAATGCCGGGGGAGACGCGTAGCAGTCGCCTTCGTCGTGTCGTCGAAGGGAATGGGCGGTTCAGGTGAGAGCCTGGGCCGCCCAAACCCGTCCAGTGGGGGCCTGGTCTCAGCTATTGCGGGGGTGTGATGCGAGAAGGCGGGCCATCTGGCAGGCTTGGCACGTGGAGAACGCAGAAGGCAAGGGCCTCGCATCGAGCAACGAAGGAGTGACCGGGGCGGACCTCCTGGGACTTGAATCCGGGTTGGTGGTGCAGGAACTCGGATGGGATGAGGATGTCGACGCGGTTCTGCGTGACGACATCATGGACATCATCGACGGGGAGATGATCGACGAGCCCATCGAAGCTGTGGACGTCGTCATCCTCTGGTGGCGTGAGGAAGACGGCGATGTGGTCGACGGACTCGTCGACGCGCTGACAGACCTCACCGACTCCGGCTACATCTGGCTGCTCACCCCGAAGGTCGGCAGGCCAGGCTTCATCGGCCCGAGCTCGGTGGCCGAGGGGGTCACCATCGCCGGACTCTCGCTGACGAAGACGGCGAACGTGGGCGCGGATTGGCAGGCGACGAAGGTCGTCCGTCCCAAGGGCGCCCGCAAGTGACCGCGCGCATCGGCGTCATGACCTCGGGCGGCGATGCCCAGGGCATGAACGCCGCGGTGCGTGCCATCGTGCGCACCGGCATCCATGAGGGGGCCGAGGTCTTCGCCATCCGTGAGGGGTGGCAGGGGGCCATCGAAGGCGGAAGCCATATCGCCCACCTCGGCTGGAGCGACGTCTCCGGCATCCTGAACAAGGGCGGGACCGTCATCGGCACCGCCAGGTCGATGGAGTTCCGGACCCGCGAGGGGCAGCTGACCGCGACCCAGAATCTCATCCAGTGCGGCATCGACAGGCTGATCGTCATCGGTGGTGACGGCTCGCTGACGGGGGCCCGTAACCTGTGCGTGGCCTGGCCCACGTATGTGGCCGAACTCGTCGAGACGGGGCGGATCACTGCCGAGCAGGCTGAGGCACACCCCAGACTCCACATCGCCGGGCTGGTGGGATCCATCGACAACGACATGGTCGGCACGGACATGACCATCGGCACGGACTCCGCGTTGCACCGCATCACCGAGGCGATCGACGCGATCAGCTCGACGGCCGAGTCCCACCGACGCACGTTCATCGTCGAGGTGATGGGCCGACACTGCGGCTATCTGGCGCTCATGAGCGCGATCGCCGGCGGCGCGGACTACACCTTCCTGCCGGAGTCGCCGCCGCGCCCGGGGTGGGAGGACCGCATGGTCGAGGTTCTCGCCCGCGGCCGCGCCGCCGGACGGCGGGACTCGATCCTGGTGGTTGCCGAAGGCGCGGCGGACCGAGACGGCGCGCCCATCACGGCAGACCGGATCCAGGGGGTGCTCCGGGAGCGCGCCGGCGAGGAGGCCCGGATCACGATCCTCGGCCACGTACAGCGGGGCGGCACGCCGTCGGCGTACGACCGCTGGATGGCGACGGCGTGCGGCGTCGAGGCGGTGCGACGCGTCCTTGACGCCGACGACGACAGCGAGCCGGTGCTCGTGGGGGTCCGTCGTGACGCCGTCGCGGGGACCCCGCTCCTGGCGGCCGTCGAGGCCACCCACCGGATCAGCGAGTACATCGCGTCCGGCGAATACCCGTCGGCCGTCTCGGCGCGCGGCCACGGGTTCACCACGATGATCGACATCTACCGCATGCTGTCGGAGGCGAAACCGAGCGTCGCGCCCTCCGCCAACGCCCGGCGCATCGCGGTCATGCATGCCGGCGCGCTCGCCCCCGGCATGAATCAGCTCGCCCGCGTCGCGGTCAGGTCGGGCCTGGACCTCGGGCACCAGATGGTCGCGATCCAGGGCGGAGTTCCCGGCCTCATCAACGGCGACTTCCGTGAGGTGGAGTGGTCGGACGTCGAGGGCATGGCGCACACCGGCGGAGCCTCGTTCGGCACGCGTCGCTACGTGGCGCAGGAGAGTGAGCTGTACCAGATGGCGCGCTCCCTGGAGGAGAACAGGATCGACGCGCTGCTGGTCATGGGCGGATTCCATGCCTACGCCACCGTCGACCTGATGGAGAAGGAGCGCCGCCGCTATCCGGCGTTCAACATCCCCGTCGCGGTCCTTCCCGCCAGCATCGACAACAACCTGCCGGGCTGGCCCATGGCGGTGGGCGCCGACACGGCGCTCAACACCGTCGTCAACTCCATCGACATGGTGCGCATGTCCGCGTCGGCGAGCAAGCGGGCCTTCGTCGTCGAGACCATGGGCCGCACCTGCGGCTTCCTCCCGCTCGTCGGCGGCATCGCCGGTGGCGCCGAGAAGGCCTACCTGCCGGAGACGGGCATCACCCTCGATCAGCTCTCGAGCGATGTTGAGGCGTTGGTCGACGCCTTCGAGACGGGCCGCAGCTTCTACCTGGCGGTGATGGGCGAGGAGACCAGCCAGCACTACACCTCGGATGTGCTGGCCAAGATGTTCGAGGCCGAGGGCCACGGCCTCTACTCAGTGCGCCAAGCGGTTATCGGCCACATTCAGCAAGGTGGCAATCCCTCACCGTTCGACCGGATCAACGCCACACGGCTGGCCTACCAGGCCGTGGTGAATCTGGATCTGCAGTTGCGGGAGGGCAGCACGACCTACGTGGCGGCACACAGCCCCACGCCGGGCCTGATGGCGCCGCTGCGCGTGGTGACCGACGCGATGGACTGGGATCTGCAGCGCCCGCGGGAGCAGTGGTGGACCACCTTGAGGTCGGTCTTCGACAAGCTGAGCAGGCGCCCCGGCCAGGAGTAGCACCTCACCCCTGGCAGCTGGCGACGACCACCCCGAAGGTCTCGGCGGCCTCGCATTCCAGGGCTGCGAGCTCTGCCAGGACCGGTGCGCCCGCGGGAACCGCCGACGGGATGGTGTCTCGGAAGATCAGCGTCTGGTTGTCCGCCTCGCGCCGGATCAGTGTGAACTCCACCTTCGCCGCGACACCGTCGTCCGCGCGCGTCCCTGTGAAGGCGCAGGACACGCCACCCGCGGCGCCGGTCATGGGCACATCCACGACCACCGACTCCGCCACCCCGGTGAAGGCCTGCTGTTGGTCGGTCACCAGGTCGCGGCACGCCTGGGCAAGGTCGTCGCCGACCGTGGTGAGGGTGACGGCCTGCACCCGGGTGTCCGAGAGCGGCTCGCGGACGCGCACGAGTCGACGGCTGTCCTGGACCAGCTCGTCGGCGTACAGCTCCCACCCGTCGGGAACGACCAGGACCACGTCGCCGAGGTCGAGGACCGCTGGCGCGGTGCTCGGCGAGGGAGTGGGGGAGGGCGAGGCGAGCGGGGTAGGGGTCCCCGACGCGGAGCCCGCTGCGGTCGCCGGGGGCGCGGACGACTGCGTGGGCGCGGCGGCGGAGGCCGAGGGACTGGACGGCTCCGGGACGGACTCGCGACCGCCGACCACGATGTAGAGCGCTGCGATCACCAGGGCCATGGCGAGGCCGAGGACCCCGATCGCCAGCCAGGCCCGGCGCGTGTCGCTGTCTCGCGGGGGCTCGGCGATTCCGCGCCTGGGCCCCAGGTTCGCCTGCGGGGGAGCGGAATCGTCGATCCCGCGCCTGGGAGGCGTCGCGGCGACGGGGGGCCGATTCTCCTCAGGCAGGGCACGTCGACCGGTGGTCATGGTGCCTCCTCCCGCGGTGTGTGGGCGCAGAGGGACTCGAACCCCCGACTCCCTGCTTGTAAGGCAGGTGCTCTAACCAACTGAGCTATGCGCCCCGGCGGAACCCAACCCTAGTGGTCAATGCCGGACGAGTGGGCCCACCCACGGTACCCCGGCAGCAGGGGGTCAACCGAGCTTGCCGCGCACCAGTGCGGCGATGGCCTTGCCCTCTGCCCGACCCTCTGCGCGCTGGGTCACGGCCTTGACCAGGGACCCCATGTGTTTCATCGTCGGTGCCTCGCCGAGCGCGGCCACCTCCTCGTCGACCAGCTGGGCCAGCTCTTCGGGGGTCAACGGCGTCGGGAGATAGCCGGCGATGAACTCCGCCTCGGAGGTCTCCCGGCTCGCCAGATCCTCGCGGCCCGCCTCAGCGTAGGTGGCGGCCGACTCCCTGCGCTTGCGCATCTCCCTGGCGACCACGGCCAACTCCTCGGTGTCGCTGAGCTCTCGGGCGGTTGCGCCCGCCACCTCCTCCACACCGATCGCCGCCATGACCATCCGGATGGTCGTCTTGGCGGCCTCGTCCTTGGCCCGCAGTGCAGCCGCGAGGTCCCTCTTCAGCCTGTCCTTGGTCGCACCCATGGCATCCTCTTCCTTCGTCGGGGTCCATTGTGGCAGGCTCCGGACCTTGAACTGACGGTAGGATGGTCGATCGTGGCTCACGATGACCTCTCCCAGCTCCTGTCAGACCTCGGTCGCTCACTCAGCTCGATCGAGGCGGTCGCGGACCTCGAGAAGCTGCGTGCCGAGATCGCGACCCTCGAGGACGAGGTCGCCGCTCCGGATCTCTGGGACGACCAGGACAACGCCCAGCGGGTGACCTCGCAACTCTCCTCGAAGCAGGGCGAGGTGGATCGGCTGGTCAGCCTCCGCTCCAGGCTCGAGGACGCGGATTTGATGCTTCAGATGGCCGAGGACGAGGGTGACGCGGAGGCACGCGAGGAGGTCACCCGGGACCTGCGCAAGCTGGCGCAGGACATCGAGGCGCTTGAGGTGCGCACGCTCCTCTCCGGCGACTACGACTCCCGCGAGGCACTGGTCACGATCCGCGCGGAGGCCGGTGGGGTCGACGCCGCCGACTTCGCGGAGATGCTGATGCGCATGTACCTGCGTTGGGCGGACCGGCACGGCTATCCCACGGAGATTTACGACACGTCCTATGCGGAGGAGGCCGGCCTGAAGTCCGCCACCTTCGCGGTGAAGGCGCCCTTCGCCTACGGCACGCTCTCCGTCGAACAGGGCACGCATCGCCTCGTGCGCATCTCCCCCTTCGACAACCAGGGCCGCCGGCAGACCTCCTTCGCGGGCGTCGAGGTCCTGCCGGTCACCGAGGAGACGGACCACATCGACATCCCCGAGGCGGAACTGCGGATCGACGTCTTCCGCTCATCGGGTCCCGGTGGTCAGTCGGTCAACACCACGGACTCGGCGGTGCGCATCACGCATCTCCCGACCGGGATCGTCGTCAGCTGCCAGAACGAGAAGTCCCAGCTGCAGAACAAGGCAGCCGCCCTGCGCGTGCTGCAGTCGAGGCTGCTGGAGCGGGTCCGCCAGGACCGGGAGAAGGAGCTCAACGCACTCAAGAGCGACGGCGGCAACTCCTGGGGCGCGCAGATGCGCTCGTACGTGATGAACCCGTACCAGATGGTCAAGGACCTGCGCACGGAGCACGAGGTGGGCAACCCCGAGGCGGTCTTCGACGGCGACATCGACGGTTTCATCGACGCTGGAATCCGCTGGCGCATGAGGGCGGACCTCGACGCCTAGGGAATCACTGATCAATCATGTCCTGGCTGCGGCGCACCGGATCGGGCGATCTGACGCCCCTCCATCTGGATATGGACGTCAAGCCCCGGAGCGCGTGTCGCGTTAGGCGGGGCTTGTGGCGGTGATCTACACTCGCTGTGCAACTGAGAGTTTCTCAGGATCTTCCCCACATTGTCGGAGTGCCGCGTGATCACGTTCGAGGACGTCACCAAGTTCTACCCAGGGCAGGAGCGCGCCGCTCTGCGCAATATCAACCTGGAGATCGGGCGCGGTGAGTTCGTCTTCCTCGTCGGCCAGTCGGGATCCGGCAAGACCACCTTCATCCGGCTCATCCTGCGGGAGTACCGGCCCACCAAGGGAACGCTGTACGTCGCCGGCAAGAACCTCACCACGATGAATCAGTGGAAGGTCCCGGCGCTCAGGCGGCAGATCGGCACGGTGTTCCAGGACTTCCGCCTCCTCCCGGGCAAGACGGTGTTCGAGAACGTCGCCTTCGCCCTGCAGGTGATCGGCAGGCCCGCCCGCGAGATCCGCAGCATCGTGCCGGACACTCTTGAGCTCGTGGGGCTGGCCGGCAAGGCTGACCGGCCCTCGGAGGAGTTGTCGGGCGGTGAGCAGCAACGCGTCGCCATCGCACGGGCCTTCGTCAACCGGCCCAAGATCCTGATCGCCGACGAGCCCACCGGGAACCTGGACCCCGAGACCTCCGTGGGCATCATGAAGCTGCTCGACCGGATCAACAAGGCCGACACCACCGTGATCATGGCCACCCACGACTCGTCCATCGTCGACCAGATGCGCCGCCGGGTGCTCGAGCTCCGCGACGGCGAGCTCGTGCGTGACCAGGCCAAGGGCATCTACGGCACGGCGTAGGGCAGGAGAGACTATGCGGCATTCACTACGCGAGACCTGGTCAGGCCTCAAGCGCAACCTCGCGATGACCATCGCGGTCATCGTCACGATGGGCGTGTCCCTGTCGCTCCTCGGGGCGGGACTCCTCACGTCGATGGAGGTGGACCTGGCCAAGCGGAGTCTCTACGACCGGATCGAAATCTCGGTGTTCCTGTGCACCGAGAACACGCAGGGCGGGCGCTGCGAGGCAGGGAAGGCCACCACAGAGGCCCAGCGGGAGCAGATCCAGGCGACACTCGAGGCCAACCCCGAGGTGAGCGAGGTCCTCTACGAAAGCAAGGAGGCGGCGTTCGAGGAGTTCCAGCGCGTCTTCGCGGACTCGCCCGTCGTCGCGTCCCGCACCGCCGAGGACATGCAGGACTCGTTCCGCGTGAGCCTGGTGAACCCCGAGAACTACGAGGGCGTGGTGAGCGAGGCTCGCGGGCTCCAGGGCGTGCAGAACGTCCAGGATCTGCACACCGTCCTCGAGCCGATGTTCAAGTGGCTGGCCGCACTCCAATGGGCCACCATCACGATGAGCGTGCTGCTTCTGTTGGCCGCCTCGCTCCAGATCGCCAACACCATCCGGATGGCCGCCTTCACCCGCCGCCGCGAAATCGGGATCATGCGGCTGGTGGGAGCCTCCAACCTCTACATCCTGCTCCCGTTCCTCCTCGAGTCGCTCGTGGCCGGGGTCATCGGAATCGTGCTCGCCGCAGGAGCCCTGACCCTGGGGTACTGGGTGGTGATCGTGCAGAACGCGCAAACCTCAATCACCGCTTTACCGTGGATTGGTTGGGGCGACCTGGTCACTGCCATCCTTGCCATTGCGG
The DNA here is from genome assembly GCA_027492545.1 of Propionibacteriaceae bacterium. Taxonomy (GTDB): domain Bacteria; phylum Actinomycetota; class Actinomycetes; order Propionibacteriales; family Propionibacteriaceae; genus Arachnia. The sequence continues at coordinate 16,469 of JAPUEL010000032.1, forward strand.
CGGTGGGGATCGCCTTGTCGGTCATTCCCACCCTGCTGGCCACCAGAAAGTACCTGCGCGTCTAGCAGCACGAAGGAGTGACAGCGTGAAACGGGAGCTTCCTTCCCTGCCCGGCAATCATCGCCCACTGAACCGGATCGTCCGAGGCATCGTCGCCTCGGTGGTCGCTGTCTGCCTGACCGCTTCGCTGACGTCATGGTCGGCGGCTGACGAGCTCGACGACCGGAAATCGGAGCTGCAGGAGCAGATCGCCGAGCAGGCCGAGGCCGTCGAGGACGCCAACGCGGCACTCGCGTCGGCCGTGCAGGCGCACGACTCCGCCCGCGGTGAGCTGGCCTCCGCCGAGGCGCGCCTCGCTGAGGCCGAGGCGGCCGAACGCGAGGCCCACGCCCTCGACGAGAAGCGTGCGGCCGAGCTTGCCGAGGCCGAGCACAGGCTCGAGCAGGCCAAGGCGGACGTCGCAGCCGCCATGGCGGCGCTGGACTCGGTGAACAAACGCCTCGACGAGGAGATCCTGGTCACCACCCAGCAGAACCACGGGCTGCTCAATCTCGCCATGCTCTTCTCCGACGTGACCGTGGCCAACCTCAACCAACGCGCGCAGCTGGCGCACACGCTGTTCGACTCCTCCGCCCGTCAGCTCGACGAGCTGGAGATGCGCCGGCTCATGCTGGAGGACGCCCAGGCGGCGGCCGATGCCGCCGAGGACGAGGCCGCGGCGGCACGAGAGGCGGCCGCGGCTCAGCTGCAGGCGAGCCAGGCGGCGGCCGAGGCGGCCGCAGACCTCCGCGCACAGGTGGCGACGCTCGTGGCTGAGACCCGTGACGCCGAGCAGACGGCCGAGAGCCAGCTGGCCTCCGAGGAACAGCGTCAGTCGGCGCTCGCGCAGGAGAGCGCCGCCGTCGAGAAGCGGATCCAGGCCAGGATCGCCGCCGAGAAGAAGGCTGCCGCAGAGAAGGCGGCCGCGGAGAAGGCGGCCGCGGAGAAGGCTGCTGCGGAGAAGGCTGCCAGGGAAGCGGCAGCCAGGACCAAGGCGGCTTCGTCGTCAACCACCAAGACCTCGCCCCCGGCCGCCGCGGCCCCCGCGCAGGCCAGCGCGTCAAGCTCGACGAGCTTCATGTACCCGGTGCCGGCGCGGATCACGTCGCGGTACGGCATGCGGCTCCACCCCGTCCTCGGATACTGGAAGCTGCACGACGGAACGGACTTCGGAGCAGCCTGTGGCACGCCCATCCGTGCCGCCGCCTCCGGGACGGTCTCGGAGCGCTACTACAACTCCGGCTACGGCAACCGCCTCATGATCGACCACGGGCGCGTCGACGGTGACTACGTGACCACCGGCTACAACCACGCCTCCCGCTACATCGTCGGGGTCGGCCAACGCGTGTCCCGCGGCCAGGTGATCGGATACGTCGGCAACACCGGATACTCCACCGGCTGCCACCTGCACCTCATGGTGTGGGAGAACGGCTCTGTGGTCAATCCGATGGCCCGGTGGTTCGGCTGACCCGTGACATACTGGTCGAATGCCCAGGGAGACCGGACGCAAGCTGATCGCGCAGAACAAGAAGGCCAGGCACGACTACCTCATCGGTGACGTGTTCGAGGCCGGGCTCGTGTTGACCGGCACCGAGGTCAAGACCCTGCGCGCCGGGCGGGCCACCCTGCTCGATGCCTACGCGACAGCCGACGAGCACGGCGAGGCCTGGCTCATCAACGCCCACATTCCGGAGTACGAGTTCGGCACGTGGCGCAACCACGCCGCGCGCCGCACGCGCAAGCTCCTGCTCCATCGCAAGGAGATCGCCAAGATCGCCCGGGAGCTCGAGGGGTCGAGCAAGACCCTCGTCCCGCTGTCGCTCTACTTCAACGACGGCTACGCGAAGGTGGAGATCGCGGTCGCGACGGGCAAGAAGGACTGGGACAAGCGTCACGCCCTTGCGGAGCGGGATGCCAAGCGCGAGGCCGAGCGCGCGTTGGCCAGCCGCAACCGCTACAACCGGGGGTGAGTAGGGGTCGGTTCAGGGAGCTTCCCGGTGTGCCGGAGGGCGCACGGCGAGGACACTGTAACCATGAGCGCATATCCCCAGCATCCGAACACCCAGATCAGTGAGGCGGCGCGCGATCGCGCCGTGGCGCACCTCCAGGCGTGCTACGCGACCGGGCAGCTCAACGAGACGGATCTGGACCGTCGGTTGGATCAGGCTCTGGGGGCTCGTGATCGCGCCGAACTGAACCGGGCCCTGGTGGGACTGGCGCGCATCGCGCCCGCGGCGCTGCGGCCCCAGGCCCCGGGCCTCCCCTCCCCGGCAGACAACGTCGGCGCAGGGCTGGCCCAGCTGTCCGGCCTCTTCTCGTCTTTTGTGGGCCCGGCGGTGGTCAAGGCGGTCGCCACACCCGGCTCGCGGGTCTGGTGGGAGGCGGCGCGCGCGCTCAGCCTTCAGGTCACGATGATCGTGGCCGGCTTCGCGGCCATGGTTGTGGGACTGATCTTCGGGCTGGGCGAGCTCATGGGACTGGTGTGGCTGGTGTGGTTCGCCGCGACGCTGACGGCGAGCGTCCGAGCCTTCAACGGGCAGTCGGGCACTGGTGGGTTCGAGCGTGTGCTGCTCGCGCGCCCCCAGCCGCCCCGCGGCCAACTCCCGCAGACGCGCTATGATGGGTGAGTACAACTCAACAGGGGGGTGACTGGTTTCGACTTGGGACGGTAGTTCCAGGGGAAGCGGGTCGAGGATCCATGCTTATCTCGTTAACGCTGCATGGAAACCAATAAGTGCCGAAAATAACCGCGCACAGTTCGCTCTCGCTGCCTGATCAGTGATCGAACGGTCAGCCCGGACGTGCCTTCCGTCCGGTTCCTGGCCTCATTCAGAAGGCTTGCTGAGCCACCTGTGTTTCAGGGGTAGCTCGGGACTTTACTGAAGCTGGGCTCGTTTGCGACATGCTGACGTGAGTGCAAGAGCCGAGTAGAACGAGTAGTCAGCTGCACCCGGAGAAGCCCTGGTTCATCTCTCGAGGACGCGGGTTCAATTCCCGCCACCTCCACCCCCGCACGACGACGACGTGTCCGCCTGCTCCCGCAGGTGGGCACGTCGTCGTTTTTCCCCGGATAGAGTGGTCGGCGTGATGCACACTGGAGCGGTCGCCGTCGGGCAGCTGCTGGTCGCCAACCAACCGGGGCGCGGCGGCTACTTCGACCGCACGGTTGTTCTGCTGCTGGAACACAACAACGAGGGCAGCCTGGGCGTGTGCCTGAACCTGTTCTCGGAGCTGCCGGCTGCCAGCATCCAGGAGAGCTTCCGGGACCATCTCAGCCACCCGGCGCGCGTCTTCGAGGGGGGGCCGGTGAACCCGGACGTCGCCATCGCGCTGGGGGAGCCCGCCACGCCGGACTCCCCGCCACCCGGGTGGGAACGGGTCGTCGGAGACATCGGCGTGGTGGATCTCAACTTCCCGCCCGAGCTGATGGCGGCGTCGTTCAACCAATTGCGGCTCTTCGTCGGGCTGTCGGGTTGGGCCGCGGGGCAGCTGCAGAGCGAGCTGATCCGCGGGTCCTGGTTCAGGGTCCCGGCACGCACAGAGGACGTCTTCGGCCATCCCGACGGCCTCTGGCGCCGAGTGCTGCGGCGCGTGGGCGGCGCCACAGGCCGATGGTCCACGTGGACCGAGGATCCGAATCTCAACTAGCGGTGACGCCCAGTAACGTCCTGCGTCAAGGCTCGTTGCTGGGGGCCGGATGTCCCGGCGGACGGATCGCAGGCCGACGAGGGGACGTAGCACTGGGCAGTTCGTCCGGTGCGGAGAACGCGGGGAAGGCACCCCGGATATCGCGGGCGAACCTCCGACGCGGGACACGGGTTTCGGCGCGAAGCTAGCATGGAGTGTCCGCAAGCAAGGAGGCTGGGTGACCGAGGCAAGGGGCAAGCCCCGCATTCTCGTCGTCGACGACGACGCGGCTCTCTCTGAGATGCTGCAGATCGTGTTGAGGCAGGAGGGGTTCGACACCGTGCGCTGCTCCAGCGGTGAGGTGGCGCTCCACGAGTTCCGGCAGTCGCGCCCCGACCTGGTGCTCCTGGATCTCATGCTCCCGGGGCGCGACGGGGTCGCGGTCTGCCGCGACATCCGCGCGGAGTCGGGCGTGCCGATCATCATGCTCACGGCGAAGTCGGACACCGCCGACGTGGTGGGAGGGCTGGAGGCCGGAGCCGACGACTACGTGGCGAAGCCCTTCAAGTCGAAGGAACTGATCGCCAGGATCCGCACCCGGTTGCGGCGGACGAACGGGGAGGCCGGCGCGGACACCCTCGCCATCGGGGACCTGACGATCTCCGTGTCGTCACACGTCGTCCGACGCGGCGGAAGCCAGCTCTCGCTGACACCACTGGAGTTCGACCTCCTCCTGGCACTGGCGAAGCGTCCCACCCATGTCTTCACGAGGGAGGCGCTGCTGGACGAGGTGTGGGGGTACCGGAACTCGGCGGACACCCGCCTGGTCAACGTCCATGTCCAAAGGCTCCGGGCGAAGGTCGAGAAGGATCCGGAGAGCCCGGAGATCGTGATCACGGTCAGAGGGATCGGGTACAGGGCCGGTGAAGCAGCGCAGTAAGGGCACGCTGGGGCTCCGCCGGTTGTGGTGGGGGTCGCTCCCATTACGCGTCCTCTTCTCCACGCTGGCCTTGTCGGTCGTGCTCATGCTGCTGGCGGGCATGGTGCTGCTGCAGCAGGCCACCGCCGGCGTCGTCGCGGCCAAGAAGTCGGCGTCACTCAACGAGGCCGCCGGCGTCTATGCCTTCATGCAGTCACAGCTGCGGAGTCCGGAGAACCGCGGGGTCGCGGTGCACGAGTCGCTGAACCGGCTGGCGGACCTGGCCGACGCCCAGGCGGCCCAGTACCGGGTGGTGATCCAGGGGCCCGCCTCGAGGCTGGTCTCAGCCGGGATTCGCGCGGAGTCCGTCCCGGACGCGCTCATCGCGCAGGTCGAGGCAGGTGAGGGGATGTTCGTCACCCCCACTCAGGTGATCTTCACCGACGCCGCCGCGCAACCGGAGCCTGGCTGGGCGATCGGAACGGCACTCATCGGGTCAGCCGGCGAGCGATTCCCGGTCTACTACATCTTCCCGATGACCACCGAGACCCAGACCCTCAGGGCCCTGCAGGGGGCCGTTGCAGGCACCGGTCTGGCACTCGTGGCAGCCCTGGCGCTGGTGGCCTACCTCGTCACGAACCAGGTGGTGCGTCCCGTGAGGCGGGCGAGCCGGACTGCGCTGAGGCTCGCCTCCGGGCAACTGGGGGAGCGGATGGCGGTGCGCGGCACAGACGACCTGGCCAGCCTCGCGAAATCCATGAACCGGATGGCGGCACAGCTACAGCAGCGGATCCGTGAGCTGGAGACTCTCTCCACCCTGCAGCAACGCTTCGTGAGCGACGTGTCGCACGAACTGCGCACCCCCATGACCACCATCAAGATGGCCTCGGACATGATCTACGACTCGCGCTACGCGCTCGATCCCCTCACGGCCAGGTCTGCGGAATTGATGAGCCACGAGATCGACCGGTTCGACGGCATGCTGGCGGACCTGCTCGAGATCTCCCGATTCGACGCCGGGGCCGCGGTGCTGAACCTGGATGAGACGGACGTCAGCTCGCTCGTCGAGGCCGAACTCGCAGCGGCGCGCCGCATGGCGGAGAAGGTCGGCGTGGAGTTGACCTTCGAGCGGCGCAGCGCCGACACCACCGCCGCCGTCGACTCGCGACGGATCCGTCGCATCCTGCGCAACCTCATCACCAACGCCATCGAGCACGCCGAGGGCAAGCCCGTCCATGTGGTGGTCGCGGCCAACGAGCACGCCGTCGCCGTCACCGTCCGGGACCACGGGGTGGGATTCGAGGCCGAGGACGCGGCGCGCGTGTTCGACCGGTTCTGGCGGGCGGACCCCAGCCGCACCAGGATCGTCGGTGGGTCGGGCCTCGGCCTGGCCATCTCCATGGAGGACGCCCGGCTGCACCGCGGCTGGCTGACGGCCTGGGGACGGCCGCACCGCGGCGCGCAGTTCAGGCTGACGCTGCCCCGGGACCCGGGCCATGAGCTCACCGCTTCGCCGCTGTCGGTCATCCCCGTCGATGACCAGCCGATGGAGGTCAGCCGATGAGAGGTCTCCTCACCGTGCTGGTGCTCGCGTTGGTCACCACAGGCTGCACCCAGATACCCATCTCCGGCCCCGTGGAGCAGGTCCCGGTGTCCGCGGAGCCGCGCGGCATCGACATCGCGCCTCAGCCCCCCGAGGCAGGCGTGTCCCCGGCAAGGCTGGTCGACGGCTACCTGCAGGCCATGGCCTCACCGGACGGTGGATACGCCGTCGCACGCCAGTACCTCACCGAGTCGGCCGGCCGCGGCTGGACGCCGGACGCCGCCGTCGTGTTCGACGGCGTGGTCGAAGGGAGCGCCGAGACGGCCTCGGTGGAAGGGATCCAGCTGGGAACGCTCGACGAGTTCGGGCACTACACCGCCGCTCCGAGGGCGTTGTCCCACGACTTCGAGGTTGTGCGGGAAGAGGGCGAGTGGCGCATCGGCGCGCCCCTGCCGGGCGTGATGCTCTCCCGCTACATCTTCCAGCGGTACTACGATCGCGTTCCGTTGTACTTCATGAGCCGGGCAGGCAGCCATGTGGTCCCTGACCCTGTCCACATGCCAGAGACCCAGGTCACACCCACGGCGATCGTCGACGCGGTCCTGAGCGGCCCGTCGGCGGGCATCGCCCAGGCGGTCAGCGACGCCGTCCCCAGCGGCGTCAGTCTCAGCGACGAGGGGGCGACCATCGACCCGAACGGTGTGGTCACGGTCAACTTCACAGGGCTGCACGACCGGCTCGGAGACGATGCCCGACGCAGGCTGGGTGCCCAGCTCCTCTGGTCCCTCACGGCCATCCCCAGGGTCACGGGCCTCCTCGTGACCAGCAACGGGTTCCCCTTCACCCTCCCCGGGGCGCGTGCCGACGGAGTGCTCGAGCTCGCCGGGCAGCAGGGCTACCAGATCCTCTCGCGTGCCTCCACCGTCGACCTGTTCGGGGTCCGTGAGGGGGTCCCGGGTCGCGTGACCGGCGACGGGGGATTCGACCCGTGGGGCGCGGTGGGGGTCCCGGCTGCCGACCTCGCGGTATCGCTCGACGGAGACACCACCGCGGTTATCGACGACACAGGCAACGCCCTTCTCATGGGGCCCATGCGCGGCGAGCTGTCTGCGGTCCCCTTGCCCTACACCAACCTCCGAGCCCCCCAGTTCGTCCTGGGCACGCTGTGGCTCCTGGGCGACGACAGCGCGGGCGTGCCCCGGCTGATCACGGTGGACAGGGTCGGGTCGGTCGACGAGGTGGAGCTGACCCTCCCGCCAGGGGCGATCCTGGACCAGTTCGCCGTGTCGCCGGCGCGGGCCCGCATCGCGCTCCTCGTCTCGACGGGTGAGATCAGGAGCCTCGGCATCGGCACCGTCCTCTCCACGGGGCGCATGTCGGTGGCAGACTGGCGCCCGCTCCCCATGATCGCGGCCTCAGGAGTGACCCTGGGCGACGTGAGCGCCGTGGCCTGGAACGCGGAGACCGCGATCGCGGTGGCCGCCATGGACTCCGGGGTCCGATCCATCTTCGCCACTGAGGTCGACGGCTCGCTGGTCGAGGAGCTGGGCCCCTTCTCGGGTGAGGTCGAGGAGTTGACGGCGGTGGCCCGACTGGGCGGCGGGGCCATCGCTCTGCGAACCGACGCGGGTGTCACCTGGCGATACGAGGCCCGGACCCGCTGGACCCGCCTGGGGGAGGGCATCAGCGCCATCGCCTACGCCGGCTGAACCTGTGGACAACGGGAGATCGATGCGCCGGCGGCCGACCATGGGGCATGCGACCGATCGTTCATGCCGCGGCCGACCTCCTGCTGGGCGCAGCCTGCCCCGGATGCGGGGCGCCCGGCTTCGGGCTCTGCCACGGTTGCCTGGCCGCGCTCGATGGGCCGCCGCGTGTGGTCCTCCGGGGGCTGCCGGTGCCGCTGTACGCGGCCAGCACTTACCGTCCCCTCCTCGCTCACGTGATTCCCCGCTACAAGGATGACGGCGCGTTGCACCTCGACAGGGCACTGGGCAGGCTGCTTTCGCGCGCGATAGCAGCCCATGACCCGGCACCGGGCACGGTCGTGGTCCCGGTTCCGTCCCGGCCCGGTGCGGTCCGGGCACGCGGCTACGACCACGCGCTCCGCGTGGCGCGCGCGGCGGCCCGGGCATCGGGACTGCGGGCGGAGCCGCTGCTGCGGCGGGTGTCAGCGGGTGCGGACCAGGAGGGGCTGACCCGCGCAGAGCGCGCGGCGAACCTGTCGTGGAGCATGCGGGCAGCGGGAAGCGGAGCCTCTGTCCTGGTCGTCGACGATGTGGTGACCACCGGCGCGTCCCTGAGGGAGGCCATCCGCAGCCTGATGGCGGGCGGCATCACGGTCCTGGGGGCGGCTGTGGTCGCCGACGCGGACAACCGCTGAACACTTGCGGTTTGCCGATGACAGCCTTGCCCGGGAGGGGTAGCGTTGGTTCATGGACAAGCCGCGGGCCGGATCGAAAGACCGCCCGCGGCTTTGTTCATCCGCTGCCGGGATGCTCCCGGCGGCCGTGTTCGAGTCGGGTCCGTAGCGGGCCCCACGACAGACGGAGGAATTATGGACATCGTCGTCACCGGTCGGCACTGTTCGATCAATCCCGAGCTGAAGGAACTGGTCAACGAGCGATTGGCGAGCGTGGAGAGACTCCGGGACCGGGTCATTCGCGTCGAAGTCGAGTTCCATGCTTCGGAAGGCACGAAGGATCCCTCGGACGCCGTCGAGGTGCAGCTGACGCTGCGCAGCCGGGGTCCAGTGGTCCGCGCCGAAGCCCGCTCCAACGACAAGGTGGCCGCCTTCGAGATGGCGCTCGAGCGCCTCAAGACGCAGCTGCGCAAGGCCGGCGATCGCCGCAAGACGCACCGGGGGCTGCGGGCGAACAACATCGCCGAGATCGTCCAGCCGCCGGCAGAGGTCAACGGAAGCGCGCACGATGATGTCGAGACCCACGAGGTCGCGGGACTTGTCGTGACGGGCGACGGACCGCTGGTGGTGCGCGAGAAGGAGTTCAGCACCGCGCCCCTCACGCTGGCACAGGCCCTGGACGAGATGGAGTTGGTCGGCCACGACTTCTTCCTCTACCAGGACGCCGACAGCGGTCGCCCCTCGGTGGTCTACCGCCGCAAGGCCTACAACTACGGCGTCATCCACCTCAACCTCACCTGAGCCCCCACACGGCGGCGGCCCCGCCCCCCCCCCGGGGGCCCCCCGGGGCCCCCCGGGGGGGGGGGGGGGTAGGGGTGGGGGGGGGGCTGCCCGGGGGCGCGCGGGGGTGGCACGCCCCCCGCCCCCCCCCCCCCCGCCTCCCCACCCCCCCCCCCCCCCCCCCCCCCCCCCCGCGCCCCCCCCCGCCCCCCCCGGGGGCCCGCCGCCGTGTCCCGCGCGTTGGTGGCGGGCGTTAGGATGGCTGGCGGTACTGCCGCGTGCTGTCGCGGTGTTCTCGAGATGAGTAGGAATCAGGCCTGTGGGTGTCATGGATTTTCTGAGCGGCCTCGGCTCCGGAGCCCAGCTCCGCAGGCTGCAGAAGGTGGCCGATCAGGTCAACTCCATCGAGGAGGAGTTCCAGGCCATGTCGGACGCGGAGCTCCGCGCCGAGACTGACGCGTTCCGGGCCAGGATCGACGACGGCGAGTCCCTCGACCGGATCATGCCCGAAGCCTTCGCCACCGTCCGGGAGGCTTCGGTGCGGGTGCTGGGCAAGCGGCACTTCGACGTGCAGCTCATGGGCGGCGCAGCCCTGCACTGGGGCAACATCGCCGAGATGAAGACCGGCGAGGGCAAGACCCTTGTCGGCACGCTGCCCGCCTACCTCAACGCACTGTCGGGCAAGGGCGTCCACGTCGTGACCACCAACGACTACCTGGCCAAGTACCAGTCGGAGCAGATGGGGCGGATCCACCACTTCCTCGGGCTGGAGGTGGGCGCCATCCTCGCCTCGATGACGCCTGAGCAGCGCCGGGTCGCGTATGCCTCGGACATCACCTACGGCACCAACAACGAGTTCGGGTTCGACTACCTGCGCGACAACATGGCACTCCGCAAGGAGGACCTGGTCCAGCGCGGCCATCACTACGCCATCGTCGACGAGGTGGACTCCATCCTGATCGACGAGGCACGCACCCCGCTGATCATCTCCGGTCCCGCCGAGGACACGCACGAGTGGTACCCGGTCTTCAGCAAGCTCGTCCGCACGCTGCGACGCGACGTCGACTTCGAGGTCGACGAGAAGAAGCGCACCATCGCCGTGCTCGCGCCTGGAATCGAGAAGGTCGAGGACCGGCTGGGCATCGACAACCTGTACGAGTCCGCGAACACGCCGCTGATCTCGTACCTCAACAACGCGATCAAGGCACAGGAGCTCTTCAAGCGCGACAAGGACTATGTCCTGGCCGGAGACGAGGTCCTGATCGTCGACGAGCACACCGGCCGAACTCTCGCGGGCCGCCGCTACAACGAGGGCCTGCATCAGGCCCTCGAGGCCAAGGAGGGCGTCCGGATCAAGGACGAGTACCAGACGCTGGCCACCGTCACGCTGCAGAACTACTTCCGGATGTACGACAAGCTCGCGGGCATGACCGGCACCGCGAAGACGGAGGAGTCGGAGTTCCAGAAGATCTACGGACTCGGCGTGATCCAGATCCCCACCAACCGGCCCATGATCCGCAAGGACCAGCCGGACCTCATCTACCGCACTGAGGAAGCCAAGTACGAGGCCATCGTCAAGGACGTGGTCGCGCGCCACGCCGAGGGTCAGCCGATCCTCCTCGGCACCGCCTCAGTGGCCAAGTCGGAGTTGCTCTCGGGCCTGCTCAAGAAGGCGAACGTCCCCCACGAGGTGCTCAACGCCAAGCACCACGAGCGCGAAGCCGCGATCGTCGCGGAGGCGGGTCGCCGTGGCGCCGTGACCGTGTCGACGAACATGGCCGGCCGAGGCACGGACATCATGCTCGGTGGCAACCCCGAGTTCCTCGCCGACCTGCAGCTCCGCAAAGCCGGACTCGACCCGCACGAGACCCCTGAGGCCTACGAGGCCCAGTGGTCGGAGACCTTGGCGGCCCTCGAGGAGCAGGTGAAGTCGGAGCACGACGCCGTGGTGGAGACTGGCGGACTGTACGTGATCGGCTCAGAACGCCACGAGTCGCGCCGCATCGACAACCAGCTTCGTGGTCGCTCCGGCCGCCAGGGGGACCCGGGGGAGAGCCGCTTCTACCTCTCCCTCAGCGACGATCTGATGCGTCTCTTCCGCCCCGAGCTGCTGGAGCGGGCACTCCTCATGATGAAGGTGCCAGACGACGTGCCCATCGACATGAAGTCGGTGTCGAAATCCATCGAGGGCGCGCAGAAGCAGGTCGAGGGCCAGAACTTCGAGATGCGCAAGAACGTGCTGAAGTACGACGATGTCCTCAACCGTCAGCGGCACGCCATCTACGGTGACCGTCGGCGGGTCCTGGACGGCGCAGATGTGTCGCAGCAGCTGCGCAACAGCGTGCGCAGGGTGGTCTCCGACGTGGTGCGCGGCCACACCTCGGGGCTGCCCGAGGACTGGGATCTGGACACGATGCTGACCGAGCTCAAGACCCTCTACCCGGTGACCATCACCGAGGAGGCGCTGCTCGAGGACCTGCCTGAGCAGGACGAGCTGATGGACATGGTCGTGGAGGATGCACTGCGCGCCTACGACGCCCGCGAGGAACAGCTGGGCGAGCGGACCATGCGCGAGCTTGAGCGTCAGGTCCTGTTGACCGTGCTCGACCGCAAGTGGCGCGAGCACCTCTACGAGATGGACTATCTGCGTGAAGGGATCGGGCTGCGGGCCATGGCCCAGCGCGACCCCCTGGTGGAGTACCAGCGTGAGGGCGGCGACATGTTCGTCGCCATGATGGATGCCTTCATGGAGGAGGTCGTCGGCTTCCTGTTCAACTTGGAGGTGACGGTCCGCCCCGCCGAGCCCGAGTTGAAGGTGGGCCTGATCACCGATGAGGACGGCGCCCCTGTTCAGGTGCCGGCGCAGGCGAGCGCACCGGAACCGCTCGCCAAGGGGCTCGAGCGGCGTGCGGAGGCAGCGTTGAGCTACTCGGCGCCGGACGAGACCGGTGAGGTGACTCAGACCTCCAGCGCACCGGTTGTGGCGGCGGAGAAGGTGGGCCGGAATCAGCCCTGCCCCTGCGGGTCCGGCAAGAAGTACAAGATGTGCCACGGCCGGCCCGGGGGAGCGGCTTAGGCGGCCGTGGCGAGGCTGACGGTGCGCATGCCCATGGGTGCGAGCACCGTCAGCTCTGTGCACCGCCAGCCACCCGTCCTCGTGGCGTCGAGCCGCAGTGCGCAGCTGACGACCCGGCCGTCCACCAGGAGGCTGACGTTGGCCTCCACGGCCTTCTGGGTGGGCATCTGAGAGCGCACCCGGCCCACCCTCACCCGGCGGAACGCTCCTGCGTCGACGTAGCAGGCCAGATTGTCGAAAGCCTGCCACCGCAGGTGGGGGCGGAGCTGGTGGAGTGGACGACGCCCCATCAAGGCCTCGAGGATGGCGTGAACGAGGCGCAGCGCCGCAGGAGGCGCGGGCGTGTGCGGCACAGCCGCGACATGGCCGGGGTTGGCCAGCAGCGTGATCGGCAACGGGAAGCTCATGGGTCCGACGCTAGGCGGCGCGCCTCCCGCGAGCTAGGGTTGGCAGGCCTCCTGACAACACCTGCGGCACACGGACAACACCCGCGTCGATCGGGACAACACCTCGCAGCCTCCGGACAACACCTCAGCCACCGAACATGAGCAACAGGCCCCCCACGGTGAAGCCCACCATGATGGCCAGCAGGGGGAGATGGACCGCGATCCGGTCCGGGTGGGTGCGCACGGCGATGTCGTGGGTGACCAGCACGCCGGCCACATGCCCGCCCACGATCAGGAGGACCTGCGCGACGGCGATCACCGTCGGATAGGCGAAGAGGGCGGTGCCCGGCGCGGCCTCCGCCACCCCGAACAGGTTCCAGCCGAGTCCGAGCGGATCGCTGAATCTGATGAGGGTGCGTTGGCCCTCCAAATAGAGCATCGTGCCGTAGTGCGCCAGGGCGTAGCCGGCCACGAGCGGGATGAGCCCCGGCGCGAGCGCATCGGCGCCCAGAGTGCCGTACGGGCGGGTGCCGAACCGGAAGAGGCCGTAGATGAACGCGACGCTCCCCACCAGTCCGACGGTGGCGACGGGCCATGACCAGGGGCCGAGATCCTGAGTGGCCCGCACCCAGCCCGCCGTGTTGGTGAGCGCGTCGAACAGGGTGCCACCCAGCAGCACCGCGGCGAGCGCGGCCAGGTGTCTCGGAGCGCGCCACGAGCCGAGATTGCGCAGGGGGTTCATCCAGATGAGCAGCCCACGCCCGCTGCGCCCCCAGGGAGACAGCCGGGCCAGAGCGGAGGCATAGGCCTCGAAGGGATCGGCCTGTGCGATCCAGCGCTGGCCCCGCAGCGCCACGCCCACGACCACCCACGCCACCCATGCCGCGGCGAAACCACGCAGGACGGGCAGCGTGGCACCGTCGGGCTGCACCAGTTCCAGGTACAGGAAGACCAGAAGGGCGCCGGCCGCGGGCAGCCGCGACCCCGCCGGTGCGCCGGCCGGCGGTGCGCCGGTGGCGCCGGTGAAGCGCAGCAGGAGCCGCAGCGGATTCGTCCGACGGTACACGGCGCCGAAGAGCAGCGAGACCGGCACCAGTCCCACCCACAGCAGCACATAGACGAAGCCGAAGACCGGATTGTCGATGCGGTCCACCCCGAACGCGAGGGAGATCGCTGCGAGGAGCCAGACCAGCCCCACCGCGACCCTCAAGGGGCGGGAGAACCACGGCGAGTCCACCAACCGCGTCAACCGTGGCATTTCCGTCCCCGTGTGGTCGCGGAACCTCGGCACGCGCCACGCGAAAAGGACCACCCAGAACGTGACCAGCAGGACGGCGGCGGCGCCGCCGAGCACAAGGCCGAACGGGAGCGGGAGATCGCCCCGGGAGGCGATCCCATGCATCGGGGTCACTTGACGACCAGATCCAGCCAGACGGCATCGGTGACGTGCGACTCCACCTCGTAGGTCCCCGCCATGGTGGCGTCGAAGACGATGTCCGTCGGCACCCCTGCTGCGAGGTCCTGTTCGATCTCGTACCCGTGCACGTGGGCGCGATCATCCGCCGGCGTGGTGATGCGCAGTGTGATCTCGGCCCCGAGCGGCACCTCGACCCTCCGCGTCGCCGCCGGAGGGTCTGTGACGGTGAGCTCGATGGTCGTGGGTTCCGCGGTGGGCGCGGCGCAGGCGAGCAGGCTGAGGGCAGCGGCACCGGAGACGAGGTTCAGAAGGACGCGCAGCATATCGCCGTCGAACCTACTCCCTTCTCGCAGCCGGTGCACCTCGTAGCCCGTCGGAGACGCGAGAGGCCACTAGGCTGGTCACGTGAAGCGTCAGCTGTTGTTCATCCCCGTCGCGGCCGATGAGTTGGGCGTGCTCGTGGGCGACCCCCCGATCGAGAACAGGCCTGCCTACACGGTCACGCCCGAACTGCTGGCCGAGCTGGGCTATGCCGAGGCCGAGTCGGAGGACGCCGAGTACGCAGCCCTCATCCTCGCCTCGGTGGCCGGCCTTGCTGCGCACGGCGTCCGCCTCGTCGTGGTCGCCGAGGTAGAGCCCTCTCTGATCGAGGTCTCGGAGGACCCCGCCAACGGGGAGGTGCTCCTGTTGTCCTGCCCGACCAGCTCCATGACGGCCTGGTTCGCCGAGGAGCCGGGCGTGGACGTCACGGACGCCGCGGCGATGGCCCACGGCCTCACCATCGACCTCGCTTGGGACCTACCCCAGGTGCAGGACCTGCTGCAGGAGCACGAGCTTCTGTGGAACGACGTCGTCGAATACCGGCGAGGAGCGTGAAGGGAAGAATCACATGCCGCGATCCATCTGGAAGGGCGCAGTGTCCTTCGGGCTCGTCTCGATCCCCGTCAAGGTCTACGGCGCCACGGAGGACCGGGACGTCTCGTTCCGCCAGGTGCACTCCACCGACGGGGGGCGCGTCCGTCAGCAGCGCGTCTGTGAGAAGTGCGGCGAGGTCGTGGCCTTCGCGGACATCGCCAAGGGCTACGAGGCGGCCGATGGACGGGTGGCCGTCCTCACCGACGAGGACTTCGCCAACCTGCCACTCAGCACGCTGAAGACGGTCGAGGTGGTCCAGTTCGTCGACGAGGCCGAGGTGGATCCGACGTTCTTCCAGCGCACCTACTTCCTGGAGGCGGAGGCCGCCGGGCAGAAGCCGTACGTCCTCCTGCGGGAGGCTCTGGCCAAGGAGGACAAGGTGGCGGTGGTCAAGGTGGCGCTGCGCAGCCGCGAATCCCTTGCCCTGATCAGGCCCAAGGACGACGTCCTGCTCCTGCACACCATGTACTGGCCGGATGAGCTGCGCGACGGTGGGTTCGCGTCGCCGTCGGCCGAGGTCACGATCTCCGACGCGGAGATGGAGATGGCCAAGCTCCTGATCGGCCAACTCGAGGGGACGTTCGACCCGGACGCGTACCAGGACTCCTACCGCGAGGCCCTGCTCGAGGTGGTCGAGGCCAAGCTGGCCGGCGCCCCGTCGCCCACGGCTGCGGACACGTCCGCCCCGTCCGGCGATGTGGTGGACCTCATGGCCGCGCTCAAGGCCTCCGTGGAGGCGGCGAAGAAGCGCCGCGAGGCCGCGGCGAGCTGAGCTGGGATCAGCGCGCGAGCCAGTGCGCGGCGCGGCGCTCCAGACCCTCGAAGGCATCCCGGATGAACGGCTCGGTGAGCCCCTCCACCTTCTTGCCGACCAGGGGGATCTTCACCGTCAGGCTCCCGGTGTACTTGCCCTGGGTTCCCCCGTCGTGCGCACGGAGCAGGGCCGCCGCGTCAACATTGATGGGCATCCCTGGTACCTCGACGTCCACGGTGCCGCGCACGGATCCGTCGGCGGCGGGCGGCTGGAAGCGGAAGACCTGCGCGATCGTCACCGATTGGCCGACGAACTTGCTGAGCGAACCCGGGACCGGCAGCTTCATCCTCAGCCTGGTGGCGTCGTCGTCGATCGCCACCGTGTGCTCGATGGCCCCGGCGTGGCGGGCCACATCAGCGATGAACTCCTCGTTGCGCATCAGCGCGACGACGGCCGAGGGCGGGGCGGCGTACTGGTGGGTGTAGTCGAGATCCATGCCCGCCAGCGTAGCCGCCACACTCGAACCCTAGGATTGCGTCATGAAGATCGACCTGCACACCCACTCCAGGGTCAGCGACGGCACCGACACCCCCACCAGTCTTGTGATGAAGGCCTTTGAGGCCGGGCTCGACGTCATCGCACTCACCGATCACGACACCTTCGGCGGAGTTGCCGAGGCACAGGAGGCCGGCAAGAGGATCGGTGTCAAGGTGCTGGGCGGCATCGAGATGTCCGCCGAGAGGAACGGCGCCTCGGTCCACCTGCTCGGATACGGCTGTGATCCCTTCGACCGGGATCTCAACGCCGAGTTGGCTCGGATCCGCTTCGGCCGGACCGACAGGCTTCCCGCGATGGTGGCCAAGCTCAACGAGGCCGGCCTCGCCCTCACCCTCGACGACGTGATGACAGCCGCGAACGGTGCACCGGCACTCGGGCGTCCCCATGTGGCCGATGCCCTGGTGGCGAAGGGATACGTCGCTGACCGGGACGAGGCCTTCGCGCAGTGGATCGGCGACGACAGGCCCGGCTACGTTCACCGCTACGCCTGCCCCCTCGAGCGCGCCATCGAGCTGGTGCACGCGGCCAAGGGCGCGGCCGTCATCGCGCACCCGTGGGGCCGCGGGGGGCAGAACGTCCTGCCGGCCCCGTACCTCGAGTCGTTGGTGCAGAGCCACGCTCTCGAGGGGATCGAGGTGGACCACCCCGACCACGACGAGGAGACCCGCTCGCTGCTCTTCGAGATGGGTGCCCGACTGGGCCTGATCCGGACAGGATCCAGCGACTACCACGGGTTGGGCAAGAAGCGGAATCCGCTGGGTGCCAACCTGACCCGTCCGTCCGCCTACCGCGACCTGCTGGCCCGGATCCGCCGACGGGGTGGCGTCGCCTAGGGCGCTACGCTGGGGCCTCGCACACCGTCGGACATCACACAGGCAGGTTGAGTTCATGTCGCTTTCCCCCGAGGACGCCTTCGATCCGGAGGCTTCGCTGACCCGTTCGACGCAGCGGAGCGCGGAGATCGAGCGGCAGCTGGGGTCGGACCCCTCCGGCTTCAGGATCCTGACGGGGGACCGCCCCACCGGCAACCTGCACATCGGCCACTACTTCGGTTCACTGCAGAACCGGGTGCGCCTCGCCGCGTTGGGCGTGGAGACGTTCGTGGTCATCGCCGACTATCAGGTGATCACGGACCGAGACGGCGTGGGCCCCATCAGGGAGCGCGTCTACTCGCTCCTGGCCGATTACCTCGCCGTCGGTCTCGACCCGGACCAGGTGACGATCTTCACGCATTCGCAGATCCCTGCCCTCAACCAGCTGATGCTGCCGTTCCTGTCAATCGTCACCGATGCCGAGCTCAGGCGGAACCCCACGGTGAAGACCGAGCTCGACGACACGGGTGACCGCCCGATGTCTGGCCTGATGCTCACCTATCCCGTGCACCAGGCCGCGGACATCCTGTTTTGCAAGGCCAATCTGGTGCCGGTCGGCAAGGACCAGCTTCCGCACCTGGAGCAGGCGCGGGTCATCGCTCGGCGCTTCGACGAGCGGTACGGGCGGGCGGACGAGGCGAGGCCGGTCTTCCCCTCACCCGAGGCGTTGCTGAGCAAGTCCGGCACGGTCCTGGGCCTGGACGGCACCAAGATGTCGAAGTCCAAGGGCAACACCATCGAGCTGGGGATGACCGCGGACGAAACGGCGAAGCTCCTCAAGCGCGCGGTGACCGACTCCGACCGGCACATCACCTACGACCCCGCCACGCGGCCCGAGGTGTCAAACCTGGTCAACCTCGCCGCCCTGTGCCTGGACCGTGATCCTGTCGACGTGGCCGACGAGGTGGGCGACGGCGGCGGCGGCGGGCTGAAGAAGCTCGTCACCGAGGCCGTGAATCACTACTTCGCACCCATCCGCGCGCGCCGCGCGGAGCTGGTGGCGGACCCCAGTCACCTGGAGAGGGTCCTCGCCGAGGGAAACCGGAGGGCCGCCGCCGTCGCCGACCGGACGCTCGACGAGGTCCGGCAGGCGATGCGGATGGTGTACTGAGGGCTACTCGGCGGTGGGAGTCTCCGCCGCGACCTCGACGCCCCCACGGGTGCGACGGCGCCGACGGCGGGGCTTGCGCTCCCCGTCGGCGTGCTTCTCCGGCTGCGCCGGGTGGTCGCCGGCAGGCTCGGTCGACCGCCGGGTCCGGTGCTTGCGGCCCTCGGTGGGCGAATGCCTGGCGTCTGACGCCTTCTCCCGCGCGGCGATGTGGCCGGGCACGCGGCCCTTCGTCCCCTCGGGGATGTCCAGATCCGTGTAGAAGTGCGGCGAGGACGAGTAGGTCTCCGGCGGATCAGCCAGATCCAGGCCGAGGGATTGGTTGATGAGCTTCCAGCGGTTCACGTCAGCCCAGTCGACCAGGGTGACCGCGACACCGGAGTTGCCGGCGCGGCCGGTACGTCCGATGCGGTGCACGTAGGTGGCGTCGGTGTCGGGGCACTCGTAGTTGATCACGTGGCTGACGCCGATGATGTCGATGCCGCGGGCCGCGACGTCTGTGGCGACCAGCACGGAGATGGTGTCGGCCCGGAACTTCTTCAACGACCGCTCTCGTGCCTCCTGGTTGAGGTCGCCGTGGATGGCCGCGGCAGCGAAGCCGCGATCCACCAGTTCGTCGGTGAGCCGCTGCGCCGCGCGCTTGGTGCGGCAGAAGATCATGACCTTCGTCGTCTGGTTGCCCTGGAGCAGTCGCCCCACCATCTCGGGCTTGTCCAGATCGTGGGCCTGGTAGACGTACTGGTCGATGTCCGGGACCGTCATCTTGGCGTCGTGTCCCTCGGCCCGGATGTTGACCGGCCGGTTGAGGGTGGCGCGCGCCAGGGTGAGGATGGGCGCCGGCATGGTGGCCGAGAAGAGCATGGTCTGACGGTCGGTGGGAGTCTTGCGCTGGAGGCGCTCGATGTCCGGCAGGAAGCCCAGGTCCAGCATCTCGTCGGCCTCGTCGAGGACCAGGACCTGCACGTGGGAGAGGTCGAGGGCGCCGCGGTCTGCCAGGTCGAGAAGGCGCCCGGGGGTGCCCACGGCGATGTCGATGCCGGACTCGAGTGCGCGGAGCTGCTCGTCGTAGCCGGTGCCGCCGTAGATGGTCAGCACCCGCATCTTGAGGTGCTTGCCGGCCACGTCCAGGTCGCGACCCACCTGGAGCGCCAGCTCACGGGTGGGGCAGACCACCAGCGCACGGGGCTTGCCGTGGGCCGGTTTCTCGCCGCCGGACCGGGTGACCAGGCGGTGCAGGAGGCTCACACCGAACGCCAGCGTCTTGCCGGTTCCGGTGCGCGCCTGCCCGATGAGGTCTGTGCCGCTCAGGGCCAGGGGGATCGCCAACGTCTGGATGGCGAAGGGGTGGACGATGCCGGCCTCGGCCAAGGCCGAGGTGATGGATTCGTGAATGCCGAGGTCGGCGAAGGTCTCGTCGACAGGAGTCTCGTTGTCGCTCAGGGCTCAAACCAATCTGGAAGAACTCACGGCACGGTTGGCGCGCCGGAGGCGGGGCATTGCTGCCCGCAGGCCCTCAGTCTAACCTAGGGAACCGCTGACCAGTCATGCCCTGGCTCGGGCGCACCGGATCGGCCGATCTGACGCCTCTCCGTCAGGATGGACGCGGCAGGCTAGACGGCACCGAAGCCGACCGTGCGGCTGCTCGGGGAGCCGAGATCCAGGTAGGCGATGCGGTTGCCCGGGATCAGGATGCGGCGGCCCTTCTCGTCTGCCAGTTCCAGCAGCGAGGAGCTCTGGACGGCCTCGCGGAGCATGGCCGTGAGCTCCTCAGCAGTGGCGGTGGTATCGATGTTGACTTCCCGGGGGATGTCGGTGATCCCGATCTTTACTTCCATGCCCGCCACTCTAGTCAGAACCGCAAACCTCCACGATGCGCGCCAGGATGACCGTGACGTTGTCCCTGCCCCCCTGCCCGTTCGCCCAGACGGTCAGCGCCTCCGCAAGGTCGCCCGGCCCCGTGGACCGTGGCGCCAACTCGGCCACCAGAGAGGCCAGCGCCTCCGGCTCGCTGGCGTAGTTCCACAGGCCGTCGCTGCACAGCAGCAGCCAGCCGGGGCCGTCGGGCCGGTAGCGCACCAGCGACGGGGTGGCGTCCGTGGACTGGCGCCCCAGCCATTTCGTGAGTGCGTGTGCCTGGATGGACCGCTCCGCCTCGTCGCGCGACATGCCGAGCAGCATCCGGGCCTGTGCCATCGAGTCGTCGGTCGACAGCTGGTGGGCTGCGCCGTCGTCTCCCACCCAGTAGGCCCGTGAGTCACCGACGGAGCCCACGGTGATCGACCCGTCGTCGACGGCCGCGGCGATGAGGGTGCAGGCCGACGGCGCGTCATGGGCCGCCAGGACGGCCTCGTTCGCGGCCGCGAACGCCCCGGCAAAGGCGTCCTCGACGCCGGCGCCGGCGGTGCGCTGGTCGAGGAGGGCCGCCACCACGGTGTCCGCGGCCACCATCGAGGCGCGCTCCGACCCCTGTGCCGTGCTCACGCCGTCGGCCACGGCGATCACGGCCGCGGGGTTGGGGCCGGTCCGGACGGCGATGGCCAGGGCGTCCTGGTTGGTGTGGTGACGGCGGCCGATGTCGCTGCAGCCGCCCACCCACGGGGCTGGCTCGCGGACGTAGTGGGCACGTGCCGTGGGCGGCTGGTCCATGGGTCCTCCGTCCTGGCCTGAAGTTGGCACCATCTTGTCAGAACTCCGCCGGCAGGGCTGGGGACCCGGCGGTGGGGAGGCTGGCGGCGAAGAGGTCCCCGTGCAGCGCCACACGTTCGAGCATCTGGGAGGGGCTCACCCTGACCGGCGTGTCGGGCGTCAACGCGGCCACCTCCTCCCACGTGAGCGGCGTGGCCACCGACGGTGACTCGAGGCCCCGCACGGAGTACGCCGTGACGGTGTTGCGGGCGGCGAGGTTCTGGCCGTAGTCCACGAAGAGCAGATCCGTCCTGGCCTGCTTGCTCATGATCGCCACGAACTGCTTCGGATATCGCTGGGCGAGGTGCTGGGCCAGGGAGGCGGCGAACCCGTGGACCTGCGACGCGGGAGTGGGTTGGATCGGCACGCTCAGTTGAAGACCCTTGTTGCCGGAGCTCTTGGGATGGGCCTCGAGCCCGAGTTCCGCGAGGACCGTCGCCGCGAGGATCGCCCCCTTGGCGGAGTCCGCCGGGGTGACCCCCGGACCCGGATCGAGATCGACGACCAGCGTGGTGGCCCTCGGCTCGTCTGCTCCCGACAGCAGCAGCCCCTCCGGGGACGCGGTGGCGTCCTGGACGCGCCACTGGGGGGTGTGCAGCTCCACGGAGGCGAGGTTGGCCAGCCAGGCGAGATCCGCCCGGTGCCGGGCGGTGACGTAGCTGACGGTGCCGGCTGAGGTGGCCACGTCCGCCGTGGCCACCCAGGAGGGTGCACCGGGGGGCAGATTCTTCTCGTAGAACGACTCACCCGCGGTGCCATTGGGGAACCGCACCCTGGTGATCGCACGGTCCCGGAGATGGGGGAGCATCGTGTCGGCGATGCCCACGTAATAGGCGATCAGCTCGCCCTTGGTGAACCCGGACGGGAACAGTGGCTTGTCCAGGTTGCTCAAGGTCAGCACCAGGCCGTCGATCTCGGTGGCGATGCGCTCACTCATGCGGTCTCCTCCCGGGCACAGGCCTCAGCTTGCCACGCCACGTGTGGAATTGTCGCAGCCACCTGGTTGCATAGGACCCATGCACTACCGGGTCCTGCCGTCACCGCCCGCCGAGACGTTCGACCTGAGCCCCGAGCAGGACGCGGCCGCCACGCCGGCGCGCGGGGTCACCGTCGTGTTCGGCGGACCGGGCACAGGCAAGACCGCCGTCCTGGCGGCCGCCGCCGCCAGGCGCGTCTCGTCCGGCAGCATCCTCGAGCGGATCATCGTTCTCTCCCACTCGCGCGCCGCGGCGCAGCAGGTCAGGCGCCAGATCAGCCGCCAGCTGGACCGGGCGCAGACATCCCCCCAGGTGACCACCATCCACGGCCTCTCCCTCGGCCTCCTGAGGCGCTACTGGCCGCATGAGTCCAGCCCCTGGCGGCTGCTGCGCGCCCCCGAGCAGGAGCGGCGCATCCGGGAGCTGCTGGCTGGCATGCCCCCGGAGGCCTGGCCGCAGGAGGTCAGGGCCGCGCTCGGCACCAGGGCCTTCTCGCGCCAGTTGCGCGAGGTTCTCGCCCGCACCCGGCAGCTGTCGATGGATCCGGAGGTGCTCACCGCGCACGCCTACGCCGCGGGCGATGAGCTCTTCGCGGCCACCGCACGCTTCGTCGAGGAGTACCTCACCGTGGGGGACTTCTCCGGCACGCTGGACTACGCCGAGCTGGTGTATCGCAGCCGGCTGCTGCTCACGGAGCCCGGTGTCGCGGCAGGGGTCACCGCCGCCTTCGACGCGGTGCTCGTCGACGATGTGCACGAGGCCGATCCTGCCCAGGTCGGCCTCCTGGCGGACCTGGCCGCGCTCGGCCTTCCCCTACTCGCGCTCGGGGACCCGCAGCAACGAATCGGCGGGTTCCGCGGCGCCAGCCCGACGGCGCTGGCGGACCTGGCCGCCCTGCCTGGGGCCCGGACCATCACACTGGAGCAGGGGTACCGGGCCTCTACCGTCGTGGCGGACTCCCTGGGGCGGTTGAGCCAGCGGATCGAGGCAAGGCTGGCGCCCCCGTCGCCTCAGCCGCCGCGGGCGGGGGGTGAGGTCCGTGCCCGGGTCTTCGACGACGTGTCCGCCGAGCTCGCGCACGTCGCGGCCGAGTTGCGTCACGCGGTGGCCGTGGAGGGGTGCGCGTGGTCGGACCTCGCGGTCGTGGCCAGGGCGGGGCGCGCGCAGCTCAGCGCCGTCGCCGGTGAACTGGTCAGGTTGGGGGTCCCGGTGGACGTGTCCGGCGATGAGATCGCCTTGGCTGAGCACCCGGCCGTCGCCACGATGCTGCTCGCACTGGCCGTCGCGGCCCGACCAACCGGCCCGGAGGCGGACGAGGCGCGCCTCCTGATGTCGTCGCCGCTGTGCGGGCTCGACGGCGTGGCCCAGCGGCGCCTGGGGCGGGCCCTGCTGGCCCGCCACCGGAGCCTGGGCACCTCTGTCGCCCTGCTCGGCCGATGCCTCTCGGAGCCGGCGCTGCTGGACGGCATCGCGACGGAGGAGGCGGACGCCGGCCGGGATCTGGCGGCGCTACTGGCGAAGGTCCGTGCTGCGCTGGCCGGCGGGGCGGAGGTGCAGGAGGCATTGTGGGCGCTGTGGGACGGCACACCCTGGCCCACGCGGTTGCGGGAGCGGGCGCTCCGGGGGTCCAGGCGGGCGGACGCGGACCTGGACGCCATCGTCGAGGTCTTCGACCTGGCGGCGAGGCATGAGGATCTCCGGGGTGCCGCCGGCGCGGAGACGTTTCTCAGGGAGGTGTCGGGGCAGGAGATCCCGGCCGACACCGGGCGGGAACTCACGGTGGGCGGTCGGGGTGTTCGGGTTGTCACAGCCCACCGGACCCGCGGGCTGGAATGGGAGCGCGTCTGGGTGGTCGGGGCGCAGGAGGGCCTCTGGCCGCGGCTGACGCGTCCCGGGCTGCTGCTGGACGCCGAGCGGTTGGGGGCCGAACAGCTGGCCCCGCAGGGAACCGCACCGCAGCTCGCGAGCGAGCGTCGGCTCTTCTACGTGGCCTGCTCCCGCGCACGGCGCTCACTGCGCGTCAGCGGGGTGCAGGGAGTCGACGGCGAGGGGGGCCGGCCGTCGAGGTTCCTGGGCGAGCTCGGCGTCGAGGTCGAGCGGGCCTACGGCCGGCCGGGCAAGTTGCTGTCCGTGTCCGCGCTCGTCGGGGACCTCCGCCGGGCTCTGGAGGACGAGGCCTCATCGCCGGGGCTGCGCCGCGCGGCGGCTCTCCGTCTGGCGGACCTGGCGGCAGTGGTCCAGGCCGACGGCTCGCGTGCCTTCCCCGGCGCGGACCCGGCGCACTGGTGGGGGATCGCCGGAAGCACCTCGGGCTCCGCCGTGCCGTCCGGGCCGGTCGTCATCACCGGCTCGTCGCTGGAGACACTGCTGCAGTGCCCGCGGCGATGGTTCCTGACCAGGCGGGCGAAGGCCGACACGGGCAGGGTCTCCAAGGCCTCCGTCGGCGATGTGGTGCACCTTCTGGCCAAGCACGCGGCCACCGAGCACCTCACGGCGGACCAGATGCGGGCGAAGCTCGACGACGTGTGGGCCCGGATCCCCTTCGAGACCGAGTGGCTCTCAGCCACCGAGCGCACCGAGATCGACCAGGCCGTCGAAAGGTTCGCGGCGTACCACGAGCACAACCCCAACGAGTTGCTGGCGGTCGAGCGTCGGTTCCGGGTGCCGGTCACGGTCGCCGGCCGCGAGGTGGTCCTGGACGGCACGGTGGACCGGCTGGAGCGCCAACCCGACGGGCGCCTCCGTGTCGTCGATGTGAAGACGGGGCGCCGGGTCCTCCGGGAGGCGGAGGTCGCCGACCACGCCCAGCTCGGCATCTATCAGCTCGCCGCTTCGCTGGGCGCCTTCGACGACCTGGCTCCGGGGGCCCGGGCGGTCGCGGCCCCGGCCCTGCTGTTCCTCCGCGACGGCGAGGCCCTGCCCACCGTCGTCGCGCAGCCGTCGATCGAGGACGCCCCGGCCCTCCCTGGCGAGGATCTCGCGGTGGGTCCCACCTGGGTCCACGACAGGATCGCCACGGGCGTGGACATCATCAGGGAGGGCCGCTTCGACGCCATGGAGTGCGACGCCTGCCGGTTCTGCGCCTTCGCCACGTCCTGCCCGGCCCTGGGCCCACGCACGGGGGCCCAGCGGTGAGCGTCATTGCCCTCCGTCGGCAGCTGCTCTCGTCGCCGGACCAGCTGATCGACGCGCTGCAGATCCCCTTCTCACCCGAGCAGCTGGAGGCGATCACCGCTCCGCTCGAGCCGGCCGTGATCATCGCCGGTGCAGGCAGCGGCAAGACCACCGTGATGGCCGCGCGGGTCGTCTGGCTGGTGGGCACCGGCCAGGTGCGCCCGGAGGAGATCCTCGGGCTGACCTTCACCCGGAAGGCGGCGGCCGAGCTCGGCACCCGGGTCGCGGCCGCCCTGGACAGGGCCGGTGTCCTCACCGGACTGGAGGGGGAGGGGGCGGAGCTGGTGATGACCTACGACTCGTTCGCCGCCCGGCTGGTCAGTGAGTTCGGGCTGAGGATCGGGATCGACCGGGATCCCGTCATGGTCACGGGGGCGAGTCGTTTCCGGCTCGCCACCCGCGTGGTCGCCAACGCCCCGGGGCCGTTCCACAGCATCAGCAGGCTCAGCCACCACTCCATCCCGGAGCGCGTGCTCGCGCTGGATGCAGAGATGCAGTCGCACCTGGTGTCCGAGGAGAAGGTCCTCCTGGAGTGCGAGCGCGCCGAGCGCCGCTTCGCCGAGGCTCCCCTGTACCGCGGCAAGACGATGCGCGACGTGGAGAAGGCGCTTGACGCCACGGCCGAGCGGCGAGAACTCCTGCAGCTCGTCACGGCGTACCAGGAGTTGAAGCAGCGTCTGGGCGTGGTGGAGTTCGCCGATCAGCTCCGGGAGGCGGTCCGCCTCGTCACGACCGTCCCCTCCGTGGGCGAGGAACTGCGCCGGCGCTTCCGGGTGGTGCTGCTCGACGAGTACCAGGACACCTCGTCGGCCCAGGCTCGCCTGCTCCGCGAGCTGTTCACCGGCTCCCCGTTCGGTGAGGCGATGGGCTTCCCCGTCACGGCGGTCGGGGACCCGTACCAGGCCATCTACGGATGGCGGGGCGCCGCCTCCGGCAACATCCTCGAGTTCCCGATGCAGTTCCGCCGCAGCGACGGCGCCCCCGCCGCGCGGTACACCCTCAGTGTCAACCGCCGCAGCGGGCAGCGCATCCTGGACGTCGGCAATGCGC
Source organism: Propionibacteriaceae bacterium (assembly GCA_027492545.1). GTDB lineage: Bacteria > Actinomycetota > Actinomycetes > Propionibacteriales > Propionibacteriaceae > Arachnia. The sequence continues at coordinate 42,711 of JAPUEL010000032.1, forward strand.
TGGCGCGCGATCTCGCGGCCGCACCAGGGGAGAGCGGCGTTCAGCTGCGCGCCCCGGAGGGGGCCCCGTCGGGCTTGGTGGCCGCGGCCACGTTCGACACCTTCCGCGACGAGGTGGACTGGATCGCCGAGTCGCTGGTCGCCAGGCACGAGACGGGCACCGCCTGGGCCGAGCTGGCCATCCTGGTGCGCCGCAACGCGCTGCTCGCCCCGCTGTTCGAGGCGCTGCGGGATCGTGACGTGCCAGTCGAGATCGTCGGGCTGGGGGGCCTGCTCGCGCTGCCCGAGATCGCCCCGATCGTGGCCACCCTCCGGGTGATCGACGATGTCGCGGCCAACCCCGCCGTCGCGGCCCTCCTGTCCGGCCCGCGCTGGCAGCTGGGCCTCGCGGATCTGGAACTGCTGGGGGAGAGGGCCAGGCGCCTCGCGGCGGCCCCCACCCACGCCTCCGACATGGACGAGGCCCTGGTGTCCGCGGTCACCCAGGCGGATCCCGGCGAGACGGTGTGCCTGCTCGACGCCGTCGCGGACCCTGGCGACCTCCCCTTCACGGAGGGCGCCCGTGATCGGCTCAGGCGGTTCCACCTGGAGGTGGCCGAACTGAGGCGGCACTCGGCCGAGCCGGTGGCGGACCTCGTTACCCGGGTCATCTCAACCCTGGGCCTGGAGTCGGAGCTGATCGCCTCCGGCGCGCAGACGAGTCAGGTGGCCCGGTTCGTGGCCGAGGTGGCGGGGTACACCGACGTCGACGGAGACGGCAGCCTGGGCGGTCTCCTGGCCTACCTGGACGCCGAGGAGGACTTCGGGGAGGGCCTCCAACAGGCGGTGCCCAGCGAGGCGGACTCGGTCAAGCTCCTCACCGTCCATCGGGCGAAGGGCCTCGAGTGGGACACGGTCTTCCTTCCGAGCCTGGTGGACAAGGTGTTCCCGTCGGAGCCCAGATCAGGGATCTGGCCCACCCGAGCCGAGACCCTCCCCGCCCCGCTGAGGGGGGACGCATCGAGCATCCCGCAGCTGCGCGACTACACCAAGAACGGTCTTGGCTCCTACCGGGAGGCCAGCAGGGTGGACCACCGCCTGGCAGAGGACCGCCTTGCCTACGTGGCCGCCACCCGGGCGAAGCAGCTTCTGGTGGCCTCCAGCCACGTGTGGACACCCGGCAACGTGCGGCCGCGGACCGAGTCGCCGTACTTCACGGTGCTGCGTGAGGCGGCGGAGGCCGCGCGGTGCTATCTCGACGAGGCCACCCGGGGCACCGACACCAACCCGGTTCCGGCCGTGCCGGGTCGTGCCGCCTGGCCGGCGGCGCTCGACGCAGACGTCGTCGCGGCGCGGGCCGCGGCGGCCCAGCTGGTGACGCAGGCCGTCTCAATGATCGGTGCCGATGCCGCGGAGCGCACCGGATGGGTGTGGGAGTCCGGGCTCCTCACCCCGGACGAGGAGGCGCGCATCTCGTCCTGGGACGAGAGCACTCGGCACCTGGCCGCACTCGCCGGCCGGCGTGGGGGTCGCGAAGTGGTCCTGCCGGAGGGGCTCTCCGCCACGGCTCTGATGTCGCTGCGTCGGGACCCGTCCGGGTTCGCCGCCTCCCTCCTGCGGCCCATGCCGAGGCCCCCGTCGATGGCGGCCAGAGTGGGGGACCGGTTCCACGCCTGGGTGCAGCGGCGCTTCGAGCTCCCCGCGGCACTCGAAGAGGTCGAAGCAGAGGGGGCCGCCGACCCGGCCCAACTGGGGCCGCTCATCGCGGCCTTCGAGGCCGGGCGCTTCGCCGATCGCGCGCCCCTGGGCGTCGAGGTGCCCTTCGTCATGTCGTGGGGGTCGCAGGTGCTCCGGGGGCGGATCGACGCGGTCTACGCGTGGGACCGCGACGGGGTGGACTACCTCGTCGTCGACTGGAAGACCTCCGCCCGCCGGGCGGACCCGCTTCAGCTGGCGGTCTACCGCCAGGCCTGGGCGCAGGCGCGGGGCGTGGATCCGGCCAGGGTTGGCGCCGCGTTCTACCATGTCCTGGCAGACGAGTTGCGCCTCGTGGACGCCCCGGCGTCCCTGATCGACGATGCGCTGAAGGCGGGAGTGGAGACATGACGAACCACTGGAGCGTGCCGTCGGGCCTGGATCGCGCAGCCATCGCCCGCAGTGAGGCGGACGTCCACGCCTCGTGGGCGACGGCTGTGGTGCTCGAGGTCGACTCGGACGGCAACGTGGCCGCGCGCAACGGGCGTCCCCTCCCGCTGACCCAGCCAGGGCTCCGCCGGCCGGAGGACATCCTCCTCGGCTGGTTCCAGGGCCGGCCCTGGTTCGCCCGGCCCGCCCAGCTCCTGGACGGCGAGACCTTGGGCTGGCGGGACGTGGACCCGGCGGATTACGACCCCCTCGCAGCGGCCGTCGCGCTGACCAGGTGGCACCTCCAGGCCCCGGCCTGCGAGCGCTGTGGGTCTCCCACGCGCCCCGACCAGGCGGGCGCGCGGCGCGTCTGCGACGGGTGCGGGGCCCTGGCCTTCCCCCGCATAGACCCGTGCGTGATCGTCGCCATCACGGACCCCCAGGACCGCCTGCTCCTGGCACGTCAGCAGCAGTGGCAGGCGCGGCGCGTCTCGATCGTCGCCGGGTTCATCGAGGCGGGCGAATCAGCCGAGCAGGCATGCCACAGGGAGGCCGGGGAGGAGGTCGGCGTGGTCCTTGAACGGCTGGAGTACGTCTCCAGCCAGCCCTGGCCGATGCCCCGCTCGCTGATGCTCGGCTTCAACGGCCGCGCGGCGGACTCCCGGATACGCGTCGACGGCGACGAGATCGTCGAGGGTGCGTACTACACCCGCGCGGATCTCGCCGCCGCCGTCGGGTCCGGTGACGTGACGCTCCCAGGCAGGGCGTCGATCGCCCGCCACCTGATCGAGCGGTGGTTGGCTACCGGCTGAGCCTGTCCGTCTCGTCCTGGATCCTGCTGGCCACTTCGGTCAGCTTCTCCCGGTGCTGAGTCGCGTGGTGCGCGCAGAACAGCAACTCGCCACCGGAACGCAGGAAGACGCGGAGATATGCCTGCGCACCGCAACGATCGCATCTGTCGATCGCGGTGAGCGTCGGGTCCATGGTTACTTCAGTCATCGTGGGCTCCTCACCTTTCTGCTTCTTGGTAGTCAAACGTAGCGGGCCTCCACAATGTTCCCTGTGAGGCGTGGGTAATCTGGGCCGGTGCAGACCCCGAAGAGCAAGCAGCCCCACTCCCGCGACTACGAGGCGAAGAACCTGCTGGTCCTTGAGGGGCTCGAGGCCGTGCGCAAGCGGCCCGCCATGTACATCGGGTCCACCGACACACGCGGGCTCATGCACTGCCTGTGGGAGATCATCGACAACGCGGTCGACGAGGCGCTGTCCGGGTTCGGTGAGGCCATCGAGGTGACGCTGGGCCGCGACGGGTCGGTGGCCGTCACGGACCACGCCCGCGGCATCCCCGTCGACACAGAGCCGCGCACCGGCCTGTCCGGCGTGGAGGTGGTGTTCACCAAGCTCCATGCCGGGGGCAAGTTCGGCAACTCGTCCTACAACGCCACCGGCGGCCTGCACGGGGTGGGCGCGTCCGTGGTCAACGCACTGAGTTCACGGCTCGATGTGGAGGTGGACCGCAACGGCGCCACGTGGTCGATGAGCTTCCGTCGAGGCGTGCCCGGTGTGTTCGACGGCGAGGGTCCCGACGCGCCCTTCTCGCCGGGCGGAGGCCTGCGGAAGTCCGGGAGGGTGGCGAAGGGCAGCACAGGCACCCGCGTGCGCTACTGGCCCGACCGCCAGATCTTCCTGGCCGATGCCGAACTGTCGCTCACCCACCTGCATGACCGCGCCAGGCAGACGGCGTTCCTGGTCCCAGGGCTCCGCATCGACGTCGACGATTCGCGAGGCGGTGAGCCCGTTCGCGAGTCCTTCGTGCACGTCGGCGGGATCACCGAGTTCGCGGACTTCCTGGCCGCAGACGCGCCGCTCACGGAGGTGATCCGGCTCCAGGGGCGGGACTCCTTCGTCGAGACGGTCCCCATGCTCGACGAGGCCGGTGCCATGACGCCGACCGACGTGGAGCGCGACCTCGACGTCGACATCGCGGTGCGGTGGGGGACCGGCTACGACGCGCACGTCAAGTCGTTCGTCAACATCATCGCCACCCCGAAGGGCGGCACGCACGTCACCGGATTCGAGCGTGGCCTCACCCGCGCGTTCGTGAAGTCGCTCGACGGCACCCGTCTCCTCAAGGCCGGGGAGGAGGTCCTCAAGGACGACTGCCTCGAGGGCCTCACAGCGGTCGTGACGGTGCGCCTCGCCGAGCCCCAGTTCGAGGGGCAGACCAAGGAGGTGCTCGGCACCCCGCCGGTGCAGAAGCTCGTGGCCGGGATCGTCGAGCGGGAGATGGGCGAGTTCCTCACCAGCACGAAGGCCGCCATCCGTCCCATCGCGCGCACGCTGATGGAGAAGGTCGTCAATGCGTCGCGGACGCGGGTGCAGGCGAGGGCGCACAAGGACAACCAGCGTCGGAAGAATGCACTCGAATCCTCGGCCCTCCCCACGAAGCTCAAGGACTGCCGCTCCAGCGACGTCGACGCCACCGAGCTGTTCATCGTCGAGGGCGACTCCGCGCTCGGCACGGCCAACGTGGCGCGCAACTCCGAGTTCCAGGCGCTGCTGCCCATCCGCGGCAAGATCCTCAACGTCCAGAAGGCCTCGGTGGGCGCCATGCTCGAGAACGCGGAGTGCGCCTCCATCATCCAGGTCGTCGGCGCCGGGTCCGGCCGGACGTTCGACGTGGAGGCGGCCCGCTACGGCAAGGTGGTGTTCATGGCGGATGCGGACTCCGACGGGGCCCACATCCGCTGCCTCCTGGCCACCTTGTTCTTCCGGTACATGCGACCCCTCGTCGAGGCTGGCCGGGTGTACTCGGCCGTGCCGCCGCTGCACCGCTTCGAGCTGATCAACCCCAAGCGCGGCTACGACAAGTACATCTACACCTACTCGGACGCCGAGTACCAGCGCAAGGCCGCGGAGCTGACCAAGCGCGGACAGGCGTTCAAGGAGCCGCAGCGCTACAAGGGTCTTGGTGAGATGGACGCGGACCAGTTGGCAGACACCACGATGAGCCCGAGGCACCGCACCCTCCGGCGCCTCACCGTCGACGACGCGGCGGCCGCCGAGCGGGTGTTCGAGATGCTCATGGGCAACGAGGTGGCACCCCGCAAGGAGTTCATCATCCAGGGCGCCTACGCGGTGGAGGCTGATCGCATCGACGCGTGACGCCATCGCAGGCTCAGTCGACGAGCACCACCCACAGGTGGCGCGGTCCATGCACCCCCTCGACCCGGCTGAGTTCGATGTCGCTGGTGGCCGAGCCTCCGCTCAGCCACGTGACGGGGCGGCGTGCCCGCATGGCCGGCGCCAGCCGGGCGATGCCCTCCGGCACGTCGCTGACCACTTGATCGGAGCGCACCACACAGATGTGCCGGTCCGGCAGGAGGCTCAACGCGCGGCGGCCCTGCCCCTCTGAGTGGTCGAGCGCGATGGTGCCGGAGTCCGCCATCGCCACGGCGCAGGTGGAGACGACGGCGTCGATGGTGTTGAGCTGCCCGTGGGTCAGGGGAGGCTCGTCCGAGTGCAGAGTCAGGCCAGCGGCGCGCAGGGCGCCCGTCCACTCGTCGGGGAATCCGCCGGGGACGACGACGCTGGTGGCTCCCAGATCCTGCAGGGCCGTGACCAGAGCCTGGCCCACCTGCGCCTCATGGCACCGGGTGACCGTCGCCTTGTAGTCCTCGACCTTCTCGACGAAGTCGGCCAGCACATCCGCGGTGGGCAGGGGCTGCCCGTAGGTCCAGTCGACGGGGACGTCGACCTCGGGCCGGGACTCCTGGACGTCGGCGGTGGCCCGTCGGATCCTGCTCAGGACCTCGTCGCGTGCGCTCACTTCGCGCCTCCTTCATGGTTCTTCTTCCACCACTGGCGGAAGGTCTGGGTGGGCGGTGCCTCGGTGTCGCGGGCGTCGAGCCAGCGGGAGGCGATCGGGATGGGCATCGGGCCGAGCCACCTGCCCCTGAACACCCGCCCGGCGAGGCGGCTGCCCGCCTGGACGGTCTCCAGGTGCGACCCGTCGGCCATGACCCAGCCGGCCCCCTTCATGATCGCCTGCTCCCCGGTGGGATGCTTCGACGTCTTGTAGTCGACCACCTTGTGGCGCAGATGCACCAGGATGTCGGTGAACGGGATCCGCACCGGACACACGTCGTTGCAGGCCCCGCACAGGGTGGACGCGAACGGCAGCGCGCGGTCGTTCGGGTTCTCCATGCCACGCAGCTGCGGTCCCAGGATGGCGCCGATCGGTCCCGGATAAGGGGAGCCGTAGGCGTGCCCGCCCACCCGCTCGTAGACCGGGCAGATGTTGAGGCAGGCGGAGCAGCGGATGCAGCGCAGCGCCGCCCGTCCCTCCGGGTCCGCCAGGACGTTGGTGCGGCCGTTGTCCAGCAGGATCACGTGCAGGTCCTGCGGGCCGTCCCCTGGCGTGACACCGGTCCAGAACGACGTGTAGGGGTTCATCCGCTCACCGGTGGAGGAGCGGGGGAGGAGCTTGAGGAAGACCTCGAGGTCAGCCATGGTGGGCAGGATCTTCTCGATGCCCACCACCGAGACGAACGTCTCAGGCAGCGTCAGGCACATGCGGCCGTTGCCCTCGGACTCGACGATGACCAACGTGCCGGTCTCGGCCACGATGAAGTTGCCGCCGGAGACGCCCATCTTCGCGCGGAGGAACTTTTCCCGGAGGTGGGCCCTGGCCGCGTTGGTGAGCTCGGTGGGGTCGTCGGAGATGCCCTCCGGCGCGGCAACCCCGTAGCGCCCCATCTCCTCGGTGAAGATCTCGCGCACCTCCGAGCGGTTGCGGTGGATGGCCGGAACCAGGATGTGGCTCGGCAGGTCATGGCCGAGCTGCACGATGAGTTCGGCCAGGTCCGTCTCCCATGCCGCGATCCCCTCCGCCTCGAGATGCTCGTTCAGGTCGATCTCCTGCGTGACCATGGACTTGATCTTGACGACCTCGTCCACGCCCTTGGCCTTGGCGATGTCGGCGACGATCCGGTTAGCGTCCGCGGCGTCGCGCGCCCAGTGGACGGTGATGCCCGCCGCGGTCATGGCCTCCTCGGCCTGGATGAGGTATTGCTCGAGATGTCGGGCCACCCGGTCTTTGATCTGGGCGCCGGCGGTGCGGAGCTCCTCCCAGTTGTCCACCTCGGCGGCGCGGGCGACGCGCTTGCCGCGGATGGTGCCGGTGGCGTGGCGCAGGTTCTTGCGCTGCTCGGCGTTCTCCAGCCCCGCCTTCGCGGCCTGCGGGAACGGCGGGATCCCCAGCCAGGAGCCGGGCTCCGGGGTGCGACGGGTGGTGGTCATCGCGATGCCTCCTCGGTGGTGGCCAGGATCTCGGCCAGGTGGATGGTCCTGATGCCCGCACGCTGACGGTGGAGCACCCCGCCGATGTTCATCAGGCAGGCGTGGTCGCCGGCCACGAGGTACTCGGCGTCGGTGGATCGGACGTGACGCGCCTTGTCGGAGGCCATGGCCACCGACACCTCGGGGTTCTTGACGGAGAACGTTCCGCCGAATCCGCAGCACTGGTCCGCGTTCGGGAGGTCGACGAGATCGATCCCCCGCACGGCCTGGAGGAGCCGGAGAGGTCGGTCGCCCACTTTCGCGATGCGCATCGAGTGGCAGGTGGGGTGGTAGGTCACCCGGTGGGGGAAGTAGGCGCCCACGTCGGTGACGCCCAGAACGTCGACGATGAACTCGGAGAGCTCATACGTGCGGGAGGCGACGGCCGACGCCTCGGCTTCGAGTCCTGAGTCGCCGGCGTGGCGCGCCAGCATGGCGTGCTGCTCACGCACAGAGCCGACGCAGGAGCCGGAGGGGGCCACGATGTAGTCGTACCCGCCGAAGCTCGCGGCGTAGTTGCGGACCGTCGGTAGAGCCTCCTTCCAGTACCCGGTGTTGGTCATGATCTGCCCGCAGCAGGTCTGCTTCTCGGGGTAGGAGACGCGGCAGCCGAGCCGCTCGAGGAGCCTGACGGTGGCGATGGGGACCGACGGTTTCATCGTGTCGGTGATACAGGTCGCGAAGAGCGCGACATGGGGTGCGGTGGTCATCGTTGGCCTTTCGATCAGGGGAGCAGCCAGCTCAACACTGGGGTGGACATGAGGCCTGAGATCAGGCACAGGAGGGCGAGGAGGATGAAGCTCCACTTGATGATCCGGCGCAGGATCACGGACTCGGCGCCAGGGATGCCGATCGAGGTGGCCGCGACCGTGAGCGACTGCGGTGAGATCATTTTGCCCACGACACCGCCGGCGGCGCTGGATCCGACGAGAAGCGCGCGCATGTCCTCGGTGCCGAGGTGGCTGCCGGGTCCGATCTCGGCACCGACGCCGGACTGGAGGCCGGAGAACAGGATGTTGGCCGAGGTGTCGGAGCCGGTGACGTACACACCGATCCAGCCGAGGACGGGGGCGACGAAGGGGTAGGCGATGCCCGCCCCGGCGAAGAAGAGCCCGAGTGCCAGCGTCTGTCCGGAGTCTCCCATGACGTAGGCGAGGGCCACGACCGAGCCGATGGTCAGCATCGCGAAGCGCAGCTTCTTCACCTGTGCCCCCAGGACCGTGAAGATCTGCGAGAGCGGCATGCGGTAGATGAGGCCGGTGACGATCGCCACCAGCGCGAGCAGTATGCCGGGCGTGGAGGCCCAGGCGAACGTGTAGGTCTGGTGCGACGCGGGCTCGCCCGCGACGTTGAGCATCTCCGACAGGCCCGGCCAGGCGATCTTGATGTCGGTGGAGACGAGCGCCGCCTTGACCGCGGGGAGCGCGGCGACGGCGAACACGATGATGACCAGGATGTAGGGCACCAGGGCCATCAGGATCCGGCGGCCGGTCAGCGGGGCGGCGCCCTCGTCGGAGACCATGGCGTGCGTCGCGTGGCCCTCGATCTCAGGATCCAGCGGAATCCCGATGCGGCCCGTGGCGCTCTCGCCGCCGGTGGGGTGCCAGACCCGGAGAAAGGCGATGGCGACGCCCACGCTGACGACCGCCGCGAAGACCTCGGTCAGGTTGTAGAGGGGGGTGGCGGACACGATCCACTTCGTCACGCCGAAGCTGATGCCCACGACCAGACCGAAGGGCCAGACCTCCTTGAGGCCGCGGCGGCCGTCCATCACCGCGAGCAGCAGGAACGGCACAACCAGGCACAGCATCGCCGTGATCCGGCCGGTGATCGGGGAGATGGCCAGCACGTCGTCGAACCCACCGGTCTTGGCCGCCATGAGCACCGGCAGGCCGACGGCGCCGAACGCGACGGGCACGGTGTTGGCGAGCAGGGCGATCATCGCCGAGCGGATGGGGGAGAAGCCGATGGCCACGAGCATCGCGGCGGTGATCGCCACTGGCGCCCCGAACCCGGCCATGGCCTCGAGCAGGCCGCCGAAGGAGAACGCGATGAGCATCGCGAGCACTCGGGGATCGTCGCTGATCAGGAAGAACGTGCGCCGCAGGTCGTCGAAACGCCCCGACGCGACGGTGACCTCGTACATCCAGATGGCGGTCAGCAGGATTCACACGATGGGGAAGATGCCGTAGACGAAGCCGTGTGTGCTGGTGGCGAGCGCCGTGGTGACAGGCATGCCGAAGGCCGTGACCGCCACCACGAACGCCAGGGCCCAGGAGAACGGCCCCGCGTGGTGGGCCTTCCACCTCAGAAGGCCGAGGGTGACCAGCATCCCCACGATCGGGACGGCCGCAATCAGCGCGGACACCCATTGGGCACCCAGGGGGTTGGTGTCTGGTTGGAAGGATTCCAAGAGCATGGGCGAACTCCGTCGTTCGTATTGGTCAGACCCACCTATCTGGTCTGACCATATGGCAGTGCGTTGTGAATGTCAATACGTTTCCATGCGCCACAATGGGCCCATGACCACCGGAGGCTTCGACACCGTGCTGGACTTCCTGACCGGCGAGATACTCGCCGGCCGGGTGGCTCCTGAATCGAGGCTGCCCAACGAGCGTGAGCTCGCAGCGCAGCTGGGCGCCAGCCGTAGCGCCGTACGGGAGGCCATCAAGGTGCTCCAGGCCCAGGGCGTGATCACGTCGAACACCGGCCCGGGTCGTGGCACCCGGGTCGCCGCCAGCCAGGGTGCGGCGCTCGGGCGGATGCTCAAGCTGCACGTCGCGCTGGATGCCGTCTCATTCGATGAGCTGACCGAGACCCGGGTCGTGCTGGAGCGGGCCGCCGCGGAGGCCGCGGCGGTCCACGGCGCACAGGCCGCGGTGGAGGAGTTGAGGGTCATGGCCGCTGACATGACCGAGGTGACCGACGCGGCCCTCTTCAACGAGCTCGACACCGCATTCCATGTGGCGATCGCTGGCCTGGGGGCGAATCGGCTGATCCGCGACATGACCATCGCAATCCGTGAGGCGGTCGCGACGCCCATCCTGAATGCGGAGGAGAGGCTGGGGGACTGGGAGACGCTGCGCCGACGGCTCGTCGCCGAGCACGGTCTCATTCAGCGGGCGATCGCCGATCACGACGGGCCAGGTGCGGCGGATCTGTGCGAGGCGCACATCCGGGGAGCGCACCGGGTGCTGCTTCCCGCCTGATCAGAGGGTCAGATGACCTGGGTCAGCCTGCCGGTGTCGACGTCGTACATGAAGCCGCCGACCTCCGCGTAGCCCTTGATGAGGGGGTGGCTGGCCACCATGTCCACATCGGCCTGCAGCCGCGCCTGCTGATCCGGATGGGCGCCGAACGAGATCCACGACGTGTCGTGGCCGGTCCGTTCCGCGATGGTGCGACGGATGTCCGCGTCGGTGCCGGAGGCCATGGCGCAGCGCGTGTGGGGCACGATCATGATGCGCTTGACGTGCAGAAGCTGAGCGCTCAACACGCAGCCCGTCAGCACTGATGTCGAGACTCGGCCGCCGGGCGAGCGCAGAATCTTGGCGTCGCCCAGCCGGAGGCCCAGCATGGCCAAGGGTTCGATCCGGGAGTCCATGCAGGTCACCATGGCAATGCCCGCCTTGGCGATACCGTCGAAGCCGCCATCGGTGAACGTGTCGGCGTATCGCTTGTTGTTGGCCAGCAGATCCTCGAAGCTCATGGGGCCTCCCTTCCGTCGGCGATGCTACCCGCCTTCGGTGTCGATCCTGCCGCGTCCCGCGAGCGCGGACACCGGTTGCGTCACCGGCGTGCCTGATCCGTCCCTGCGGCCGTGGGCCGCCGGAAGGTCGACCGGGGATCCGCTCGCGGCGGACGCGACCATCGGGCCGGGTCCGATTGCGGCCGTCAACAGCGTGTCCTCACCCCTGAGGAAGCGGTGCGCACGCACTCCGGCGGTGGCGCGGCCCTTGGCGGGGAACTCGCTCATGGGGGTCACCTTGGCCAGGCCCGTCTCGGTGCCCGGGAGGGAGCTGGATGATCCGGAGATCGTGACCGCCTCATCGGTGGCGGGATCGACCGCCCCGAACCAGATGACGCGAGCGCCCGGCGACAGCTTGATCCCCGCCATGCCACCGCCCGCACGTCCCTGGGGACGCACCGCGGACGCGGGGAAGTGGAGCAGTTGGGCGTCCGAGGTGATGAACGCCAGGTGCGCGCCGTCGTCTGCCATCTCGACGGCACCCACCACCTCGTCTCCCGGCTTCAGCGCGATCACGTCCCACGCGTCCTTGGCAAGATTCTCCGGATTGACCCGCTTCACCACGCCCTGGGCCGTCCCCAGTGCAAGGCCGGGCGAGCCGTCGGCCAGTGTGGTCAGGCCCAGCGGCCGTTCCCCCGCCGCCAGCGGCCACAGCTCGTGCGCCAGGCTTCCGCCCTGAAGGCTGGGTGCCGCGGCGGTCAGGGGGACCGTCGGGAGCTCGATCGCACGGCACCGGATCAGCCTGCCACGGTTGGTCACCACCCCGAACTCGCCGTGCGCCGTGGTCCGCACCCGCGCGACCACCACGTCGTGCGCCGACCTGCCGACCGGCGGAAGCGCTCGATCCGAGTCGGTCCGGGCGACGAGTCCCGATCCGCTCAGCAGCACCCAGCAAGGATCGTCGGCCATCTCCAGGGGAGCACGCGCCGCCGTGGGAACGCCGGACGAGGCCAGGAGCACGGTACGACGGGGGGTGCCGAACTGGCGCCCGACCTCCGCGAGTTCGCCGCTCACGACCCGACGAAGGACCGCGTCGTCGTCGATGATCTCCCGAAGCCCGGCGATCGTCTCTGCAAGCGCGGCCGCCTCCTTCTCGAGCTCGATGGTGGAGAACTTCGTCAACCTGCGCAGCTGCATGTCCAGGATGTAGTTGGCCTGGGTCTCGGTGAGATCGAACGCCCCGATCAGTCGGCCCCGCGCCTCGGCGGCATCCTCGGACGAGCGGATGATCGCGATGACGTCATCGATGTCGGCGATCGCGATCATCAGCCCTCGCACCAGATGCAGGCGGTCCTCCGCCTTCCGGAGCTGGAACTGCGAGCGTCGTAGCGTCACGGTCAGGCGATGGTCCAGGAAGACCTCCAGCATCTGCTTGAGGCTCAGGGTGCTGGGCTGTCCCTCCACCAGGGCCACCGCGTTGATGGCGAAGGTGTCCTCCAGCTTGGTGACCTTGAACAGCTGCTCGAGCAGGGCCTCGGGGTTGATGCCGTTCTTGACCTCGATCACAAGTCGCGTGCCGTTGGCGAGGTCCGTCAGATCCTTGACGTCGGCGATCCCGGTCAGCTTCTTGTCGTCGACGCCCTTCTTGATCTGCTCGATGATCTTCTCCGGACCCACCATGTACGGCAGTTCGGTGCACACGATGCCCATCCGGCGTGGCGAGACCTTCTCGATCCGGGTGGTGGCCCTCAGCTTCAGCGTCCCCCGGCCGGTGGCGTAGGCGTCGCGCACCCCGTCCAGTCCGACGATCTTGCCGCCGGTGGGGAAGTCCGGGCCGGGAATGTGGCGCATGAGGTCGTCGAGCCCGATGGCGGGGTTGCGGATCAGTTGCTGGAGCGCGGCGACCACCTCCACGAGGTTGTGCGGGGCGATATTGGTGGCCATGCCCACCGCGATGCCGGCGGCGCCGTTGACCAGGAGGTTGGGGAAGGCGGCGGGAAGGACGACCGGCTCGGATTCCTTCCCGTCGTAGTTCGGCTTGAAATCGACGGTGTCCTCGTCGAGCCCTCGGGTCATGGCGACGGCGGGCGTGGCCATCCGGCACTCGGTGTAGCGCATCGCGGCGGGCCCTGCGTCGAGGGAGCCGAAGTTGCCGTGCCCGTCGATGAGGGGCAGTCGCATCGACCACGGCTGAGCCACGCGCACCAACGCGTCGTAGATCGCGGTGTCCCCATGGGGGTGGAGCACGCCCATGACCTGCCCGACCACCCGGGCGCACTTCACGTGCCCTCGGTCCGGACGGATCCCCATGTCGTCCATGGAGAACAGGATGCGCCTCTGGACAGGCTTCAGGCCGTCGCGGGCATCCGGGAGGGCCCTGGAGTAGATGACGGAGTAGGCGTACTCAAGGAAACTGGTCTCCATCTCCTCGGTGACGTCGACGTCGAGGATGTGTTCCTCCTCGTTGACTTCGTCGTCGATCGTCGACCTGGCCATCGTGGCCGCCTCCTTGCCTGGGGTCCTTTACAGCAACCCGCGCAGCTTATCGCCCAATCCGTCACCGTCAGGGGCACGCACCTCCACCGCGGTGTCCGGCTCCCACCGGTCCTCGGTCGCCGGGACCTCCATCGGCAGGCCATGGGCGAGGGCGTGCTCGCCGGGCGTGAGCTGCCGGATGGCGCGCGCGCGGACGTGCCCGGGTTGGAGGGAGGCGAACTCCGCATAGAGGTCGGGATCGTGCTGCCCGTCGTCGCCCACCAGCAGCCATCGGATCTGTGGGAGGTCTCGTGCCAGCTCCCGGAGGCAGCGGCGCTTGTGGTCGGTGCCGCTGCGGAACCAGCCGGTGTTGGTGGGCCCCCAGTCGGTGAGGAGCATCGCGCCCTGCGGGATGCCGTGGCGGGCCGCGAAGCGCTGGATCATCGGGTAGGTGTTCCAGGCTCCGGTCGACACGAAGATGATGGGTGCCCCCGGGTGGGCGGCCAGAAGCTGCTGGTAGAGCCGGGCCATTCCGGGCACCGCCTGGCGGGCCTGTTCGGTCAGGACGAACGAGTTCCACGCCGCCACGAGCGGCCGCGGTAGCCAGGTGGACAAGATGGTGTCGTCGATGTCGCTGACGATGCCGAAGTCCACGTCATCGGCGATCACCTGGATGCTGGCGAGCGCCGACGATCCACCCTCCCCCTCCAACGTCACCGAATGCCACCCCGGGGGGAGCCCGGGGTTGCGGACCCGCACGTCGATGTAGCCGCCACGATCGGCGCGCACGGGTATCCGCACGTCACCGATGACCACCCAGACGCTCGCGCCAACTCTCGGGGCGTTGAGGAAGTTGCGCCAACCCCGCCGGTAGATCAGGGCCGATGCGGCCTGAATGATCCCGAGGTCCGCCGATGGCCGAAGGACCACCCTGCCGAGGATCCGCAATTGCTCGGAGGTTCCATAGCCGGTGAACGCCAGAATGGACTCCTGCCATCCGCGGCGCTGCAGTGCGCGGTTGACCAACCAGTTGATCCGATCCTCGATGCGGGCGGCGATGAAGGGGCGGGAGGGCATGAGCCCAAACGTAGTGCAACGTGCCAGAATGGGCAGGTGCCTGAGTCTGTCGAGAGTGTGAAGACCCTGCCGCCGCGGCTCATGGCCGAGATCGCCGAATGCAGCTTCTATCCGAGTCTGGTGGCCGAGACCGTCGGCCTCGGGCTGGGGGAGCGGGAGGTGCTGGACCATCTGGTCCAGCACGAGGCGACCTTCGCCGGTCACGAACTCCACCGCCACATGACGGTGCTGGTGCGCACCGAGCGGCAACTGCTCATCTGTCACATCGACGAAGGCGAGGGCAACCGCACGGAGGCCGTCGCCACCACGGAGATCGTGGCGCTCCGCGCGATCGATTCGGTGGTCCTCACCCGGGCGCTGCAGGATCCCGAGAACCGCTCCGGACTCAGCGAGGCCTGGCTGACGATCGTCTGGGGGGCCGCCCGACGCGTCGACCTCGGTCCCGCCGGCTGCGACGACCCGGCCTGTGAGGCCGACCACGGCTACTCCGGTGTGATCCAGCCGGACGATCTCACGGTGCGGATGAGCCCACAGGCGGATGGGGACAACGCCAGGCGGCTCGTCGCCTTCGGCACGCGCCTCCAGGCGGTCGTCGGTTGATGCGTTCGGACTTCGTCGAGCCCCGGTACGAGGATCTCGCGCTGGCCAACCTCCTCCCCAGCGTCATGGCCGTGCTGGACGGCACGGTGCCGGTGATCGGCCTGCCGCGGGCATCGAAGTACGTCGTGCTGCTGGTCGACGGGCTCGGGTGGCACCAGTTGCTGGAGCACGCCGACCACGCAGACACCATGGCCGGGCTCACGCGCGGCTCGTCGCGGCTCACCTGCTCGGTGCCGTCCACGACAGCCACCTCCTTGACCTCCCTGGGGTGCGGAGTGCCCACCGGCGAGCACGGCATCACCGGGTACACCTTCTTCGAACCCACCGTTTCACGGGTCATCAATGCCCTCACGTGGGAGGGCGGCCCAGAGGACCTCGGCACGTTCGCGCAGACGCCGACCCTCTTCCAGAGGCTGGCCACCTCTGGCCGCCCGTCCGCGGCGGTCACGCTGGGGAGGTTCGCCGGCAGCGCGCTGACCAACCTCGCCTTCAGCGGCAGCACGCTGTACCCGGTGGGCACGGAGGGGGACCCCGACGAGTTCGCGGGCCTTGTGGTCGAGGCGCTCGGTGCCGCCGACGTCGTCTACTGCTACGAGCGGATGCTCGATCACGACGGGCACGGGCACGGGGTGGGGTCGTGGCAGTGGCTCGACCGGCTCGCCATGGTCGACGACCTTGTCGCGCACCTCATCGACCAGCTTCCCAGCGACGCCTGCCTCATCGTCACCGGCGACCACGGCATGATCAACGTGCCTGCCGCGTCGCGGATCGTGGCAGAAGACGAGCCGCGCCTCGCCGGGTACTCGTTCCTGGGTGGTGAGCCGCGGTTCCGGCATGTCTACGGTGACGACGCGCGCGCCCTGGCCTGGGCGTGGGAGAGCGTCCTGGGGGAGCGGGCACACGTGCTGCGACGCGAGGAGGCCATCGAGGCCGGCTGGTTCGGGCCCCAGGTCACCGGGTTGAGCGCGGCGCGGATCGGTGACGTCGTCGCCGCGATGACCGGGGATTTCGCGGTGATGAGCCAACGCACACCGGGCGAGTTCTCGCTGGTCGGCATGCACGGATCTCTCACTGCGGCCGAGATGGAGGTCCCGCTCCTCATCCACGGCGGTGCGAGGTGAGGCTGCGCATCGCGATCCTGATCGACGACTTCTATCCCGCCTCCGGGGGTATCGGCCGCTCGGTCGAGACCCAGCTGGAGGAACTCACGGCGCTGGGTCACGAGGTGACCCTGATCGCGCCCGATCGGCACCTCCAGAAGCCGCGTCTGGGCCGCATCATCGAGTGCCCCACCGTCTACGTGGAGGGGCTTCCGGCCCATCTGAGCGTCCTGCACTGGTCGTTCAAGCGCGCCAGGCTGATCAGCGACATCGCCACGTTCGACGTCGTTCACACGCAGACGGAGCGCGGTGCGCTGATCCTCGGGGCGAAGATCGCACGGTTGCAGGGGGTGCCGCACCTGCACACGTTCCACGCCAACATCGCCGGCACCCACCAGACGGTGCACGGCTCCGTCTTCGGCACCCTCGGCTACCAGGCGCTGATCCTGCCGGCGCTGCGCCGGATTCGTGGGGGCATGGCGACCTCGGCCAGGCTTCCGGCGGCGGTCAGGGAGACCGGTGGGCTTGCAGCCCGGACGGACTGGATGTCCTTCGCCACGATCGCCCAGATGGTCGACGGCTACGCGGTCCCCTCCCCCTTCATGGGCGAGCTGATCGACGAGGCGGCCGGCCGACACCTGAACGGGTATGTGGTGCCCACCGGCTACAACCGTCGCATGAAGCGCGCCATCGACGAGGCACCGCGCGAACGCGCCGACGACGCCGTCCGCTTCCTCTCGGTGGGCAGGCTGGCGAAGGAGAAGCGCCTCGACGTGCTGATCAAGGCGTTCCGGCGCGCGAACATCCCCAACGGCGAGTTGGTGATCGTCGGAGACGGGGACCAGAGGGACCAGCTGAGGGCTCTGGCCAAGGGCTGCGACGCGATCGACTTCCGATGGCACCTTGCCTCCACGAGCGCGCTCGCCTACGAGTTCCGCAACGCCGACGCCCTGGTGCTGAGTTCCTACAGGTTCGACTCGCAGGCGCTGGTCATCGCCGAGGCGGTGTCGGCGGGTCTGCCCGTCATGTACTGCGACGACCGCCTCACCGTGGGGCTGTCCCCGCAGAGCTCGCTCTTGACCGGCCCCGACGTCGCCTCGATGGCGACGGGCCTGCGCTCCCTGACGGATCCCGGGGTCAGAACCTCCATGGCCGCCGCGACGGCCGGTCTCATGGCGGACCTGGCCCCGGAGCGCACAGCGCAACGCTACGTGGCCGCCTACACAGACCTCATCGAACGAAAGGCGGGGCGGCGTGGCTGAACTCGTGTTCCACACCGGTCCCATGGACTGTGGGAAGTCGACGCTGGCGCTTCAGCTGGACTACACCCAGTCCACGCACGGCAGGCAGGGGCGGGTCTTCACCTCCCAGGACCGCGCCGGCGAGGGCGTCATCGCCTCGCGGCTGGGGCTCAGCGCCCCGGCGCTGGAGGTGCATGAAGCCTTCGACTTCTGGCGCTACATCATCGCCGAGCTCACCAGCGGCAAGCGGGTGGACTACATCATCTGCGACGAGGCCCAGTTCTACACCGCCGGGCACATCGACCAGCTGGCCCGCATCGTCGACGAGCTGCAGCTCGACGTCTACGCGTTCGGGATCCTGTCGGACTTCCGCACCAGGCTCTTCCCGGGTTCGCAACGGCTCATCGAGCTGGCGGACAGGGTGGAGTCGCTTCCGCTGGGGCCGCTCTGCTGGTGCGGCGCACGGGGCACCCACAACGCCCGCACGGTGGACGGCCTCATGGTCACGGAGGGATCGCAGGTGGTCGTCGGTGACACCGCGGACGGTGGGGAGGTGCGCTACGAGGTGCTGTGCCGGGCGCACCACCGGCGTCGGGTGACGGCGCGGCGGGCCAAGGCGACGCTCTCCCCGGATCCGCTGCCGTTCGATCCCGAGGACTTCTGAGGTCAGGCGCTTCTCACGGCGTAGGGGTGGGTCCGCCGAACATGATCTCGTCCCAGGTGGGGATCTTGGCCCGGCGTCTGCGCGGCCGTGGCTTCTTCGGCTCGTCCCCGGCCTCGACCAGGGGCTCCTGCGTGGGCTCGGCCACGTCCTCGGGCATGGCTTCGATCCCGCCCGGCCTTTCGGCGGTCACGGGCATGGCGGCATCCTCGAGTTCCTCGTCGGCGGACTCGCTGCCCTGCGCCTGAGGCACCGCGTCCTCGTCGAGGATGCCGGTGTAGATCCGCACCGAGTCCTCGCTGATGCCGCTGAGCATGTCGTAGAGCCGATCCAGCTGAGAGGTGTCCTCGTTGCCGTCGTGCATGAGCTCGGAGGCCGGCACGTCGTCGCCGGGCGTGCCCGGGTCAGGGGTGGTGATGGCGCGCACCAACGCCATCTCGTCCTTGAAGTCGACGGTGTTCTCCTCGTCCGCGCGGCCGTCAAGCGACTCCTCGCCGATCATCCAGCGCGCGTCGGCGTTGTGCGCGACCGAGAACCGGGCCTTCGGATCAAAGATGAACTCGGCGGAACGGGACTCGGCCTCGAGGGCGAGCCGACCAAGGATGCGCCATTTGAGGTCTGGTTGGCGCCACGCGTCCCACTCGATCGAGTCGGCGTCGATTCCGCGTGACCGCAGCCGTTGCCCGATCAGGTCTCCCAGCCGACGGTGGGTTCCGGCCTCGCCGCGGCGCCTGACGGTGGCCGTCTGCGCCGATTGCGCCATGTGCTCGCGCTCGGCCAGCACCGGCCCGGCGAAGGCCTCGATGCGCTCAAGCTCCATGCCCGTCTCCTCGGCGACCTCGGCGACGGAGGCGCCCGAGCGTATCCGTAGCTGGATCTCGCGGGGGGTCAGAGCATTCACGTTGTTCCTCGTCCGGTCGGGTTCCTTCGGGCCAACTTACCAGCGCGCCACCGCTCAAGGGTCCGTGGCTTGCGCGGCCGCGCACAATGGTGCCGAGAACGTCGCAGGCCGGTGTACCGCCGCGACCGATCATGTGATACACATAGGGCCGTTCGCGGCACAGGAAGGGACACTGACGGATGGCAACCGATTACGACGCACCCCGCAAGACCGACGAAGAGATGAGCGAGGACTCCATCGAGGAGTTGAAGACGCGTCGCAACGACAAGAACTCGGGCAAGGTCGACGAGGACGAGGTGGAGGCGGCGGAGTCCTTCGAGCTCCCCGGCGCCGACCTGTCACACGAAGAACTGACGGTGCGGGTGCTGCCGCGCCAGGCCAACGAGTTCACCTGCGCGTCGTGCTTCCTGGTGAAGTCCCAGAGCCAACTGGCCGAGGTCCGGGGCGGGCAGAGCTACTGCGTCGACTGCGTCTGAGGCACGGCCTCAGAGGTCCAGCCGGCTGCGCAACCGGCTCGGCCCCGCATGCGAGAACGTGGACATCCAGCGTCGCTGGATGAAGCGGTTGATCACGATCTGTGACATCCCGACCCCCAGGCCGCTGGCGGCCGCCCAGATGAAGGCCCTGGCCATCGGCGTCTCGGGGTCGTTGATGTCGGGGACCGGTTCGCCGGTGGCGGCCTCCCACGCCTTGGTCACCAGCTTCTGGGCGATGAGCGTGGTCAGGGCGCCGAGTACCCCGGCATAGATCTTCCACATCAGCTTCTCGGTCAGGGCCATGGGGTTCCTTTCGCTGGGACCATCACTGCCACCTTAGGTGCTGCGGAGTAGTGTGGAAAGGTGACCTACCGCGAACGTCTGTACATTCCCTGGTGGTGGGTGGTGATCGCTCTGCTGTTCTGGCTCAGCCTGGCAGTGGCCGTTCTCGCCTACATTCCCGCCGGCCCGGCCATCGCGTTCTCGGTGCTGGCGGCGGTCGGAATGGGTCTGGCCCTCGTGGCCTACAGCCTCACGCTCGTCGGTGTCGACGGCGACACGCTCACGGCCGGTCGGTGCCGGGTGGCAGGGGAGTACATCTCGGGGGTGTCTCCCCTGCGCGGGGAGGCGGCGCGCATCGCCACGGGTCCCGGGGCCGATCACCGGGCGTTCCTCTTCACTCGCCCGTTCGTCCCAGGGCTGGTCCGGGTTGACCTGGCGGACCCCGCAGACCCCCATCCGTACTGGCTCGTCAGCACCCGCAGGCCGGAGGAGTTGGCCGCCGCGATCGACGCCGTCAGAGGGCGCCGATGAGCACGAACATTCCCACCGTTGCGGCCGCGCAGCACGTCCCCACGTACGCACACCCGGGCGATGCGGGGGCGGACCTGCGCACCACACACGACGTCACGCTGCAACCAGGCGAACGGGCGCTCGTGGGCACCGGCGTGCGCTTGGCCCTCCCCGAGGGCCACGTAGGCCTCGTCACACCCCGCTCCGGCCTGGCCGCACGCCATGGGCTCAGCGTCGTCAACTCGCCGGGCATCATTGATTCCGGTTACCGGGGCGAGATCAGAGTGAGCCTCATCAACCTCGACCCGGCCGAACCGCTCACCCTCCTGGCCGGAGACCGCATCGCCCAACTGGTGGTGCTGCCCTTCGTCTCGGCCACCTTCACCCGGGTCGACACCCTCGATGACACCTCGAGGGGCGCGGGTGGCTATGGTTCTACGGGCGGATTCACCACTTCCTCCTAGCTAAGGACGCACAGCAGTGATCTTCGGACGCAAGAAGCGCAACGAGAACGTCGACGACGACATCGAGGCCGAGGAGGCTGTCGTCGAGGCCGACGAACAGGGCCCCGCCCTGGGTGACCCGGAGCGCTGGGACGCGGAGTTCAGCCGTGACGAGGGCCCCTTCGACATCACGGAAGTAGACCTCGAGGCCGACGAGCATGAGGTCAACCGGCTGGACCTGGGCACCCTGATCATCACGCCCTTCCAGGACATGACCATGCAACTCCAGGTCAACCGCGAGAGCAACCAGGTCCAGTCCATCCTCGTCGGGGACGGCCAGTCGGCACTGGAGGTGGCCGTCTTCGCAGGGCCCGCCAAGTCGTCGATGACGGGCGAGATCCGCGACGAGGTGCTCGAGTCCACCCGGCAGCAGGGTGGGCGTTGCCAGGCCGTCAAGGGACCCTTCGGCACCGAGCTGCGCCGGGCCCTGCCCGTGAAGGATCCGAACGGGAACCCGGCGATGCACCTGTCCCGCACTTGGCTCGTGCCGGGTCCAGGCTGGGTGCTGCGCGGCGTCCTCCTCGGGAAAGCCACCTTCTCCCCGGACGACGAGGACGCGCAGCTGCACCTGTTCGAGTTCTTCAGCAACCTGGTGGTGCGCCGCGGCTCCACACCCGCGGCCCCGGGCAGCCTCCTGCCCATGAGAGTTCCCGAGGCGAAGGGCTGACCGATGGGCAAGCGTTCAGTGGCGGAGCGGCTGCGGCGCTACTTCCTCTCCCACGAGGAGTTGGAGGCCACAGAACTGCGCGAACAGGCGGAGGTCAGCGGCGCCCAGCCCCTGACCTCGTGCCAGATGCGGTCGCGGGTGACACTCCAGGGAACCATCACCGCGGTCACCTCTGACGCCGCGCACGGCTGGCTCGAGGCTGAGGTCACCGACGGCTCGGGGACGGTCAAGCTGGTGTGGATGGGCCGAAGCCGCCTCGAGTGCCTGCTGCCCGGCCGCCACATCCGCGTGGAGGGCCGGCTGGCGCAGGCCGACGGGGACTGCGTGATGTTCAACCCCGACTTCGAGATCGTGCCTCAGTCGTCGTAGTCGTCGGCGTCGAACAGGGCCGCGAGGTCCGCCTCCGACTCCTGCGTGACCAGGAAGAGGAGTTCGTCGCCGCCCTCGAACGCGCGGTCCCGCTCCGGGGTGAGCGGCGCACCGTCGCGGATGATGGCCACCAGCACCGTGTCGCCCGGCAGCTCCACGTCGCGGAGCCTGCGTCCGGCCAGATGCGACGACTGGGGGAGGGTCACCTCGGACAGGTGCGTGGTGGACTTGTTGAACGTCAACAGCCGCACCAGGTCACCGGTCGAGACCGCCTCCTCGACGAGGGCAGACATCAGCCGGGGGGTCGAGACCGACACGTCGACGCCCCACTGGGCGTCGAAGAGCCACTCGTTGCCCGGGTGGTTGACGCGCCCCACCGTCCGCGGCACCCCGAACTCGGTCTTGGCGAGCAGTGAGTGCACCAGGTTGACCTTGTCGTCGCCGGTGGCGGCGATGGCGACGTCGCAGTTTTCCAGCTCGGCCTCCTCCAGCGACTGGAGCTCGCAGGCGTCGGCCTGGAACCAGTCGGCGCCCGGCACCGAATCGGGCTTGATGGCGGCCGGATCCCGCTCGATGAGGAGAACCTGATGGCCGTTGGCGATGAGCTCGCGGGCGATGGACCGGCCCACATTGCCGGCCCCGGCGATGGCGACGCGCATGATTCTCCTAGTGCTTGGCCGGGGGATTGGCGAAGAGGGTCTCGAGCTCGTCCGTGCGGTCCGTGTGGCACGCGATGTAGACGAGGTCCCCGTCCTGGAAGATGGTGTCCCGGTCCGGCACGAGGCCACGGCCGACGCGCTGGATGAACGGGATGGGTGTTCCGGCGGCCGCCTGCAGCTCGCTGATCCGGCGCCCCACCCAACCGTTGTGCACCTTGATCTGAAGCAGCCTCGCCGTCCCCGTGGGATCCCGCCAGACCGGCTCGCTGCCCTCCGGCAGCAACCGCCGCAGCACCTGGGTGACCGTCCATTTGACGGTGGCGACCGTCGGGATGCCCAGTCGCTCGTAGACCGCCGCGCGGCCCTGGTCGTAGATGCGGGCGACGACGTTGTCCACGTGGTAGTTCTCACGCACCACTCGGGCGGCCAGGATGTTGGAGTTGTCGCCCGACGACACGGCCGCGAAGGCGTCGGCCTTACGGATGCCTGCAGCCTCGAGCACTTCGCGGTCGAAACCCACGCCCTTGATGGTGAGGCCCTTGAAGTCCTGCCCGAGCCGGCGGAACGCGTCGACGCTGACATCGATGACGGCCACGCTGTGGCCGCGCTTCTCGAGGCCGGTGGCGAGCATCGAGCCGACCCGGCCGCAGCCCATGATGACGATGTGCACCCTTGACTCCTTCGGAGACTGTCGACACAGAACCTACACCCCGACGGCAGGGGGCGCGCGATGACATTGGGTGACAAGAGGTCTACCGTAACCCCGTGAACGTGATGTCGGCGCTCAAGCGCATGGTGGTGGGGCGGCGACTCACCAACGCCCAGATGGGCGAGACGCTGCTGCCGAAGCGGCTTGCGCTACCGGTCTTCGCCTCGGACGCGCTCAGCTCCGTCGCGTACGCCCCGGACGAGATCCTGATCACCCTGTCGCTGGCAGGCATGGCCGGCTTCATGTTCTCCTGGCAGATCGGCGTGGCCGTCGCGGTCGTCGTGGCCGTGGTGGTGATGTCCTACCGCCAGACGGTGCACGCGTACCCCAACGGCGGCGGCGACTACGAGGTGGCACGCGAGAACCTCGGGCACGCGGCCGGGCTGACCGTGGCCGCGTCGCTGCTCGTCGACTACGTGCTCACCGTCGCGGTGTCGGTGTCTGCCGGCGTGATCAACGCCAAGGCGATGGCGCCGTTCCTGGAGGGCTATGAAGCGTGGACCGCGGTGGCGGTCATCGTGTTCCTCACGCTGGTCAATCTGCGTGGGGTGCGGGAGTCCGGCACCGCCTTCGCGATCCCCACCTATGTCTTCATGGCCTCGATGCTGCTGATGATCGCCATCGGGCTGTTCCGCATCTTCGTCCTCGGCGAGACGCTCAACGCCGAAACCGCTGACCTCATCGTGATTCCCCCGGAGGGGAGTCCCGAGTTCGCCGGATGGGCCATGATCGCCATCCTGGCGCGGTCGTTCTCGTCCGGAGCGGCCGCGCTGACCGGAGTGGAGGCCATCAGCAACGGCGTGCCGGCCTTCCGCAAGCCGAAGAGCAGGAACGCCGCCACAGTGCTCAGCATGCTGGGCGTGCTGGCCATCACGATGCTGCTGGGAATCATCGCGCTGGCCAACCTGACCAGGGTCCACCTCATCGACGAACTCAATGGCACGCACTACGTCAACGCAGCCGGTGAGACCATCCACAGCGCCGCGCACACCGTCACCGGCCAGCTGGCTCGCGTCGTGTTCATGGACTGGTTCGAGCCTGGTTTCTACATCGTGATCACCGCCACGATGCTCATCCTCTTCCTGGCCGCCAACACCGCCTTCAACGGCTTCCCATCCCTTGCCTCGATCCTGGCCAAGGACGGGTTCCTGCCCCGCCAGCTCCATACGCGCGGCGATCGTCTCGCGTACTCCAACGGCATCGTGATGCTCGCGATCGCAGCGGTGGTGCTCGTGCTGGCCTTCGACGCGTCGGTCACGGCGCTCATCCAGCTTTACGTGGTGGGCGTCTTCCTGTCGTTCACTCTGGGACAGATCGGCATGATCATCCACTGGACCCGGGCCCTCGCGGTCGAGCCGGATGCGGTGGTTCGTCGTCGCATGATCAGATCCCGGGTGATCAACACGATCGGGGCCACCGCCACGGGCGCCGTCCTCATCGTCGTGCTCATCTCGAAGTTCGTGCACGGCGCCTACCTGGCCGTCGTGGCCATGGCGGTGCTGTTCGGGTTGATGATGGCCATCTCCAAGCATTACCAGGCGGTCGAGCGGGAGGTCGCGCTCAAGCCGGAGTCGGACCGTGCGCTGCCGAGCCGCGTGCGCGGCGTCGTGCTGGTCCAGCGGGTGAACCTGCCCACGCTCCGCGCGATCGCCTTCGCGCGTGCGGCCCGGTCCACCACGCTGACCGCGGTCACCGTCGCCGTCGATGACGACGAGGTGGAGCGGATCCTGGACGAGTGGGAGGCCGAGGACTTCGGCATCCCACTCAAGGTGATCGCCTCTCCCTACCGCGAGATCACCAGTCCGTTCATCAAGTACGTCAGCGAGTTGCGCAGCGAGAACCCCCGGGACGTGGTGATCGTCTACATCCCGGAGTTCGTCGTCGGCCACTGGTGGGAGCAGATTCTGCACAACCAGACCGCTCTGCTGATCCGCACGCGTCTGCACTTCATGCCGGGGGTCATGGTCACGAGCGTGCCGTATCAGCTGAAGTCCTCGACGAGGGCGAAGGCGGCCGCGAACAAGGCTTCCGAGCCGCGCCGACGATGACCGTCGAGGTGACGCTCGAGCGCGTGGCGCACGGCGGGTATGTGGTGGGTCGCGCAGACGGAAAGGTGCTGTTCGTGACCGGTGGACTGCCGGGAGAGCGCGTGCTCGCGGAGATCACCGAGACCGGCAGCCGGTTCGACCGAGCCAGGGTGGTGGAGGTGCTGGAGCCCGCCGTGGGGCGGGTCACGCCGCCGTGTCCGATCGCGGATCGCTGCGGCGGCTGCGACTGGCAGCACGCCGACCACCCTACGCAGCTGGCGCTGAAGGGGGCGGTGGTGGCCGAGCAGCTCCAGCGCCTGGCCGGCATCACCTGGCGGGGGTCGGTCGAGGCGGCTCCCGGGGGCTTGACCGGCTGGCGCACCCGCGTGCGCTACGCGGTCGACGAGTCCGGTCGGATCGGTTTCCGGGGGCGCCGCTCCCACGAGGTGGTCGCGCTGCCCGAGCAGGGCTGCCTGATTGCGTCGCCCGGGCCCTCGGTTGCGGAACTGGGAGCGCACGCTCGGGCCGGCAGCGACCTCGAGGTGACCGTCGCCGCAGATCGCACCGTGGTGACCGTGGCCGGCGGGACCCGCCGTCAGCCGCCTGTCCGCGAGACCGTCCGCGGCCGCACCTTCGAGGTGGAGCCTGGCGGGTTCTGGCAGGTCCACCCGCACAGCGCGGAGATCCTGACCGATGCCGTGCTGACTGGTCTTCGGCCGGTTCCCGGCGAGCGCGCGCTGGACCTGTACTGCGGCGTGGGCCTGTTCGCCGG
This sequence comes from Propionibacteriaceae bacterium, assembly GCA_027492545.1. Lineage (GTDB taxonomy): Bacteria > Actinomycetota > Actinomycetes > Propionibacteriales > Propionibacteriaceae > Arachnia. The sequence goes on from JAPUEL010000032.1 coordinate 68,870, forward strand.
GGCCCTCGTCGAGGCGGGGTGCCTCGTGATGGGGGCCGAGCTCTCGCGCGAGGCGGTGTATCTCGCCCGGCGCAACGTGCCGGAGGCCACCTTCGTGGCCGGGGCCCTGGAGCGGGGGCACAGGGATCTTCCGGACTGGGCCGATCTCGTGGTGCTCGATCCACCGCGCAAGGGAGCTGGGGCCGCGGTCGTCCGGGCCATCGCCGAGCGACGGCCGCGCGCCGTCGCCTACGTGGCGTGTGACCCGGCCGCACTCGCCCGCGACCTCGCCACCTTCGCGGAGGCCGGCTACGCGGCAACGTCGATCAGGGCGTTCGATCTGTTCCCGATGACCCACCATGTGGAGTGCGTCGCGATCCTGCACCCTCATCCTGACACCGGTGTTCACCCCCTAGACTGAACCCGACCGGCGATGCCGCCGTGCGTGCACCTGCGTGGTATCTTGATATCAAGACAGTTTGGCGAGCGCCAAGTGAAGGAGAAGGATGAGCGTCAACAGTTTCGGGGCCAGGACCAGCCTCGACGTCAACGGCACCCCGTACGAGATCTTCAAGCTCGATGCGGTCCCGGGCTCCGAGAAGCTGCCCTTCAGCCTCAAGGTTCTGCTCGAGAACCTGCTGCGCACCGAGGACGGCGCCAACATCACCCGCGCGGACATCGAGTTCCTGGGCAACTGGGACCCCACGGCCGAGCCGGATCATGAGATCCAGTTCACGCCCGCGCGCGTCATCATGCAGGACTTCACCGGGGTCCCATGCGTCGTGGACCTCGCCACCATGCGGGAGGCGGTGGTCGCCCTCGGGGGAGACCCGGCCAAGGTGAACCCCCTGTCGCCCGCCGAGATGGTCATCGACCACTCGGTCATCGCCGAGGTGTTCGGCACCCCGCAGGCCTTCCAGCAGAACACCGACATCGAGTACCAGCGCAACCGCGAGCGCTACCAGTTCCTCCGCTGGGGCCAGACCGCGTTCGACAACTTCAAGGTGGTGCCCCCGGGCACCGGCATCGTCCACCAGGTCAACATCGAGCACCTGGCCCGCGTGATCTTCCCCCGCGTGGTCGACGGCGTGCTGCAGGCCTACCCCGACACCTGTGTCGGCACGGACTCGCACACCACCATGGTCAATGGCCTGGGCGTTGTGGGCTGGGGCGTCGGCGGCATCGAGGCCGAGGCGGCGATGCTCGGCCAGCCGGTCTCCATGCTCATCCCGCGCGTGGTCGGCTTCAAGCTCTCCGGAAAGCTGCAGGAGGGCACCACCGCGACGGACCTCGTGCTCACCATCACCGAGATGCTGCGCCATCACAAGGTGGTGGGCAAGTTCGTCGAGTTCTACGGCGAGGGCGTCTCCGAGGTGCCGCTCTCCAACCGCGCCACCATCGGCAACATGAGCCCCGAGTACGGCTCCACGATCGCGGTCTTCCCGATCGACGAGAAGACCACGGACTACATGCGCCTGACCGGCCGCGACGAGCAGCAGATCGCCCTCGTCGAGGCCTACGCCAAGGCTCAGGGCCTGTGGCACGACCCCGCGCACGAGCCGGTCTTCTCCGAGTACATCGAGCTGGACCTTTCGTCGGTCGTGCCGTCGATCGCCGGCCCGAAGCGCCCCCAGGATCGCATCCAGCTGGTCGACGCGAAGGCCAACTTCGAGGCCGCCGTGCCGTCCTACACCCCGGACCCGGCCAAGACCGTGCCGATCACCCTGGCCGACGGAACCTCGTTCGATCTGGCCAACGGGGCGGTCACCGTCGCCTCGATCACGTCCTGCACCAACACGTCGAACCCCAGCGTCATGATCGGCGCCGCGCTGCTGGCGAAGAAGGCCGTGGAGCGCGGCCTGAACCGCAAGCCCTGGGTCAAGACCTCGCTTGCTCCCGGTTCCCAGGTGGTCACCGACTACTACGAGAAGGCGGGCCTCACCCAGTATCTTGACGCGATCGGCTTCAACCTCGTCGGCTACGGCTGCGTCACCTGCATCGGCAACACCGGGCCGCTCATCCCCGAGGTCTCGCATGCGGTCAACTCCGAGGATCTCGCGGTCACGGCCGTCCTGTCGGGCAACCGCAACTTCGAGGGCCGCATCAGCCCTGACGTGAAGATGAACTACCTGGCCAGCCCGATGCTCGTCATCGCCTATGCCCTCGCCGGCACGATGGACATCGACCTGCTCAACGATCCGATCGCCCGGGACAAGGACGGCAACGACGTCCACCTCAAGGATCTGTGGCCGTCGCAGGCCGAGATCGAGGAGGTTGTCGGCTCGTCCATCTCTGCAGACATGTTCGCCTCCCGGTACGCGGACGTGTTCACCGGTGACGAGAGGTGGCGGTCGCTGCCCACCCCGGAGGGCAACACCTTCGAGTGGGACGAGGACTCCACCTATGTCCGCAAGGGCCCGTACTTCGACGGCATGCCCGCGGAACCGGCCCCCGTCGAGGACATCTCCGGTGCTCGGGTGCTGCTCAAGCTGGGCGACTCGGTCACCACGGACCACATCTCCCCGGCCGGCAACATCAAGGCCGACTCCCCGGCGGGCCACTACCTCTCGGAGCACGGCGTGGCACGCCGCGACTTCAACTCCTACGGGTCGCGCCGCGGCAACCACGAGGTCATGATCCGGGGCACCTTCGCCAACATCCGGCTGCGCAACCAGATCGCGCCCGGCACTGAGGGCGGCTTCACGCGGGACTTCACGCAGCCCGACGCTCCGGTCACCACCGTCTACGACGCCTCGGTCAACTACGCGGCGGCGGGCATTCCGCTGGTGGTTCTGGCGGGCAAGGAGTACGGGTCGGGCTCGTCGCGGGACTGGGCGGCCAAGGGCACGGCGCTGCTGGGCGTGCGGATCGTCATCGCCGAGAGCTACGAGCGCATCCACCGCTCCAACCTGATCGGGATGGGCGTCCTTCCGCTCCAGTTCCCGGAGGGGCAGTCGGCCCATTCGCTCGGTCTGTCCGGCGACGAGACGTTCTCCGTCCGGGGTGTCACGGCGCTCAACGACGGAGTCACGCCTAGGACCATGACGGTGACGGCGGCCAAGGCAGACGGCAGTGTCGTCGAGTTCGAGGCCCTGGTGCGGATCGACACACCGGGGGAGCGCGGCTACTACGTCAACGGCGGCATCATGCAGTACGTCCTGCGGAACCTGGCCAAGAGCTGAGAGTGGCTCCACGAGAGGCGGTCCCATCCGGGGCCGCCTCTCGCCGTCCCCGTTGCATTTGTCCGACGTGTGGGATTGAATAGAACACATGTTCGATGATGATGACACCATCCGCGTGTACGTGCCCCCCGGTTGGCCCGGCTCAGTCAGACCCCCTGGCTCGCAAGGGTGGCTGTCCTCGGCCGAGAGCTTCCTCCTGGACTGCTGTCCCGCGGAGTACCGTGGCTATCCGGTGGTGCGCCGGCATCCGGTGGTGCTGGCCCGCATGGCCCAGGAGTTCGTCGCCTCCCAGCTGCTCGCCACGCGCAGTGGGCTCACGGGGCTCAGGGCGTCGCTGTCGGGGGTGGTGGACGCGGACACCGCAGACCAGGCGGCCGGGGTCCTCCAGCAGGAGGAGGCGCGGCTGATCCGCGTGGCCAGGGGAGTGGATCTGGTGGGGCAGGCACTGAGGGACGCCAGGTTCAAGCCACGACTCTAGAGGTTTGCACCCTGGGCGCCCTCGGGAATGGCTCTACTATTGAGCGCATGCCCTTGATGGAATCGATCCAGAGCCCACGCGACCTCCGTGCGCTCTCCAGGCGGCAGCTCGTCCAACTTGCCGCGGAGATCCGATCGTTCCTCATCACCAAGGTGAGCCGCACCGGCGGACATCTCGGCCCGAACCTGGGCGTGGTCGAGCTGACCATCGCGATCCACCGGGTGTTCGATTCGCCCTCGGATCCCATCATCTTCGACACCGGCCACCAGAGCTACGTCCATAAGATCCTCACCGGGCGCGGGTCCGGCTTCGACACCCTGCGGCAGCGCGGCGGGCTCTCGGGCTATCCCGAGCCCGCCGAGTCCGTGCATGACTGGGTGGCCAACTCACACGCATCCACGGCCCTGTCCTGGGCTGAGGGGCTTGCGAAGGGATACCGGCTCCGCGGCGAGCAGCGCACCGTGGTGGCCGTCGTCGGCGACGGCGCCCTCACCGGCGGCATGGCGTGGGAGGCGCTCAACAACATCGCCGCCGCCCCCGGTCTCAGGCTGGTGGTGGTGGTCAACGACAACGGCCGCTCCTACACCCCCACCGTCGGGGGACTGGCCAATCACCTCGCCGGGCTCCGCACCGACCAGAGGTACGAGAAGACCCTCAGCCTGATCAAGCGCACCGTCAAACGGATGCCGGTGGTGGGGCGCCCCATGTACGACCTCATGCACGGAGTCAAGACCGGCGTGAAGGACGTGCTCGCGCCCCAGTCGATGTTCTCGGACCTCGGGATCAAGTACATGGGCCCGCTCGACGGCCACGACATCACGTCCCTCACCAACCACCTGGAGCAGGCGCGCCACTTCGGTGGCCCCGTGCTCGTGCACTGCGTGACCCGGAAGGGGCGCGGCTTCCAGGCGGCCGAGGAACACGAGGAGGACCGCTTCCACGCCGTCGGGAGAATCAACGAGATCACCGGCGAGCCCCTCTCCGCCTCGGTGCAGGCCACCTGGACGGACGCCTTCGCCGAGGCCATGGTGCAGATCGGCCAACGGCGCCCTGAGGTGGTGGCCGTCACGGCCGCGATGCTTCATCCCACCGGTCTCGGACGCTTCGCCGCCGCATTCCCGGAGCGCACCTTCGACGTCGGCATCGCCGAGCAACACGCCGTCGTGTCGGCGGCGGGGCTCGCCCGTTCCGGGCTGCATCCCGTGGTGGCGCTCTACGCCACCTTCCTGAACCGGGCCTTCGATCAGGTGCTGATGGACGCGTCACTGCACGGCGTCGGCCTCACCATCGCGTTGGACCGTGCGGGAATCACGGGCACCGACGGGCCCAGCCACAACGGCATGTGGGACATGAGCCTGCTCGGTGTGGTGCCGGGCGTGCAGCTGGCGGCGCCCCGGGACCAGGCGAGGCTCGTGGCGGCGCTGGATCGCGCGGTGTCGGTCGACGATGCGGTCACCGTCGTGCGCTACTCCAAGGAGCGGCTGCCGGACGAGCTGCCCGAGGTGGCGCACGTGGGCGAGGGCCTGTCCCGCGTGGACGTGTTGCGCCGGTCGGACGGGGCGAGGGTCCTGATCGTGGCGTACGGCCAGTTCGCGGGCATGGGTATGGAGATGGCGGACAGGCTGGGGGATCAGGGTGTGGCCGCCTCCGTGGTGGATCCCTTGTGGGCGCTGCCGGTGAGCGCGGATCTGGTTCGTCTGGCGGGGGAGTACGACCTCGTCGTGACGCTGGAGGACAATCTTGCCGAGGGCGGGGTCGGGCAGAAGCTCCGCGCCCGGCTCGCGGAGTCCGGCGCGCAGGCGAGGGTGCTGACCTTCGGCATCCCCCAGCGTTTCCTGGCGCACGGCTCGCGCGACGAGGTGCTCGACGAGATCGGGTTGACCGCAGCAAAGGCCTCCCTGGAGGTGCTCGGCGTCGTCCTGAGCACCGCCGATGTCGACGAAGAGGCCGGGCGCCCGGCATAGTGGCCCGTCGCGCCGGTTAGGCCTCCAGCGCCTCCGCGATCAGCGGCTCCAGGAACTCCGCCTGCCAGGGCCTCGCTCCCAGCGCGATCAGCTCGTCACGGCTGACCGCGCCGTGGTCGAAGAGCGCCGCGTGGAGGGCGGCCGGCGGCGCCACAAGGCTGGCCTGGAGGCCGCCCAGATCGCAGGCCAGAGCGTCGACGGCGGGGCGGACCTTCGCCCAGCGCGCGGCGGCCTCAGGGTTGATCCGGTCCCAGGTGCGGGGGTGGGGAACCCCGGAGTGCGGGCCGCGCCTCGACGGGTAGTCGCTCTCCGGCATGGCGCGCACGGTGTCCAGCGCGCTGAGCCAGTTGGTGAGGAACCGCTGCCCGGGGGGCGCGCCGAATCCCTTGAGTGCCTGCAGCTGTCCTCGGGTGGGCACGTCATCCTTGGCGCGGGTGGCGATGTCGATGATCGCCGAGTCGTGGAGGATCCATCCGGGAGGGCGGTCCCGACGCTGCGCGATCGCGTCGCGCTCAAGCCACAGCGCCCGTGCCACCGCGTACTGGCGCGGAGTGCGCAGCGTGGTGACCCCGGTGAGGCGTCGCCAGGGATCCACCCTGGGCGCTGGCTCCGCCGTGTGACGGGCGAGGGTGTCGGCGAACTCCTGCCGTGCCCACTCGTCCCTGCCGACCTGGGCGAGCTCCTTCTCGAGGACTGCCGCCAGCTCAACCAGGTAGTCCACGTCCAGCGCCGCATAGGTCAACCACGCCTCGGGCAGGGGCCGCTTCGACCAGTTGTCGGCGGAGTGGGCCTTGCGCAGCCGCACGCCCAGCTCCGCGAGGAGGAGGGCGCCCAGGCTCGCACCGGGCTTGCCCAGGAGCCGGGCCGCCAATTCCGTGTCGAAGATGCTGGGGGGGATCACGCCGATGCCCCGCATGCAGGGGAGATCCTGGCTGGCCGCGTGGATGATCCAGGTGGCGTCCCCGCAGGCCTCCACCAGGGAGCTCAGATCGGCGGCGCCGTCCGACTCGAAGGCGACGGGATCGATCAGCCAGGTGCCCGCCCCCTCACGCCGGATTTGGAGGAGGTAGGCCTTCGGCCAGTAGCGGTGGCCGTGCGCGCGCTCTGTGTCGAACGCCACCGGGCCCTTGGCCGAGCGAAGAGCGAACAGGCACTCGTCGAGGGCCCCGCGCTCCGCGACGACCGGACGCAGGGGCTCTCGGCTGTGTTCGACGTAAGTCACGAGCGACGCCCGAGGGGGAGTGGGGCCACGCCCGGCGGGAGTGGGGGCTGGCCCGCGACCTGCCCCACCAGATCCTCCCAGGCGGCCAGGTGCGTCGTCAGGGGGTGCCTGGCGTCCAGCGTGGGGGTCCAGGAGCAGCGCAACTCCACCTCTGCGCGATCCTCGTGCGCCATCTCGCCGAATCCCTTCCCGTAGGAGGCGGTCACGGTGCCTGCGAGCGCGTGGGCGACGCAGCCCCGGCTTTCCAGCGCCTCGGTGAACCAGGACCACGCGACATCGGGCAGGAAGGGATCGGTCACCATGTCCATGTCCACATCGGCCCTGACGTAGCTGACGAGCCGGAACGTGCCCGCCCAGGAGTCGTTGCCGGCCGGGTCGTGGAGGAGAATGAGGCGCCCGGAGGCGAGGGGCTCGTCGGGCCCGGCCAACTCCCCTTCGATGGCCACCGAATGGGGTGCGATCCGCTGGGGGGAGCCGATTTCGTCGGTGCTGAAACCGCGGCGCCAGGTCATGGCATCGAGCTCGCGCAAGGCTCTGGCGAAGGGCTCAGGCGGCGCGGGGGTCACGTTGGCTGGCACGGACCCACCCTAGGCCGGGAGCGCTCGGTCCCTACGGTGACGCGCCGCAGGGGCTCACGGGCGCCGCAGGCGCAGGCTCACCGAGTTGATGCAGTAGCGCAGGTCCGTGGGCGTGTCGTAGCCCTCGCCCTCGAACACGTGCCCCAGGTGCCCGTCGCAGGCCGCGCAGCGTACCTCCACCCGGGCCCGACCGGGGATGGATTCATCGCGCAGATAACGCACCCGCTCCTCGGCGAGGGGCGAGAAGAAGCTGGGCCACCCGCAATGGGAGTGGAACTTCTCGGTGCTGCGGAACAGTTCGGCGCCGCAGCCGCGGCACTCGTAGACGCCCTCGTCCTCGGTGTCGGTGTACTCGCCCGTGAACGGCAACTCCGTGCCGGCCAGGCGAAGGACCTTGAACTCCATCGGGGACAACTCGGCGCGCCACTGATCGTCGGTCTTGGTCACTGGGGCGACGTACGGCTCGGTCATGTCCCCGATCTTAGGCGGCCGTGACAAGCCTCAGGAGTCGTCGCCGTCCAGGTCGTCCGGCAACCGGGTGGGTGTGCCGTCGAGCAGTTCCATGGCGCCGAAGGCATACCTGGCGAGGATGAGCTGGCACAGGTGGGGGTTGTCGCCGATGGGGGCGGTCACCGCGACAGCACCCGCCCGCATAGCCGCCTGGGCGTGTGCCTGGTACGCGGGTGTGGGGGTCAGGTGGAGGCTCCCGACGGCGATGTGCCGACGGCCCTGCATGCGGAGCGACTGCACGGCTGCCGCAGTGGCCCTGCCGTCACCGTCCTCGACGGCGAGCTGGACTGGCAGGCGATGATGCGCCGACCACTGCCTCGCGCGTCTGGCAAGGAGCGACCCGCCACGGACGTCGCCTCCACCTGGGGCGGTGAGGACGAGGCCGTCGATCTCGAGGGCGCCACCGCGGTGCAGCGCCTCCCGGACGCGTTCGTCGAGGATGTTCAGCACCTCCCCGGCCGGCCCCACCGGCCGGCTGATGGCCAGGCGGATGTCCTTGGAATGGGCGAAGCTGTCCAACTCGGCGGCGTGTCCGGCCGCTGACACCAGGTCGAGGGGAATGATGACGGCCTCGGCCACATCGTCGGCGGCGAGGGCCCCGATGACCTCCTCGACGCTGGGGAAGAGTCCTCCCAGCCGGGCGAGATGAACCCGAAGGTCAGGGCGAGTCAGCTGGAGAGCGCGGGCAATGCTCCGCAGTGCCTCCGTCACCGGCGCGTCGTCCGGGCCATCAGCCACGAGCACGATTGCCGGCGCGGTCATTGACTCTCTCTCATCGGGCCACCAGGGTGACGGTTCGGAGATCTAGAGTGGGCGATGGCGGTTTCGAACCGCCGACCTCTTCGGTGTGAACGAAGCGCGCTACCACTGCGCCAATCGCCCCTAGCGAAAACGGAGTCTAGTGGAATCTGTGGGAGATTGCGAACCGACGGTGCTGGACATCCAGACCCCGAAGGGCCAGGCCCGCGCCCACCTCACCTGCCCCGACGGCTTGGCCCGCGGCCTGCTCATCATGGGGCACGGGGCGGGCGGGGGAGTGGACACGGTGGACCTCGGTGCCGCACGCAGCGCCGGGCTGGATGCGGGCTTTGTGGTGGCCCTTGTCGAGCAGCCCTACCGCGTTGCCGGCCGGAAGGCGCCACCGCCCATTGCGACGGCTGACGCCGCTTGGGCTTCGGTGGCCGCTCAGGTGAGGTCGATGTATCCCGATGGACTGCTCGTCGTGGGAGGGCGGTCGTTCGGCGGGCGCGTCGCCTGCCGAACGTCTCTGGAGACGAAGGCGGACGCGGTGCTGTGCCTGGCCTTCCCCCTCGTCGCACCCTCCGGCAGTGATCGTTCGGGGGAACTGGAGGGAGTCGAGGTTCCGGTGCTCATCGTCCAGGGGCGGAGCGATCCGTTCGGCATGCCGAGCCCGGCACCGGGCAGGCACGTGGTCATGGTGGAGGGCGACCACTCGCTCCGGAAGGCCGGCCCGGCCGTCGAGGCCGCCGTCGGCGCGTGGCTCCGCGGGCTCACGGGCCATCGCTGAGCGTGGAAACGTGGCCCCACGGCGTGATTTGTGTTCCCCGAGAATCGTGCGCTAATGTTCTCTACGCGCCAGATGCGGCAGTCCACAAGGGCAAATGCAGACAGTGCATGCGGACGTGGCTCAGTTGGTAGAGCATCACCTTGCCAAGGTGAGGGTCGCGGGTTCGAATCCCGTCGTCCGCTCGGAGAAGGTCTCAAAGATCGACTTGCGAGGCCGGCTCTTGCCGGTGGAGTGGCCGAGAGGCGAGGCAACGGACTGCAAATCCGTGTACACGGGTTCAAATCCCGTCTCCACCTCGGGCGGTTGGCGCAGTGGTAGCGCGCTTCCTTGACACGGAAGAGGTCGCCGGTTCAAACCCGGCATCGCCCACCAGACAGACGAGCACAGGCTCCCGCTATCCTCGGATCCGGGAGCCTTCATCATTTCCCGGGGTTGGTGCCTCACGCCCATCCACGAGCGCCCGCGTTCAGGCGCTTCGCGACGGCCGACCCGGCGGGTGCGTCGAATCTCGTCTTGCGATCAGGCGTCGCGTGGGAGCGCGAGCGCTTGTGCGTGGCAGCCGCGCACACGAAGCGACGACGGGTCCCCTCGCTGCTGGGGCGGGGGACCCGTCGCCGGGCTCGGCTCGATCGGGTTCGCGGCGATCATGTGGTTCCTGCCCAACAGCGAGCTCCGCGACCAAGCCGCCAAGGCCCGCGACGAGTTCTCCTATGCGTTGGTGGCGTTCGTGGAAATGGTGGCACTGGAGCGGCTCTCCGGCGCCACCGTCCCCGAAGCCTTGCTCCGCGCTGCGGACACCGGCGACTCGTGGGTGTTCCAACGCCTGGCCACCGTGCTGCGCCGCACCCAGTACACCGGGCAGAACCCGTGGGACGCGCTGGCGGATATGGGCCACCACTACGACCTGCCCGATCTGGTCGACCTGGCCGACATCATGCGCCTGGCCGGCGCCGACGGCACCCGCATCTACTCCTCACTGCGAGCCCGCGGCGCCGCCATGCGCAACGCCACCCTCAACCAACAAATCTCGCGTGCGAACGCTGACGGGGAACGCATCGCCGTCCCCGTCACCCTGCTCGTCCTCGTCCTGGCGATCACCCTGGTCGTCCCCGCAGTCCTCCGCATGATCTAACAACCCGAAAGGAAACCACCATGCTTGCTCTCTACAGCTACCTCACCGCCACCCTCCACACGCGTGTCCGAGTGCGGGATGAGCGGGGTCTGTCCCAGTCCACCGAGAACGCGATCCTCCTCGCCGGGGCGGTCGGGATCGCCGTCCTGATCATCTCCGCGATCACCGCATATGTGCAGGCCAACCTCCCCTCCTGACCAGGACCAACGGGGCCTCAGCTCCTCCGTCCTGGCCACCATCCTCTTCCCGCTCGTCCTCAGCTCCCTGTGGCTGACCATGCAGTGGGCCATGCTCACCTGGGCACACGCCACAGCACAGGCAGCAGCACAAGACGGTGCCAGAGCCGCAGCAGCCCTCAACGCCACCGGACCCCACGGGCAGACCACAGCCACCCGAGCCGCCGACAACGGATCCATCGACAACCTCCACATCACCGCCCAGCGGGCCGCGCGACTCACCACAGTCACCATCACCGGCACAGCCCTACAAGTCATCCCCGGCTTCCCCGTCACCATCCAGGTCACGGCCACCTCACCCACCCAACGACTCACCCCATCCTGACGGAGACGAAGAGATGACGATCACACGACTCGCACCCGCAGCACTGGCCGCACTACTCCTCCTCGGAGCCTGCACCCCAGACCCCGCCGAGACCCCCACGCCTGTCCCGAGTGCTTCAACTGCGTCCCCGTCACCCACGCCCTCGTCGGCACCTTCGCCGAGCGCGTCGCCGACCCCGACCAGCACCCTGTCACCTGAACAGGAGGCGGCCCAGGCGGGGGCGGTGGAGTACTTCCGGGCGGTCAACGCCGTCCGTAGCGATCCCGACGCAGACTTCCAGCAGGTAGCCAACGCCACCACCGGAACCCATACCTCGGCCGAGGCGCAGCTCATCGGCGAGTACCGCAGCCAGGGCGTTGTCCAGACCGGCGAGAACGTCTACACCTACAAGGGCGTCGGGCCCGTCGTGGAGGCCGGGGGAGTGCGCTCGGTCGAGGTCCGTGTCTGCAGCGACAGCCGAGGCAGCGACATGGTCGACGCCAACGGCAACTCCGTCCTCGACCCTGCCCGGCTCCGTTTCGTCGACTTCAGGCTGGACATGGTCCAGGTGGGCAACAGTTGGCGAGTGAACGGCGGCCAGAGCGAGGCGGTCGAATCATGCTGAAGCGCCTCTACCCAATGGTGATGCTCGCCGCCCTACTCGTCGGCGTAGCAGTCCCCACGGCCTCAGCTGAAGGCACCGGCGGTGCCTTCCTCAACGAGCACACCATCATCGTGAGTGTCCAGGTCCCCGGCTCATCGGGGGGTGGTGGCCGCGGGCAGGGGAGTGCTGGTGGCGGCGGTTCGGCCCCGTCGGGTTGCTACACCGGTGGCGGTGCGGAGTTGCCCTGCACCCAGTGGGGTCTGGTCTGGCGGCCCGACCTCGAGTGCTACGCCCGCGTCAAGCCATACCAGCCTCCGTTGACTGACCCAGTGTGGGAGGGCAACACGACCGGGACGATCATCGAGTGCCGGATCGGCACTGAGGGTGGGTGGAGTAACACCTGGGACTTGTGGGCGGCTGCGGCGCAGTTGGCGGCTCCGCCGGATCCGGCCGTACTCGCGCGGCGGGCGGTGGAGCGGATGCAGCTCGAAGCGATCCGGATGGGCACCTTCCCCGAACAGGCCGAACGAGCCCCCCGGGATCTCGGCTACGTCGGGTGGAACTCGTGGATGTGGGTGTCGAACCCGTCGCCGTCGACGTGGGGCCCGATCACCCGATCCGTGTCTGAGGCCGGCTACACCGTCACCGCCACCGGCCAGGTGTCCAAGGTCGTGTGGGACATGGGCGACGGCACCACCATCACCTGCGGCCAAGGCAAGCCGTGGCGCTCGATCTGGGTCCACAACGAACCCTCCCCCGATTGTGGCCACATGTACACCAAGGACGGCGAGTACACGATCACCGCCACCTCCCACTGGGTGGTCAACTGGTCCGGCATCGGACAGAGCGGCACCATCACCACGCAGCTGTCCGACACCGCCACCCTGCGGATCGCCGAAGTCCAGGTCGTCAACGTCGTCACCCCCGAAAGCTGACGACGATGAGGCGTGATGGGCAGCGGGGGATGATGGTGGCCGTCGAAACCGCCATCATCCTGCCCGTCCTACTCGGCATGGTCGGCCTGCTGGTCGTGCTGGCCACCGGAGCATTGGCGCAGATGACCGTCGACTCAGCCGCCTCCCAGGCCGCCCGCGCCGCCTCCCTCGAACGCGACACCGGCACCGCCACCGCCTCCGCACGCCAGGTGGCCGCCTCCACCTTGACCGAGTCCGGCACCACCTGCCGCACCTCCAACGTCGCCGTGAACGCCGCCGGCCTCCGCGCCCCCCTCGGGACGCCGGCCGTGGTGTCGGTGACCGTGACCTGCACCGTCGACCTCCAGGTCGGCCTCCCCGGCTTCCCCTCCACCCGCACCCTCACCGCCACGAAATCGTCACCGGTCGACACCTACCGGAGCCGACGATGAACCCCCGTCACGCGCTGACCCTGGGGTGTGACACTTCTCGTGGACAGTCGTTACCAGAAAGGAACGACGAGACGAGATGTCATCGAAACGCAGGAAGTACACCCCGGAGTTCA
>JAPUEL010000033.1 GCA_027492545.1 Propionibacteriaceae bacterium
TGTCCTACGCGCGATCACCCTCTGGCTTCACGCATAAGGAGACACGCCCTAGTCGTCCCACTCGATGGAGCGTGTGGACTCGAACGCCTTGGGGTCGGACTGTGGCTGAGTCGGGAGAGGTTGGTCAATGGCTACCACATTGCGGGCGTGGAAGGAGTATCCCGCCTCGTTGTCGCAGGGGACGATGTCACAGGAAACCGCGGTCCCGACGGGTAGATCCCATGATGCGCCGCGTGTTTCGCTGAAATGCAGCCACGCTATCGTTCCGTCCGACACCGTGATCTCACCTGTGCCTCGATCGTGGTCCCAACTCGTGATGCGCCCGGAGGCTAATCGTCCCATGCGATTTTCAGAGTTGAGTACTCATTGCCTCCAGGATCGGTACTGCCGTCTGCTTCGCCAATACGCAGCATTTGATTGTTGGAGAACACATAGCGGAAGTTAAAACCTAGCGTGGCCGTGCCCGGGCGTCCATTGACGGCAACGCGGAATGTGCAAGAACCCCAGAGGGTGTAATTCGTGTTGACTCGGTTGCCGGGGACGGATGAGTGCCACAGGTAGGTGATCGGCACGTTGTGAGTGTCGTGGTAGGGAAGTTGCATGTGGCCCGCGGTGCAGTTCCTATTCCCCGTCGCGATGCTCTGCAAGTAGGGCGACACTCGGTGACTCCACGCCATGGTGTTGCCTGACGGCGCCGAGGGCCTGCCTTGGGCTGTGAAGGTCCCGTTCCCGTCCGTGATCGAGTAGCTGGGATTGGAGTTCGTGAAGGAGTGGCGAGCTTCGGTCGTCTCGGCATAGGCCGGTCCTGCCGCGAAAATGGAAGCAATCAGAGCGGTGACCAAGTGTTGCGGGGACTACTGGGTACCTGTAGAGAGAAGCGGGGTGGGTCTGAAACATGCCAATACCTTATCCACGGTTCGATACTCGTGGTCAAGGACTTCCAAACAAGTCGCTGCCGAACAGGGCCACACGACGAGGATGTGATGCCTTGGCTGCCAACGGTGCTGCCTCTCCCTCCCGGTCGCCCACCCGGCCGAGCCGACCGCTCGACGCCGACGGCTCGGCCTGGGGAGTGGCTGGAGATTGTCTCAGGGATCAGGCGACCGCGATCCGGAACATCGCCCAGCTGACCGCGGGAAGCTCCGCCTTCAGCACCCCGTCGACGATCGACGCGCCGCCGATGGCCTTGGGCTCGACCGAGGTGGAGTCCTCCATCGACGCAGCCCAGGTGTGGTCCGGGTTCGACAACTGGACCGCCTCGACCAGGCGCGCCTCTCCGAATGCCTTGAGGTTGACCTCCACCTGGGCCGTGCCCTCCATGCCGCGGTTGACGACGAAGAGGGCCACCTCGCCGGCCTCCGCGTCGTGCGTGGCCACCGCGTCGACGAGGGCCACCTCGCCGTACTTGGCCGTCTCGTAGGTGCCGCTGTGGATCGGCACGTTGAGCACTGAACCCTTGGCGTACCTCGAGGTGAGCGCGAACGGGTGGAAGGTGGTCTGCTTCCAGGCCGGGCCGCCGGGCTCGGTCATGATCGGGGCGATCACGTTGACCAGCTGGGCCAGGGACGCGGAGTGCACGCGGTCCGTGTGGCGCAGCAGCGAGATGAGCAGGTTGCCCACCACGACGGCGTCGGCCACGTTGTAGAGGTCCTCAAGGAGCCGCGGCGCCACCGGCCAGTCGTCGCCCTCGGAGACCTTGGACTCGACCCGCTGCTGGTACCAGACGTTCCACTCGTCGAACGAGATGTTGATCCGCTTGGTCCGCTTGGTGGCGGTCCGCACCGCGTCCGCGGTGGCGACCACGCCGTCGATGAAGCCGTCCATGTTGACCGCTGAGGCGAGGAACGAGCCGAGGTCGCCCTCGTCCTCGTAGTAGTAGACGTGGGCCGAGACCAGGTCCACCACGTCATAGGTCTCCGTCAGGACCACGCGCTCCCACTCGCCGAACGTCGGCATGTCGGTGTTCGAGGAGCCGCACGCCACGAGTTCGAGGTCCGGGTCGATCATCCGCATGGCGCGCGCGGTCTCGGCGGCGAGGCGGCCGTACTCCTGCGGCGTCTTGTGGCCGATCTGCCACGGGCCGTCCATCTCGTTGCCGAGGCACCACATCTTCACGCGGTAGGGGTCCTCGACGCCGTTGGCTCGGCGCTTGTCGGCGAAGTGCGAGCCGCCGGGCACATTGCAGTACTCCAGGATGTCGAGCGACTCCTGGATGCCGCGGGTGCCAGGTAAACCGGCCTCCCCCGGTTCGTCAAGAAGGGGTTTCGATCGTGACCATTTCGTGATCTTCGGCCGGCCCGGGCTGAGCGGGCAGCCTGGGCCGAGGAGGCTCGCCTGCGGTGGTGCCGCGTCTCGGGGTGTGGCAGGCCCCCCGCGGGTGAGGATTCGGAGGTGATGGCCACTAGGCTCGTCGCGTGAGCCAGTACGCCGATCTCCTCCGTCTCCCGCTCCGTCACGCCGGCAAGGTGCGCGAGCTGTACACCGTCGTCGAGGACGGCGGCACCGAGCGCATCCTCATGGTGGCCACCGACAACATCTCAGCGTTCGACCACGTGCTCAGCACGCCCATCCCGGACAAGGGGGCGATCCTGACCCAGCTCAGCCTGTGGTGGTTCGACCAGCTGGCGGACCTCGTCGACAACCATGTGGTGAGCACCGACGTGCCGGAGGCCGTGGCCGGGCGCGCGACGCTCGTCGAGGCGCTGGACATGGTGGAGGTGGAGTGCGTGGCGCGCGGCTACCTCACCGGCTCCGGGTGGGCGGAGTACCAGGTGTCGCGGACGGTGTGCGGGGTGCCGCTGCCCGAGGGGCTGCGCGACGGCGACCTGCTGCCAGAGCCCATCTTCACCCCCGCCATCAAGGCCCCGCTGGGCGAGCACGACGAGAACGTCGACTTCGCCACCATCGAGCGCCTGCACGGCGAGGAGCTGGCGGCCGAGCTGCGCGGCCTCACCCTGAGGATCTACGCGCGCGCCCGGGAGATCGCGGCGGCGCGCGGCATCATCCTGGCCGACACGAAGTTCGAGTTCGGCCGCCGCCCCGACGGCACCCTGGTGCTGGCCGACGAGGTGCTGACCCCCGATTCGTCGCGGTTCTGGGACGCCGCGGCCTGGGTGCCGGGGGAGTCGCTGCCGAGCTTCGACAAGCAATACGTGCGCGACTGGCTGGCGAAGGACTCCGGCTGGGACAGGACGTCGGACACCCCGCCGCCGCCGCTGCCGGCCGACGTGGTCGCGGCCACGCGCGACCGCTACCTGGAGGCGTACCGCCGTCTCACCGGCCGCGACTTCGCCCCGCGCTCCTGACGCCCGACTCGTCGCGGCCTCCGGTCCCTGGGGCGGGCAAGAAGTTGAGCCGGACACGGCTCTTGCGGGGCCGGTTTGAGCCGGACACGGCTCTTGCGGGGGCGGTTTGAGCCGGATCTCGGGGTCGGAGCCCAGGATTGGCGATGAAACCGGTTGCAGGGCGCCTGAGTCCGAAGTCCGGCTCAACCCCAGGAATGGCGGCAGGGAAGCGCTTCGGCGAGTTCGAGTCCGAAGTCCGGCTCAACCCCAGGAACGGCGGCAGGGACGCGCTGCGCGGGTTTGAGTCCGAAGTCTGGCTCGAACCAGCCCCCCAAGAGCCGTGTCCGGCTCAAACCAGCACCGCAAGAGCAGTGTCCGGCTCAATGAAGCACACGACCGGGGCACCCCGATCGGGGCAGCGACGCTGTCCCCGGCGCGGGTGGGTCCCGACGGCGTAACCTCTGCATCATGACCATCCGCATGCTCGCGCTTCTCGACGGCACCCTCGTCGACCCCGCGACACCCATCGTCCGCGCCGACGACCAGGGCGTGGTCCGCGGCGACGGCGTCTTCGACGCGCTGCTGGCCAGCTTCGGCCGTGCGCACCACCTCGACGAGCACCTGGCAAGGCTGGCGGCGTCCGCCAGCATCCTGCAGCTGCCCGCCCCCGACGACGCCGGCTACCGCCGCGCCGTCGCCGCGATTCTGGCCGCCTGGGACTGGGACGACGAGCCCGAGGCGGTGCTGCGGACCATCATGACCCGTGGGCCTGAGGGCCTCGACGAGCCCAACGGGTGGGTGATGGCCGCACCCCTGGATGCCGGGACGAAGCGGGAGCGCACCGAGGGCGTCCGGGTGCTGATGCTGGACCGCGGCTTCGAGGGCGCCGACGTGGCCCCGCTGCCCTGGCTGCTGCCGGGCGCGAAGTCGCTGTCGTACGGCATCAACATGGCGGCCAAGCGCTACGCGAAGGCCAACGGCGCAGACGACGTGATCTTCGTCACGCCGTCGGGCTCCCTCCTCGAGGGCCCCACCTCCAGCGTGGTGCTCGACCTCGAGGGTGTCCTGGTCACGCCCCCGCTGGACGGGATCCTGTGCTCCATCACCATCGCCGAGCTGCTGGACAAGGCGCCGGCCGCGGGGATCGACGTCGAGGTGGACACGCTGACGCGCTACGACCTCGAGCGCTGCCGCGGCGCCTGGCTGCTCTCCAGCGGGCGCATCGTCGCGCCGGTCACGCACGTCGACGGGGTTCCCATGCCCAGATCCCCCCTGGACACGGCGCTCACCGAGCTGCTCACCCCACGCGCCGGGTGATGCTGGTCCCGCCCACGGTCTCCTACGCCGAGCTGCCGCCCGAGGCGGTGACCCTGCTCGGTGCCGTCGCCACGGAGGCCAGGGCCCTGCTCGGCGGCACCCTTACCAGCGACCGCGACGGAGCGCGCGTGGCGCTGCGGATCACGGAGGTGGAGGCGTACGGGGGCGGGTTCGACCCCGCCTCGCACGCGTTCCGCGGGCCGTCGGCGCGCAACGCCGCGATGTTCGGGCCCGGGAGGCATGCCTACGTCTACCGGCACATGGGCCTGCACACCTGCTTCAACGTGGTGGTCGCCGTGGACGGCACGCCCACCGGGGTGCTCATCCGCGCAGGGGAGGTGGTCGAGGGGGTCGAGATCGCCAGGGCCAGGCGCGCCGCCAAGGGCGTCACCCGCCGCGACACCGACCTCGCCGCAGGCCCCGCCCGCCTCACCGTCGCGCTGGGCATCGCCCTCTCCGACACCGGCGCACCCCTCGACGGCAGCACCGG
This sequence comes from Propionibacteriaceae bacterium, assembly GCA_027492545.1. Classification (GTDB taxonomy): domain Bacteria; phylum Actinomycetota; class Actinomycetes; order Propionibacteriales; family Propionibacteriaceae; genus Arachnia. The sequence continues at coordinate 5,092 of JAPUEL010000033.1, forward strand.
CCTCACGCTCACCCCGCGGGTGGGGGAGGAGCCGAGGGTCGCCGTCGGCCCGCGCATCGGTGTGGGCAAGGCCACGGATTTCCCGTTGCGGTTCTGGATCGACGGGGACCCCACCGTCTCCCGCTGACCTCAGGCCTGGAAGGCGACGATCCGCTCCACGGCCTCCGCGATCGCGGCGCTGCCGGCGGCGAAGCTGATCCGCACCGTGCGGTCGCCCAGGCGGGAGTCGAAGTCGCGCCCCGGTGTCACCGCGACCCCGGTGGCCTCCAGCAGCGCCGACGCGTAGGCCGCCGACGTGCCCCACCTGTCCAGCTGGTCGCCCAGGTCGGCGTAGTAGTAGAAGGCGCCATCGGCCGGCGCCGCGACACCCCACCCCAGGCGGTCCGCGGCGGCCAGCAGCACCGAGCGGGCCGCGGCGAAGTCCGCCACCGCGGCGTCGCACTCGGCGTAGGAGGCGTCGTCGAACGCCCGCAGCGCCGCATACTGCGCCGGGGCGGGCGGGCACAGCGCCAGGTTTCCGGCCAAGGCGTCGACGGCGCCCACCAGTTCCTCGGGGAGGACCAGCCAGCCGAGCCGCCACCCGGTCATGCCCCAGTATTTGCTGAACGACGACACCACGACGGCGTCGCCGCCGAGCGCGAGGACGGAGGTCCCGCGGTCGGCGCCCACCGGGTAGGTGACGCCGTGGTAGATCTCGTCGCTGATGAGCCGCACCCCGTGGGCGTCGCACCAAGCCACGAGCTCCGCCAGCTCGGGCCGGCTCACCATGGTGCCGGTGGGGTTGGCGGGGGAGGCGAGGATCAGCCCGGCCAGCGGCGCCTCCGCGTGGGCCGCGGCGAGGAGCTCGACGGTGGGCTGGAACCGCACCTCCGGCCCGCAGTCGATGTCCACCACCTCGCAGCCGAGCGAGCTGAGGATGTTGCGGTAGGCGGGGTAGCCGGGCCGGGCCAACGCCACGCGGTCGCCTGCGTCGAACGCCGCGAGGAAGGCCAGAAGGAACCCGCCGGAGGAGCCGGTGGTGATCGCCACCCGGTCCGGGGACAGGTCCACCCCGTACCACCGTCGATAATGCGTGGCCAACGCCTCCCGGAGCGGCCGGATGCCCAGCGCCGGGGTGTATCCGAACGGGCTTCCGACGGCGTGGAGCCGGGCAGCCTCGGCGCTGACGGCCGTCGGCGCGCCCCCTGCCGGCTCGCCCGCGCACAGCGAGATGACGTCGCGCCCGGCTGCCCGCAACGTGGCCACCCTGTCGAGGACGGTCATCACCTCGAACGGCGGGACGGCGGAGCGCGACGACGGCATGGGCGTCAGGGTACCGGCCGGCCCAGGAGTCTCTTGTGTCAGTGGCTTGACACAAGGGAACCGCGGCGTTACGTTTGTATCACTTATCTGACACAAGGAGAAGCAATGGTCATCTCGGGATTGGTCTCACTGGTGTTCCTGCCGCTGGCCATCATCATCGTCGGCGCCGCAGCGCTCCTGGCCGGTCGGCGTCGGGCGCGCTCCCTCGCCTTCGACGAGACGATCTACCCAGGCCTGCGATCGCTCCGGCGTGCCACGATCCGCTACCGGGGCATCGGGCTGGCCGTCGGCGGGGTGGCCGGGGTGGCCGCCCTGGCGTGGGGTCACCTCCGGCCGCTCACCTTCGCCGCACCCCTGCTGGCCGCGGTCGTCGTGGTCGCGGCCATCGTCGTCGGTCAGCAGAGCGCCTACCGGGCGGCGCGGGTCACCGGCAGCGCCGGCCTCGAGCGCCGGCAACTGCGCAGCTACCTGCCGCCGGCCCTGACCAGGTGGACGGTGTGCCTCCTGGCCCTGCTCCTCACGGCCGTTCTGTTCTCGACCCTCGCCGCGTCTCCCGACGACATGGGTCGCGCTGGGCGCGCCGTGTCGGTGTGGTGGATAGAGGGGGAGGGCGCGCAGTCAGGGACCTACGGCGCAGCCCGCACCCCGTTCCCCGGGAGCTTCTACACCTCATGGGTCGGTCTCGCCCTCGCGCTCCTCCTCGCGCTGGCGGTCCTTGGGCTCGTCCTGACGGTGCGCCGGCCGCGCAACGGTGCGGACCCAGAACTGGTCCGGGTGGACGACGCCCTGCGTCGGATCACCGTGGAGGGGATCGTGGCCGCCGTCGGGGTCGGCGTGAGCGGATCGGCCCTTGCCGTCACGCTGGTCTCGGGGATGGATCTGCTGGGGCTGGGCCCGGTGCCGATCGCGACCGCGTCCGGTGCGGTCAGCCTCCTCGCGGCCGTGGGTGCCCTGGTCGGACTCCTCGGGTCAGCCGTCGTGCTCCTGGTTCCCCGCGACGGGGGCGGGCGATGACGGTCGCGTTGCGCGTCGACGCGGCGGACCCCACCCCGCCCTACGAACAGCTGCGCCGGCAGCTGGCCGTGCTCATCCGCGCGGGTGCCGTGAGCGTGGGCACGAGGCTGCCCACCGTGCGGCAGCTGGCCAAGGACCTGGGCCTGGCCCCCGGCACGGTGATGCGCACGTACCGGGAGCTGGAGGGCGAGGGCCTGATAGCCAGCCGCCGAGGCCAGGGCACCGTCGTGGTCGGCGCGCCACAGCCCTCGGGCGAGGCGCTGGCCTCGCTCGCGGCCCGGTTCGTGACAGATGCGCAGCGATTGGGGGCGGCCGCGGGCGACATCCGGGCCTCCGTGGAGGCCGCCCTCGCCGGATCCTGATCAGTCCGAGGGTGGCCGGAGGCACGGCCGGCCGGGGGAGGTCCGCTAGGATCCGTGCCATGCCACGCGTCGTCGTCAACGTCATGCCGAAGCCCGAGATCCTGGATCCGCAGGGGAAGGCCGTCACGGGCGCCCTCAAGCGGCTGGGCTTCGACGGGCTCACCGTCCGCCAGGGAAAGCGGTTCGAGGTCGAGGTTGACGGCGAGGTCACCCCCGAGGTCCTGGAGAGGATCGGCGAGGCGGCGGAGAAGCTGCTCGCCAACACCGTCATCGAGTCCTTCGACGTGGTGGCCGACTGATGCCACGCATCGGCGTCGTCACGTTTCCCGGGTCGCTCGACGATCACGACGCGCTGCGCGCCGTCCGCCTCACCGGCGCCGAGGCGGTGCCGCTGTGGCACGGGTCGGATTCCATCGACGGCGTCGACGCGATCATCCTGCCCGGCGGGTTCTCCTACGGCGACTACCTGCGCTGCGGCGCCATCGCCCGGTTCAGCCCGGTGATGAGCACCGTGATCGACGCGGCCAACGCCGGCATGCCGGTGCTCGGCATCTGCAACGGCTTCCAGCTGCTGTGCGAGGCGCACCTGCTCGAGGGCGCCATGATCCGCAACGAGGGCCAGCACTTCATCTGCCGGGACGTGCGGCTCCGCGTCGAGACGATCGACACCACCTGGACCTGCGCGTTCACCAAGGGCGACGAGATCACCATCGCGCTGAAGAACGGCGAGGGCAACTACCAGGCCTCCCCGGAGACGCTGCGCAAGCTCGAGGACAACGACCAGGTTGTCTTCCGCTACCTGGACAACCCCAACGGCTCGGCCCACGACATCGCGGGCATCACCAACGCGCGCGGCAACGTCATCGGCCTGATGCCGCACCCCGAGCACAACGTCGAGGAGCTGACCAGCCCCACTCTCGACGGGGTCACGTTCTTCGAGTCCGTCCTGCAGTTCCTCTCCGCCCGCGTCTGAGACCACCGCGTAGCTCAGCTCTGTCCGCGCGACACAGCCGCCGTCGACGAGGGTGGTGAAGCCCCGGCCGCACTTGCGGTGCCCAACCTCACAGCCCTCCTCCACGGGCTCTGGCGGAGTGCTTGGATGGGGGCTATGTCGACCGCGAACCTCACCAGGGCCGAGACCGCCGACCGCGCGCGACACGTGCGCGTGCATTCCTACGAGGTCGACGTCGACGTCCGCGACGCCGCGGACCCCTCCGTGCACACCTTCCCGGTCACCTCGTCGATCACGCTCACCAGCAGGTCCAAGGAGACCTGGCTGGACTTCATCGGTGACGTCGATGCGATCCTCGTCGACGGCGCCCCCCATCCGCTGGAGTACGACGGCTCCCGCATCACTTTGACCCGGCTGCCCAGGCGCCGCTGCACCGTCACCGTCCGCGCCCACGGCCGGTACTCGCGCACCGGGGAGGGGCTGCACCGCTTCGTCGACCCCGCCGACGGCCAGACCTACCTCTATACCCAGTACGAGCCCGCCGACGCGCGGCGTGTGTTCCCCAACCTCGAACAGCCCGACCTCCGGGCGCCCTTCAGGTTCGCCCTCACCGGGCCGGAGGGCTGGTGGCTGGGCTCGAACCAGCAGGAGGTGTCACGGTCACAGGTGGCCGACGGGGTGGTGAGGGCCGAGTTCGCGCCCACCCACACCCTGTCGACCTACATCACCTGCCTGGCCGCGGGCCCCTACCACCGGGTCATCGACTCGTGGCAGGGCATGGAGCTGGGGCTGATGTGCAGGCAGAGCCTTGCCCGCTACCTCGACTCCGACGAGCTATTCAGGCTGACGAAGGCGGGCCTCGAGTGGCTGACCGCCAACTTCGGGGAGTACCCGTGGGGCGTCAAGTACGACCAGATCTTCGTCCCCGAGTACAACCTCGGCGCAATGGAGAATCCCGGCCTGGTCACCTTCACGGAGCACTACCTGTTCCGCTCGCCCGCCACCCCCGCGCAGCTGCAGGGCCGGGCCAACACCCTGGTGCACGAGATGAGCCACATGTGGTTCGGCGACCTCGTCACGCCTCGATGGTGGGGCGACCTGTGGCTCAAGGAGAGCTTCGCCGAGTTCATGGGCACCCACATCTCCGTCGAGGCGTGCGGTTTCGCCGACGGCTGGGTGAACTTCGCCACCTCCCGGAAGGTGGGTGGCTACCTGGCCGACTCCATGCCGACGACCCACCCCGTGGTGGCCGACATCGCAGACCTCGAGGCCGCGAAGACGAACTTCGACCGCATCACCTATTCCAAGGGCTCCGCGGCGCTGACCCAGCTGGTGCACTACGTGGGCCTCGAGGCGTTCCTGGCAGGGTGCCGTCGCTACTTCCACACCCACGCCTTCGCCTCGGCGACCCTGGGGGACTTCATCGAGGCCCTGGACGCCGAGTCCGACCGCGACCTCAGCGGGTGGGTGGCGGCCTGGCTGGAGTCCGCCGGACACGACAGGCTGAGCGCGCACTGGGAGGTGCACGGCGGGTACGTGACCGGGCTGCGGGTGCGGCGGGACTTCTACGGGGCCGGCGACGCGTCGGCGGACCGGCCGCACGCCACCAGCCTGGCGCTGTACCGCCTGCACGAGGACGGGCTGCGGCTGGAGCGGGAGTTCGATCTGCGCATCGAGGGCCCCGAGGTGCGGATCCCGGAGGCCGACGGGCTGCCCGTGCCCGACGTCGTCCTCATCAACCACACGGACCGGACCTTCGCGCGGGTCGAGCTGGATGCGGGCAGCCGCGACATCCTCGTGTCCCACCTGGCCGACCTCGAGCCGTTGGCCAGGGCGGTGGCGTGGACGGCGCTCTGGGGCGACGTGCGCGCCGGGCTGCTGGCGCCCGCCGACTTCGTCGCCGCCGTGCTGGGGGCGCGCGAGCCGCAGTCCGGTGTGTTGGCGTCGCTGCTGGCGAGGGCCGCCATCGCGGTGGATCGCTACTCGGTCGACGACGCCGCCGCCGGCCCCTGGCGTGACGGCTGCCGGGCCGCGGCGATGGCGGCGGATCCGGGCTCGGCCGAGCAGCTGCTGTGGGCGAAGGCCTACCTGAACGCCGCGGCCCTGGCGCCGGAGGACGTGCGCTGGCTGCTCGACGGCGGCGTGCCCGGCCTCGAGGTCTCGGTGGATGTGACGTGGCTCGCCTGGCAGTCGATGGCCGCCCAGGGGAACGCGTCCGACGCGGAGCTGGCTGCCGCCCTCGCGGCCGACGAGACCGCCACCGGTCGGATGGCCCACCTGCAGGCGCTGATGTCGCGGCCGGAAACGGCGGTCAAGGAGGAGGCGTGGGCGCGCGCCCACACCGTCGGCGGCGAGACGAACGAAGCCGTGGACGCCCTCATGGCGGGGTTCGGCACGCCCGGGCAGGACGCGTTGCGCGAGCCGTTCGCGGCACGCTACTTCGAGCACCTGACCGAGATGTGGCGCGACCAACCGATCGAGATCGCCTTGCGGCTCGTGCACGGCGGCTTCCCGGCCGACGGCGTGGAGGCGGGTCACCGATGGCTGCGGGAGCACCCGGCCGCGCCCGCGCCGCTTCGCCGGTTGGTGAGGGAGGAGCTCTACGAGGCCGAGGTCGCGGCCCACGTGCGGTCCGCGAACGCCGTCAGGATGCCCAGGCGGGGCCCGCACCGGTAGATTGACCCCGTGGCAGACACCGTTGAGCACGCAGCCCAAACCCCCGACGTCGAGCAGCCGTACGCGGCGCTCGGCGTGAAGGACGACGAGTACGCGCAGATCCGCGAGATCCTGGGCCGCCGGCCCACCTCCGCCGAGTTGGCCATGTACTCGGTGATGTGGTCCGAGCACTGCTCCTACAAGTCATCCAAGGTGCACCTGCGCAAGTTCGGCGAGCTCAGCCAGGAGACCCCGCGCGGCCCGCTGCTCGCCGGCATCGGCGACAACGCCGGCGTGGTGGACATCGGCCAGGGCTACGCCGTCACGTTCAAGGCCGAGTCCCACAACCACCCGTCGTTCGTGGAGCCCTATCAGGGCGCGGCCACGGGCGTGGGCGGCATCGTCCGCGACATCCTCGCCATGGGCGCCCGCCCCATCGGCGTCATGGACTCGCTGCGCTTCGGCCCCCTCGACGAGGCCGACACCCGCCGCGTCCTGCCCGGCGTCGTCGCCGGCGTGGGCGGCTACGGCAACTGCCTCGGCCTGCCCAACATCGGCGGCGAGGTCCAGTTCCACGAGAGCTACCTCGGCAATCCGCTGGTCAACGCGCTGTGCGTGGGCGTGCTCCGGCACGAGGACCTGCACTTCGCCAAGGCCACCGGCGTCGGCAATCAGGTGATCCTGTTCGGCGCGGCCACCGGCGGCGACGGCATCGGCGGCGCCTCCATCCTCGCCTCGGAGACCTTCGACGAGGACGGCCCCGCCAAGCGGCCCAGCGTCCAGGTCGGCGACCCGTTCATGGAGAAGCTCCTCATCGAGTGCACCCTTGAGCTGTTCCAGGCCGACATCATCAACGGCATCCAGGACTTCGGCGCGGCCGGCATCTCCTGCGCCACCTCCGAGCTGGCCTCGGCCGGCGACGGCGGCATGTTCGTCAACCTGGACCTGGTGCCCCTCCGCGACCCCAATCTCGCTCCGGAGGAGATCCTCATGAGCGAGTCCCAGGAGCGGATGATGGCGGTGGTCGAGCCCGCCAACGTCGAGCGTTTCATGGAGATCTGCGCCAAGTGGGACGTGCAGGCCACCATCGTCGGAGAGGTCATGGAGGGCGACCGCCTGATCATCCAGTGGCACGGGGAGACCATCGTCGACGTGGACCCCAAGACGGTCGCGCACGAGGGACCCGTCTACCACCGCCCCTACCACCGCCCCGAATGGCTCGACGGGGTCAACGCCGACCGCGCCGAGGACCTGCCCCGCGACAACTCGCCCGAGGCGCTCAAGGCCACCCTGATCGCGGTGCTGGGCCACGGAAACATCGCGGACAAGACCTGGGTCACCGAGCAGTACGACCGCTACGTCCGAGGCAACTCCGTGCTCGCGCAGCCCGAGGACTCCGGCATGCTGCGCATCGACGAGGAGACCGGGCTGGGCATCGCGCTCGCGCTGGACGCCAACTCGCGCTTCTCCTACCTCAACCCCTACCTGGGCGCGCAGCTGTCGCTGGCCGAGTCCTACCGCAACGTGGCCGTCACCGGCGCCGAGCCGGTGGCCATCACCGACTGCCTCAACTTCGGCTCCCCGGAGGACCCGGAGGTGATGTGGCAGTTTGCCGAGGCCGTGATGGGGCTCGTTGACGGCTGCCGCGAGCTGGGCGTGCCGGTGACCGGCGGCAACGTGTCGCTGTACAACCAGACCGCCACCGCCCCCATCCTGCCCACGCCCACCGTCGGTGTGCTCGGCGTGATCGACGACGTGGCCACCCGGATCCGCTCCGGCTTCGCCCACCTTGGGGACGCGATCCTGCTGCTGGGGGAGACCCGCGAGGAGCTGTCCGGCTCGATCTGGGCCTCCGTGATGCACGACGGCCACATCGGAGGGCTCCCGCCGGCGGTGGTCCTCGGGGCCGAGAAGGCGCTGGCAGAGGTCATGGGGGAGTCCGCCAGGCGCGGCTTGCTGTCGTCGGCCCACGACGTGAGCGAGGGCGGCCTGGGCGTGGCGCTGGCCGAGTCGGCCTTCCGCAACCGGCTGGGCTTCGCCGTGACGCTGCCTGAGGGCGACCCCACCGTCTCGCTGTTCTCCGAATCGGCCGCGAGGGCCGTGGTGTCGCTGCCGGGCTCCACCGTCGAGGAGTTCGAGGCCCTGTGCGCCGAGCGCGGCGTCCCGACCACCCGCCTCGGCGAGGTGACGGGCGAGCCCGAGATGGAGTTCGTGGGGCAGTTCAGCGTGGGTCTGGGCGAGGCGGAATCCGTGTGGATGGCGCCGATCCCAGCCGCGATGGCCTAGGCGGCCCCAACAGCTGGCCCAGCCGTTCCGCGAACCGCCAGGCCCGCTCAAGGTCGGCCGCCGTCGCGGTGGTGTGGCGGTCGGTGCCGTACTCGGTGGCGATCCGCACCGTCCGCAGCCACTCGAAGCCGTCGGCGTCGAACGCGGGGATGAGGACGGCGGCCGCCTGTCCGGTGGCGGTGTGGCTGCCCGCGCTGCGGGCCCTGAAGCCGTGGTCGAGGAGCAGCGCGGTGAGCTCCTTGCGGATCGCGTCATAGGCGAGCGAGAACGCCCCGGCCGGGTCGGTTCCGCTGATGGTCCGCGAGCTCACCAGGTGTCGGGCTGCCTGCTCGCGCAGCATCGCCACCTGGTCCGGATCAGGCGGCACGGACTCGATGCGGCCTTCCTTGATCAGGTCGGCCAGCTCCCGTCGCACCATGGGTTCAGAGTAGCTTCGACAGGCCATGTTGACGGCCACCTTCGGTGCCCTCAACAAGGGCTGGGAGGTGTGGGAGGGTGGCAGTCCGGACTCCCCGCCCGGTGGGTGGCCCCGATGGAGCCGTGGGGGAGGGTGGCTAGGGTGGAGGTCATGAGCCTCACCGATCGCGTCACCGACGTCCTGCCCTCAGTCCTCACCGACCTCAAGCGACTCATCGCGATCCCGTCGATCTCCTCGATGCCCGAGCACGACGACAACGTCCTCTCCGCGGCCGACGCCGTGGCCGAGCTCCTCCGCGACGCCGGCTGCCCCGAGGTGCGCATGCTGCACGTCCCCGGCGGGAAGCCGGCGGTGTTCGGGCACTTCCCCGCCCCCGAGGGCGCCCCCACGGTCCTGCTCTACGCCCACTACGACGTGCAGCCCACCGGCGACGACACCGCCTGGACCTCCGCACCCTTCGCGCCCATCGACCGCGACGGCCGCCTCTACTCCCGCGGATCCGCCGATGACAAGGGCGGGATCGCCGTGCACCTCGCCGCGCTCCGCGCCTTCGAGGGGCGGCCGCCGGTGGGGGTCAAGCTCTTCATCGAGGGCGAGGAGGAGATTGGGTCGCCCAGCATGGGCGCCCTCCTCGACACCTACGCCTCAGACCTCACCGCCGACGTCTTCGTCATCGCCGACTCGGTCAACTGGAAGGTCGGTGAGCCGTCGTTCACCACCACCCTGCGCGGCATGGTGGACGCCGAGGTCACCGTCTCCACGCTCGACACGGGCCTGCACTCAGGGCAGTTCGGGGGCGTGGTGCCCGACGCCCTCACCGCCCTGTGCCGCCTCCTCGCCACCCTCCACGACGAGCGCGGCAACGTGGCCATCGCGGGGCTCACCAGCAACCCGGACCCCGCCGTCGACTACGACGAGGACCGGCTCCGTGAGGAGACAGGCATCCTCGACGGCGTGCGGTGGATCGGCGACGGCCCCGCCTCCGCACGCATGTGGACCCGGCCGGCCGCCTCCGTCCTGGCCATCGATGCCACGCCCGTCAAGGACGCCTCCAACACGCTGATCCCGACGGCCCGCGCCAAGGTGAGCGTCCGGCTGGCCCCCGGGCAGGACGCGGACGCGGCCGAGGCCGCCCTTCGGGCGCATCTCCTGGCCAACGCCCCCTGGGGCGCCCGCGTGGAGGTGGAGCCCGGGCAGAACGGCTCCGGCAGCGTGATCTCCCTCGACGACGACCGCGCCCGCTCGGCGATCGACGCGTTCACCGAGGCGTTCGGGGTCGCGCCGGTGGAGATCGGCGTCGGCGGCTCGATCCCCATCGTCGCGGAGTTCGCGGACCGCAACCCCGGTGCGCTGGTCCTCGTGACCGCCGTGACGGACCCGATGTCGCGGATGCACGGCATCGACGAGTCGCTGGATCTGGGGGATCTCGCCAAGGCCGCGCTGGCCGAGACGCTGTTCCTCCAGCGCCTCGCGTGACCGCCGAACGCGCAGACGAGGCGGCCCGCTCCGTCCTCACCCTGTTCGGCGGGCGGCTGCTCGGCCTGCCCGGCACCCACCTCGCCGCGACCGCGCGGCCCGGCCCGCCGCCACGCCCCTGGCACTACTGGTGGCAGGCCCACCTGTTGGACTGCCTCGTCGACGCCCGGCGCCGCGGCTCCAGCGCCGTGGACGTCAGGCTGGTCCGCCGCCACCTTCGGGCCATCCGGCTGCGCAACTGGGGCCGCCTGCGCAACCGCTACTTCGACGACATGGCGTGGCTCGCGCTGGCAGCCCACCGGGCCGGAACTCCTGCGCGCGGGCTCGACCGCGTGCTGCGCTCCGCGATCACCGACGACTGGGGCGGTGGCGCGTTCTGGAGCCTGGACCGGGACTTCAAGAACACGGCGGCCACGGGGCCCATCGCGCTGTACCTCGCCCGGACCGGGCGCCTCGAGGAGGCCACCAGGCTTCTGGACTGGCTCGACGACCACCTCGCGGACCCCGGGACCGGGCTCTACCGGGACGGCCTCCGCCTCGCCACTGCCCGATCGGCGCGGGAGCGCGCCGCCATGAGGGTGGGGAGGCCGACCAGAATCCCGGACGGTTCCGGTGCCGCCCTGGTGCCGCACGTGTTCACCTACAACCAGGGCCCCGTCCTGGGCGTGATGCTGAGGCTCGGCAGGGTCGAGCAGGCCGCCCGGCACATCGACGCCGTGGCCGCGCACCTCACGCACCCCGGCACCACGCTGCTACGCACCCACGGCGACGGCGACGGCGGGCTCTTCACCGGCATCCTGACGCGCTACCTGGCGCTTGCCGCCCGCGACGTCAGACTCCCCGGGAGCAGCCGGGCGACGGCGACCGACCTGACCATGAGCTTCGCCGACGCGCTGTGGCGCGGGCACGAGATCCGGGGATGGCGCCACCAGCCGGTGATGGTCTTCCCCCAGGACACGACCACCAGCGGGACCACCCGTCCGGGGCACACCGTCGAACTGGCCACCCAGCTCCAGGCCTGGATGGCGCTCGAGGCCGCCGCCGCTTCGCGTCTGGACTAGGGCGTGTCTCCCAAAGATCTGGGTCGATGGGCGGGATTGTTGACTCATGT
>JAPUEL010000034.1 GCA_027492545.1 Propionibacteriaceae bacterium
TTGTCCTACGCGCGATCACCCTCTGGCTTCACGCATAAGGAGACACGCCCTAGTGCGGCAGCCCGATGTCGGTGCGGTGGAACCCCTGCGGGTAGTCGATCCGGGCGAGCAGGGCGTAGGCCCGCTGCCGCGCCTGGCCGACGTCGCTGCCGCGACCCACGATCCCGAGCACCCGGCCCCCGGCCGCGACGAGCCGATTTCCGTCGAGCCTGGTTCCGGCGTGCAGCACATAGGCGTCCGCCTCGTCCTGCGGCAGGACGATGTCCCCGCCCGAGGCTGGTGTCCCCGGGTAGCCCTCCGCCGCAAACACGACGACGACGGCCGCGCCGTCGCGCCACGCGAGCCCACCGACGGTGTCCAGCTCCCCGCGGGCCGCGGCGCGGAGCACCCCTGCCAGCGGGGTGTCGAGCAGAGCGAGGACGGCCTGGGTCTCGGGGTCTCCGAAGCGGACGTTGAACTCCACCACCCGAAGGCCCTTCGACGTGAGCGCCAGCCCGGCATAGAGGAGCCCGATGAAGGGGGTGCCGCGTCGGCGCATCTCGGCCAGGGTGGGTTCGATGACCTCGGCCATGACCTGGTCCGTGAGGCCTGCGTCGGCCCAGGCCAGCGGCGAGTAGGCGCCCATGCCCCCGGTGTTGGGTCCCGCGTCGTCGTCTCCCACCCGCTTGTAGTCCTGCGCGGGCAGCAGCGGGAGCGCGCGCTCGCCGTCGCAGATCGCGAACAGGCTCACCTCCGGCCCGTCCAGGTAGTCCTCGATGACCACCCGGCCGCAGGTCGCGGCGTGCGCGAGGGCCGCCTCGCGGTCGTCGGTGACCACCACGCCCTTGCCGGCGGCGAGGGCGTCGTTCTTGACCACGTAGGGGGCGCCGAACTCGTCCAGCGCGGCCGCCGCCTGTTCCGGGGTCTCGCACAGGCGCGACGCGGCGGTCGGCACCCCGGCGCCGGCCATGACCTCCTTGGCGAACGCCTTCGACCCCTCGAGCACCGCCGCCTCGCGGCCGGGCCCGAACGCGTCGATGCCGGCCTCACGCAGGGCGTCGGCCACCCCGGCCACCAGCGGCGCCTCCGGCCCGATCACCACGAGGTCGACCCCGAGCCGCAGCGCCGCCTCCACCACCGCGACCGGCGAGGACGGGTCCAGCGAGTGCAGCGCGGCGATCCGCCCGATCCCCGGGTTGCCCGGCGCGGCGTGCAGCTCGGTGACGGACGGGTCGGCGGCGAGGGACCGGGCCAGCGCGTGCTCGCGCCCGCCGGATCCGAGGAGCAGGATCTTCACCCGCGTCAGCCTAGTCTCCTGACGCCCGGTCCTCCCGCTCGGCGGCCTCCTGTGAACGCTGCACCAGGACCCTGAAGCCGATGATGGCCAGCAGGAACAGCCCACCGACGGGGACCGCCCACCACCACCCCCAGCCCAGGTCGTCCTGGGCCAGCGCGACCACCACCGTGCTGGCCATGAACACCGCGATCGTCGCCACCAGGGCCACGACGAGTCTCTTCGTGCTCACCGGGGCACCTCGTTCACCTCGGCCAGGTGGGGGCAGTCGTTGATGAACAAGTCGACGTCCACGCCGTCTAGCGCGGAGATATCGCGCAGATCGGGGCAGCTCTGCAACACCACCGAGGTGCCGGGATGGACCCGAAGCCCGTCGAGGCTGACCAGGCCCGACGCGTTGACGATCTCCACGTCGTCGGGGTTGGCGCTGCCGCCGAGCAGGCTCAGGTCGCGGAGCCCTTCGGCGTCGGTGAGCGAGAACAGGCTCAGCACGGGGAGGTCGTACACGGGACCTGCGTGTCGTCCTCGATGTAGGCCTTCTTGAACTTCCAGAGGCGCAGCCCCAGCGGACCCTTCTGAGCCACGTCAGATCAGGTCGTTGATCGGCACCGACTGCTCGCGGCCGGGCCCGACCCCGATGCCGCTGATCCGGCATCCGATCAGCTCCTCGAGCCTGTGCACGTATGCCTGGCAGGTGGCAGGCAGCTCATCGAACTCGCGGCAGCCGCTGATGTCCTCGGCCCACCCGTCGAGCTCCTCGTAGATGGGCTTGGCGTGGTGGAAGTCCGACTGTGTCATGGGCATCACGTCGTGGCGGACGCCGTCGACCTCGTAGGCCACGCACACGGGGATCTTCTCCCAGCCGCTGAGGATGTCCAGCTTGGTGAGGAAGATGTCGGTGAAGCCGTTGATCTTGACCGCCTGCTCCACCAGCACCGCATCGAACCAACCGCAGCGACGCGGGCGGCCCGTCGTGGCGCCGAACTCGGCGCCGATGCGCCGCAGCTCCTCGCCGTCGTGGTCGAAGAGCTCGGTGGGGAACGGTCCCTCGCCCACGCGGGTGGTGTAGGCCTTCGCGATGCCGATGGTGCGGTCGATCCGGGTGGGGCCCACGCCGCCGCCCGTGGTGGCGCCGGCCGCCGTCGGGTTCGACGAGGTGACGTAGGGGTAGGTGCCCTGGTCCACGTCGAGGTGGTGCGCCTGGGCGCCCTCGAAGAGCACCACCTTGCCGGCGTCGAGCGCGTCGTTGACGTAACGGCCGGAGTCCACGATGTGGGGGCGGATGGTGTCGGCGTGCTTGAGGAGGGCCTGCACCACCTCCTCCGCGATGATCGGGCGCCGGTTGTAGACCTTCACCAGCAGCTGGTTCTTCTGGTCCAGCGCGGCCTCGACCTTCTGCCGCAGGATGGACTCGTCGAGGATGTCCTGGATCCGGATGCCGAGCCGGTTGACCTTGTCCGAGTAGCACGGCCCCACGCCGCGGCCCGTGGTGCCGATCCGCCGCTTGCCGAGGAACCGCTCGGTGACCTTGTCCAGCACCTTGTGGTACTCGGTGATGATGTGGGCGTTGGCGGAGATCAGCGGGTGAGCCACGTTCACGCCCCGCGACGCCAGCACGTCCAGCTCCTCGGCCAGCACGTCCAGATCCACGACGACGCCGTTGCCGATCACGGTGGTGGTCCCGGGGTTGAGGATGCCGGAGGGCAGCAGATGGAGGACGAACTTCTCGCCGCCCACCACCAGCGTGTGGCCCGCGTTGTTGCCACCGGAGTAGCGGACACAGACGTCGACGCGGTCCCCCAGCTGGTCGGTCGCCTTGCCCTTGCCTTCGTCTCCCCATTGAGCCCCGACCACGACAACGCTTGGCATCTTGCCACCTCCACACACATGGATGAAGCCCCAGCTCGTCGCGGGGGCCCTACCGGGGCATTCTAACGGAGCCGAGGCCCGGCCACCGGAGGTGGCCTCCTTCCTGAACCCTCAGTCGGAGTGCTGCTCCACCCAGCGCTCGAGCTGCTGCGCGGGCAACGCGCCCACCTGCCGCGCCACTTCCTTCCCGTCGCGCATCAGCACCAGCGTGGGGATGCTCATTGCCTCGAACCGGGCCTGCAGAGCGCGGTTGTGATCCACATTGATCTTGACCACCTTGAGCCGTCCGGCCTTGGCCTTCGCGAGGCGCTCAAGGACCGGCGATACCATGCGGCACGGCCCGCACCAGGGCGCCCACAGGTCCACCACGACGGGGACCCGGGTGGCCACCACTCCATCGAAATCCGCGTCGGTGGCGTCGACGAGCCACGGCAGGTCGGCCTTGCACTTGGCGCATCGCGGCAGGCCGGTGGCGGCGGCGGGGACCCTGTTGCGTGCGCCGCACGAGACGCAGGTGGAGATGCTCATGACTCCATGGTCCCCCCTCCCCCGAAATGTGGGATGACAGGGCATGAGATCGGCGCACATCGGTGGCCCCGGGCTTGGAGGAAACTGCACGAAAGGTCAGGGCCCTTGCTTACGATCGCTGTGGGAATCAGGATCGATGGATACCCGCAACGACGCAGGAGGTAGGACCGTGAAGAAGCTCATCAATTCCGCCGACGACGTGATCGCCGACGCCCTCAAGGGCGTGGAGGCATCAGACTCGAATGTCCGCGTAGATCACGAGAATCGGGTGATCTACCGCGTCACCCCGAAGGAGGCCGGGAAGGTCGCCATCATCTCCGGCGGCGGCTCCGGCCACGAGCCGATGCACGGTGGTTTCGTCGGCGTGGGCATGCTCGACGCGGCGTGCGCCGGCCAGGTGTTCACCTCCCCCACCCCGGACCAGATGTTCGAGGCCACCACCGTCGTCGACAACGGCGCGGGCGTCCTGCACATCGTCAAGAACTACACCGGCGACATCATGAACTTCGAGATGGCCGCCGAGATGGCCGCAGATGCCGGCGTCACCGTCGCCACCGTCATCGTGGCCGACGACGTCGCGGTGCAGGACTCCCTGTACACCGCGGGCCGGCGTGGCGTGGGCACCACGGTGCTGCTGGAGAAGATCGTCGGCGCAGCGGCCGAGGAGGGCCAGGACCTGGCCGCCGTGACCGCCCTCGCGCAGAAGGTCGCCGACAACGGACGCTCGATGGGCATGGCCCTCACCTCGTGCACCGTCCCGTCGGCCGGTAAGCCCACCTTCGACCTTCCCGAGGACCAGGTCGAGATCGGCATCGGCATCCACGGCGAGCCCGGCCGCCACCGCGAGCCCATCGCGGACGCCAGGTCCGTGGCCAAGCAGCTGGTGGACCCCATCCTGCACGACCTCGACTTCACAGGCGCCCCGGTCATCGCCATGCTCAACGGCATGGGCGGCACCCCGCTCATCGAGCTGTACCTCATGTACGGCGAGGTGGTGGCGCTGCTCAAGGAGGCCGGCGTCGAGGTCTCCAGGAACCTGGTGGGCAACTACATCACCAGCCTCGACATGGCCGGCTGCTCGCTGACCCTGCTCAAGGCCGACGACGACATGATTCGCCTGTGGGACTCCCCCGTGAAGACCGCGGGGCTACGGTGGGGCCTGTGACCGAACAACACCTCACCCTCGACCTCCTCGCCGACTGGCTGCGGCGCTACGCCACGATCATCGACGAGAACAAGGTCTTCCTGACAGAGCTCGACTCGGCCATCGGTGACGCCGATCACGGCGCCAACATGGCCCGCGGCACCGCGGCCGTCGTGCAGCACCTGGACCAGGCCACCACCGTCGACGGCCTGTTCAAGAAGGCGGGCATGACGCTGGTCAGCACCGTCGGCGGCACCGCCGGCCCGCTGTACGGCACCCTGTTGATGAAGATGGGGATGGCCAGCGGATCGGTCATGGAGCTCACGCCCGCGGAGTTCGGGAAGGCGTTCCGGGCGGGCCTCGAGGGCCTCGTGGCCCGCGGGAAGACCGAGCTGGGCGACAAGACGATGGTGGACGCGCTGTCGCCTGCCATCGATGCCTTCGATGCCGCGGTGGCGGACGGGGCGGGGCTGCACGACGCCGCTGCGGCCGCCGCCCAGTCCGCCGCGGCGGGCCGCGACGCGGCCACGCCACTGGTGGCCCGCAAGGGCCGGGCGAGCTACCTCGGCGAGAGGTCCGCGGGTCATCAGGATCCCGGCGCCACGTCGTCGACCTACCTGTTCGACGCCCTGGTGGACGTGATCGGCGCCTGATGGCGGTCGGCATCGTCGTGGTCTCGCACAGCCGCGCGCTCGCCGAGGCCGCGGTCGAGTTGGCGATGCAGATGGTCCACGGGGAGCCGCCCCCCGTGGCCATCGCGGCCGGCATGCCCGACGGTGGGCTCGGCACGGACGCCACCGCGGTCGCGGCCGCCATCGCGGAGGTGGACCGGGGCGACGGCGTGGTGGTCTTCGTCGACATGGGATCCGCGGTCATGAGCGCCGAGATGGGCGTCGAGTTGGCCGGAGTGGACAACGCGCGCGTGTTGTCGGCGCCGTTCGTCGAGGGGCTGACGGCCGGGGTGGTGCGCGCCGTCGGGGGCGCCTCCCTGGACGAGGTAGCGGAGGAGGCGGAGGCCGCCCTGGCGCCGAAGCTGTCCGCGCTGGGCCCGGCGCTCGCCTCTCCGGTACCCGCTGCGACTCCCCCCGCGACCCCGGACGACGGTGAGGCCGCGGGCGAGGTGGTGCTGATCAACGAGACCGGGCTGCACGCCAGGCCGGGTGCCCTGTTCGTGGCAGAGGCGAAGAAGTTCGACGCCGACGTGCGCGTCCGCAACGGCGAGGCCGGGCCCGTGAAGGCCGCCAGCAGCGTCGGGCTGGCGATGCTCAACGCCCGCAAGGGGGACCTGTTGAGGCTCACCGCCACCGGGCCGCAGGCCCGGGAGGCCGTCGACGCGCTGGTGGCCCTCGTCTCGGCGGGTTTCGGCGAGGAGTGACCACCGGCGGTCACCTCCTCTTCGCCGCTCACACCCCGGTCACCAGGCGGCGATGACCACTAGGCTGACGGCATGAGCGAGACGCACCCCAACCTGATGGCCTCGAACGTCGTCGTGCACCTGCCCGAGGACCCCGCTCTGGCGGCGATCGCCGAGCACGGCAGGGACCGCTTCCTCGACGTCGTCGCGGCCCATCCCACGTCGTCGCTGGTGTGGGCGCTCCTCGCCGAGACGTGCCTGGCGGAGGAGGACCTCGGCAGCGCCGTCGCCGCCTACGCCTACGCGCGCACCGGGTACCACCGCGGGCTGGATACGCTCCGCCGCAACGGATGGAAGGGCTCAGGCCAGGTGCCGTGGGAGCACGAGCCCAACCGGGGATTCCTGCGGGCGCTGTGGGCCTTGAGTGTCGCGGCGGGGCGGATCGGCGAGTCGGACGAGCAGGAGCGCTGCGCCCAGTTCCTCCGCGACTCCTCGGAGACCGCCTACCAGGTGCTCGCGCAACAGGTCAGCGGGTAGGCCGGGCGGCCCGCCCGCCTGAGTGCGGCAGCTGTTCTGCCGGACCGCCCTCGCCCCGTTCAAGGCCTCAGAAAGCCACCCGGAGGAGTGATGCGCGCGCGCCCGCGTTCGTGGGTCCCGCCCCGCGACCCGTAGACTCGTCGGCGGCCCCCACCGTCGATCCCCCGGAGATGCCTCATGCCCACACGCGAAGACCTGCGCAACGTCGCCATCGTCGCCCACGTCGACCACGGAAAGACGACGCTCGTCGACGCCATGCTGTGGCAGTCCGGTGCCTTCCGCGAAGGCTCCGACGTCAACAACCGGGTCATGGACTCGATGGACCTGGAGCGCGAGAAGGGCATCACCATCCTCGCGAAGAACACCGGCGTGCGGCACATCCGCCCCGACGGCACCGGCGTCACGATCAACATCATCGACACGCCCGGCCACGCCGACTTCGGCGGCGAGGTGGAGCGTGGGCTCGAGATGGTCGACGGCGTGGTTCTTCTCATCGACGCCTCTGAGGGTCCCCTCCCCCAGACCCGGTTCGTGCTGCGCAAGGCGCTGGCCAAGAACCTCCCGATCATCGTGGTGGTCAACAAGGTGGACCGCCCCGACGCGCGGATCTCCGCCGTCGTCGAGGAGACCTACGACCTCTTCATGGACCTGATCGACGACGACGCGGCCCACGTCCTCGACTTCCCCATCGTCTACGCCTCGGCCAAGGCCGGCCGCGCGTCCATGACGCAGCCCGAGGACGGCGGCATGCCGGACAGCCCCAACCTCGAGCCGCTGTTCGACGCCCTGATGGAGCACATCCCCGCCCCCGAGTACGAGGAGGGGGCCGTGCTGCAGGCGCACGTGACAAACCTCGACGCCTCGCCGTACCTCGGCCGGCTCGCCCTGTGCCGCATCATCGCCGGCGAGATGAAGCGGGGCCAGCTGGTCTCGTGGTGCAAGTCGGACGGCACCATCACCACCGTCAAGCTGACCGAGATGCTCATGACGCAGGCGCTGGACCGCGTCCCCGCGGAGAAGGCCGGCCCCGGCGACATCGTCGCCATCGCGGGCATCCCGCAGATCATGATCGGCGAGACCCTCTCGGACCCCGAGAACCCGATGCCGCTGCCGCTCATCCACGTCGACGAGCCGTCGATCTCGATGACCATCGGCATCAACACCTCCCCGCTGGCCGGCCAGTCCGGCAAGAACCTCACCGCCCGCCTCGTGAAGGGGCGGCTGGACCAGGAGCTCGTCGGCAACGTCTCGATCCGGGTGAACCCCACCGAGCGTCCCGACACCTGGGAGGTGCAGGGCCGAGGCGAGCTGCAGCTCGCCATCCTGGTGGAGATGATGCGCCGGGAGAGCTTCGAGCTCACCGTCGGCAAGCCGCAGGTGGTCACCAAGCTCGTCGACGGGAAGGTGCACGAGCCCATCGAGCGGCTCACCGTCGACATCCCCGAGGACTTCGTGGGCGTGGTCACCCAGCTGATGGGGCTGCGCCGCGGCCGCATGGAGATGATGGTCAACCACGGCACCGGCTGGGTGCGGATGGAGTTCATCATCCCCGCGCGCGGCCTCATCGGCTTCCGCACGGAGTTCCTCACCGAGACGCGCGGCACCGGCATCATGCACCACGTGGCGGAGGGGTACGAGCCCTGGGCCGGGGACTTCCGCACCCGCCCCACCGGCTCGCTGGTGGCGGACCGCACCGGTCTGACCACGTCCTACGCCCTGTTCAACCTCCAGGAGCGCGGCACGCTGTTCGTCCCGCCGGGCGCCGAGGTGTACGAGGGCATGATCGTCGGCGAGAACCCCCGCGCCGAGGACATGGACGTCAACCCCACCAAGGAGAAGAAGCTCACCAACGTGCGCTCCTCCACCGGCGACGAGTTGGAGCGGCTCATCCCCGCCAAGAACATGTCGATGGAGCAGGCGCTGGAGTTCTGTGCCGGCGACGAGTGCCTCGAGGTCACGCCTGCGATGGTGCGCATCCGCAAGGTGACGCTGAACGCCAACGAGCGGGCCAAGGAACGCAAGGGCGTCAAGAAGAACTGATCCTCCGTCACGATAGTTCGCGATATATCTTTGACATATCGCGAACTATCGTGCACTCTGGATGACGTACGGGCCACTCAGGCCCCACGATCCAGAAGGAGTTCGCGATGGAATACGCGATGCATCACCCCATGGGCGGCCGCGCCGCCCTGCACCAGTTCCTGGGCGCCCTGCTCAACGAGGCCGACCCGGCCGACGAGCGTGGCGACGACACCCGCGGTCAGCGACGAGGTCGCGGCCACCGCCACGGCGGCCCCGGCCACGCCAAGCCGGGCGGCCCCGGCCCCGGAGGCTTCGGCCCCGGCCCGTTCGGTCCCGCCGGCTTCGGCCCCATGCCCTTCGGCCCCGGAGGCTTCGGCACCGGCCCGTTCGGCGGGCGCCGCGGCGGCCGCGCCCGCCGCGGCGACGTCCGCAACGCCGCACTGCTCCTGATCGCCGAGCAGCCACGCAACGGCTACCAGATCATCCAGGAGCTCGAGACCCGCAGCGGCGGGCGCTGGAAGCCCAGCCCCGGCGCGATCTACCCGGCGCTCAGCCAGCTCGAGGACGAGGGGCTCATCCGCCTCGTGGCCTCCGAGGCGGGCAAGGCCTACGAGATCACCGACGCCGGCCGCCTAGAGGCCGAGACCACCCAGCGCCCCTCCCCCTGGGAGCAGGACGACGACGCCGTGGCTCACCCCGCGGCCGCCCTCGCGCAGGCCTACGGTCAGGCATGGTCCGCCGTCGGCACCATCGCCCAGAGCGGCGACGAGGAGCTGATCGCCAAGGCGACGGCGGAGGTGGAGGAGCTGAGGCGGAGGCTCTACCAGCTGCTCGCCGAGAGCTGACCCGCCTCACGAAGCAGGTTCACCCGGGCCTGGCGCTCCCAGAGCGCCAGGCCCTTCGCCGTGTGGAAGACCGTGTCGCGCTCAAGCATCCGGCTGACGAACCGCAGCTCGGCCTCCACGTGCCGCGGCATCGGGCACCGATTCACCACGCCCGTACGGCGAAATAGGCGACACCCGCCCAAAGCCCGGCCCACAGCATGCTGACGAAGGTGCCGATGATGAACAGCTCCCCCTTGCGGGAGGTGCCGGACTCCGATTCCGTGGCCAGGTCCGCGTACCGGCCCAGCCCCTTGACCGCCAGCACGATGGCGATCCCCGCGGGGAACCCGGCGACGATGCAGGCATACACCCCGATCCGCTCCAGGACGCCGATCCACCGGCCCCCAGGAAGCTCCCTCTGGGCCTGCTCGAGGCCGAGACTCGCCCGCGTCTGCGCCACCTCGTCGTCCGCGGAGGCGACGGCCGCGCGATCGATCCGGCGCAGGAGCGCCCGGACCACCGGGTTGCCGAGCGCGGCGAACACCCCGGCGGCAAGCACGATCGCCGCCCGTCCCGCCAGAGCCCAGTCCATGGCGTCACCCTACCCACCGGGCCCGACAGTCCGGTTGTCTCGCTGGGCACGCGCTGCGGCCCGTCGTCGGACGAGGGTCGACGGCGAACTCCACCCTCCTGAAGATTTTCACTTCATCTATCCACTATGAAGGTAATATCTACATATGGTTGAGATGAAGGCGGTGCCAGGCGTCGCGTTGCTCGTCGACATCGTGGCCTCGCGCACGGCGCCTCGCGACGCCCTGCACGAGGACGTGTTGAGCGCCGTAGAGGCGACCAACTCAAGACTCCGGCCCGTGCACACCCTGCGCCCCACCGTCGGCGACGAACTACAGGGCGTCTACCACACGCTCGGCGAGGCGCTCCTGGCCGGATTCACGCTGCGGCTCGAGCTCGCGCCGCGGTGGGAGGCGCGGTGCGGCATCGGCGGCGGCGACGTGGTGGTGGTGGACGAGGCTCGGGGCATCCAGGACGGCTCGGCCTGGTGGCTGGCCCGAGACGCGATCGACTGGGTCAGGACCCAGGCGGCGAAGCCCGGCTACGAGGCCGTCCGCACGGCGGTGCGCGACGAGCGGCCTCAGGCCATGGCGGCGGCGGACGCGATGTCGCGGCTGGTGGACGTGCACCTGGCCGGGCTTCGGCCGGGCGCGCTGGCGACGCTGCGCGGGATGCTCGACGGGTTGGACAATGCGGCGATCGCCGAACGCGAGGGCATCAGCGCCTCGGCCAACTCGCAGCGGGTCCGCAACAACGGACTGCGCCCGCTGGCAGACGCGATGCACGCCCTGGGGCAGCTCCCCTAGCCGGGCCCTAGTCGGCGTCCGGGACCAGCTCGTCGAGCAGGGCCAGCACCCGGGCGTCGATGTCGTCGCGGACCAGCCGCATGCGCTCCTCGCCCTCGATCCCCCGCAGCGACGGCTCGTCGGTCACCCAGGTCTCGATGGTGCCGCGCATGCCGTCGACCGGCTCCACCTGCGCCTCGCCACCCACAAGGACCACGCGGTCGACGGAGCGCACCAGCTCGGGGTCGATCGCCTTGGGATGTTCCCCGTCGAAGGTGCCGCCCACCTGCTCGACGCTGGCGCGGGACTCCTCGTTCAACGACGCGCCGGGCTTCGTGCCGGCGGAGTACACGTCGACGGCGTCGCCGGCGTGCAGCCTGGCCAGAGCGGCGGCCATCTGGCTCTTCCCGCCGTTCTTCACGCACACGAACAGAATGCTCGGCTTCACTGTGGCCTCGTGCTCCGTGGGGTCGTCGGTCAGTTCGATCTGCTCGCGGTCGGCTGGTGGCACCCGGGGCGCCGTGTGGTCCTCGTCGGCCTTCATCCACTTCTTCCTGCCGCGCTGGACGATGAGCGGGTCGGTGGGTTGGATGGCGCTCGCGTCCTTGCCCTCGTAGTCCTGCAGGTCCAGGAAGAGCCGCATGGCGTTGAGCCGGGCGCGCTTCTTGTCGTTGGACTTGATCCGGTACCAGGGGGCGATCTCCGTGTCGGTGTGCTTGAGCATCGCCGTCTTGGCGGCGGTGTAGTCCTCCCAGCGGCCGAGCGATTCCAGGTCCATCGGCGAGAGCTTCCACTGCCGGACCGGGTCGATCTGCCGGATGGCGAACCGCGTGCGCTGCTCGCGCTGCGTCACCGAGAACCACAGCTTGGTGACGGTGATCCCCGAGTCGATCAGCATCTGCTCGAACACCGGGGCCTGGCGGATGAAGATCTCGTATTCCTCGTCGGTGCAGAAGCCCATCACCCGCTCGACGCCGGCGCGGTTGTACCAGGAGCGGTCGAACAGGACGATCTCGCCCGCCGTCGGAAGGTGCTGGACGTAGCGCTGGAAGTACCACTGGCCCCTCTCGCGCTCGGTGGGTGCCGCCAGCGCCACCACCCGCGCGGTCCGGGGGTTGAGGTGCTCGGTGAACCGCTTGATGGCGCCGCCCTTACCTGCGGCGTCTCGGCCCTCGAAGATGATCACGTGCTTGGTGCCGGCATCCTGGGCCGCGTACTGGAACTTGAGCAGCTCGATCTGCAGCTGGCGCTTCTCCGCCTCGTACTCGTCCCGGCTGAGCAGCTCGTCGTAGGGATGCCGGTCGCGCCACGTCTCGACGGCCTGGCCGAGCGGGTCGATGAGGTACGGATCCTCGCCGTGGACGTCGGCCACGGCATACCCCTCTTCGCGCAGCTTGTCGATGTACTCGCGGAGGTTCTGACTCATGGGAGTAGTTCACCACTTCCGGGTGAACGCGAGTTGAACTCGTCCGAACCAGCCCTACCCGTCGGCCGGATTTGGGGTCGTCGGGGAGGATCTGTCCATGGCTGAGATCACATACAAGGGAACCCCGGTCCGCACCGTCGGCGAGCTGCCCGCCGTCGGCAGCAAGGCGCCGGACTTCGAGCTGGTGGGCGCGGACCTGTCGCCCATTTCTTTGAGCGACTTCGCCGGGGGCAACCTCGTGCTCAACATCTTCCACTCGCTGGACACCGGCACCTGTGCCCTGAGCGTGCGGGCCTTCAACGAGCGGGCGGCCGGGCTGGAGGGGACCGCGGTTCTCTGTGTCTCGAAGGATCTGCCCTTCGCGCTCACCCGCTTCTGCGGCGCCGAGGGCATCGAGAACGTCGGTGTGGCGTCGGACTTCCGCAGCGACTTCGGGGGCGCCTACGGCGTGACGTACTCCGACGGCCCCCTCCGCGGGCTCCTGGCCCGGTCCGTCGTGGTGATCGACGGGGAGGGCACGGTGGTCTACACCGAGCAGGTGGCCGAGACGCGGCACGAGCCTGACTACGACGCCGCGCTGGCCGCGCTCAGCTGACGGGGCCGGCCAACTCCCCGGAGGCCTCCACCGCCTCCGGGGGGCGCGCCGCCCGCCGGAGGCGACGGTCCTGCCGGACGGGTCTCAGGGCGTCGGCGCTGCTCCGCTCCACCCCCGCGGGCCGCGATGCCCGCACCATCGTCCACGCCCCGGCCCAGACCGCCACCACACCCACCGATGACCCGGGCTGCAGGGGATGCACGACGGTGCCGTGGGTGAAGACGAGCATCGTGCCGGCGATCATGAGGACGAAGCTGAGGAGGCCCAGGTAGCGGTCCTGTTCCGTCCCCAGCGGCGGGATGAGGCGGTACTCCACCAGGGCGATCAGCGGCACCAGCACCGCGATCATCAGCATCCCCACCGCCAGCACGGTGAACTGCGACAGCAGCAGCGGCGCGGCGCCGGGCACCAGGCGCGCCAGCAGGATCAGGCCGGCCCCGCCCACCAGCATGCACGGCACGTGCCAGAGGTAGACCGTCATCATCAGGACGCTCAACCTGGCCAGCGCCGCCTCCGTCCGGGCCGGCAGCGAGGCGAACACGCCCGAGCGTTCCACCAGCCCCATCCCCGCCACCTGAGCCGCCCCGAGCAGCGCCATCGCGAGCGTCGGTGGGAGGTGGTTGGCGATCGGCGCGTTGGCGAATCCGACGGCGGAAGCCGGGTAGCCGAAGAAGAAGATCAGCACCACGATGGCCAGCGCCGACCCGACGAGCACGCCCCAGGCGAACCGCCTCGGCCCCTCTCGGAACCAACCGCGCTGGTAACCGATGCCGAGCTGATGGCACAGCGGCCAGACCAGGAACATGTTGATCTGGCCGATGTCGTTGCGCCCGAAGCCGAGCCACGCCCGGTCCACCACGACGATCCCGATCAGCATGGCCACGATCACCCAGGCCCCGAACCTGTCGTGCAGGGTCACCGAGAACGGGGCGACCAGGACGATCACGAGGTACACCGAGATGAACCACAGCAGGAACATCAGCGACCTGCTGAGCTCCGCCGCCAGGAGGCCGTAGCCCAGCCACGCCGCGACGCTCGCGATCACCGCGAAGAACGTCACGAACAGCGCCAAGCCACCGGTGAGCCGCCGCCCGCGGTTGGCGAGGTAGTGCGAGAAGCCGGTGCCGCGCCGTCGCATCTTGTCCACGATCAGCGCGTTGGAGAAGCCCCCGCAGGCGAAGAACAGCGGCATGGACATCAGCACCCACGACAGCCCCCACACCCAGGTGGGCGGCGTCCAGAGTCCCGCCTCCAGGGTGCCGTCGGGCTTCATCGACGCCTTGTAGATGAACCCGTGGAAGATGACGACGACCAGGACCGACAGCGCGCGGGCCACATCGATCGTGTGATTGCGCTGGGGCTCGGTCTGCACGGTGGCAATGATGCCACCCCGGATGCCGCTGCCTCAGCCGAGGACCGGGCGCACGTGGAGGCCCACGTCCGGGTCGACCAGCGCCTCCTGCGCGGCCGGAATACCGCCGGCGAGCAGCTCGGCGTCCACCGGGACGGAGCGCTTGATCAGCCCCAGCGCGATCGGCCCCAGCTCGTGGTGCCGCGCGGACGAGCCGACGAAGCCCACCGTCCGGCCGGCCAGCTCCACCGGCGCGCCGTGTTCGGGCAGCGTCGACATGGTGCCGTCCAGGTGCAGCTGCACCAGCCGACGGGGCGGCCTCCCGAGCGTGTGCACGCGGGCCACCGTCTCCTGCCCGCGGTAACACCCCTTGTCCAGGTGCGTACCCACGAGGCCGATCTCGTTGGGGATGGTCTTGAAGTCCGTGTCGACGAAGATCCTGGGGATGCCGGCGGCGATCCGCATGGCCTCGAAGGCCCACGTGCCGACGGTGCCTGCCAGCTCCCCCTCGACCGGCAGGAACACGTCGAGCCCACCCACCTCGGAGTCACGGACACGCCAGGCCCGGTCCACAGGCACCCGATGGCCCACCCAGGCCACCCGGAGGTCCGTTCGCCGCGACACCTCCACCCGCATAGCGAAACGCATCCGCTCCAGGAAGGCCACCAGCGCCGCGGCGCGGCCGGGCTCCGTCCAGGCCAGGAACGAGGTGCCGTCGTCCACGCCGTGCAGCACGTGCTCGATGTGACCCGTGGGCGAGAGGATCAACGCCGTGGTGGCCTCCCCTGCACGCAGCCCGCTGAGGTGCTGGCTGGTGATCGAGTGCAGCCATCCCAGGCGGTCGGCCCCGCTGATCTCGACGACCTCGCGATTGCCGAGATCCACCACGCCCTCCCCCGCCTCCAGCGCACGCGCCTCCGCGACGGGGTTGCCGAAGTGCCAGGGCAGGCCCGCGTCCAGGCCGGACTCGACCATGACCGGCATGTCAGATCCGCTTCAGGCGGGCCCACATGTGTGGGCGCAGTTCGTGGTCGGTGGTGGCGCGATCGAGGGCGTACATGAGGTCCCCCTCCACCTTGCCGTACAGCCGCTGGCCCGCCGAGTGCGAGACGGCCGCCGACTCGGTGCGCACCACCGCGTCGGTGAGCAGGTCGATGCGGGTCACCTGGATGCGCCCCACCAGGACCTCGGTCCACCCGTCCGCGCTGGTCAGCACCACCTCGAGGGAGGCATCGGACTTGGGGCGCCAGAAGCCCGTCTCCATGCTGAGGGGCACCTGGTCCGCGCCCTCGCCGCCGAGCAGGAACGTCTGGGAGGCGTAGTACAGGTACTCGCCCCCGTTGTGGTTGAACTCGATGCGCTGTTCGAACTCGAAGCCGTTGCCCTCGTGGTCCGTCCCGTTTCCGGTGCCTTCCCAGCGGCCCACCAGCCAGCCCAGCGCCGTCAGTGCCGGATTCAGGCCCTCGGGGACCTCGATGTCAAAGTTCACGACTCATCTCCTCGCAGCTGCTTCCACAGCCCTCTCAGGGTCACGGCCAGCGCGACGAGCGCCCCGACGCCCACCGCGACGGTGGCGACTATCAGCACCCACACCAGGACCGCGGCCATGCGGGCAAGTATACGAACCGGCGACAATGGGGCCCATGCGCGCAGTGGTGACGAGGGTACTGACGGCCTCCGTGGAGGTCGACGGCGAGGTGGTGGCGCGCCTGGACGCCCCCGGCCTCCTGGTGCTGGCCGGCGTCGGCCACGACGACGAACCGGGGCACGCGGCCGCGCTGGCGCGCAAGATCTGGGGGCTCAGGATCCTCGACGGCGAGACCTCCGCCAGCGACGTGGGCGCGCCGCTGCTGGTGGTCAGCCAGTTCACGCTGTACGCCTCCACCAGGAAGGGCCGCCGTCCCTCCTGGAGCAGGGCTGCCCCCGGCGAGGTCGGGGAGCCGCTCGTCGAGGAGCTGTGCCGGCAGCTCGAGGCACTCGGCGCGACGGTGGGGCGGGGACGCTTCGGCGCCCACATGCGCGTGTCCTCCGTCAACGACGGCCCGGTCACGATCCTGATCGACACGCACGACTGGGAGTGAGACCACGCACTGGGAGTGAGACCACGCCCGGCTGAGCGACGCCGAGGCCGGGCGTCAGGCCGGGGCCAGGAACTCCAGGGAACCGATGGAGACCGCGTCCACCGAGGTGCCGCTGCCGCCGGGCGGCGTGGTGTGGAGCACGGTGAGGGTCACCGTGTCCGTGGTGACCTCCGGGAAGCGCACCTCCTGCGGGGTGCGGTCGTGGGCGGCCAGGCCCTGCTCGAAGAAGGAGCCGTCGGCGAAGGTCCACCGGATGCCCGTGATCCGGCGCTCGGCGAGGTACCTGTCGGTCCACACCGTGTTGCCGTTGACCACCCGCAGGCCCACCACGACGCGGGGCCCGGGGAACCGGATCGTGACGCTCTCCCCCACCCCCTCGCCGCGACAGCGCCACAGCGTGTCGGCGTTGTTGTCGACGAGCGCCAGCGGCGCCTCCCGGCTCCCGCCCTCGAGGCAGCGCCCCTCCGCGTCGATGGCGCGCACCGCGACCACCGGCCCGTCGAAGGGAGCCAGGGCCGTGGACGGGGTGGCCGAGGCGGACAGAGGTGCGCTGGGCGAGGGGCTCGGAGCGGGATCGGCCGGCCGGTCGGGAGGGAACACCCAGAGCCGCCCGACGGTGAACGCCACACCCAGGAGCACGACGGCCAGGCTCGCCACGGCACGCGGGGTCCAGCCGTCGCGGACGTCCGTGGGCGCAACCGCCTTCACGGCCGCCGTGGCCGGCAGGCCGCGCGGGGCGTCGTCGGCCCGCACATCGTCGGACTCCGCCGCCGGGCGGAAGTACTCGTCCGGAACACGCTGTTCCATGGCCGCCATGCTACAAGTCACCGGGGATATCGCTGGGTGGGAGCGGCGGCGATACGATGGGCGGGCCCAGTGGACCGGAAGGAGGTGTGTGACGTGAGCAACATCCTCTTCGTCTCCGACGCGGAGCCCCCGATCGAGTTGAGCCTGCTCAGCCACCACCTCGCCCACGTGACGTCCGCAGCGCAGGCGCTGGTGGAGGCCGAGGCCGTCGACGTCGTGATGGTGGACGGCCGCTCTGATCTCGCCGGCGCCCGGTCCGCGTGTCAGACCCTCGCCAAGAGCGGCGGCACGCCGGTTCTGCTCCTGGTGGCGCCGTCGGGCCTGGCCGTCCTCTCGCCGGACTGGGGATTCTCGGACTTCGTCGCGGCCGGCAGCGAACCCGCCGAGCTCGACGCCCGCCTCCGGATCCTGGCCAAGGCCAACGTGGATCCCGACGTCCTCTCCGCGGGTCCCCTCCGCGTCGACGGCGCCGCCTACTCAGCCAGCCTCGACGGCGCCCCCCTGGACCTCACCTACACCGAGTTCGAGCTGCTGCGCTACCTCATGCAGCATCCGGGCCGGGTGCTGTCGCGGGAGACGCTGGTCAGCCAGGTCTGGGGCTACGACTATTACGGCGGCACGCGCACCGTGGATGTCCACGTGCGCCGCCTCCGGGCCAAGCTCGGCCAGTTCGACTACTACATCGGCACGGTCCGCAACGTGGGCTACCGATTCGCCAACTCCAGAGAGGTGCAACGTGCTGGTTAGCCTGACCACGCTCACCCCCACCATGCAGGACGCCCTGCGTCGCCTCGTGGCCGAGATCACCGAACACGACGGCGTCTCGCCCATCAACGAGTCCGCCTCCATGGGCATCGGGGGGGTCCGCGAGGCGGACTTCTTCTTCATGGGCTTGAGGTCGGACCCGTACGGCTTCGTGGTGTGCGACGAGCGCGACGGCACCCTGCTGCTCGGCGTGCACCCCGCGCACCGCTCGGAGGGGGTCGGCGCCGAGCTGCTGCGGGAGGCGCTCCGCGCGCACCCGGACTCCGCGGTGTGGGCATTCGGCACGCTGCCGGGTGGCGACTCGCTCGCCCGGCGCCTCGGCCTGCACCCCGTCCGGACGCTGCTTCGCATGGAGCGTCCGCTGGCGGGCGCGGACTACACCGCCGAGCTGCCCGAGGGCTACCGCATCGTCACGTTCACCCCGGACCTGACCGACGCGCTCCTCGCCCTCAACGCCCAGGCGTTCGCCCACCACCCCGAGCAGGGCCGGCTCACCCGCAAGGAGTTCGAGGACCTCACCCGCCTGCCCTGGTTCGACCCGGCGGGCTTCTTCGTCGCCATGCACGGCGACGAGGTGGCCGGGCTCCACTGGACCAAGCAGCACGTCGGCGGCCTGGGCGAGGTGTACCTCATCGCCGTCGCCAGGGAGCACGAGGGCAAGGGCCTGGGGCGCGCCCTCCTGGCGCGCGGCCTTGCGCATCTGGCAGGCCTCGGCGACGACAGGGTCCAGCTCTACGTCGAGGGCGACGAGGAACGGGTGGTGCGGATGTACACCAACGCCGGGTTCGAGATCGTGCAGACAGACACCGCCTACCGCCGCGAGAGGTGAGAGACATTGAGTGAGACCCCGCTGCCGGCGGACCGGTACCTGGATCGCGAGATCTCCTGGCTCCAGTTCAACGACCGCGTCCTCGACCTCGCCAGGGACCGAAAGCGCATCCCGCTGATCGAGCGCGCGAAGTTCCTCGCCATCTTCTCCTCGAACCTCGACGAGTTCTTCATGGTCCGGGTCGCGGGCCTGAAGCGTCGCATCGCGGCGGGTGTCGCGGTGCCGACGGTCAACGGGAAGATGCCCGGCGAACTGCACAACGAGCTGCTGGACAAGGTCTCCGAACTGGTGGCTGAGCAGTCCCGCGTCTTCCAGGAGGAGATCCGCCCGGAGCTCGCCGAGGAGGGCATCCAGATCCTGCGCTGGGACCAGCTCACCGCGTCGGAGAAGGACTCGATGCGCGCGCTGTTCGCGGAGCGGATCTTCCCCGTCCTCACCCCGCTGGCGGTGGACCCGTCGCACCCCTTCCCCTACATTTCGGGGCTGTCGATCAACCTGGCGGTGCTGCTGAAGAACCCGCAGACCGGCGGCCGCCAGTTCGCCCGCGTCAAGGTGCCGCCGGTGCTGTCACGGCTGGTCAAGCTCGCCGAGGGGCGCTTCCTGCCGCTCGAGGAGATCATCGCCCGCCACCTCGGGCAGCTGTTCACGGGCATGCAGGTGATCTCGTACACCACATTCCGCGTGACGCGCAACGAGGACATCGAGGTGGAGGAGGACGACGCCGAGAACCTCCTCTTCGCCCTCGAGAAGGAGTTGCTGCGCAGCAAGGTGGGCCGTCCGCCCGTCCGGCTCGAGGTGGAGGAGGGCATCGACGAGCACATGTTGTCGATGCTCATGGCCGAGCTGGACGTGCACGACAACGAGGTGTTCCGCCTGTCGGCCCCTCTGGACCTCACCGGCCTCTTCTCGCTCGCTGACTCGCAGCGCGAGGACCTGAAGTACCCCAACTTCCTGCCCATCACCCACCCGGACCTGGCGGAGGTGGAGAGCGCCAGCCCGGCGGACATGTTCAAGGCCCTGAAGCTGCGCGACGTGCTGGTGCAGCACCCCTACGACTCGTTCGCCACCTCGGTGCAGCGGTTCATCGAGCAGTCCGCCGCGGACCCGGCCGTGCTGGCCATCAAGCAGACCCTCTATCGCACCTCGGGCGACTCCCCCATCGTCGACGCCCTCATCGAGGCCGCCCAGGCGGGCAAGCAGGTGCTCGCCGTGGTGGAGATCAAGGCCCGCTTCGACGAACAGGCCAACATCGGCTGGGCGCGCAAGCTGGAGAAGTCCGGCGTGCACGTCGTCTACGGCATGCTGGGGCTCAAGACCCACTGCAAGCTCGCCCTCGTGGTGCGGGAGGAGGCGGACGGGCTGCGGCGCTACTGCCATGTCGGCACGGGCAACTACAACCCGAAGACGGCCCGCCAGTACGAGGACATGGGCCTGCTCACGTCGAATCCGGTGATCACCGACGACGTCGCCCGCCTGTTCAACCACCTGTCCGGCATGACCCAGGAGACGAACTACCGACGCCTCCTGGTCGCGCCGCACGGGATCCGCAAGGGGCTGCTCGAGTACATCGACGGCGAGATCGCCAACCACCGGGCGGGCAAGGTCTCAGGGGTCAAGATCAAGGTCAACTCCCTGGTCGACGAGGCCCTGATCGATGCGCTCTACCGGGCGTCGCAGGCCGGCGTGAGCGTCGACATCTGGGTCCGCGGGATCTGCACCATCCGCCCCGGGGTTCCCGGGCTGAGCGACAACATCCGGGTGCGCTCCATCCTGGGGCGCTTCCTGGAGCACTCGCGGGTCCTGTGGTTCGCCGGCGGCGGAAGGCCTATCGTCGGCATCGGTTCGGCGGACATGATGCACCGCAACCTGGACCGCCGCGTCGAGGCGATCGTCGGCATCAGCAATCCGGCCCACGTGAAGCAGGTGGAGAGCCTCTTCGAGATGGCGTTCGCACCCACCACCGTGCATTGGGAGCTCGCCGATGCCAGCTGGACCGCGCACACCACCGACGATGCGGGCGACCCGCTGACGGACCTCCAGGAGACTCTCATCCAGCAGACAGCCGCCCGCCGCTCCTCACGATGACCAAGCGCACGAAGATCCGGGCCGCCGGCGCCGTCGTGCTGCGCGGCACGGGCGACGACACCGAGGTGCTGACCATCCATCGGCCGCGCTACGACGACTGGTCCCTGCCGAAGGGGAAGGGCGAGGCCGACGAGCTGGCCCCGCAGACCGCGGTCCGTGAGGTGCTCGAGGAGACCGGCATGGTGGTCCGGCTCGGGCTGCGGCTCCCCACCATCCGCTACCAGTTGGCCAAGGGCCCCAAGACGGTCCAGTACTGGCGCGCCGAGGTGGTCGAGGAGCGTGCATGGGCACCCAATGCCGAGGTGGACGCGGTGAAGTGGTACCCCATCGACAAGGCCATGCGCCGCCTCACCTATGCCGACGAGCGCCGCGTCCTGTCCGCGGCCCTCCTGACGCCCCGAACCACCCCGCTGCTCCTGGTCCGGCATGCGAAGGCCATGCTGCGCAAGGACTGGCACGGCCCGGACCAGGACCGCCGCCTGTCGGGTCGTGGTCGGCGGCAGGCCCGCGAGATGGCGCAGCTCTTCGCGGCCTACGGCGTCGAGGACCTCGTCTCGTCCTCGTCCACGCGGTGCGTCGAAACCCTCAAGCCGTACGCGCGTGCGCGCGGCCTCGTGATCGAGACGGTCGACGTGCTGACCGAGGAGGAGGGCACCGTGCACCCGCACGAGGTCACGCGCTTCACCGCGGACCTGTTCCGTGGCTTCGAGGCGCCGACGGCGGTGTGCGGCCACCGGCCGGTCCTTCCCGCGATGTTCAAGGGCCTGGATCTGCCGGCCCGGCCCATGGTGGTGGGGGAGGTCATCGTGGTGCACAGGGACGACGAGGGCGCGAAGGTCGCCGTCGAGGTTCACAAGCCCACCGCCTGACGTCCCCCGATCCGGGGCGCCTCAGCAAGGTCCCCGTGGCTGATCGGTGGTTCCCCGGGGGACAACCGTCCAGAACTACCCGAAAGTGGATTCCTGCGGGAGAGAACTCGGCCGCAGTTCACCTCCTGTTAACCCAACTGGGCAGAACGCGTTACTTCGTTTCTTTACCGTCCCAATCAGGAACGCCCCGAACTAGATCCGGGACCGTCACCACTACCACCACTCGGAAGGTAATCCCCGAATGAAGATTCGTCTGACCGCTGCTCTCGGCCTCTCCGCCGCTCTCCTCCTCTCGGCCTGCGCGGCCAACGAGGGCACCACCACGCCGGACACCACCGGTTCCGCCGCGGCCACCACGGGTGAGTCGGCCGCGTCCACGCTCGAGGGCACCCTCTCCGGCAAGGGCTCCTCCGCCGTGAACTCCGCCCAGACCACCTGGATCGCGAAGTTCCAGGAGGCCAACCCCGGCGTGACCGTCAACTACGCTCCCGATGGTTCCGGCGCCGGCCGTGAGGCCTTCATGGGCGCCGGCGTGGACTTCGCCGGCTCGGACCGCGCGTTCACCCTCGAGGAGAACGTCGCCGGCGCCTCGTCGCTGTGCGCCGACACCTCGATCGCCTACAACCTGCCGATCTACGTCTCGCCGATCGCCGTGATCTTCAACCTGGAGGGCGTGACCGAGCTCAACCTGGATCCCGACACCCTGGCCGGCATCTTCAACGGCTCCATCACCAAGTGGAACGACCCGGCCATCGCCGCCACCAATGAGGGCGTCGAGCTCCCGGACATGGACATCACGCCCGTGCACCGCTCGGACGACTCGGGCACCACCGAGAACTTCACCGACTACCTCAACAAGACGGCCCCCTCGGTCTGGACCAACGAGGCCGACGGCGAGTGGACCTACGAGGGCGGCGAGGCCGCCAAGGGCACCTCCGGTGTGGTGGCCGCGGTGACCAACGGCACCGGCACCATCGGCTACGCCGACGCGTCCCAGGCCGGTGAGCTCTCCGTCGCCATGATCGGCACCGACGGCAACTACTTCGGCCCCACCGCCGAGGCTGCCGCTGCGGCCGTCGACGCCTCCCCGATCGAGGAGGGCCGCGAGGCCAACGACCTGGCCATCGAGCTGGACCGCTCCGCCGAGGGCTACGGCATCGTGCTGGTCGCCTACGGCATGGCGTGCGCCGAGTACGCCGACCCGGCCAAGGCCGAGCTGGTGAAGGCCTACCTGGGCTACGTGGCCTCCGAGCAGGGCCAGCTCGACGCGGCCGAAGGTGCGGGCTCCGCGCCGCTCGCCCCCGCGCTCCGCGACAAGGTGATCGCCGCCATCGACGCGATCAAGTGATCGTAGGATCCCAGTAACACCCCTCAGTCGCGTCCCCCGGTCTCCGGGGGGCGCGACTGAACAGGGCTCAGGGCATCCGCCCGGCCTGCACCGGCACACCCCAGGAGAACCATGTCGATGACTGACACGGACGCGACGACCACGCCGCAGCCGACGGACCCGCTCCACCGCCAGGACGACGAGAGCCACGCCCTGCGGCACAGCAGCAAGCGGTTCGGAGACAAGCTGTACAAGGGCCTGGCCACCGGCTCCGGCACCCTGATCCTCATCATCCTCGCGGCCGTCGCCACGTTCCTCATCGGTCTCTCGCTGCCTGCGCTCACGGCCGACGCGGCCGAGCTCCAGTACGGCGAGTTCTGGAGCTACGCGTTGCCCTTCGCCTTCGGCACCGTCTGGGCCGCCGCCCTGGCGATGGTGTTCGCGGTTCCTGTGGCCATCGGGATCGCCCTGTTCATCAGCCACTACGCCCCGCGCCGGCTGGCGCAGGGGCTCGGCTACATCATCGACCTTCTCGCCGCCGTGCCCTCGGTGGTCTTCGGCCTGTGGGGCATCAACACTCTCGCGCCGCTCATGCGCCCCCTCTTCGTGTGGCTCGCCGACAATCTGGGCGGCCTCCCTGTGTTCGGTTGGTTCTTCGCCGGCCCCGTCTCGGGCACGGGCCGCACCATCCTGACCGCTGCCGTCGTGCTGGCGGTCATGGTGCTGCCGATCATCACCGCCATCTCGCGCGAGGTGTTCCTGCAGACACCCCGCCTGCACGAGGAGGCGTCCCTGGCTCTCGGCGCCACGCGCTGGGAGATGATCAA
Organism: Propionibacteriaceae bacterium; assembly: GCA_027492545.1. Classification (GTDB taxonomy): domain Bacteria; phylum Actinomycetota; class Actinomycetes; order Propionibacteriales; family Propionibacteriaceae; genus Arachnia. The sequence continues at coordinate 23,869 of JAPUEL010000034.1, forward strand.
GCAGGCCGTGCTGCCCTTCGGCACGCCCGGCATCGTGTCGGCCTGCATGCTCGGTCTGGGCCGCGCCCTGGGCGAGACGATGGCCATCGCCATGGTCCTCTCCCCGGCCGCCGTGATCCACTTCCAGCTGCTCACCTCAGCCAACCCCAACACCATCGCCGGCAACATCGCGCTGGCGTTCCCCGAGGCGTTCGGCCTGGGCATCAACCAGCTGATCGCGACGGGCCTGGTCCTGTTCGTCATCACGCTGGCCGTGAACATGACGGCGCGCTGGGTCCTGTCCCTGCGCAAGGAATTCTCGGGAGCCAACTGATGAGCAGCACCGCCCTCGCCCCCCGCAGCAGCGAGCTGACCGCCGGCCAGCTGCCCCGCTTCACTGCCCTGGCCATGCTCGTCGTGGCGGCCGCCGTCACTGCGGGCGTGCTGTCCCTGTTCGGCCTCGCGAGCGTCGGCAGCGTCGCCATTTTCGGCGTGCTGATCTTCCTCGCCGCCATGTTCGCGCTGTCCTGGTCGGTCGAGGGGATGCGCAAGGCCAAGGACCGCAACGCCCGCTACATCGTCACCGGGGCCTTCCTCATCGCGCTGCTGCCCCTCGTGTCGCTGATCTGGCAGACCGTGGCCAAGGGCCTGGAGCGCATGGACGCCCAGTTTTTCACCTACTCGATGCGCAGCGTCATCGGCGAGGGCGGCGGCGCCATCCACGCCATCTGGGGCACGCTCATCATCACCGGCATCGCCAGCCTCATCTCGGTCCCCATCGGCCTCTTCACCGCGATCTACCTCGTGGAGTACAGCGGCGGCAGCAGGTTGGCCTCCGCCATCCGGTTCTTCGTGGACGTGATGACCGGCATCCCCTCGATCGTGGCCGGTCTGTTCGCCTACACCGTCTTCAGCCTCCTCTTCGGCCCCGGCACCAACAACGGCCTGTCCGGCGCCGTCGCGCTGTCGGTGCTGATGATCCCGACGGTGGTGCGCTCCGTCGAGGAGATGTTGCGACTGGTGCCCAACGAGCTGCGCGAGGCGTCCTACGCGCTGGGCGTGCCGAAGTGGCGCACCATCGCCAAGGTGGTGCTGCCGACGGCGCTCGCGGGCATCGTCACCGGCATCGTCCTCTCCATCGCGCGGGTCATCGGCGAGACGGCCCCGCTGCTGGTCACCGCCGGCATCACCGCGTCGATGAACGTCAACCCGCTCTCCAACCCCATGGCCACCCTGCCGGTGTTCGTCTACTACCAGTACGTGACCCCCGGCATCCCGCAGGACCCGTTCTACGCCCGGGCGTGGGCCGGCGCGCTCACCCTCATCCTCATCGTCATGGGCCTCAACGCGATCGGTCGGCTCATCGCGTGGAAGTTCGCCCCCAAGTCCGGCCGCTGACCAGGAAGATCACACATGTCCAAGCGAATTGAGCTCAAGGATCTCGACATCTACTACAGCAAGTTCCACGCCGTGAAGTCGGTCAGCATGACCATCGAGCCGCGGGCCGTCACCGCCTTCATCGGCTCCTCGGGGTGTGGCAAGTCCACCGTGCTGCGGTCGATCAACCGCATGCACGAGGTCATCGACGGCGCCTACGTCGACGGCCAGGTGCTTCTCGACGGCGTGGACCTCTACGACAAGGCCGTGGACCCGGTGCGGGTGCGCCGTCACATCGGCATGGTGTTCCAGCGCCCCAACCCTTTCCCCACCATGTCCATCCGCGAGAACATCCTCGCCGGCGTGCGGCTCAACAACGCCCGGATGTCCAAGTCCGAGTCGGACGCGCTCGTCGAGCAGTCGCTGCGCGGCGCGAACCTGTGGAACGAGGTCAAGGACCGCCTGGACAAGCCCGGATCGGGCCTCTCGGGCGGTCAGCAGCAGCGGCTCTGCATCGCGCGCGCCATCGCCGTGTCCCCGGACGTGCTGCTGATGGACGAGCCCTGCTCCGCCCTGGATCCCATCTCGACGCTGGCCATCGAGGACCTGATCAAGGAGCTCAAGGAGACCTACACCGTCGTCATCGTCACGCACAACATGCAGCAGGCGGCGCGCGTGTCGGACCAGACGGCGTTCTTCAACCTCAAGGCGCACGGTCAGCCCGGTGAGCTCATCGAGTACGGCCCCACCGAGAAGATCTTCCACAACCCGGACCAGAAGGCCACCGAGGACTACATCACCGGCCGCTTCGGCTGATCCCCCTGCCCCACCGCCGAACGGCGCCGCCCACCGGGTGGCGCCGTTCGGGCGTCCACATCGCCTCAGACGGATAGGCGTCAGCAGGAGACGCGGGGATGAGCAAGAGGGAGGGTGACTGCAGGGCGGCTGGGCGCAGTGATGCCCAACCTGACGATCACCCCACTGGCGTCCCGCTTGAGCAGACCTTCGCCAGGGCCGCCCTGCCGGCGCCCTCCTGGGGCCGGCCGCGCCACAGACCAACCAGTGTGGGGAGACGTGAGACGAGGCCCGGGCGGCCTCAACTACCTGACCATGGCCAGTCGGGCAGCCGACGAGGCCACGGTGGACAAGGGCCGCACGGGCCTCGTGTCAGGGCTCCCCGCACCGCCAGCTGTCCGGCGGGGGACCCTGACGGCGGGACGGCTCAGAGCGGATCGACAGACCAGTAGGTCATCGGCTCCGCGGCCTTGCCGCAGCTGAGCGGGGCCTGGGTGCCGGTGTCGATGCGGGTCACGCGCACGTCCACGCGGGTCTGCCCGTGGCGGACCCGAACCGCGCCGTCGGCGTCCTCGCTGTCGAGGTCCTGTCCACGGGCCGCGCCGTACTGGGCCAGCGCCCACGCCTCCGCCGCCTGTCTCTCCGGGGGGAGGTGGCTGCGGCCGCGATCCTTCCGCGCCCCACCGGGCCAGAGCAGCCCCACGCCGGCGGCGCTGTGGGCGGCCGCGGCGTCCCCGGGATCGATGCGGCCGAGCACCTGCCCCGTCGGGAGCAGAAGGACGGTGGGGGCGAACCTGTGGCCGCCCAGGTGCGAGCATTCCCAGAGGGCGTCCGGATCGCGCTGGTCCTCCAGGTCCTCCAGGATGGGACGGCCCTCCAGCGCACAGCACTGGTCCCGCTTGGCGTGGGTGCAGACCAGGAGCACGGGCTCGCCCGTGGCCGCCTCGGGGCGCGGGGTGCCGGCGTCGCGCCAGGCGGTCAGCCAGGGCAGGAGGGCCGGCGCGTCGTCCACCTCGAACCTGGCCACCCACCCGCCGGCGTCGAACCCTCCGGACACAAGGACGGTGAGAGGGTCGTCGCCGACGGTGTTGCGGGCCGCCCGGCGGATCAGGAGGAGCCGGCCGCCCATCTCCTCGATCAGGGACTCGAGCGCGCCGCCCACCACGGGATCCAGCGCGCGGGCGCTGGTGGCCGCCTTCGCGCCCCACGGGCCGGGCGTCTCCAGACACACCCAGAACGCGGCGCGCGCCGCGGTGCCCCACGCCGGCGGGCCGGCGGCTGACCAGAGGACGGAACAGCGGGACACTAGCCGCAGTCCACCAGGCCCACGGAGGCCTTGAGCCGCAGCACCCGCTCGGCGGAGTCCAGGACCTGTCCGGCGAACGTCGCGTCCGCGTCCGCCTCGGCCGCCGTGGCGTCGATCATGGCGGCCATGAGCCTCGGGTCGGCGTTGATGACGAGGTCTCCCCCGGCCGCCAGGAACCGCACGCCGCGATCCTTCGGGGCCACGCCCGCCACCGCGCGGGCGGCCCCCAGGTCGTCGGCGATGACCACCCCGTCGAAGCCGAGGTCGGCGCGCAGCAGGTCGGTGATGACGGCGCGGCTGAACACGCCCTCCACGTCCGGATCGATCTGGCTGAAGACGGCAGACGACACCATGACCGAGCCCGCTCCGGCGTCGATCCCCGCCCGGAACGAGGCCAGGGAGGGGCTGTCGACGGTGGTGTCATGGTCGACGGCGGCGTCGAAGTCGGTGTTGGCGTCCACCTCGCCCAGCCCGGGGAAGTGCTTGAGCGAGGTGGCGATGCCTGCCTGGGTCATCCCCTCCACGAACTCGACGACGGAGCGCGACACGGCGTCGACGTCGTTGCCGTAGTTGCGCGACAGTTGCCCGATGGGCGCGTTGGTGCCCTGCTTGGCCACCGGCACCACGTCCGCCACGGGGGCCAGGTTGTAGTGGACGCCGGCGCCGCCGAGCTGCTCGCCCCAGCGGAGGCTGGCCTCACGGAGCTCACCCGCCGCCATCTCGCCCTGCTCCGTGGCCGGTGGGATCCGGTCGAAGCCCTCGCCGCGGAGCCTCTGGACCTGCCCGCCCTCCTGATCCACCGCGATCAACAGGGGCAGCTCCGCGGTACCCAGGCTTCCCAGCTCCGCCGTGAGGTCCCGGACCGCGCCGATCCCCGAGGTGGTGTTACCGAGCAGCACCACCGACCCCACCCTGCCGAGCGCGATGGCCGAGCGGGTCGTCTCATCCAGGCCAGCGGTGGAGACGCCCACCATGAAGAGCTGCCCCACGCGCGTGCGGTCGTCCAGACCCTCCGCCAGCGACCGGCAGCTGGTCACGCTGGGTTGCGGCTCGACCGTGGGCGACGGGGAGCCCACCGTGGTGCCCGCCATCGCGACCGAGGCCGGCCCGGCCGGGGTCTGCCCCGGCGGCAGGTGCGGCGCCGGCGCGCAGCCGGCGGCGAGCAGGGCGGCGGACGCGACGACAGCGACCGTGCGGTTGCCCATCAGCGGTCCAGGTACACGGTGTGGTGCGCGTCGACGAGGCCCAGCAGCGCGTTCTCCACCACCTCCGGGAGTGCGGGATGGATCCAGTACTGGCCTCGCGCCATCTGGGTGACGGGCAGCCCGAAGGTCATCGCCTGGATCAGGGGCTGGATCAGCGTCGGCGCCTGAGGACCGATGATGTGGGCGCCGAGCAGGTGCCAGCTGTGCGGGTCCGCGAGCAGCTTGACGAAGTGCCCCTCGTCCTCGAGCGCCCACCCGTAGGCGACGTCGGCGTAGCGCTGGCGGGCCACCACGTACGGCACCCCCCACTCCTTCAGCTGCTCCTCGGTGGCCCCCACGCTCGCCAGTTGAGGGTCGCTGAACACCGCGCTGGGCACGTACCGGTGGTCGGTCTCCACCTGCTGGTCGGGGTGGAGCAGGTTGTGCTGGACCGTGCGCATCTCGGCGTTCGCGACGTGCTTGAGCAGGTAGTCCGAGGAGGCGTCGCCCATCGCCCAGACACCCGGGACGTTGGTGCTCTGCCGGGCGTCGACCTGGATCTGGCCGAAGGCCCTGACGTTGATCCCGGCGGCGGGCAGGTCCAGCGCCTCCGAGTTGCGCACCCGCCCGACGGCCAGCAGCATCGCGTCGGCGAAATACTCGTACTCGACGCCGTTGCGGTCCCGCGTGATGACCGTGACCCCGCCGTCGTCCGAGCGCTCGAGCGAGCTGAGCTGCTGGTTGAGCCGCACGTGCACCCGCTTCGACAGGAGGGCGGCGAAGTGCTCGGCGACCTCCCGGTCGTGGTGGCGCAGCAGCACGTCGGACCGGTTGATGAGGGTGACCTCGGTGCCCAGCCCCGAGAAGATGTGCGCGAACTCGGCCGCGATGTAGCCGCCGCCGACGATGACCAGGCGGCGGGGCCGCTCGTCGATGCGCATGATGGTGTCCGACGTGAAGACCCGGTCCGCGGCCTCCTCGAGGCCGGGCACGTCCACGGTGCGGGGGCGCGACCCGGTGGCGATGACGATGTGGTCCGCGCTGATGGTGTCGTCGCCCACCTGGAGCGTCTTGGGCCCCACGAACCGGGCCTCCCCGTGGAACACGGTGACGTTGGCGGAGCGCTGCCGCCACTCGAGTCCCCCGGCCGAGATGGGGTCGATCCGCCCGAAGATCCGGTCCCGGATGGCGGCCCAGTCGGATCCGCGGTACTGCAGGTTCACCCCGAGCCTGGCGGCCTGTGCGGGAGAGGCCGCGTGGTCGGCGGGCAGCACGAACATCTTCGTCGGGATGCAACCGCGGTTGAGGCAGGTCCCGCCGAACGTCTCGTCGCGCTCGATCAGCGCCACGTTCCAGGTGGCGAATCGCTCGTCGATCAGCGAGTTCCCGGATCCGGAACCGATCACCACCAGGTCAAAATGCTGCATGGCGCCATTGTTCCATGGACGGGGAGACCAGACCGGTCGCCGCCGCGCCGGGCCGCCCGGCCGAACGGCCCTAAGCTGGCCGCATGAGCGATTCGTGGGCAGTGGTGACGGGTGCGTCGAGCGGGCTGGGCGTCGGCTTCGCCGAGCGGCTGGCCGACGAGGGCACCAACGTGCTGCTCGTGGCGCGGCGCCGTGACCTCCTGGAGGACGTGGCCGAGGCGATCCGTGCCCGGGGCCGCGTCCGGGCGGAGGTCTGGCCCGCCGATCTGACCGACCGGGCGGAGCGGGCGCGGCTGGTGGCACGCATGGCCGAACTGGACGTCAGCCACCTGGTCAACAACGCCGGATTCGGCACCATGGGCGAGTTCAAGGACGCTGCCCCGGAGCGCGTGATCGACGAGATGGAGCTCAACATGGTTGCGCTGACCGAGCTGACCCGCGGGGTGCTCCCCCACATGGTGCAGCGCGGCGCCGGGGCGATCATCAACGTGGCCTCCACGGCGGCGTTCCAGCCCATCCCCACCATGGCCGTGTACGCAGCGTCCAAGGCCTACGTGATGCGCTTCACGATCGCGATCTGGGAGGAGCTCTACTCCACCGGCGTCCGGGCGATCGTCATCTGCCCCGGCCCCACCGACACCGAGTTCTTCGCCAACGCGGGCGACGATGGCGTGATGCGCCGGCGACGCACCATCACGCAGGTGGTGGACACCGCGTTCGCGGGGCTGCGCGCACATCGGCCCATGGTGGTGGACGGGCCCACGAACGCGGCCATGGCGCTGGCCACCCGGTTGGTGCCCATGCACCTGCAGGCACGCTTCGCGCGCCTCGTGGCGACCAGCTGACCGCTGAGCGCCGTCAGCCCACCTGGATGGACTTGTTCTCCGACGAGGTCGTCGGAGGCGCGCCTCCGGTCACGCTGGCTCGCACGTCGTAGCTGCCGAGCTCCAGCGCCACGCTCACGGACCACACGCGCCAGCCCTCGGCGTTGAGCCCGGTGGAGGTCTGGGCAGAGGTCTCCTCGACGACGCGGTCCGTGTCGATGTCGGTGATGCGCACGATGGGCTCACCCACGCCCGGCTTGACGGTGCCGATGATCACCACCTGCCCGGCCGCGAGTTGCGCCGCGTTCTTCGGGGAGTTGATCCACAGGGCGGGCATCGGGCTCAACCCCTCGCGGGTGAATCCGGTCTCGCTCATGAAGGCCACCGGCGGAGGGCCGCCGTCGGACAGGAACAGGACCCGCAATCCGGGGATGCCCACGATCTCGGAGGCTGTGTAGACCACCTGGTCGCGGGCCTGGGCCGCCAAGGAGGGGGTGGTCAGGTCAGCAAAGGCCTCCGCGGAGAGGTCCACCGTGAGCACATCGTCGGCCATCTCGATGCCGTTGAGGGTGCCCGGGCCCCACGCGGACTTGTAGTCCGGGTCCAGCGGTGCGAGCGACAGCACCGCGTCGAGCGCGCCCTGGACAAGATCCGTCGTGGCCGGGAGGTCGCGGAGTTCGCGGTACAGCCGGCCGTCCTGCCGGCCCACGTAGTACAGGGGAATGCCGCGGACCTGTGCGGGGAGCGACTTCGCCGCGATCACCGTCGGCGCCGCCGAGGGGCCCTCGGTGGCCGACTCCGGGATGGCGGCCGTGGGGCGGGTCAGCGCGGCGAGCCCCAGGCCCGCCGCAACGGCCACGACGGTGATCAGGGCCACCGTCCTGGGCCTGAGGCTGCCGGACCGCCGGGCCGTCAGGTGCAGCAGCTCCCCCTCCAGCGTCTCCGTGCCGGGGGCCTGGACCTGCCGGGCCGCTGATCGCAGCGCGGCGGTCACCTCCTGCGAGAGCGACTCCAGCACTCCTGGCAGGCTTCCCGGCGCGGGTGCGCCCACCCGCATCCTCAGCGCCTCCAGCGCCACCTCGAGCCTCTGATTGCAGCCCCTGACCGACATCCGCATGATGGCCGCCAGCTCCGGGCCGAACACCGACAGGTAGTGGCTGACGATGATCAGCTCGGCGGTGCGCGGCGGGAGCGAGCTGACCGCGGACAGGATCTCCTGCTGGCGCGCCTCCGGCACCTGCGGCATGGTGATCGGGGTCTGGGCCGGCCGCACGGCCCTGGCGAGGTGGACGACGTGCTCGTGCAGGAACTCGACCCGCTCCGCGGGGTCGATCAGGCGATGGCCGCGACGGTGCAGCGCGAGAAGCGCGCTGCGCACGATTCGGCCGGACTGCTGTTCCGCGCCGAGAAGCACGACGAGCCGGTGCAGGGTGCCCCCCTGCTCCTCGTACAGCCGGACCAGCCAGTCCGGCGCCTCCTCGGCAGCCACCGCTCAGATGCCCGCGTACGAGTGGAGGCCGCTGAAGAGGAGGTTGACCCCGATGAAGTTGAACCAGAAGGTCACCACGCCGACCAGCGCGATGATCGCGACGGGGCGGCCCCGCCACCCCGCCGTGGCGCGCGCGTGGAGGTAGGCCACGTACACGATCCAGGTGATGAAGGACCAGGTCTCCTTGGGGTCCCAGTTCCAGAACCGGCCCCAGGCGTACTGCGCCCAGATGGCGCCGGCGGCGATGGTGAAGGTCCACAGGGGCACGGCGAACGCATGGAGGCGGTAGGAGATGAGGTCCAGCGTCTTCGCGGCCGGCACCTTGGCCAGGTAGCCGCCGATGACGGTGCCTCGCGCGGCAGAGCGGCGCTCCGCGGAGTCCCGGATGAGGAAGAGGGCGGCGGCGACGGCGCCGACGTTGAACGCGGCGCCGGAGATGGCGGCCGCGACGATGTGGATGATGAACCACACGCTGTGCAGGGCCGGCACCAGCGGCGCCACCTCCACGTAGAACTCGGTCACGGCCAGGCCCAGCCCCACCGTGAACAGCAGGGTGACGCCCAGGCCCAGCCACCGCATCCCGAACCGCGCCACTCCGACGAGGTAGATGATGGCGGCGAACGCCAACGCGGAGGTGATGAACTCGTACATGTTGCCCCACGGGGGGCGCTCGGCGGCCACACCCCGCAGCACGACCCCGGACACGTGCATCACGGCGGAGACGAGGGTCGCGGCCACCGCGAGGCGGCCCCAGAGGTCCACCCTGACGCGCTGCCTGTCCTCGGATCCGTCGTCCGGCCGGACCGCGGCCAGCCCCCTGGCGGAGGACCATTCGAGGGCATGCAGGCCGAAGGCCACGAGGTAGCCCACGGCCGCGACGACGATCGCGGTGTAGGACCATTCGGACAAGGTCACGTCTGGGGTCCCTCCTTCGTGTCCACTGGCGGCGCGCCCCCATTGTGCCCAGGAACGGCCACCGAGGCCAACAGCGCGGCCACCTCGTCGTCGAGCCCGGTGGCGGCATCTGCTCTGTCCAGCCCTCCCGCGACCGCCTCGCCGTCGGCGATCCTGATGAAGAGCCGACGGGGCCGCACGAACAGGGAGACGCACAGTCCTGCGACGCCGACCATCAGTGAGATCAGCGTCATGGTGTTGCCCGGTGTCTGGCTGACCTGCAGCTTCACCCACCTCTGGTAGCCGTCGAAGCTGATCGAACCCAGCCCGTCAGGCAGGGTGAAGCCGGCGCCCGGCAGCATCCGGGCCCGCAGCACCTGGCCCTCATCGCCCGGGACGGGCGTGAGGCCCGCGGTGTCGAGGGTGTAGACGCTCGAGGGGATGCCGGTCTCCTCGGCGGGCGGACCGGACCACGCGTTGAGGTAGACCTCGGGGTTCAGCGCGTCGGGGAACACCGAGTGCGGGCCGGTCTCGTCCAGCACCGCCGTCGGGAAGAAGAACGCCTCGAACGCCAGGCGCTGCGGGCGGGCGTCGGGGGCCTTGATGACCCCCACCGACGAGAAGTTCCCGTCCTGGGGCAGGAAGACCACCGGGCCGCTGTAGGCCACGTCGCCGTTGCCGTCGGTGACCGTGAAGAGGGGCGCGTACCCGTGTCCGATGAGGTTGATCTGCGTCCCGCCCTCGGTGATCAGTGGCTCGTTGACGGTCAGCAGCGCCGCCCGCGTGCCGGCGGCGTCGGTGAGGGTCACGTCCGCGTCGAACTGGCGGGCCGCCCCGCGCTGCACCTCGCCGGTCTCGAACGAGGCGCGGAACTCCTCGATGCCGACGGCGAACGCCTCGAGCGTGTCCGTGTCGACGAGCGATCCGGAGGTGAAGTCGTCGTATTGGGTGATCACGTTGGCGAACCCGCGGCCCTCCACGACCACCGCGGTGCCATGGAACCCCCACAGGTTGGACCAGGCCATGCCGATCAGCATGGCGATGAGGGAGACGTGGAAGACGAGATTGCCCGCCTCGCGGGAGTAGCCGCGCTCGGCCGAGACCCCCTCGTCGGAGCGCCGGACGCGGTAGCGCCTGGACCTCAGCCACGCCTCGGCCGCGGCGATGGCGTCGGCCGGGGCGCCGTCGACGGGACCGCGGGCCACCGCCGGGAGCCGCTCGATCCTGGCGGGGAGGGCCGGGGGCGGCTTCCTGACCGCACCGAGGTACTTGGAGATGCGGGGCAGGATGCAGCCGATGAGCGAGACGAACAGCAGCAGGTACACGGCCGAGAACGCGGGCGAGGTGTACACGTCGTAGAACCCGAGCGGCTCGAGGATCGAGTCCCAGAACGGGTTGTCGCGCTTGAAGTCCAGCACCGAGATCGGGGAGATGCTCTGCTGCGGGATCATCGAGCCCGGCACGGTCGCCAGCGCCAGCAGGAACAGCAGCATCAGGGCCGTGCGCATGGACGTCAGCTGGCCCCAGGCCCAGCGCAGCAGCTGGAGCGGGCCGAGCGTGCGTCCCGGATCCGCGGTCACAGGATCGTCCCGTAGGCGGCCGCCCACTGGCGCAGCACCGCGATGAGCGCATCCCACCATCCGACCACCATGGCGAGGCCCACCAGCATCATCGACACGCCGCCGATCCGCTGGAGCAGCAGCCCATGGCGCTTGATCCAGTCGAAGCGCGGCGCCAGCTCCGTGAATGCGACGGCGAACGCGAGGAACGGCAGGCCGAGGCCGAGGGCGTAGGCGAACGCGAGGATCCCCCCGCGCGTGGCCGAGCCCTCGTTGAGGGCGAGCGTCAGCACGACGGACAGGGCGGGGCCGATGCAGGGCGTCCACCCGAGTCCGAACACCATGCCGAGCAGGGGTGAGGCCCACACGCCGAGGCGCGGCGCGACGGCGGGACGCCACCCCGAGGGGACCGGCAGCCAGCCTGCGAAGCCGGCCCCCAGCACGATGATGACGACGCCCAGGACGACGGTGATCAGGCGGGCGTTGGTCAGGAGCGCCGCCCCGATGCCCCCCAGCAGCGCCCCCGTGAGCACGAACACGACAGAGAAGCCGAGAATGAACCCGAGCGTGCCACCGATCAGCAGGCGCTTCGAGGCCGTGCCGTCGGCGATCTGCGCCGACCCGAGCCCCGACGCATAGGACAGGTACCCGGGCAGCAGCGGCAGCACGCAGGGCGAGAGGAACGACACGAGACCGGCCAGCATCGCGACGGGGATGGCCACGAGCATGGACGACGTCAGGGCCTGCCCCGCCCAGGACTCGAGCAGGATCATGAGCCGGCCGCCACGTCCGAGACGATGCCTCCGAGGGTGGTGGCGTCGACGGTGCCGAGCACCCGCGCGGCCACCCGGCCCTCGGCGTCGATCACCACGGTGCTGGGGATGGCCTTGGGCGGTAGCTGGGCGAAGCCCAGGAGGAGCCGGCCGTCGGGATCGAAGATGCTGGGGTAGGTGAGGCCGAACGCCCGCTCGAACGCCTGGGCTGGGGCCACGTCGAGGTCCCGGGTGTTGACGCCGAGGAAGGCCACGCCGTCGCCCAGTTCGCGCTGGGCCTCGACCAGCTCCGGGGCCTCGGCGCGGCAGGGCGCGCACCAGGAGCCCCAGACGTTGACCACCACGATCTTCCCCGCGTGATCAGCCGTCGAGACCTCCTCGCCGTTCAGGGCAACGCCGCTGAGGGTGGGGGCCGGCTCGCGACGCTCCGCCGGCACGATCGTGACGGTGCCGTCGCCGCCCTCGAAGCCGACGCCGTCCGACCCTGCCTGCGCACCGCACCCCGCCAGCAGCAGGAGCGACGCTGAGGCCGCGAGCAGCAGCCTCACGTGCCGACCTTGAACCGCCGGTTGCGCACGGCGGGCAGGAGGTCGGCAACGGGCTCGGCGTAGTCCACGGCCGTCACCTGGCCGTCACGGAGGGTGAAGCTGGTGACCGAACAGAGGGTGCACTGGCGGCGGCGCGGATCGTGGACCAACGGCCGGCCCTCCGCGTCGCTGCGGGCGATCCAGATGGGCAGCTGGTGGCTGACGACGAGCGCCTGTCCCCCGGGGCCCGCCGCGGCGGCCGCGTCCTGGATGGCGGCCCGCATCCTGGCGGCCACCTCCTTGTAGGGCTCGCCCCAGCTGGGCTGGAGCGGGTTGCGCATGTGCCAGAACATCCGTGGATCACGCAGCGCCCGGTTGTCCTTCCCGAACACCATGCCCTCGAACCTGTTGTCGGCCTCGATGACCCGCTCGTCGGTGGCGATCTGGAGCTCCGCGAACAACGCCGCGGTGGGTGCCATGGTCTCCTGGGCGCGCTGGAGGGGTGAGCATCGGAGATGGGTGAGCGGGACGTCCTGCCAGTAGGTGGCCATCCGTTGAGCCATCTGGCGGCCGAGCTCGGAGAGCCCGTAGCCGGGTAGCCGGCCGTAGAGGACACCGCCGGGGTTCTCCACCTGGCCGTGCCGCATGACGTGCACCTTCGTCGCCTCTGTCACGCTCATCACCCTAGTCTGTCGGGGCAACTGCCTTGCGGCGCTTGCGGCGCTTCCTCTGCGACGGCTTGGTCACGGGGAGACCCGCGGCCAGCTGGTCGGCCCTGCGTCGGTCCGCGAAGCGGGCGAGGGCCTCGGCGAGCGACTCGAAGGTGGGAGCGTCCGCGATGACGTCGACGCGCAGGCCGTGCATCTCGCACGCGGCCGCCGTGGCCGGCCCGATGGCCGCGACGACCGTGGCCGGGTGGGGCTTGCCCGCGATGCCGATCATGTTGCGCACAGCCGTGGCGGAGGTGAAGACCACGGCGTCGTACATGCCGGTCTTGATGTCGTCGCGGACCTCGGGGGGCGGCGGGGCGGCGCGCACCGTCCGGTAGGCGGTGACCTCCTCGACCTCCCAGCCGAGGCGGCTGAGGCCCACGAGCAGCGGCTCGACCGACACGTCGGCGGACGGGACGAGCACGCGGTTGAGGGGGTCGATGAGGTCGTCGTAGGCGGGGAACTCGGTGGCCAGGCCCCCCGTCGTGTTCTCGACGACGGGCGTCAGGTCCGCCACGAGGCCGAGCCTCGCCAGCGCCTCGACGGTCCCACGGCCCACGGCCGCCAGGCTGATCCCCGACAGCGCGCGCGAGTCCAGGCCGTGCTCGGTCAGCCGTTCCGCGATGGCGGCCACGGCGTGGGGCGAGGTCAGCACGAGCCACAGGTAGCGCCCGTCGACGAGGCCCCGGACCGCCTTCTCCATGCCCTGCTCTGTGCGCGGCGGCTCGATCGACATGGTGGCCACAAGCTCGGTGCCCGCCCCGTAGTGGGCCAGTTCCTCGATCAGGGAGCTCAGGTCGTCCTTGGTGCGGGGGGCGATGACCCGCCAGTCGAACAGCGGCTTGCCCTCGAACCAGGCGTAGCGCTGGCGGCGGACGTCCTCGATACCCGGACCGACGATGAAGTAGCACTCGGGCGCGTCGATGTCGTCGATCTCGGCCCAGGTGACGACCTCGCTCACCTGCGAGGTGGTGCCCACGCCGACGAGGCTGAGGCACTGGCCGTCGCGGCCGTAGCGGAGGGCGGCCTGCGCCGCCACGTCGCGCGCCAGGCTGCCCGCGGCGCGCACCACGAGGGTGTCGGCGGCGGGCCATGACTCGATGTCGGGCACCTGAACCGTGGCGTCCAGCGCCGCGAAGGCGGCCGTCGCGGACACGCCGCCGAAGGACAGGGCCGCGCTCCAGCGATTGACCCCGGGCACCACGTTGGCCCGGATGCCGGCCTCGGCCAGCACCTCGGGCAGCACGCCGGCGGAGTCCGCGTCGGTGAAGTAGTCCCCCGAGTGGAGGCGCACCACGCGGCGGCCACGCGCGACGGCGCCGAGGATGTCGGCCACCTCGTCGTCTCCCCCGGCGATCCTGACCTCGGCGTGGGCGGGGGCCAGTGACCTGACCTGCTCCACGTCGGCCGTGGGGTCGACGATGAGGAGGTCGGCGAAGCGCATGGCCCGCGATCCGGAGAGGGTGAGCAGGCCCAGGTCGGCGGGGCCGGACCCCACGAACGTGACGGACCCACCGGTCGGCTCGAACTCCGGCGGCGTGGCCGGTGAGGTCGGTTCCAGGGAATCGGTCACTGCGATCTGTATCCGTTCAGGGCTGGTCGACGAGCGACGGGATCCAATCGGCTGGCATGTCCCGGGGGGCCTGGGTGGTCAACCTCCCACGTAGCGCGCCGTCGTCGACGAACCAGTAGCTGAGCAGCCGCTGATCGACGAAGGTGACGGGCACGTGGTCGGTGAACCTGGCGCGAAGGTTCTCGTCCGAGTCGACGTCGACCGAGCGCCAGAGCACCCCGAGGTCCTCGCAGGCGCTACGCACGACCGCTTCGGCGTCCACGCAGAGGTGGCATCCGGAGCGGGTGAGCAGCAGTACCCGCGAGGGTGGTGCCACTACTTGCCGGCGCGACGACGCTGGATGCGCGTCTTCTTCAGCAGCTTGCGGTGCTTCTTCTTGGCCATACGTTTGCGACGCTTCTTGATGACAGAGCCCACTGTTCGCCTTTCCTAACCGGATGATCCGGGTGGTTCAAATGTGTCCGACCGCGCTGGGCCAGACTCTGAATCTTAACTGCTCCTGGGGAGGATCGACCAATCCCACTCAGACGGCCATGGCCCGACCGCGCTCGGCGCATGCCTCCATGGCCGCCAGGAACGCCGCCCGGACTCCGCGCTCGTCCAGAACCCGCAGCGCGGCGGCGGTGGTGCCGGCCGGCGAGGTGACCTGCTCGCGCAGCTCGGCGGCCCGCGTGCCGGTGGCCAGGAGCGCGGCGGAACCGACGAAGGTCTGGACCACCAGGTCCGTGGCCTCGGCCCGCGTCAGGCCCTGGTGCACGCCGGCCTCGATCATGGCGTCCGCCACGTAGAAGAGGTAGGCCGGGCCTGAGCCGGAGACCGCGGTGAGCGCGTCGATCTGCTTCTCGGGGATGACGATGCTGCGCCCGACGGCGTTCATCAGCCCCGTGACCACGGCCACCTGCTCCGCAGAGGCGGCGGTGCCGGGCACGACTCCGGCCATCCCCTGGCCCACCAGCGCGGGGGTGTTGGGCATCACCCGGACGACGGCGGAGCCCGGCGGCAGGCCCGCCTCGAGCTGCGCGATCGGGGTGCCCGCCGCGATGGAGACCACCAGGGGTGCGGACGCGGCGCTCAGGTGCCGCGACAGCTCGGCCAGCACGCCGTCGATCTGGTGGGGCTTGACGGCGAGGACCACGACATCGGCGGTGGCGGCCTGCGCCGTCTCCACCGCCCGCACGCCGTGGCGCGCGCGGATCGTCTCTGCGCGCTCGCGGGCGGGCTCGACGATGCTGAGCTCCTGCGCGGGATGGCCGGCCGCGAGCCAGCCGGCAAGCAGCGCCTCCCCCATGGCGCCCGCTCCGATCAGGGCGATCCTCATGGGATCAGCAGCTCCGCGATCTGGATTGCGTTGAGCGCGGCACCCTTGCGCAGGTTGTCGTTGCTGATGAACAACACCAGCCCGCGGTTGCCCTCGACGCTGCGGTCCTGGCGGATCCGCCCCACCAGGGAGGGGTCCGCCCCGGCCGCCTCCAGCGGCGTGGGCACGTCGACCAGCCGGACCCCCGGAGCGCCCGCGAGCGCGGACCGTGCCTGCTCGGGCGTGATGTCGTCGGCGAACCGGGCGTGCACGGACAGGGAGTGCCCCGAGAACACGGGGACCCGCACGCAGGTGCCCGCGACCCGCAGGTCGGGCAGGTGAAGGATCTTGCGCGACTCGTTGCGCAGCTTCTTCTCCTCGTCCGTCTCGCCCTCCCCGTCGTCGACGAGGTTGCCGGCCAGCGGAACCACGTTGAAGGCGATGGGTGCCACGTAGGGCGCGGTGTCGGCGGGCCGGAATGCCGAGCCGTCGAGCGCCAGGACGCGGGGGTCCTCCACCTGGCCCAGCTGAGAGGCCAGGGCCTCCACGCCCTTGACGCCCGAACCGGACACGGCCTGGAACGTGGTGACCTGCAGCGCCTCGAGCCCCGCCAGGTCGTGCAGCGGCTTGAGCACCGGCATGGCGGCCATGGTGGTGCAGTTGGGGTTGGCGACGATGCCGAGCTCGGCCCTGGCCACGTCCCCGGGGTTCACCTCGGAGACCACCAAGGGGACCCGGTCGTCCATCCGCCAGGCCGAGGAGTTGTCCACGACGGTGGCGCCGGCCTCCGCCACGCGGGGCGCCCACAGCTTCGACGTCGAGCCGCCGGCCGAGAACAGGGCGACGTCGAGGCCGGCGAAGTCGGCCGTCTCGATGTCCTCCACCACCACCTCGGCCGCTTTCCAGGGCAGCACCCTGCCCGCCGACCGCGCCGAGGCGAAGTAGCGGATCTGCTCAACCGGGACATTGCGCTCCTCGAGGAGGCGACGCATGACGCCGCCGACCTGTCCGGTCGCGCCGAAGACTCCAACACGCATGGGCGGAAGTCTACGTCGCCGACGCCCGGCCCTCCCGGGCGTTGTCCATGCGGCGCCCCTGGGCGGGCACCGCGGTGGGTAGTGTTTCGAATGTCCCCGACGAGCGGAAGGCCGACGATGACCCAGGTCCCACAACCCCATCCCTCACGCATCACGCCGTTCGCGGGTCACGCCATCGTCGTGGGCGTCACGCCCGAGCAGCCGGACCTGGTGCTCCTGACCGCGGCCGAGTTGGCCGGCGCCCAGGGCGGCGTCCTCTACTGCGCCTATGCGGACCCGGGGCGAGTCGTCGAGCGGGAGCATCCCGACGGCACCGTTGAGCACAGCGACATGGATCCGGACCTGTCCGACGACGAGGAGTGGAGGCGGAGGCAGGCGAGCATCGTGGCGGCCATCGACGCCGCCCTGGCCGGGTCCGGCGTGGCCTGGGAGTTCCGCTACCTGGCGGGACGCCCGGACCGGGCACTCACGCATCTCGCGCGCGCCGTGGACGCGGCGGTGATCGTCGTCGGCACGGGGCGGCCGGGGCGCAGCGGGCGGTTCCACGGCCTGCTCGACGCCGCCGTCGGGACGCACCTGGTGCACCATCAGCACCGGCCGGTGCTGACGGTCCCGACCTCGGTGGTGGACTGGCGCACGCCGCTGGAGTGGCGGTGACCTCACCCTCCCCGACCCTCCCAGCCCATCTGCGCCCCGCCCTGGTGGGGCTCGTGGCCGTGGGAGGGGCCGCCGGCACCACGGTGCGCTACGCGCTGGAGTCGGCCTTCGGCGCGGGCCCGGGCCAGTTCCCGTGGGCCACGTTCGGCATCAACGTCTCGGGAGCAATGGTCCTCGGCGCCCTGCTCGAGGCGCTCAGCCTCGTCACCCTCGACGGGGGGCGCCGGCGGACACTGCAACTCACCCTCGGCACGGGGCTGCTGGGCGGCTACACCACCTACAGCACCTTCGTGCTGGAGACCGTGGCGCTGGGTGGAGGAGGGGACGTGGCCCTCGCAGCGCTCTACGCGGGAGCGAGCCTGGTGAGCGGGTTCCTCGCCGCGTGGGCCGCCATGGCGCTGGTGCGGCGGGCGATCCGCGGAACGGGGCGGGCGTGATCCCCCTCGGCGTGGCCGCGGCCGGCGGACTGGGCGCGGCCGCGCGCTTCATGCTCGACGGCGCCCTCACGGTCCGCCTGCCGCGCACCCTGCCGACGGCCACCCTCGCGATCAACGTCCTGGGCTCGTTCCTGCTCGGCGCGGTCACCGGATGGGCCGCGGGGGGCGCGGAGGGGGCAATGCGGGGTGTGCTCGGGGTGGGGTTCCTGGGCGGCTTCACCACCTTCAGCACGGCCTCTGTCGAGGTGGTGTGGCTCGTGCGCGCGCGCCGTCCCGCGGCCGCCGTCGGACTCGCCCTCGCCATGCTGGCGCTGAGTCTGGGGGCGGCGGTGCTCGGCCTCGCCGTCGGCTCCTGGATGGGCTGAGGGTCAGCGGCCGAGGGCTGCGAGCAGCACCGGCAGCAGCGGGGCACCGACGAAGGCCACGATATCGAGCAGCGAGTGCGTGACGACCAGCGGCATGACCCGCTTGATCCTCAGGTACAGCCACCCGAAGGCCAGTCCCATGACCAGGTTGCCGATGAAGCCACCGAACCCCTGGTACAGGTGGTAGCCGCCTCGTATGACGGCGCTGGCCACGACGATGACCCACATCCGCCCACCCGTCTGGGCCCAGCGGGTGAAGAGGTAGCCGATCATCAGCACCTCCTCCAGCACGCCGTTCATCACGGCACGCAGGACGAGGACCGGCACGGTCCACCAGTTGGCGGCGAGGTTGGCCGTGCTGACCTGGGTGTTGATCCCGATCTCGACCGCGAACAGGTAGAACGCCAGCCCCGCGACGCCGATCACCGCGAACACGCCGAAGCCCCACGCCAGATCGAAGCCGGGGCGCCGCAGATCGAAGCCCATCACCCGCCACGGCCCCTCGGCGGGGCGGTGCTGCGTGGCGAGCAGGTACAGGGCCAACGCCACCGGGACCAGGGGGAAGGTCATCCAGGCCAGCTGGTAGGCGAGGTCCAGCCAGGGACGGTCGGGCGTGGCGCTGGTGTTGATCGACGTGGTCTGCTGGTTCAGCGGGATGGGCCTGGTGACCTTCTCGATGATCGAGAGCAGCGCGTAGACGGCCGACTGGCCCAGCGACAGCAGCAGCACGATGGCCATCTCGGTCCGCAGGAGGCGGCGGGTGGACGGCTCGCCCTCGAGTGCGACGGATGCCGTCATCGCTTGTCCGAGATGGCCCGCAGGTAGCTGTAGAGCGTGCGGGGGCGGGCCGCGATCCGGGTGGTCAGGTACTCGAACCAGGCCGGCCCGAAGGGGACGTAGGTGCGGGAGCGGTAGCCGATGTCGGTGAGCCGGCGCTGCTCGAGCGGGCGCACGCCGTAGAACATCTGGAATTCGAAGCCGTCACGGCCCACCGCGTTGCGGCGCGCCAGGTCCTGGGCGATGGCGATGATCGTGGGGTCGTGGGAGGCGACCATGGTGTAGGCGCCGTTCTCCATGGCGCGGCGCACGCACCGCACCATCGCCAACGACTTCTCCCGCTCGCTGCGGTAGCCGGCGCTCTGCGGCACGGGGTAGGAGCCGACGCACACCCGGATGGGGGCTCCCCCGGCGGCGAGCCGCACCACCTCGCGCTCGGAGCGGCGGATGTCCGCCGGCAGGGTGAGCCCGATCCGGTCACAGCGCTCCCGCGCCCCGCCCCACAGCGCGAGCACCCCGTCGTAGTCCTCGGTGCCCTGCATCTCCAGGGTGACCCTCGCCCTGTGGGCCTCGGTGGACCGGCACAGGTCCTCAAGCCGCGCCTGGGCGCTCGCCGCGCTCTCGCGGAGGCCCAGCGACGAGGGTTTGACCGAGATCTCGACCCCGCGAGCGTCGTCCCCCAACGCCTCCAGCGCCCGGCACAGCACGCCGGTGGTCTCGGCCTCGTCGTCGGAGCTCGGCAGGTAGGCCAGCGACGCGAGGAGCCCCTGGCGACGGAGCGTGCGGACCACCTGGACCGCGTCGTCGATCGACTCCCCCGCGACGTAGGCCTTGGCGAACTCCTCGGCCGCGCCCGAGGCCAAGGCTGACGACTGCACCCTCCGCGACCTGATCAGCGATCGCACCGCGCTGTTAAGACGCGACATCCACTCTCCTCGCCGCACCCTTCGCCAACACTGCCCGGATGGAGGCCAGCGACTCACCCAGCAGCACCTCGCGCTCGTGACGCGACCGCGCCCTCCGCGAGGAGACCTCCAACACCATGTGCCCCCCGAAGGCCGAGGCCGCCAGCTCCTCGACCACGGTCCACGCGGCCTGATCCCCCTCGCCGGGCATCAGATGCTCGTCCTTGAGGGATCCGCGCCCGTCCGTGAGGTGCACGTGAGCCAGCCGGTCACCCCAGGCGTGCACCAGGTCCAGCGACTGCCTCTGCGAGGTGGACGCGTGGCTGAGGTCCAGCGTGAGGTGGTCGTAGTCGTACGACGTGGGGTCCCAGCCGGGCAGGTAGGCCTGGAAGTGACCGGCGGGCGTCCGCCAGGGATACATGTTCTCGACTGCGTACTTCACGCTGGTTTCGGCGTTGAGGCGCTTGATCCCGGCGACGAAGCCCGCGCCGTACTCCTTCTGCCACCGGAACGGGGGGTGCACCACGACGGTGTCGCCGCCGAACTGCTGCACGGCCTCGCCCGAGCGCCTCAGCTTGTCCCAGGGGTCCGACCCCCACGTGCTCTGAGTGACCAGGAGCGTGGGCGCGTGCACCGACAACACGGGCACGCCGTGATAGGAGGAGAGCTTCTCGATGGCGTCGATGTCCGTGGACAGGGCATCGACACCCACCATCAGTTCGATGCCGTCATAGCCGAGCGAGGCGGCGAGCTCGAATGCGCTGGCCGACGCCTCCGGAAACACGGAGGTGGTCGACAGCAGGACCTTCGACGTGGACACCCGGCAACCCTACCCGTCGAACGCAGGGGCGGCTCTGCCCGATTAGTGGTTTGGCGGTGATCAGGGCAAGAATGGCTCTATGCACGTCGACCATCTGATCTTCGCGACCGGCCCCGACGGCCTCAAGGCTGAGGCATCACGGCTCGCCGAGGCGCTGGGCACTGATTACAAGGACGGCGGCTTCCATCCGCGGTTCGGTACGCGCAACCACATCATCCCGTTGGCTGACGCCCGCTACATCGAAGTGGTCGAGGTGCTGGACCACCCCGCCGCGGACAAGGCGGCCTTCGGGCAGGCCGTCCGCGCCCGCTCCGCGATGGGCGGTGGATGGATGGGCTGGGTGATCAGCGTCCCGGACATCGCGCCGTTCGAGCAGCGCCTCGAGCGCGCCGCGGTCCCGGGCCTCCGGCACTTCCCGGACGGCCGCCGGCTCGAGTGGGTGCAGATCGGCATCCGCGGTCTGATCGCCGATCCTCAGCTGCCCTACTTCCTGGAGTGGAAGAGCGACGACTCCCTGCGCCCCGCGGCCCTGCAGGGCGAGGTGAAGCTGACGTCGCTGCAGATCTCCGGCTCCGCCGATCGCCTCTCCGAGTGGCTTGCCATGCCGGTGGCGGACGAGATCGACGGCATCCGCCTGGACCTCGTCGCCCCCCACGGCACCCCAGGCATCTCGAACGTCACGTTCGAGACCTCCAACGGCCCCGTCACTATCTGACCACCTGACGCTCACTGCCGGGACGCCCGGCGGCGGCGCCGCACGTCCCGGAGGGCAGGGGCCCACACGCACCGCTGATGTCGGTGGCGGCACCTAAGCTCACTGGCGTGGCTAAGAAACAGGACACGTACCACTGCACCGAGTGCGGCTGGACGTCGGTGCGATGGGTCGGCAAGTGCGGCGAGTGCCAGAGCTGGGGCTCCGTCGTCGAGCGAGGCGCACCAAAGCTGAGGCAGGTGTCCACCTCCGTGCCCACGGACGCCGCGGTCCCCATCACCGAGGTGCCCACCGACGGGGCACAGCGCCGGCTCACCACCATCGCCGAGCTGGACCGGGTCCTGGGCAAGGGGATCGTGCCGGGCGCCGTCGTGCTGCTGGCCGGGGAACCTGGGGTCGGGAAGTCGACGCTGCTGCTCGACGTCGCGGCCAAGTGGGCCCGGTCCGGCCAGACCACGCTCTACATCTCCGGCGAGGAGTCCGCGTCGCAGGTGCGCCTCCGCGCGGAACGGACCGGGGCCGTCCACGAGGGCCTCTATCTCGCCTCCGAGAACGACCTCGGCACCGTCCTGGGCCACGTGGAGACCGTCCGCCCGTCGCTACTGGTGGTGGACTCCGTGCAGACCATCGCCACGGCAGAGGCCGAGGGCGCGCCGGGCGGGCCGTCGCAGGTGCGCGAGGTGACCGGGGCCCTCGGAAGGGTGGCCAAGCGCGAGGGCATGGCGGTGATCATCATCGGCCACGTCACCAAGGACGGCTCGATCGCCGGTCCGCGCACGTTGGAGCACCTCGTCGACGTCGTGCTCACCTTCGAAGGAGACCGGCATTCCGGCTTCCGGATGGTGCGCGCCACCAAGAACCGATTCGGCCCCGCCGACGAGGTGGGCTGCTTCGAGATGAGCGAGACGGGCATCGTCGAGGTGCCGGACCCGTCGGGGCTGTTCACCACCGAGCACACCGAGCCGACGCCGGGCACCTGCGTCACGGTGACCATGGAGGGCAGGAGGCCGCTGCTCGCGGAGATCCAGGCGCTGGTGGCGCCGTCGCCGTACCAGTCGTCGCCGCGGCGCACCACCCACGGCCTGGACAACTCGCGCATCGCGATGGTGCTCGCCGTCCTGGAGCGGAAGGTCCGGCTCCCGCTGTCCCAGCACGACGTCTACGTCTCCACCGTCGGCGGGGCGCGGGTCACGGACCCGTCTGTGGACCTCGCGGCCGCGATCGCGATCGCGTCGGCCGCGGTCGACTGGCAGTTCCCTCGCAGGCTGATCGCGCTGGGCGAGGTGGGGCTCGCCGGTGACCTGCGGCGGGTGCCCGGCGTGGAGCGGCGGCTGGCGGAGGCGGCCAGGCTGGGCTTCGAGCTGGCCCTGGTACCGAAGGGGTCGCGCGACGTGACGGTCAAGGTCCCCCGGCTGGGTGGGTTGAAGGTGACGGAGGTCGGCTCCCTGGCGGAGGCGATCGAGAAGCTGGCCCTTCACGCCCCCGGGCGGGGCTGAGGCGGACGTGGAGGCGCTGCGGATCGGGGAGGTGGCCCGCCGCACCGGGCTCTCACAGCGGACCCTGCGGCACTACGACGAGCTGGGCCTGCTGGTGCCGAGCGGCCGTTCCTCCGGGGACTACCGGCTGTACTCGCATGAGGACATGGGCAGGCTGCTGGCCATCCAGCACCTCAAGTCGCTGGGGCTGTCGCTGAGCGACGTGCGCAGCGCCCTCGACGAGCCGTCGTTCGACGCCGCATCCCTCCTGAGCGCCCACGCGGAGGCCGTGGAGCGGCGGATCGCCGCCGAGCAGGAGCTGCTCCGGCGGCTACGCGCCTTGTCGGGGCCGGCAGAGGCCGGATGGGAGGACGTGCTGGACGCCATCGCCCTGAGCGAGAGGCTGCGCCATCCCGAGGGAGCCGTCCGGTTCCGGGCGGCGCTGGACCATCACGCGGCCGCGTCCTTCGAGGACCTGGTGGAGCTCCTCCGGACGGACCCGGAGCCCGGCGTGCGGGAGGTCGCCACCTGGGCGATCAGCCAGCGGGGCGTGGGTGTCGCGGCCCGGTTGGCCGAGGCCCTGGCGGACGGCGACGAGCTGGCGCGGCACGCATTGGCCCACGTGCTGGGCAAGCTGCGCGATCCGGCCGGGGTCCCGGTGCTGGCGGAGTTGTTGCGCGACGAGGCCGTCCAGGTCGCGTCGAAGGCCGCGTTCAGCCTCGGCCAGGTGGGCGGCCCCGGGGCCCTCGACGCCCTGATCGGGTCGCTCGGGGACCCGCGTCCTGGGCTCAGGGACGAGGTGGCCGGTGCCCTGGCCAGGATCCCCGGCGCTCCCCGCCCGCTCATGGAGGCGCTGTCGGATCCCGCGCCCGCGGTCCGCGCCCTGGCCGCCGAGGGCTTGGGCCTGGCCAGGGACCCTGCCGCCTCCGGGCCGCTGGCGAACCTGCTGGCTGATCCAGACCCGGAGGTGCGGTTCGCGGCCCTGGTCGCGCTGGGACAGCTGGACGGCGACGCGGCCGCACGGGCCGTCGAGGGACAGGTGAACTCCCCCGACGGCCGCATGCGGTTGCTGGCCGGCCGGCTCGTGGCGGACCGTCAGGCGGTGGCTGTCGCGCCCCTGCGTGCCACGAACCGCGCCGCCACCTGAGCCGCGACACCGTCGGGCCCAGCCGCCACGCGGGCGAGGGCCTCGTCCGCCACCTCGGACAGCTGACCCAGCGCCGAGACCGCGTGCAGCCGCACCTCGGCGTCGGCATCGGCGGCCGCCGCCTCCAGGGCGCCGACGGCCGCATCGGCGGCCGGGCCACCGATGTGGCCGAGCGCCTCCGCCGCGTGCGCCCGGACGTCGGCGTCCACGTCACCCAGCGCCGTGGTCAGCGCCGGGACCGAAGCCTCACCGAGGCGATGGAGGGCCGAGGTGAGGGCGTCGCGCTGCACCGCGTCGCCGTCGCCCAGGCGTCCGGCCAGGGCGTCGGCCGCCTCGGGCCGGCCGGTGTTCGCCACGGCTCGATAGGCCTTGATCGCGACGTCCGCGTGCTCGTCACCCACCAGAGGGCTGAGGGGCTCGAAGTGGGCGGGGTCGCCGATCTTGCTCAGGACGTGCGCCGCGGTGCGGCGGTCGTCGGGCTCGGAGCTGGTCAGCATGGCGAGGAGCTCCGGCTCCGCCGCCCCGGCGTGCTGGACGAGCGCCCACGTCAGGTCCTCGCGGACCCGTGGGTCGCCCTCCACGGGCAGCCGGTCGAGGAGCACCCGGGTGGCCTCGGGCTCGCGCGACGTGCCCAGGGCAAGCGCCGCGTGGCGCCTGGCCGTGCCGTCGGAGCTGGCGAGAAGGGACGTGAGGGTCTGAACATCGGTCATG
Source organism: Propionibacteriaceae bacterium (assembly GCA_027492545.1). Lineage (GTDB taxonomy): Bacteria > Actinomycetota > Actinomycetes > Propionibacteriales > Propionibacteriaceae > Arachnia. The sequence goes on from JAPUEL010000034.1 coordinate 48,626, forward strand.
TCCACGACGGTAAACCTTGACGTCGCGTGAAGGTCAAACGCCTTCGCTCGCAGCGGACACGGCCGCTCGGACCGTGGGCTAACGTGAGGAACACGACAGCCAGCGAGGAGAGAGATGCCCGACGTCGCCATGATGACCCAGCTGGGCGGTCTGCTCGTCCGGCACCTGAAGGCCTTCAGCACGGACTCCTCACCGATCCCCGGCGAACCAGCCGAGCCTGCAGAACGCGACGACGCCGAGCGCTTCACCGCCTCGTTGGAGAGCCTGGGCCCCACCTTCATCAAGTTCGGTCAGCTGCTGTCCACCCGCCAGGATCTGCTCCCCGCCGCCTACACGGAGGCGCTGACGCGGCTGCAGGACAACGTCGAACCCGTGCCTGTCGAGGAGATCCGGGCCCGCATCGAGGAGTCGCTGGGCGCCCCGGTCGGCACGCTGTTCGCCGAGTTCGACGATGCGCCGCTCGCCTCCGCGTCCCTTGCCCAGGCTCACCGGGCCGTCACCCGCTCCGGCCGGGACGTCGTGGTCAAGGTGCTCCGGCCGGGCGTGCGCGACCGGGTCCGCCGGGACCTGGCGTCCCTGGGCGAGCTCGCGGACTTCGCCGACGCGAACACCCCCGTCGGGCCCCGGCTGGGCGCCGCGAGGATGCTCGCCCAGTTCCGTCGCTCCATGGCCGACGAGCTGGACTACCGCAAGGAGGCCGCCAACCTGGACCTGTTCCGCGAGCTGGTCGACGACGAACCGGACCTGCTCGTGCCCGGCTACGTCGCGGACTACTCGACCGACGACGTGCTCACGCTCGAGTTCATGCCGGGCCGGAAGATCACCGACGTGGGGCCGCTGACGATGTTGGACGTCGACGGTGCCCGGCTGGCGGCGTCGCTGTTCCGCTTCATGCTCAAGGCCATGCTGATCGACGGCATCCTGCACGCCGATCCGCACCCGGGAAACCTGTTCCTCACCCCGGACCACCGGGTGGCCCTGCTGGACGTGGGCATGGTGGTGCGGCTTCCCGGCCGGCTGCGCAGCTCGATCGTCAAGCTCCTGGTCTCCACGGGCGACGGGGACGGCGAGGGGGCGGCGGCCGTGCTCGCCGACATGGGGCATCCCACCGACGAGTACGACGCGGCGGCCTTCCGCGACGACGTGTCCCACCTGGTGTCCTCGACCCTGTCCATGGGTGCCGACCTCCAAGCGGGCGCGGTGCTCATGCAGCTGGCCCGCATCTCCGGCACGCACGGGCTCCGGCCGCCGGCCGAGATGACGCTGGTGGCGAAGGCCCTGCTCAACCTCGACCAGGCGACGCAGCACCTCGACCCCTCGTTCACGCCGGTGGAGGCGATCCGAGCCAACCTCCCCACCATCCTCGCCGCCGGGCTGACGCCCAGCGCCGGCCAGAGCCTCCTCGGCGGCATCGAGGGCAAGGAGTTCCTGGAACGCCTCCCCCGCCGCGCCAACCGGCTCCTCGACGCCCTGAGCGACGGCGAACTCACGATCAAGGTGGACGCCTTCGACGAGAACCGCGCCCTCATGGTCCTGCAGCAGGTGGCCAACCGGGTGTCCACCGCACTCATCCTGGCGGCCGTCACCATCGCCGCCGCCCTGCTCATGTTCGCCGACGTGGGCCCGCGCCTCTGGGGATACCCCGCGCTCGGGACGGTGTTCTTCCTGGTGGCCGCCGTCGGTGGCCTCGTGCTGGTGGCCAGGATCCTCTGGCACGACCGCCCCGTCCGCCGGACCGTCAAGCGCACCGACCGCCGGGCCCGGCTCTCCGACGACGCGGCGCGCCCGTAGCGGACGGCCCTAGACTGGGCTGATCCCCGGGGAGGTGCGTTGTCGAAGTCCACGGTTCGCCGCTATCTGAAGCTGCTTGCGCCGGGCACCCCGCTGCGGGCGGGGCTCGACCGGATCCTGTCTGGGCGCACCGGGGCGCTGATCGTGCTGGGCAACAACTCGCGGGTTCAGCACGTGTGCTCAGGCGGTTTCCAGATCGGGGTCGAGTGCACCGAGCAGGCGCTGCGGGAGTTGGCGAAGCTCGACGGCGCCATCATCCTGTCCACCGACCTGACCCGGATCATCGCCGCCGGCGTGCATCTCGTCCCGGCCGGTGACCTGCCCACCGCCGAGACCGGGACGCGGCACCGGTCGGCCGACCGGACGGCGCAGGCCGCCGGGGTGCCGGTGGTGACGGTGTCCGCGTCGATGTCGACCGTCTCGCTGTTCCTGGACGGGCGTCGCCACGTCGTGGAGACCGTCACCCAGGTGATCAGCCGGGCCAACCAGACGCTCGCCACCCTGTCGCGCGTCGTGACCCGCCTGAGCGACCTCATGGACCAGTTCACCGCGCTGGAGATCGGCGAGCAGGTGGCGCTGCGGGATCTCACCCACGTGGTGCACCGGCTGGAGCTGACCCGGCGGCTGTCCGCGGAGATGCAGTTCCACGCCGACGTGCTGGGCGTCGAGGGGCGCATGGTGGCCATGCAGCACGCGGAGCTCGCCTCCAGCTTCGACGGCGTGGCGGAGCTGCTGACCGAGGACTACGCGCCCAACCTCGAGGACCCGTCGGAGTTCGACCTCTCCCGGCTGCACAACTTCTCCACCGAGGAGCTGTTCAGCGGCCAGCTTGTGGCGCAGCGGCTCGGCTTCGGCCCCAATCCCAACCTGGAGCAGGCCGTCAGCACGCGCGGCATCCGCCTGCTCACCAAGGTCGGCCGGCTGCCCTCCCCCCTGGTCACCCGGCTCGTGGAGCGGTTCACCATCCAGGAGCTGTTCGCCGCCCCCCTCAGCGCGCTGCTGGAGGTGGAGGGCATCGGCCAGCTGCGGGCCCGCCAGGTGCGCGACGCGATGACGCGCATCGCCGAGATCAACTGACCCCACCCGGACGGCGCCTCGCCCATCGGCGCGCAGGGTATAGCCTTGTGCCCACACACAGGGGAGCGCCACTGGGGCGCTGAGAGTGCGGGCAGACCGCAGACCCTCAAACCTGATCCGGTTAGCACCGGCGTAGGGAGTGAGAATTCTCCTCGGCTGTCGCCGAGCCTCCGAAAGGAGAGATCAGCACCATGCAATCCATCGTCACGACCCTCGCGGTCGGAGCCGTGGCCCTCACCCTCGTGGCGTGCGGCGGCTCCCAACCGGCAGGGACGAGCTCCTCACCGTCGGGCCCGACGGAGCTCCGCGAGACCGACACCCTCACGGTGTTCACCCACGACGCCTTCACCCTCCCCGACGAGCTGAAGGACCGCTTCGCGGAGGAGACGGGATATGAGGTCACCTACACCACCCCGGGCGACGGCGGAGCGCTGGTCAACCAGCTGATCCTCACCAAAGACTCGCCGCTGGGCGACGTGGTGTTCGGCATCGACAACACGTTCGCGTCCCGCGCCGCCGAGGCCGGCGTCCTGGCCCCTTACGAGTCGGACGCGGCGGCCACCGTGCCGGAGGGCCTTCAGGCCCCGGACCTCACCGCCGTCGACTACGGAGACGTCTGCATCAACGCCGACACGGTCTGGTTCGAGGCCAACGACCTCCCCCTCCCCGCGACCCTCGACGACCTGACGGACCCGCGCTACAAGGACCTCCTGGTGGTGACCAACCCGGCCTCGTCGTCGCCCGGCCTGGCGTTCCTCATCGCGACGGTGGGGGCCAAGGGCGAGGGGTACCTCGACTACTGGGGGGCGCTGATGGACAACGGCACCAAGGTCGCGGCCGGCTGGACCGAGGCCTACTACACGGACTTCTCGGGCGCCGACGGCAAGGGCCCCCGACCCTTGGTGCTCTCCTACGCCACCTCGCCTGCCTTCACCGTGACCGGCGACACGTCCACCACCGTGGCCCTCCTGGAGACCTGCTTCCGGCAGGTGGAGTACGCCGGAGTGATCAAGGGCGCCGAGAACGAGGTGGGGGCGCGCAGGTTCATCGACTTCATGCTCACCCCTGAGGTCCAGGCCGCGATCCCGGAGAACCTGTACATGTTCCCCGCCGTGCCGGAGACCCCGCTGCCGGAGGTCTGGCAGCGGTTCGCGGTGCTCCCCGACGAGCCGATCGAGGTGCCCCAGAGCGAGATCGGCGCCTCCCGCGACGAGTGGATCCGCGCGTGGACGGACGCCACCAGGTGAGCCGTGCGCTCTGGAGGGCAGGCTGGGCGATCGCCGCCGCGATCCCCGCCGCCTTCCTGGCGCTCTTCTTCGCCTGGCCCGCCGCCAGCCTCGTCGCGCGCGGCTTCCACGACGGGACGGCGTGGACCCTGGACGGGTTCGCCTCCGTCTTCGGCTCCCCCCGGACGTGGAGCGCAGTCCGCTTCACCCTCGGCTCGGCCCTCGCCACGACCGCGGCCTGCCTGGCCCTGGGGCTGCCGGGCGCCTACCTGCTCTACCGGTGCAGCTTCCCCGGCCGCGACACCCTCCGGGCGCTGGTCGCCGTGCCGTTCGTGCTGCCGACGGTGGTGGTGGGCGTGGCGTTCGGGTCGCTGCTGCGGGATGACGGCCTGCTCGGCGGGCTGGGGCTCGGCGGGTCGGTGGTCGCCATCGTCGCGGCCATGGTGTTCTTCAACTACTCCGTGGTGGTGCGCACGGTGGGCACGTTCTGGGCGCGCCTCGACCCGCGCCTCGCCCACGCCGCCGCGACGCTCGGGGCATCCCCAGCGCGGGTGCTCGCGACGGTGACCCTCCCCACCCTCGCCCCCGCGCTGTTGTCGTCGGCGTCGCTGGTGTTCCTGTTCAGCGCCTCGTCGTACGGCATCGTCATGGTGCTCGGCGAGACCCGCTACCAGACCATCGAGACCGAGATCTGGTTCCTGACCACGCAGCTGCTGGACCTGCCCGCGGCGGCCGCGCTGTCCGTGGCCCAACTGGTGATCGTGACCGCGACACTGTGGCTCAGCGGACACGCCCAGACGGGCATGACCAGGGCTCTGAGGCTTCAACCGGACGTCGCGGGGTCGCGGCCCCTCCTGCTCACGCGGGACTGGCCGGCCGCGGCGGTGACGGGCGGCGTCGTGGTGCTGCTGCTCGGCCTCCCGCTCGCGAACCTGGTCTGGCGATCGCTGAACTTCGAGGGCGTGTTCGGGCTCGCCAACTTCGGCCGCCTGGCCACCGACGACGCCCTGGGCGCCACCGTCTGGGAGGCGCTGCGCACCACGTTGACCACCGCGCTGGCCGCGACGTCGGTGGCCGTCACCCTCGGCGTGCTGGTGGCGCTGGTGTCGTCGAGGCGTCCCCGGCGACGGCGGGCCAGGCACGCCCTGGCGGCCCTGGAGGGCCTGTTTCTGCTGCCCCTGGGGGTCTCGGCCGTCACCGTCGGGTTCGGGTATCTGATCACGCTCAACCGGCCGCCGCTGGACCTGCGCTCGAGCATCGTGCTGATCCCCATCGCGCAGGCCGTGGTGGCGTTGCCGCTCGTGGTGCGGACGCTGCTCCCCACGCTCCGGGCCATCGACCCGCGACAGCTGGAGGCGGCCGCGACCCTGGGCTCGAGCCCCCTGCAGGTGCTGCGGCGCATCGAGTTCCCCCACCTGGGCCGAGGCCTGGGGCTCGCCGCCGGCTTCGCGTTCGCGACCTCGTTGGGTGAGTTCGGCGCCACCTCGTTCCTCGCCCGGCCCGACAACCCCACCCTGCCCGTCCTGATCTTCCGCGCCTTCGGGCGCCCCGGCGCCGAGAACTACGGCCTCGCCCTGGCCGCCTCGGTGGTCCTGGCAGGATTGGCGGGAATCACCATGGCGCTCGCGGAACGCGTGCGGCCGAAGGAGGTAGCCACGTGGTAGCTGGGCTGGAGGTGCGCGGTGCCGTCGTGCGCTACGGGCAGACGACCGCCGTCGACGGGGTCTCCCTGGCCGTGCCGCGCGGCAGCGTGGTGGGGCTTCTCGGGCCCTCCGGCTCGGGCAAGTCGACGCTGCTGCGGGCGGTGGCCGGGCTGGAGCCGCTGGCGTCGGGGACCGTCTCCTGGGACGGCCAGGACCTCGTCGGCGTGAAGGTGCACCGGCGCAACTTCGGGATGGTCTTCCAGGACGCGCAGCTCTTCCCCACCATGACGGTGGGGCGCAACATCGCCTACGGCCTGGCGGGTCTCGGCAGGGAGGCGCAGCGCGCCCGGGTCGCGGAGATGCTCGACCTCGTCGGGCTCCCCGGCTACGAGGGTCGCCGCACCACCGAGCTGTCCGGGGGGCAGGCCCAGCGGGTGGCGCTGGCGCGCTCGTTGGCCCCGTCGCCGCGTGCCCTCCTCCTCGACGAGCCGCTCTCGGCCCTGGACACCGGGCTGCGACGTCGGCTCGCGGAGGATCTCGCCAGGATCCTGCGCGAGACGCACACGACGGCCGTCTACGTCACCCACGACCATCAGGAGGCCTACACCATCGCGGACCGCGTGGCGGTGTTGGACGACGGCGCCCTGCTGCAGATGGACGGCCCCGAGGCGCTGAGACGGGCGCCCGCGTCGAAGCAGGTGGCGGCGTTCCTCGGCTACCGCGCCTTCATCACCGAGCAGCAGGCGAGGTCCCTCGGCTGGCACGGGGACCTGCCCGTCGGGTCTGTCCTGGGCGTGGGTGCCAGCTCGCTGGTGCTCGACGACGACGGCGTGGAGGTCGAGGTCGTGGACCAGGGCTACACGCCGGACGACGTGGAGATCGGGGTCCGGCTGCCGGACGGGCAACGCGCCACGGTGTCCTCGCCCGAGCGGGTCCATTCGCTGACGGTGAGGGTCCGGCTGGTCGGAGGGGCCGTCACCCCTGCCTGAGGGAGGGATCGCGCCCGGCAACCGCCGGCCCCGACGCGACCCACGCCGCCCGGACCCGCTGACCGACGGTGACAGCGCTGCCCACGGCGACGACGCCCAGGCCCCCCGCCATCACCCAGGTGGGTCCCCCCAGCCCCACGACGAGGGCGGCTAGCCCTGCCACGGCCAGTCGGTCCGAGCGTTCGAACAGGCCCACGGACGCGTCCCACCCCTCCGCCTCCGCCCGCGCGCGGGCGTACGAGACGACGAAACCCCCCACGAGGCACGCCAGGGCCAGCCACAGGGCGACGGTGTCGCGGCCGGCGGCCCAGAGCGCCAGGCCCACGAACACGGCGCCGTCGGCCACACGGTCGAGCGTCGAATCGAGGAAGGCGCCGAACCTCGTGACCCGCCCACCGCGGCGGGCCATGGTGCCGTCGAGCCCGTCGGCCAGCAGGAACACGGCGATCACCGCTACTCCTGCGGCCAGATCGCCGCGGGGGAAGAACCAGAGCGCGGCAGCCGTCACCCCGACGGTGCCGATGATGGTGACGGCGCTGGGCGAGACCCCGAGGCGGAGCAGCAGCACGGCCAAGGGCGTCAGGGCGCGCCCGTAGGCCCCGCGGAGGAAGGAGAGCACCCGTCCACCCTAGTGTCCTGCCGTCCCGACGCCTCCCCCACGTCCCGACGCCCGCCCCATCTCGCCAGGCGCCTCCCATAGCGCGCGACGCCTGTCCTGGACGGAGTGTAGGGGCGACGACGCAAGGCAGGGGCCTTCCCGCCACAGGCTGGCTGAGGGCAGAGGGCCACTAGGGTGGAGCCGTGGCCCGAGAGCGATTCCCCAGATCCGTGTACCAGGCCGGCGACGATCCCGATCCGCGCTTCACGCTGGCCAACGAGCGCACCTTCCTCGCTTGGATCCGGACCTCGCTCGCCCTCTTGGCCGGCGGGATCGCCCTCGAGGTCCTGGGGCTGGGCATCCATGAGGCCTTCCGCGTCGCCGCGTCCGTGGTGCTGATGGTGACGGGCATCGCCGCCGCCCCCTTCGCCTGGTGGGGCTGGGCCCGATACGAGCGCGCGCTGCGCACGGGCGCCCCCCTGCCCTCGTCGCTGTTCGCGCTCCCCGTGGCGGCGGCCGTGACGGTCAGCGGGGTCCTGGTGTTCGTCGGTTTCCTGGTGCGATGAGCGACGGCCCGCCGGACCCTGGACTCGCGGCTGAGCGCACCGTCCTGGCCTGGCAACGCACCGCGCTGTCGATCGGCCTCGGCTCGTTGGTGTTCGCGCGCATCGAGTCCTCAGCAATGGGGGCATGGTCCTGGGCGCTCGCGGCCGCCGGCCTGGCGCTGGCCACCCTCATCGGGGTCTGGTCACGACGGAGGTACGGCCACACGCACCGCACCCTCAGCGACGGGGGCAACCGCCTCGCCGACGGTCTCCTCCCTGCTGTGCTGGCCGCCACGGTGGCCTCCGCCGGCATCGTCGCCCTCGTCGTGTCGCTCCTGACCGCCCCCCTCCCCACCCCCTGACCGTCCTCCCTCCCCACCCCCTGACCGTCCTCCCTCCCCACCCCCTGACCGTCCTCCCCTCGCCGTCGAGGGGACCCCAGGACGCCTGCGCTGGTGCGCAGGCACCGTTGAGACCCGCAGGAAGGGAGCCGACGCGAGACGCAGGGTGTGCGCGAGGGTGGGGGACGGCAGGGCGGCTGCGCGCAGTGATGCCCAACCCGACGATCACCCAACTGGCGTCCCGCTTGAGCAGGCTCGAGCCAGGGCCGCCCTGCCGGCACGCGCCTGGAACCGACCACGCCACAGGCGAACTAGTGCAGGGAGACGTGAGACGAGGCCCGGGCGGCCTCAATGACCCGACCCGAGCCCGGCTCGCGGTCGAGAAGCAGACCGAGGTCAAGGGCCGCACGGGCCTCGTGTCAGGGCTCCCGGCACCGGTGCGCGAGGCTTCGACACAGCAGCGGGCGCTCCGCGCCGCAGCTGGCTCACCCAGCGGGGCGGCCTCGGGTCAGGGCTCCCGGCACCAGGTGCCAGACCTGGGGCAAGTCCCCGAACCGGGCGCCAGCGGCTTCGACACAGCAGCGGGCTCCCACCCAACAAGACGCCACAACGACGATCGGGGCGGACCCCAGAAGGTCCGCCCCGATCAGGTGAGGGATCAGGCTGAGGCCGCGCCGTCGCCGTCGGCCGTCCGCGCGAGCTCGGGCAGGTCCGCCTTCGCCACGCCCGTGAACTTGAAGGGCAGCTCCGCGCCCTCCTCGCTCACGTCCACCTGGACGATCTGGCCGGCCTGAAGCTCCCCGAAGAGAATCTTCTCGGCCAGAATGTCCTCCATGTCGCGCTGAATGGCGCGACGCAGCGGGCGGGCTCCCAGAACCGGATCGAAGCCGCGCTTTGCGATCAGCGTCTTGGCCGCGGGCGTGAGCTCGATGCCCATGTCCTTGTCCTTCAGGCGCATCTCGATCTGGGCCACCATCAGGTCCACGATCCGCTCGATATCGGCCTGCGTGAGCTGATGGAAGACGACAATCTCGTCGACGCGGTTCAGGAACTCCGGACGGAAATGCTGCTTGAGCTCGTCCGAGACCTTCGCCTTCATCTTTTCGTAGCTCGACTCCTCGTCACCCGCGCGGGAGAATCCAAGATTGACGCTCTTGGAGATGTCTCGGGATCCCAGGTTGGTGGTCATCACGATGACGGTGTTCTTGAAGTCGACGACGCGACCCTGGGCGTCCGTGAGGCGCCCCTCGTCGAGGATCTGAAGCAGGGAGTTGAAGATGTCCGGATGTGCCTTCTCGATCTCGTCGAACAGGACCACCGAGAACGGCTTGCGCCGCACCTTCTCCGTGAGCTGTCCACCCTCTTCGTACCCGACGTATCCGGGCGGGGAACCGAACATCCGGGACGCGGTGTGCTTCTCGGAGTACTCGCTCATGTCCAAGGTGATGAGAGCGTCCTCGTCGCCGAAGAGGAACTCGGTGAGGGCCTTCGTCAGCTCCGTCTTTCCGACGCCCGAGGGCCCGGCGAAGATGAACGAGCCGCTGGGGCGCTTCGGGTCCTTGAGGCCGGCGCGGGTGCGACGGATGGACCGCGACAGTGCCTTGACCGCGTCCTTCTGGCCGATGTAGCGCTTCCCCAGCTCGTCCTCCATGCGGAGCAGCCGCTGCGACTCCTCCTCGGTGAGCTTGAACACCGGGATGCCGGTCGAGCCGGAGAGCACAACGGCGATCTCCTCCTCGCCGACCACGGCGGGGATGTCGGAATCTCCCTGCTTCCAGGCCTCCTCGCGCTCGGCGCGCTGCGCGCGGAGCTTCTGCTCCTCGTCGCGCAGGCGGGCCGCCCGCTCGAAGTCCTGGGCGTCGATGGCCGCGTCCTTCTCCAGCTTGTTCGCGGCGATGGCGTCGTCGAACTCGCGGAGGTCCGGCGGGGCCGTCATGCGCTGGATACGCAGGCGGGCGCCGGCCTCGTCGATCAGGTCGATGGCCTTGTCCGGCAGGAACCTGTCCTGGATGTAGCGGTCCGCCATGGTGGCCGCCGCCACGAGGGCCTCGTCGGTGATGGTGATGCGGTGGTGGGCCTCGTAGCGGTCCCGGAGGCCCTTGAGGATGTCCACCGTCAGCGCCACCGACGGCTCCGCCACCTGAATGGGCTGGAAGCGACGCTCCAGCGCCGCGTCCTTCTCGATGTGCTTGCGGTACTCGTCCAGCGTGGTGGCGCCGATGGTCTGCAGCTCACCGCGGGCCAGCATGGGCTTGAGGATCGAGGCCGCGTCGATGGCACCTTCTGCCGCGCCGGCCCCCACGAGGGTGTGGATCTCGTCGATGAACAGCATGATGTCGCCGCGGGTCTTGATCTCCTTGAGGACCTTCTTGAGGCGCTCCTCGAAGTCACCGCGGTACCGGGAACCGGCCACCAGGGCGCCCAGGTCAAGGGTGTAGATCTGCTTGTCCCTCAGCGTCTCGGGCACGTCGCCTCGGACGATGGCCTGAGCCAGGCCCTCGACCACCGCGGTCTTGCCGACGCCTGGTTCGCCGATGAGCACCGGGTTGTTCTTGGTGCGTCGGCTCAGCACGGTCATGACCCGCTCGATCTCGTGGGCACGGCCGATGACCGGGTCCAGCGCGTTCTCGCGGGCGGCCTGCGTGAGGTTGCGGCCGAACTGGTCCAGCACCTGCGAGCTGCCCTTCTCGGGGCCGGTCTCCGGGGCGCCGGACATGGATGCTTCGCGGCCCTGGTAGCCGGTGATGAGCTGCAGCACCGTGTTGCGGACGCGGTTGAGGTCCGCGCCCAGCTTGATCAGCACCTGAGCCGCGACACCCTCGCCCTCGCGGATGAGCCCGAGCAGGATGTGCTCGGTGCCGATGTAGTTGTGATTCATCTGGAGCGCCTCGCGCAGCGAGAGCTCCAGCACCTTCTTGGCGCGGGGCGTGAACGGGATGTGACCCGTGGGCACCTGCTGGCCCTGACCGATGATCTCCTCAACCTGTTCCCGCACCGCCTCGAGGGCGATACCGAGAGATTCGAGCGCCTTCGCGGCCACACCCTCACCCTCGTGGATGAGCCCGAGCAGGATGTGCTCGGTGCCGATGAAGTTGTGGTTGAGCAGCTTCGCCTCGTCCTGGGCCAGGACGATGACGCGGCGGGCGCGATCCGTGAACCGTTCGAACATGTGACTTTCCCTCCTGCGGCCCGACGACGCGCGCCGAGCAACCGCCTCTAGCTTACTGATGCCGCCGAGGGAACCAACGATCCGCGGTTCACCCGCCGCGAACGCGGACGGACTACTGCTGCGCGGCTTCGTAGGCGGCGACGACGTTGCCGGGCACCCGGCCGCGGTCCGAGACCTTCATTCCGTTGGCGCGTGCCCACTCGCGGACCGCGTTGGTGTCCTTGGCCGAGGAACGCGTCCCGGCCTTGCGGGCGGTCTTGCGACCCGCCTTGGTGGCCTTCTCGATGAAGGGGGCGAGCGCCGCCTCCAGCTTGCTGGCATTCTTCTCGGAGAGGTCGATGGTGTAGGCGTCGCGTCCGATCGAGAACTCGATCGTCCGGGCGTCGCCCGTGCCGTCGATGTCGTCGACGAGGAATACGCGGATCTGTCGTGCCATGAAAACTCCTTGATGGGGGGATGAGATTCCTCGAAGAGATTACCGCTTCACGGCCCCGGAAGAAAGAGGGATTGATATTCATGTCTGCCACGGTGTCGTGCAGCATTGGCGGGCTTTCCCTCCCAGGGCATGAGCACGTATTTCTCGGCCCAAGACACCCCACTACCGCCGGCATGGTGCGGGTGACATATGAGGTGGCCGACGGATGCATCAGTGGGGCGGACGTCACCTCCGGATACGGACATCGCGGCGCGGAGAAACTATTCGAGGTGCGAGATTTCAGATCCATGATCATGCTCGCGGATCGCCATGATTGGATGGCTGCGTTCAGCGGTGAATTGAGCCTGGTGCTGACTGTCGAAAATGCGATGCGCCTGACTCCCCCTCCGCGTGCCACCCTGCTGCGCACCCTGCTGGCGGAGTGCGCCCGGGTGCACAGCCACCTCGGTTTCCTCAGCTACCTGGCCGACGGCGGGACCGCAGCCAGGTTGTGGCGCACGGTCGACGCGCTGCGCGACGCGATGCTGGCATGGACGGGCAACCGGGTGCACCCCATGCTGTGCCGGGTGGGTGGCCTCGCCTCGGACGCGCCGGACGGATGGCTGGACGCGCTGGACCCACTGCTCGACGATGTGGCCCGGCTCTCCGCGGATCTGCGGGCCACTCTCGCCGCGACCTCACGCTTCGCAGGCCTGGCGGTCCTGGACCGGGACACCTGCCTGGGGTACGGGCTCACCGGACCGGTGGCCCGCGCAGCAGGCCTGGACCTTGACCGGCGCCGGTCCGGCTACCTGGCGTACGGGGGGCTCTTCCGGCCGGTCGGCACCCGGAGCGCCGGTGACGCCGAGGCGCGCCTCTCCGTCCTGATCGACGAACTCGGCACCAGCGTCGACATGATCAGGGTGGCGCGGTCGATCGCCCACGAGACTCCGGGCGATGTGGGGATCAGGCTCTCCCGCCGGCTGAAGGTCCCGGAGGGGGAACACGCCACTGAGATCGAGGCGCCCTGGGGCATCGCCTCCTGCCTGATGGTCTCCCGCGGTGGACCGACGCCCTGGCGGGTGGGCCTGCGCACCCCGTCGTTCAGCAACCTCTCCGCCCTGGGGCGGGCCCTGGAAGGCGCCCCGACAGACAGCATCGCCGACGTGGTGGCCTCGTTGGGCTACACCGTCGGCGACGCGGACAAGTAGGAGATCAGTGGGTGCTCACGCCTGACGGAGCACGGGAAGGCCGTCCAGGTTGAGCTTGGCCAGGTCCACCATCGTGGGATGCTCGTCCTGACCCCAGATGTCGTCGATGCTGGGCGAGACCCTGCGGGGCAGGTCGACGATGTTGGCCGTGTCCTCGGCCTCCAGCTCGGCGATCCGGGACTCGAGGGCCTCGATGCGTGCCTGGCGCTCGGCCACCTCCGCCCGCAGCCACACCGCGTTGCCGCGCATGGAGCTCAGTTCGGCCTTGGCCGCGCCCAGCTGGCTACGCAGCTTCGCGATGACCGACTGCAGGTTCTCCGATCGGGCGTTGAACCGGCCGATCATCGCCACCGACTCCTCGTGGAACCGCGCGGCCTGCTGCGAACGCAGCGCGATTTCGTGCTTCATGTCCAAGGCGTGCCGCTCACGCTCGACCTTGAGCTCGCGCCAGGCCACCAGGACGGCGGCGAACGCCATCACCACCGCCACGAGCAGCCCCGCACGCACTATCCACACGTCCCCCACGAGGGAGGCGATGGAGACAGCGGTGCCCACCCCCAGGATCGTGAGCGCGAGAGTGCGCTCGGAGGACTTCTGAGAAGCGCGTCGACCAGCCATGCCGCCCACAGTAAGCCGCGGTGGACGCTCTCCCCGTCAGGCGCGTGGGCGTGTCGCCATCAAGCGGGCGAAGTGATCCCGCCGCCCGGGGTCTCGTCGTCACCCTCGTCGTCATGGACGACGCAGGCCCGCTCGAGCAGGGCGCCTGCCCCCGCCAGCAGGAGGGACGCGACGATGGTCGCCGCGCCCTGGATCACCCGAGCCGAGGGAAGGGGCGCGTCGAACAGCTGCAGGTAGCGGGCCACGTACACCACATGGGCCCCGGCCAGGACGGCGCCGGTCATGATCATGGACTTGCCGATCGCGAGCGCCGCCACCGACTCGGGCGGCTCGACCCGGTGCTGCTCGATGCGCCGGGGCAGGATCCTCGCGTAGACGGCGACACCGACCGCGAGCACGAGCATCAGGATTGGCACGGACCACGGCACCACCGGGGGGAACGAGCCCGCGGCCCCGAAGGCGAGGAGGATGAGCGCGCAGACCACGGCGCCCGCGAGCACCGAGATGACGGCCTGACGGGCGGTGGTCAGGCCGAGGCGTGGTCCCTCGCTCAAAATCCCGTGGCAGCCGTCACCACGACGTCGTCGCGGCGGGTCACCGTCGAGGTGTCCAGCTCCTCGACCAGGTCCGCTATGGGCCCGTGGCCGGCGATCTCGGCATTGGGGTCGATGTCCAGCCACGGCACCAGGACGAACGCCCGCTCGTGGGCGCGCGGGTGTGGCAGCTCGATGCTGTCCTCGGAGATCCGCTTGCCCACCATGATGATGTCGATGTCCAGCGTGCGGGGCCCGTGCCGCAACTCGCGGGTGCGGCCGAAGTTCTCCTCGATGGCCTGCGCCCGGTCGAGCAGCGTGAGCGGCTCGAGCGTGGACTCGGCCACGACGATGAGGTTGAGGAAGTCGTCCTGGTCCTGGACGTCCCCGTGCGGCTTGGTCTCGTAGACCGGGGAGACGTCCACCAGGATCAGGTCCGGCGTCTCCGCCAGGTAGTCCACCGCCTCCTGGAGGATCGCGGCCGAATCCCCCATGTTTGATCCGAGGCTCAACACCACTTTCGAGATGGGGCGCAGATTGCCCAGCGTGTCGACATCGATATCGAATGGTCCGTTAGTCATCTCTACTCCTGCTGATCGTGACGGCAACATCCGTGAAGGTCTGGCTCAGGGGCGCGAAGGGCTTGTGCACCGTGACCGTGACGCGCTCCACTCTGCCATGGACCAGGCACCTGTGAGCAATCTCCCCAGCCACCGTCTCAATGAGGTTGCGGGGTTCGCCGGTGATCACCGACTCAACCATCGACGCGACGTCCGCGTAGCTGACCGTGTCGTCCAGTTCGTCGGAGCTGGTCTCCAGCGGCAACTCCAGCACCACGTCGACGACGAAGGGTTGACCCTCGCGGCGCTCGTGGGGGAAGACCCCGTGAAACCCCGTCGCGGTGAGTCCGGTGAGCGTGATGCGGTCGATCGTGGTCCCCTTTCGGTTGAGTCGACCCTACCGCACGCCCCTCGGACGTCCGGCCGGGTCCGGCTTGGTTCAGCCCAGGACGACGGGAGCCTCGTGGCGGAGCCGTCGGGCCACCGCGATCGCGTCGCCCTGCCCCTGGACGTCGTGTGTCCGCACCGCCCACACACGGTGCAGGGCGGACCAGAAGGAGATCGCGGCCGTGGCAGCGTCCCGCCCCGCGGGCTCCCTCCCGCCGAGCAACTCGCCAAGGAAAGCCTTCCGCGACGCCCCGACGAGGACGCGATGCCCCAACTCCTGCAGCCTGCCGAGGTGCCTGAGGAGGGTCCAGTTGTGGTCCCAGGACTTGGAGAAGCCGAGCCCGGGGTCGAGGATGATGCGCTCCCCCGGGATCCCCGCGGCGAGCGCGGCGTCGCGCTGCACGAGCAGCTCCGCGATGACGTCGCCCACCACGTCGGTGTAATGGGTCTGCTCCTGCATGCGCACCGAGTGCTCACGCCAGTGCATGACGATGAAGTCCGCGGACGAGGAGGCCATCACGTCCACCATGTCCGGGTCCGCCTGCCCGCCGGAGACGTCGTTGATGATGGCCGCGCCCGCATCGATGGCCGCGCTGGCCACGCCGGCGCGCATGGTGTCCACCGAGACGCTGACCCCGTCGGCCGCCAGGGCACGCACCACGGGCACGACGCGGGCCAACTCGTCGTCCAGCGACACGCGCTGCGCCCCGGGCCGGGTGGACTCGCCGCCAACGTCGATGAGCGAGGCCCCCTCGGCCAGCATCCGCCTGGAGTGGCGGACGGCCTCCTCCGGGTCCAGGAAGAGTCCGCCGTCGGAGAACGAGTCCGGGGTCACGTTGACGATCCCCATCACGAGGGTCATGCGGTCACCGCCCGATGATGAGGCTCATCGCCTCCGCCCGGGTGGCGGGGTGCCTGAGCAGGCCGCGGACCGCGGAGGTCACCGTGCGGCTCCCCGGCTTGCGCACCCCGCGCATGGTCATGCACGTGTGCTCGGCCTCGACCACGACGATGACGCCGCGCGCGTCGAGGTGCTCGACGAGGGCGTCGGCGATCTGCGTGGTGAGCCGCTCCTGGACCTGAAGGCGGCGGGCATACACGTCCACCAGCCTGGCGAGCTTCGACAGGCCCGTGACCCGGCCGTTCACGGACGGGATGTAGCCCACGTGCGCCACGCCGGTGAACGGGAGCAGGTGGTGCTCGCAGGTGCTGACCAGCTCGATGTCCTTGACCAGGACCATCTCGTCGTGGGCGATGTCGAAGGTCTTGCCCAGGATGCCGGAGGGGTCGGCACCGTGGCCGGCAAGGAGCTCGCCCCAGGCGCGGGCCACCCGGTCCGGCGTCTCCTGGAGGCCGTCGCGCTCCGGGTCTTCACCGATGGCGGCCAGCAGCTCGCGGACGGCGGCCGCGGCGCGTGCCTCGTCGACGGCCATGTCAGTGCCCCGACGGAGGGATCGGGGGCCCCCACGGGGAGGGGCCGGTCTCCGGTGGTTGCGGCGCGGGGCCCGGCTGGTAGTCGGGGCCGACGGCGGGCGGAGAGGGCGGCGTCGGCCGCACCGGCGGAAGGTCCGCGGGCGCCTCGGGCGCCGGCGGCACATCGACCGGGGGCAGCTGCGAGGGCTGGCGCAGGTCCGAGCCCGTCCAGGCGGGCCTCTTGTCGCGGCGGCGCAGAGCCTTGAACACCTCGGCCACCTCCGCCTTGTTCAGCGTCTCCCGGGCGAACAGCTGGCGCACCAGCTCGTCGAGCACGTCGCGGTTCTCCTGGAGGACGTCGAACGCCTCCTGGTGAGCGGTGTGGATGAGCTTGGTCACCTCGTCGTCGACGACGGCGGCCATCGCCTGTGAGAAGTCCTGCGTGGAATCGGTGCCCCGCATGCCCATGAACGGCTCCGAGTCCCCGCCGCCGAGCTTGACGGCGCCGACGCGCTCGCTCATGCCGAACTGCATCACCATCGCCCGGGCCACGCGCGTGGCCTTCTCGATGTCGTTGGAGGCCCCCGTGGTGGGATCGTGGAAGACCAGTTCCTCGGCCGCGCGCCCGCCCATCATGTAGGCCATCTGGTCCAGCAGCTCGCCGCGGGTCTGCGAGTACTTGTCCGCGTCCGGCATCACCATCGTGTAGCCCAGTGCCCGGCCGCGGGGAAGGATGGTGACCTTCTGCACCGGATCGTTGCCGGGCATGGCCGCCGCGACGAGCGCGTGGCCACCCTCGTGGTAGGCGGTGATCAGGCGCTCGCGGTCGTTCATGAGGCGGGTCCGCTTCTGCGGCCCGGCGATGACCCTGTCGATGGCCTCGTCGAGCTGCGGCTGGCGAATCATCTCCTGGTTCATGCGGGCGGACAGGAGCGCCGCCTCGTTGAGCACGTTGGCGAGGTCCGCGCCCGAGAAGCCGGGGGTGCGCCGGGCGATGGAGGCCAGGTCCACGTCGCTGGCCAGCGGCTTGCCCTTGGCGTGCACCTGGAGGATCTTCTGGCGCCCCTCGACGTCCGGGGCCTCCACGCCGATCTGGCGGTCGAAGCGGCCCGGGCGCAGAAGCGCCGGGTCCAGGACGTCGGGCCGGTTGGTGGCCGCGATGAGGATGACTCCGCCCCGCACGTCGAAGCCGTCCATCTCGACGAGCAGCTGGTTGAGGGTCTGCTCGCGCTCGTCGTGGCCGCCGCCCATGCCGGCTCCGCGGTGGCGCCCGACGGCGTCGATCTCGTCGATGAAGATGATGGCGGGCGCGTTCTCCTTGGCCTGGTTGAACAGGTCGCGCACGCGCGAGGCGCCCACGCCGACGAACATCTCGACGAAGTCCGAGCCCGAGATGGAGAAGAAGGGCACGCCGGCCTCACCGGCGACGGCGCGCGCCAGCAGCGTCTTGCCGGTGCCGGGCGGGCCGTAGAGGAGGACGCCCTTGGGGATCTTGGCGCCGAGCTTCTGGAACTTGGCCGGCTCGGCCAGGAACTCCTTGATCTCCTCGAGCTCCTCGACGGCCTCGACGGCGCCCGCCACGTCCTTGAACGTGGTCTTGGGCGTGTCCTTGCTGACCAGCTTGGCCTTCGACTTCCCGAAGGAGAGCGGACCGCCCTGGCCCCCGCCGGAGACCGAGCGCATGATCCAGAAGAAGACCAGCAGCAGGATGATGAACGGCAGGCCGGTGTAGAGGAACATCGACAGCAGGCTGGGGCTGGGATTGCTCGCCGACCACCGCTCGATGGTGCCGGCGGCCTCGCGCTCCTGGAGGATCGGGACGATGTCGTCGACCTGGTTGCCCACCCACGCGGACTGGGTCTTGAGGCCCTGCTCGTCGGTGACCTGGATCATCTGCTCGCCGTCGACGAGGACGACCTCCTGCAGCTTGGTGTCGCTGTTGAGCAGCGCGAGCGTCTCCGACGTGGGGACGGTCTGGAACCCGGTGATGCTGCTGAGCACCTGCATGCCGAGCAGCAGGAAGAGCAGGCTGATCAGGATCCAGGCCATCGGGCTCTTGAAGAACTTCTGCACAGGCAAAGCCGATCTAGTAGGGCGACAGTGAGGCGCACCGAAACACTACCAGCGGCCTCAACCGGGCCCGCCGGCGCTCAGGCTGGCGAGGCGGTCAGCTGTAGACGTGGGGCGACAGCGTGCCCACGTCGCGCAGGTTGCGGTAGCGGCCCGCGTAGTCGAGCCCGTAACCCACGACGAACTCGTTGGGGATCTCGAAACCCACGTACTTCACGGGCACGGCGATCTGCGCGGCGTCGGGCTTGCGGAACATGGCCATGATCTCCAGCGACGCGGGGCTGCGGGAGGCGAGGTTGCTCATGAGGTAGGACAGCGTCAGGCCGGTGTCGATGATGTCCTCCACCACGATGACGTCGCGGCCCTCCAGGTCCACGCTGAGGTCCTTGAGGATGCGCACCACCCCGCTGGACTGCGTGCCGGAGCCGTACGACGACACGGCCATCCAGTCCATCTCCACGTGGCTGTGCATGGCACGTTGGAGGTCACTCATCACCATCACCGCGCCGTTGAGGACCCCGACGAGGAGCACCAGGCGACCCCGGTAGTCCGTGTCGATCTGGGCGGCGATCTCGGCCACCCGGGCCTGGATCACGTCAGAGGTGAAGAGCACCTTCTCGAGGTCTTGGGCAACATCAGCAGCATCCACGATTCGCCAGCCTATCGCGCGTCGGACGGGCGCGCAGCCCCGCTCCCCCGGGCCTCGAACACGAGGGCCCCGGAGCGGCGGCTCACCGAGCCGCCCGGCACCGCGACGGCGCCCTGCCCACGCCACCGCTCGACGAGTTCGAGCGCGGCCGTGACGTGGGCCATCGCCGCCTCCGGGGCCCGTCGCCTGAGCCACCGGTGCACCACCCTCCGGCGCAGCGCGTCCGGGAGCGGCTCGAGGTCGCCCACCGGCAGCTCGTCCGATCCGGGCCAGGCCTCGGAGGCCAGCGCGTCGAGGAGGTCCGCGTCCGCCCTGGCCAGGGTGGCGGTCCGCGCGAGCGCCGGCGCCACGTCGCGGCCGAGCGCGGCTGACAGCTGGCCCAGCGCCCGCCGCGCCCGAACCCTCGCGAAGCGTGGATCCTCGTTCATGGGATCCGCCCAGACCTCGACGCCCCATTCCCGGCACGCCTGCACCGTGTCGGCCCGACGCAACCCGAGAAGGGGGCGGACGAACGGTCCCCGCACCGGCGCCATGCCGGCCAGCGACCGGGTCCCTGAGCCGCGCAGCAGGCCGAGGAGCACCGTCTCGGCCTGATCGTCCAGGGTGTGACCCACCAGCACCGGCAGTCCGGGCGCGGCCAGCGCGGCCAGCCTCGCCTCCCGGGCGGCGGCCTCGAGCCCGCCGTCGTGAGGGGCGCTGACCGCAACGGTGACGACGGCGGCGTCGACTCCCCGGGCGGTCAGCCTCCCGGCGGCGGCCTCGGCCGCCTCCCGCGAGCCCGGCTGCAGCCCATGGTCGACGACGACGGCCGACATCGTCGTGCCCGCCCGCAGCGACGCCCACTGTGCCCCCAGGGCGAGCGCGGTCGAGTCCGCGCCACCCGAGCAGCCGACGAGCACGGGGCCCTGCGGCAGCATCTCGACCACGGCCTGCGCCACCTTCAGCGCGGCCGGGCCCAGCTCACGCCTAGCCACGGACCCTGCGCAGCCACGCCGCCGGATCCGCGATCTCAGAGGCGGTGGGCAGCGCCTCTGGGGCTTCGAACGCCGCGGCCAGGGCCCGCCTGCCGCCTGAGCGCTGGACCTCGGTGCAGAACGCCAGACCGTCGCGGTACTGCGCGTTCTTGCTCAGAGGGCCGGCCAAGCGGCTCAGCACCGAGGCGCGTTCGGGCCGGTGGAAGGCCCGCCGGAGGGCAGGGATCGTCCGGATGTGACCGCGGCCGGCCCGGTCCGCGACGTGGTCGGCGTGGCCCTCGAGAAAGGTCATCGCGGCCGTCAGCGCCGTGAGGTCGCCGCGCGCGCCCGGGGAGACCAGCAGCGCCGTCACATCACGCGCCGACGGCAGGCCGGCCAGGGCCTCCAAGGGGTGGGCGTCGTCGTCGGCCAGGCGGGCCATGAGGGCGCGGAGGTGGTCGCGCAGCCAGGGCGCGGCCTGGAACTGCAGCGCGTGGGTCTGCTCGTGCAGGGCGATCCAGAGCCGGAAGTCCGCGGGCACGAACCCGTGGGCCCGCTCGTGCGCCAGGATGGTGGGCGCGACGAGATAGAGGGCGCGGCTGCCGGTGAACGCGTCGAACTGCCCCAGCATCCGGCGGCTCACCATGCCGATCCCCAGGCCAGCCAGAGTCCCGTTTCCCGCCCCTCGCAGCGGATTGAGCACGTGGGGTTCCCGGTCCCTCAGCCCGAGCTCCGCGACGGCACCGTCGGCCATCCGGCGAACCGCGCGGCCCCACCCGGCCCAGTCCACGACGCGGACCTGGTCGGCCCCGGCGCCGTCGAGCCCGAGGTGGCGAGCCGCGATCCCGCCGGCCCGCCTCCCGGTCACCCTGAGGTCGGCCACCAGCTGTTCGGCCTGAGGGCGGGTGAGCGAGGGGAGGTCGCCCGCCGCCCACTGCGCGACGCGGCGGGCCAGTGCCCAGTCGACGATCGGTGCGTGCTCCATCAGCAACCGCAGGCCGCGACGACGCCCGTTGCCTGGTCGGTCCACAGCTTGGCGGAGAAGCCGTCCGGGGGTCCGTTGATGAGGAAGGCGAACGTCACCTGCCGGCCGTCGGCGGTCAGGGTGGTGCCGGCGAGCGTGGAGACGAACGACAGGGTGCCCGTCTTGGCCCGGGCCACCCCACGCGCGGGCTGCGAGATCTCGTCGGTGAAACGGTCGGCGAGCGTGCCGGTCACCCCTGCGGTGGGCAGCCCGTCGAGGATGACCGACAGACGGGGATCGGTGCTCATCATCCGCAGCGCGGTGGCCAGCATGTTCGCCGTGACCAGATTGCTGCGGGAGAGCCCGGACCCGTCGAAGAGCACCGCCCCGTCGTCCCAGAGACCCAGCGCGGTGAGTTGTTCCTCGATGGCGGCCACGGACCCCGCGAACGTCGAGGGGTGGCCGGTGGCGAGCGCCAGCTGGAAGCCGAGCACCTCGGTGAAGGAGTTGTTCGACCGGTTCATGGCGGTCTCCACCAGGACGTGGACCGGCAGCGACTCGACGCGGGCCAGCTCCACGCCGGTGCCCGCCGCGGCGGCGGGCGCTCCGGTCACGGTGATCCCCGCTGCCGCCAGCTGTGCCGCGAAGATCCTGGCCGCGTCGAGGGCGGGGGTGCGGCTGCGCACGCCGCCCACGCGCCCCTCGTCCACCCACAGCGCGGACACTTGCGTGACCTGATCGCGGTAGTTGCCCGGCCAGGTGTCGTTCCAGCCCGCGTCGGTGAAGAGCGTGGCGTCGAAGCCGAGGCTGACGCTGGTCGTTCCCGAGGCCGTGAGGGCGGCTGCCGTGTCCGCCGCCAGCTGCTGCGTGGTGGCCGGCTGCGGGTAGGCGCCGGCGTCGGCCGGGACGCTGAGCAACATGGGATCACCGCCGCCCACCAGCACGATCTGCCCGGGCGCGGGAGACACCACGGTGGTGGCGAACCGCTCGGAACCGGTGAAGGCGTTCATGACGGCGAGCGTGGTGAGGGTCTTGGTGTTCGAGGCGGGGATGAGGGCCGTCGTGGGCGAACTGGCCGCGACCACCTCCCCCGTGGCGACGTCGACGACCTCCCAGGCGATCTGCGCGGCACCCCCGTCCGCGCCCACGAGCTTGGCGCGGTCGAGGCCACCGAGCCGGGCGTCCAGGACCGCCCGGTCCGGGAGGATACCCAGGGCAGGGGTGTCGGCGCGGTCCGCGAGCCCGGTGTCGGCCGTCCCCGGGTCCGCGCTGGGGGTGGGAGAAGGGGAGAACAAGGTGGGTGGCACCGTGCTGGGCGCCCCCGATCGGACCACGCCGCCGGCGGCCAGGATGGGCTGCTGGAACACCGCGACCGCGAAGCCCCCAGCGGCCAGAAGGCCCACCAGAAGCCACGCCAGGACCACCTCAAACGTTCTCGTGCGTGTCCGCAAGGTGTCCTCCGAGCCTGTATCCTGCAGGGGTATCCGGCCCGCGCCGACCCGCGGGTATCAACCCCAATCATAGGAGTGCCCCCGTGAGTGAAGACGCACCAGTCGGCATGGCCCCGGTGGATCTCGGACGCCGCATCCTGTTCGACGTGACGGTGGAGATCCCCAAGGGCACGAAGAACAAGTACGAGATGGACCACAACACCGGCCGCATCCGCCTGGACCGCACGCTGTTCACCTCCACCCAGTACCCGTACGACTACGGCTTCGTCGAGGGCACCCTCGGCCAGGACGGAGACCCGCTGGACGCCATGGTGATCGGGGCGGACCCGACGTTCCCCGGCTGCCTCATCGAGTGCTACGCCGTCGCGATGTTCCGGATGACCGACGAGATGGGCGGCGACGACAAGGTCCTGTGCGTCGCCACCGCGGACACCCGCCGCAAGCACATCTCGGACCTGTCCTCCGTGCCCGAGCACATGCTGCTGGAGATCGAGCACTTCTTCTCCGTCTACAAGGACCTGGAGCCGGGCAAATCGGTCGAGGGCGCCACCTGGACGGGCCGCGAGGAGGCCGAGGCGGAGGTCGCGGCGTCGTTCGAGCGCGCCAAGGGCACGCCCTACGAGCATCACCACATGAATCTGGCCTGACCGGCCGAAAGTCAAGGGCCCCGCTCCGGCGGGGCCCTTGTCGCTGCCACCAGGCAACCACTGATCAGTGCTTCCCTGGCCTCCGGCGGCGTGTGGGAGACTGACCCAATGCCCCGCTATCTCATGCTGCGCACACCGTCGGCCAACCGCGTCTACGCCGGTGAGTCCGGCCCGCTGACCGCCGCCGAACTGGAGCTCACCGCCCCCTTCGCCGCCGACATCGCCGACGTGGACGTGGCGGGTGTCGGCTACCTGTCCTTCGAGGCGCCGGAGTTGAGCGAGGGGCAGGCGGACACGGTGTCGCGGCAGTCCGCGTGCTTCGCCCTGTTCGAGTCGGAGGGGGATCTGCTGCGCCCCGTCCCACTCCCCCGCGCGTTCGCGCTCGACGACGACCTGGTGACCATTCCGAAGTACCAGGGCAAGACCAACGAGCAGTTCACCCAACTGCTCGTCGGGGTCACGCTCGCCGCGGTCACGCGGGAGCCGACCGGCCCGCGGCAGATCCTCGACCCGCTCGCGGGCCGCGGCACCACGCTCTCGACGGCGCTGCTGCTGGGACATGACGCCTACGGGGTGGAGGGCGACGCGAAGGCGTTCGAGCAGATGGCCTCCTTCTACACCACCTACCTGAGGCGCAAGCGGCTCAAGCACACGGCGGACACCACGCCCGTGCGCCGCGACGGCAAGTCGGTCGGCAAGAGGTTCGACGCCGAGATCCGTGGGGAGGGCCCGACGCTCCATGTCACCGCGTTCGTCGGCGACACCCGCGACTCCGCCGCCCTCTTCGGGAAGAAGAGGTTCGACGCCATCGTCACCGATGCCCCCTACGGCATCGCGCACGGCTCGACCACGGACGTGCGGGGCGTCGCGGGCAAGCGAGACCGCTCGCCCGCCGGGCTGCTCCGCGAGGCGATTCCCGTCTGGGCGGGCCAGCTCATGCACGGCGGCGCTCTGGGGATCAGCTGGAACACGTTCGGGCTGTCCCGCGAGGACCTCGCGGCGATGCTCACCGGCGCCGGGCTCGACGTCTGCGCCGGCGGGCCGTGGGAGCGGTTCGCCCACCGGGTGGACTCCTCCATCAAGCGCGATCTGATCGTCGCCACCCGGCCCTGACAGGCCCGTGCGCCTCGCCGCGGCGGGGCGTAGGCTCGCCCCATGAGACGACTCGTGCTGATGCGCCACGCGAAGACAGAGGCCAACAACGTGGGCGGCGACAAGGCGCGGCGCCTCAAGCCCAGCGGCGTGCAGGATTCGCAGGAGGCGGGCCGGGAGTTGGCCGAGCTCGGCCTGCAGTACGCGCTGGTCTCCACGGCGCAGCGCACCCGCGAGACGTTCGCCGCGTTGGGCCTGGACATCCCCGTCGAGTTCCAGGACGCGCTGTACTACCAGGGCACGGAGACGATGCTCCAACGGATCGGCGAGACGGATCCGGACGTCTCCGGCCTGCTGGTGGTGGGCCATGCCCCCACCATCCCCAGCCTCGTCGCCGAGTTGGCCTACGCCAGCAGCCGCGCGGAGGCGGACCAGGCCCAATGCTGGTTCCCCACCTCTGCCTTCAGCGTGTTCACCTTCGACGTCCCCTGGTCGGATCTGGCCGAAGGTGACTTCTCAACGGTGCGCCTCGAAGGCGTCCGACGACGCCCTTAACAGGGCGGTAACGCGGCGTCGCCCGACTGAAACCTGCGCCGCGACTTCCCTTACCCAACCGTTACCCTGCAACGAATCTCGCGAAACGCGCACCCTGCAAGATTTCGGCCATGACAGTTCTCGAAATCAGTGCAGGCGATACCGCTTGGGTCTTGGTGAGCGCCGCCATGGTGCTCCTCATGACCCCCGGTCTCGCGTTCTTCTACGGCGGCATGGTCCGCGCCAAGAGCGTGCTCAACATGCTCATGATGTCGGTCACGACGATGGGCATCGTCGGGGTCCTCTGGGTGATCGTCGGCTTCTCGATGGCCTTCGGCAACTCCATCGGCGGCTTCATCGGCAACCCGCTGGAGTTCCTCTTCCTCCAGGGCATGATGGACCCGGAGCTGGCGGTCTTCACGGTCCCCGCCCTCGTCTTCGCCGGCTTCCAGGCGGCCTTCGCGATCATCGCGGTGGCGCTCATCTCAGGCGCCGTGGCAGACCGGATGAAGTTCTCCGCCTGGGCCGTCTTCGCGGCCGTGTGGGCGCTCCTGGTCTACTTCCCCGCGGCCCACTGGGTCTTCAGCTTCGACGGCGGCACCGCTGAGAACGGCGGCTTCATCGCCAACGACATCGCGGCCCTCGACTTCGCCGGCGGCACGGCCATCCACATCAACGCGGGCGCCGCTGCGCTCGCCCTGGCGATCGTGATCGGCCCCCGCATGGGCTTCGGCCGCACCCCGATGCGCCCCCACAACCTCACCCTCGTCATGCTCGGCGCCGGCCTGCTGTGGTTCGGCTGGTTCGGCTTCAACGCCGGCTCGGCGCTCGGCGCCAACGCCATGGCGGGCGTGGCCTGGATCAACACCCTGGCCGCGGCCTGCGCCGCCATGCTGGGCTGGCTCCTGGTGGAGCGCCTCCGCGACGGACACGCCACCTCGCTCGGTGCCGCCTCCGGCATCGTCGCCGGCCTGGTCGGCGTGACCCCCGCAGCCGCCTCCGTCAGCCCGCTGGGCGCCCTCATCATCGGCGTCCTCGCCGGTGTGGCGTGTGCCTACGCCATTGGCCTCAAGAGCAAGTTCGGCTACGACGACTCGCTCGACGTGGTCGGCGTCCACCTCGTGGGTGGCCTCGTCGGCACCCTGGCCATCGGCTTCCTGGCCGATCCGAACTCCCCCGCCGGTGTCGCAGGCCTGTTCTACGGCGGTGGCGTCGACCAGCTGTGGCGCCAGGCGCTCGGCGCGGTGGTCGTCATGGTCTACTCCTTCGTGGTCACCTTCGTGATCGCCAAGGTGCTCGACAAGGTCATGGGCCTCCGGGTTCCTGAGGCGGCCGAGACCCAGGGCATCGACACCGCTGAGCACGCTGAGACGGGCTACGACCTCAGCGCGGTCGGCTACTCCACCTACGGCGTTCGGCAGACGCTGATCGTTCCCATCCCCCGAGAGGACGTGCAGGCATGAGGCTCGTCACGGCAATCGTTCAGCCCACCATGTTGACCCAGGTTCAGATCGCGCTCGCCCAGCACGGCGTGGCAGGTATGACCGTCACCGAATGCTCCGGCTACGCCCGCCAGCGGGGCCACAAGGAGTTCTACCGCGGCGCCGAGTACACCATCGACTTCATCTCGAAGGCCAAGATCGAGGTCGTGGTCGCCGACGACGAGGTGGAGGAGGTCATCGAGGTCATCTCCAAGGCGGCCAGGACCGGCGCCGTGGGTGACGGCAAGGTCTGGTCCACCCCGGTCGACGAGATCGTCCGGATCCGCACCGGCGAGAAGGGATCGGCCGCCATCTGATCGAGCGGCACTGTCAGGGGGAGGGGGGGGCGGGCACGCGGAGCCCCCCCCAGGGGGGGTGGGGCCCGGGCCACCCGGGGTTTGGGGGTGGGGCCCGGCCGCCGCTGGAGTTGTCCATCCCGC
>JAPUEL010000035.1 GCA_027492545.1 Propionibacteriaceae bacterium
ACGGGCTGTTCGAGGAACCCACCATCAGGATGGGCGGCCTCCCTGCGTCGTCGTCGGCCGTCGACCCAGGTGGCATCGGGCCGACGGGCCGCCCGCTGCCCGTCTTTCCGGACCCGGCCCCCGTGGCCCCCGGCAGGAAGCACGCCACCATCGTGTCGATGTGCAACCAGAAGGGTGGGGTGGGTAAGACCACCACCACCATCAACCTGGGCGCGGCACTCGCCGAGGTGGGCCGCAAGGTGCTGCTGGTGGACTTCGACCCGCAGGGGTCCCTCTCGGTGGGGTTGGGCATCAACCCCCACACCCTGGACGTCTCGATCTACAACCTCCTCCTGACCCGCGGAACCGATCCGTTGGACGTGATCACGACCACCACCGTCGACGGGTTGGATGTGCTGCCCAGCAACATCGACCTCTCCGCGGCTGAGGTCCAGCTCGTCAGCGAGGTGGCGCGGGAGCAGACCCTCATGCGGGTGCTGTCCAAGCTGCGTCCCCACTACGACTTCATCCTCATCGACTGCGCGCCCAGCCTGGGCCTGCTCACGATCAACGCGCTCACGGCCAGCGACTATGTCATCATGCCGCTCGAGTGCGAGTTCTTCGCCCTGCGCGGCATCGCCCTCCTCACCGACACCATCTCGAAGGTCCAGGACCGGCTCAATCCGGACCTCCAGCTCCTCGGGATCCTCGGCACCATGTACGACGCCCGCACCCTGCACAGCCGCGAGGTGCTGGAGCGCGTGGTGCAGGCGTTCGGCGACGACGTGTTCCACACCGTCATCCGCCGCACCATCAAGTTCCCGGAGACCACCGTGGCGGGCGAGCCGATCACCACGTACGCCACCTCCTCGCCCGGCGCGGACGCCTACCGTCAACTGGCGCGGGAGGTGCTGCAGCGATGCCAGGACCAGTGAACCGGCGCGCGTCGCTTCCCGGCGCCTCCGAGCTGTTCCGGCCGACCAGGGAGCCCGTTGCGGTCGAGCCGGAGCCGGCGGCCGATGAGCGGGCGGAGAGCCCTGGGGGTCCGCCGTCGGCGACGGGACGGGTGCGCCACGCGCAGAAGATCACGGTGTACTTCAGCGACGCCGAACTCATCGCGCTCGAGGACGCCAACCTGGAGCTGCGGAGGGCCCATGGCATCCGCGTGGATCGCGGCCGGATCGTGCGCCTCGCAGTGTCGCGGGCAGTGGCGGATCTGACCGCCAACGGCGCCGACAGCTACCTCGTGAGTGAGCTCAGGGAGCAGTGAACCGCGCCAGGGCTGCGGAGCGCCACGACGGCGTGGACGGCTTCGAGGTGCACCTCACCAACTTCGAGGGGCCGTTCGATCTTCTGCTCCAACTCATCTCCCGCCGGGAACTCGACGTCACAGAGGTGGCCCTGTCCCAGGTGACCGACGAGTTCATCGCCCACGTCAGGACCGCCGGGCAGGGGTGGGACCTGGAGAAGACCAGCGCGTTCCTCGTCGTCGCCTCGACCCTGCTGGACTTGAAGGCGGCCAGGTTGCTGCCCGGGGGAGAGGTCTCGGACCCCGAGGACATCGCCGCACTCGAAGCCCGCGATCTGCTGTTCGCGCGGCTCCTGCAGTACCGGGCCTTCAAGCGGGCCGCGGAGTGGCTGGCGGAGACGATGGCCGCGGCGGAGACCACCCACTGGCGCCCTGGCGGGCTGGAGGAGCACTTCCGTGCCGTGCTGCCCGAGGTGGAGCTGCACCTGACGCCGTCGGATGTGGCCCAGCTCGCGGCGGCGGCCATGACCCCCCGTCCGGAGCCGGTGGTCGAACTGAGCCATCTCCACGGCTCGGCGGTCAGCCTCAACGAGCAGGTCACTCTGGTGGCGGAGCGGCTGCGCCGCGAGGGTGCCGCATCGTTCAGGGCACTCATCGCCGGGGGCGACCGGCTCACCGCGGTGGTGCGCTTCCTGGCCGTCCTGGAGCTCTACCGCGCCCGACAGGTGTCGCTGGATCAGCTCTCGCCCCTGGGGGAGCTGACGGTGCGCTGGATCGCCGGCGAACAGCGCGCCGTCGAGGTCACCGACGATTACGGCCCACAACCCGAACTGGAGGAAGCATGAGTCTCGGTCGCGCCCTGGAGGCGATGCTGCTCATGGTCACCGAGCCGGTCTCCACGGACGAGCTCGCGGCGTCCCTCGGCGCGCCGTCCGCGCAGGTGGAGGCGGAGCTCGAGCAGATCGCCGACTTCTACGAGTCGCACGATCGCGGGATCCGGTTGCGCGCGGTCGCAGGAGGGTGGCGGTTCGCCACCACCCCGGATGTCTCGGACGTCATCGAGGCCTGGCTGGTCTCGGACCAACGCTCCCGGCTCACCCAGGCGGCGCTGGAGACCCTGTCCGTCATCGCCTACCTGCAGCCCGTCTCGCGGGGACGGATCGCCGCGGTGCGCGGCGTCAACGTCGACGGCGTGGTCAAGACGCTGGTGGTCCGCGGGCTGATCAGGGAGGCGGGCGAGGACTCGGTCAACGGGGCCATGACGTTCGTCACCACCCCGCTGTTCCTGCAGAAGTTGGGGCTGCGGACGCTCAAGGACCTGCCCGACCTGGCACCCTTGCTGCCGGACGCCGTAGCCTTGGAGGCTGAGCTCGGTCAACTGGCCGCCGCGGAGGCGGCTCAGGTCCGGGACGAGAAGGAGAGCAGTGATGGCTGACGAGACCGAGGGCACCGAGGGCACCCGACTTCAGAAGGTGCTGGCGGCGGCGGGCATCGCGTCCCGCAGGGCCAGCGAGATCCTCATCGAGGAGGGGCGCGTCGAGGTCAACGGCGAGGTCGTCACTGAGCAGGGGCGGCGCGTGAACCCCGAGACCGACCGCATCCGTGTCGACGGCGCCAGGATTCCCCCGCCGCGGCGCCACGTGTACATGGTGCTCAACAAGCCCAAGGGCGTCGTGTCGACCATGGAGGACCCTGAGGGCCGGCCGACGCTCAGCGACTACCTTCCCCGGACGGGGGAGCGGCTGTTCCACGTGGGACGCCTGGACACCGACACCGAGGGGCTGATCGTGCTGACCAACGACGGCGACTTCGCCCACCGGCTGGCCCACCCCAGCTACAAGGTGCCCAAGACCTACACCGTCCAGGCGGCGGGGGTGATGGACAACAGGATCATCCGGCGGTTGGAGAAGGGCGTCACCCTGGACGACGGTCCGGTGCGCCCTGACAAGGTGAAGCTCATCTCACGGGGGCAGGATCGCACCCTGCTGGCCATCACGCTGCACGAGGGCCGCAACCGGGTGGTCCGGCGCATGATGGACACGGTCGGCCACCCCGTCGACAAGCTTTCGCGCACCGAGATCGGGCCAGTCCGCGTCGGCAACCTCCGCCTGGGGGAGACCCGGGAGCTCACCCGCGAGGAGCTCGGAGCGCTGCTTGACCTGGTGGGGATGTAGCAACTTTGGGCGCCTGGGTTAGCATTCCGGGCGTGACACATACCGCCCGCACGCTCCGCCGCGCCGTCCTGGCCACGGCCACCGCGTCCCTGATCGCACTGTCCGCCTGCTCCGATCCCGACAACGCGACGCCCTCCGCGTCGCCTTCGTCGGCATCCGCGAGCGCCTCGCCGAGCGCGAGTCCCAGCGCCAGCGCCGCGCCGTCGGTGACGCCGTCGGCGGACCTCAGCCTCGTGGAGGTCAGCGAGGACGACACCCCCGTGATCACGGTGCCGGCTCCGTGGGGCATCACCTCCACCCAGTCCGAGGTCCTGCGCCCGGGCGGCGAGCAGACCCTCACCGCGAGCTCGGTGGTCACGCTCAACTACGTGGGGGTCAACGGCACCACAGGCGAGATCTTCGACAGCTCCTACGAGGGCGGCGAGCCCGCGACCTTCCCGCTGGGGGGTGTGGTGGCCGGCTTCCGGAAGGGGCTGGAGGGGCAGGCCGTCGGGTCGCGGGTGTTGATCGCGATGCCCAGCGAGGACGGATACCCGCAGGGCTCGCCCGACGGCAGCATCGCCCCGGGCGACTCGATCCTGTTCGTTGTCGACATCCTGACGGCGAACTTCGACGAAGCGACGGGGGAGCCGGTCACCCCGGCCGCCGGGCTGCCCACCGTCACCATGACCGACGGCAAGCCGGAGCTGACTATGGCCGCCGGTGTCGCGGCGCCTTCGGAGCTGACGGTCCAGCCGCTGATCACGGGCCCGGGGGCGGCCATCACCGAGACCTCCACCATCCAGGTGCGCTACCGCGCCTGGACCTACACCGACGGCAAGCTGTGGCAGGACGCATGGGAGCCGCAGGAGGGCCCGCTGGCCAACCTCATCGCCGGATGGACCGAGGGCCTCGTGGGGCAGACCGGCGGCTCCCGCGTGATGCTCGTCGTGCCGCCGGCCAAGGCCTACCCGGACGGCCTGCCGCAGGCGACGCCGACGCTGGCCCCGGGGCAGACCCTGGTCTACGTGATCGACATCCTCAACGTGCAGGGCTGATCGGGCGCAACGCCCCCTCGCTCCAGAACGCACCGGCGTAGAAGCGCTGGTCGCCAGGCATGGCGGCCAGCGCTTCGCGCGTCGTGCGGCAGGGGCCGAGCCCGAGCGAGGACGTCAGCTGCGCCAACACCGACCCTGAGTCCAGGGGGTGAAGGTCGGCCATCGACACCGCGCCGTCGCGTTTGGCGAGGCGGCGGCCCTCCGCGTTGACCACCAGGCCGATGTGCGCGTACCTGGCGGGGGCGCCGCCCAGGCGGCTGGTGAGCCAGGCCTGCCGTGGCGCGGAGCTGAGCAGGTCGTCGCCGCGCGTGATGTGGGTCACGCCCATCGCGACGTCGTCGACGACCACGGCGAGGTTGTAGGCGAACTGGCCGTCGTTGCGCACCAGGACGAAGTCGTCGATCACGCTGGTGACCCGGCCGGCGTGGGCGTCGTCGACGGTGAATGTCTCGCCACCGGCATCCACCCTGATCGCCGGTGGACGGGAGGCGCGGCGCTCGGCGATCTCGTGCGCGGTCAGCGTGCGGCAGGTGCCCGGGTAGGGCCGGTAGCCGTCGTGCGGCGCCGAGGCGGCCTCGGCGATCTCCCTGCGGGTGCAGAAGCACTCGTAGGTGGGCAGGCCCACGACGGCGTCGCGGTACAGGTCCAACCGCTCGGACTGGCGCACGATCTCCCCGTCCCAGTCCAGACCCAGCGACCGGAGGTCGCGCAGCTGCCGTGCCTCGACGCCGGCGGCCGCCGCTGTGCGGTCACGGTCCAGGTCCTCCACGCGCATCAGCCACCGGCCACCGGCGGCCCGAGCCAGCAGCCATCCGGCGACCGCCGTGCGGAGGTTGCCGAGGTGCAGGTCCGAGGTGGGGCTGGGGGCGTACCGGTCGACGTGGCTCACGGCACCATGCTGCCAGCACCACGGCGGGTCGCCGCCCACCGGGATCGCGCCCGATAGCCTGGGGTCTGGAGGTGTCATGTCGGCGAGGAAATCGGAGCGGATGCTGAACCTGCTCATCGCGCTGCTCAGCACGCGGCGCTACCTGACCAAGCATGAGCTGCGCGAGATGGTGGAGGGCTATCGCGGGGGAACCGTCGGAGGGTTCGAGCGGCAGTTCGAGCGCGACAAGGAGGAGCTGCGCGCCCTGGGCGTGCCCATCGAGACCGGCTCCAACTCGCCCGACTCCGACGAGGAGAGCGGGTACCGCGTCCTCCGGAGCGAGTTCGAGCTTCCTCCCCTCGCGTTCACGCCGGGCGAGTTGGCCGCGCTGGGTGTGGCCGGCCAGGTCTGGCAGGACTCGGTGGCGGCAGAGCACACCGCGCAGGCCTTCGAGGCGCTCCAGGCGGGGGGCGCCGCGCCCGATCCCGCCCTGCTGCCCACGGTCACGCCGAGGGTGGCGGTGCACGACCCGAACTTCGACGCGGCCTACGAGGCGGTCCTGAGCAGGACCGAGCTGACCTTCGGCTATCGGGATGAGCCGCGCCGCCTCCAGCCGTGGAAGCTGATCCAGCGGCGCGGGCAGTGGTACGTCTTCGGGTATGACCCCCTGCGGGGGGCAGACCGCTTCTTCAAGTTGAGCCGGTTCACCGCGCCGGCCGTGACGGTGGGCCGGCCAGGGGCCTTCGTCGTGCCCGACGACGCTGACGAGCGGGCCGCCCGCCTGGAGCCGTCGTTCGATGTGGCCGCCGTCGTCGCGCTCCGCGACGGGGTGGCGCACGCTTGGCAGACGCTGGAACCGGTCGCCTGGGAGGGCACGCTGCCGGCGGGGTTCACCACCTACCTCGTGCGGCAGGGCAGCGAGGCGGCCATCGTCGACGAGGTGGTGGCCGCCGGCCGCGACGCGCTCCTGCTGGACCCACCGACGCTGAGGTCCCGGGTGATCGAGCGGCTCACGGAGATGGCCCGATGAAGGCCGAGGAGCAGGTGGCGCGGATGCTGCGCATGGTTCCGTACCTGTCCGCGCACCAGGGTGTGGCCGTCACTGAGGTGGCGCGCGTGTTCGGCACCACGCCGACTCAGGTGATCCGCGATCTCGAGGTGCTGCAGTTCTGCGGGCTGCCGGGGGGCTACTACGACGACCTGTTCGACGTGGACATCGACGGCGTCCGCGAGGACGGCCACGTGTTCTTCCGCAATGCCGAGGTTCTGGCCCGCCCGCTGCGCCTGCGTCCTGCGGAGGCCGCCGGCCTGCTCGCGGCGCTGCGCCTCGTCGTGGAGGTGGCCGCCGATTCGGCTGCTGCCCGCTCCGCCCTGGACAAGCTGGAGGCGGCGGTGGGGAGTGAGGCCAGGGGCGTGAGCGTCGCGGTGGCCGCGACGGATCCGGGGCGGCGTGCCTCGGTGGCCGCGGCGATCGCCGACCGGAGGGTGGTCCGCCTCACCTACCGCACCCCCGGCAGGCCCGGATTCTCCGACGCCGTGGTCGAGCCGGCCCGCCTGCGCATCGTCGACGGTTACACCTATCTGGATGCCTGGAGCAGGCCCCGGGGGGCGTGGCGGTCGTTCCGGCTCGACCGTGTTGAGGGGGTGGAGCGGCTCGACGATCCCGTCGAGGAGCGCGGGGAGCCCCCGGAGGGGTGGTTCGGCGACGTGGCCAGCCAACTCACCCTCACGCTGGTCCCGTCCGCCCGCTGGGTCGCGGAGTACTACCCCACCTCGGCGGTCGAGGATCTGGGCGATCGCGTCCGGGTGAGGTTCCCGGTGGCGTCGACGAAGTGGGCTGTGGGGCTGCTGCTGCGCCTGGGAGGCCAGGTGCTCGAGGTGTCGGACGACGGTGCGCTCGACGCGGCCCGCCTCGAGGCAGCAGCGGCGCTGGCCCTCTACGGGGCCGGGTCAGGTAGCATCGACGCGTGATCTGGATCGCGGTGGTGGGAGGCGTGGCACTCCTCGGGTTCCTCGGCATTGCCGTGGCAGCCGTCGCCGTCATGCACAAGGCAGAGGACGTGATGGCCGAGGTGGCCATGGTCCGGGCCCGCGTGGACGAACTGAGCACCCTCGTCGGTCAGCTTGAGCTGCCCCCAGGATCACGAGAGTAGACTCGCACACATCATTTCGCAGTGGCCTGCCGCTGCAGACGGGAGATTTTTTACTATGCCTGGTGGATGGGAATGGATCATCATCCTGGCCGTCGCCCTTCTGCTGTTCGGCGGTTCGCGGTTGGCCGGACTCGGCAAGGGCGTCGGACGTTCGATCAGGGAGTTCAAGGAGGAGGTCAAGACGGTCGAGCCGCCCAAGACCCCCTCGGACGAGGTCGTCGACGCCGAGATCGTCCAGCCCGAGATCGACCGCAAGAACAACCCCGAGCACTGACCGTGGCAGCCGCCCCCACTGAGCCGGCGACGAAACCGCGCCGGCTCGCGTGGCTGCGGCCCCCTCAAGGGGGGCCGGGCGGGACGATGTCGCTGACTGACCACCTGCGGGAGTTGCGCTACCGCGTGACCGTGGCGTCGTTCGCCATCGTCGTCGGCTCGGTCGCCTGCATCTTCTTCTACCGCGAACTCATCGGGATCATCATGGGCCCGTACTACAGCGCCGTCGCCGAACTGGAGCGGATCAGGCCGGACGCCGAGACGATGATCGTCAACGACGGGGTGGTGTCCCCGTTCACTCTGGCGGTCATAGCCTGCGTGTCCGGCGGGATCGTACTGTCCAGCCCCGTGTGGCTCTACCAGCTGTGGGCCTTCGTCGCCCCCGGCCTGGTGGCGCAGGAGAAGAAGTACGCGTTGGGGTTCATCGGCGCGGCGCTGCCCCTGTTCCTGGGCGGCGCGGCGCTTGGGTACTTCGTCTGGCCCAAGGGCATCACGGTGCTGCTCAGCTTCACCCCCCAGGACATGGACATCGTCAACCTGCTCGAGATGAGCAGCTTCCTGAGCATGGAGCTCAAGGTCATCCTGGTGTTCGGGTTGTCCTTCCTGCTGCCCGTGGTGCTCGTGGGCCTGAACATCGCCGGCGTGGTCCGCGGCTACCAGCTCAAGCGAGCCCGCAAGTTCGTGATGTTCGGTTCGGTCGTGTTCGCCGCGATCGCCACCCCGTCGACCGATCCGTTCTCGATGCTCGCCCTTGCGGTGCCGCTCTCGGTGATGTTCTACATCGCCGAGATCATCTGCCGGTCGTGGGACCGTAGGCGCGGCATCACCGAGGAGACCGCGGCCGAGTTCGCGGTCGACCTGGACGACGGCAAGTGAGCAGCGAGCTCGCGAAGCGGCGGCTGATCACCGTCGTGTGCAACCAACGCTCCGGAGGGGGCCGCGCCGGGCGGGTGCTGCCGAAGGTGGCACGCAGGCTCCGCGACGGCGTGGGCGACGCCGAGCTCCACATCGTCATCTCCACCTCCTACGAGCAGGCCCGAGACCTCACCCGCTCGGCGGCTCTCACCGCGGTGCCTGGGGACGTGGTGGCGGTCATGGGCGGCGACGGCATGGCCCACCTGGGTCTCAACGCCTGCGCCGGGACGGACGCCACCCTCGCGGTCATCCCGGCCGGCACCGGCAACGACTTCGCCCGCGGCGCAGGCGTCCCAGGCTCGGTCAAGGAGGCCGTCGAGGCCCTGGTGCGCGGCGAGACGCGGGTCATGGACCTGTCGCTGCTCACCAACGCCGCCGGATCGCGGTACGTGGGCGCCGTGGTCTCCAGCGGCTACGACGCGCGCGTCAACCGCGCCACCAACGACATCAGGCTCAGGTTCGGGCCGCTCAGCTACGGATACATCGCCCTGCGCGAGTTGGCGCACTTCTCGCCGCTGACGTACCGGCTCGTCATCGACGGCGTCCCGCGCGAGGTGGAGGCCATGATGGTGGCCGTGTGCAACACCGGCGTCTTCGGAGGCGGGATGCAGATCTCGCCGGACGCCGACGCCGCCGACGGGCTGCTGGACGTCACGATCATCCACAAGGCGTCCCGCGGCAAGCTGCTGCGGCTGCTGCCGCTGACCTACACCGGAAGCTTCGTGAACTCGCCGGTGGTCGAGCGCCTCCGGGCCCGCACCGTCGAGGTTGAAGGCGCGGACCTGTTCCTCATGGGCGACGGCGAGGAGATGGGCGAGGTGCCCGCGACCGTCGAGTGCAGCCCCGGAGTCTTGAGGCTCATCGTCGGCTAGGTTGGGCGATGTGAGCACTGACGCCCTGCCCGACGAGGTCCGCGAGTTCTCCGCTCTCTATCCGTTCGGCCTTGACGCGTACCAGGTGGACGGATGCCGCGAGCTGGCCCTGGGACGAGGGGTCCTGGTGGCCGCGCCCACGGGCGCCGGCAAGACCGTGGTGGGGGAGTTCGCCGTCCACCTCGCCACCACCCAGTCGCGCAAGTGCTTCTACACCACGCCGATCAAGGCGCTGTCCAACCAGAAGTATCACGACCTCGTGGACCGCTACGGCACGGAGCGCGTGGGCCTGCTCACCGGGGACACGTCTGTGAACTCCGAGGCGCAGATCGTCGTGATGACCACCGAGGTGCTGCGCAACATGATCTACGCGGGCTCACCGACGCTGGGCAACCTCGGTTTCGTCGTGATGGACGAGGTGCATTACCTCGCCGACCGGTTTCGGGGGCCAGTGTGGGAGGAGGTGATCCTCGGGCTGTCGGACGCCGTGCAGATCGTGGCGCTGTCGGCCACCGTCAGCAACGTCGAGGATTTCGGCGAGTGGCTGCGCACCGTCCGTGGCGAGTTCTCCGTGGTGGTCTCCGAGCGGCGCCCGGTGCCGCTGTTCCAGCACGTGCTCGTGGGGCGAAAGCTCATCGACCTGTTCGACGGCGTGGCGCCCACAGCCACCGAGCTGCCGGCCGAACGGATGGCCCGGGTCAACCGTGAGCTCCTCCAGGTGAGCAGGGCCGAGGCCTCCAGGGTGCGCGACGACTCCCGCCGTCCCCGTGGGCGCAGCGGACGCGGCAAGACCGCCCATGGGCAGGGCTCGGGGCAGTACGGCGGCGCCACGCATGGCCGGTTCGCCGGCCGCCCCACCAGCCGCGGCGAGGTGGCCGTCGCCCTCGAGCGGGCCTCGCTGCTGCCGGCGATCTACTTCATCTTCTCGAGGGTGGGCTGCGACGCGGCGGTGCGCCAGGTCTACGACGCGGGCATCACCCTCACCGACCGGGGCGAGGCGGCCCTCCTCGGCAGCATCGCCGACCGGCACGTGGCGGGCCTCAGCGAGGAAGACCTCGAGGCACTGAACTTCGAGGGGTTCCGGGAGTCGCTGTGCGCCGGCGTCGCTGCCCACCACGCCGGACAACTCCCCGCGTTCAAGGCCATCGTCGAGGAGGCCTTCGTCACCGGGGCGCTGAAGATCGTCTTTGCCACCGAGACCCTGGCCCTCGGCATCAACATGCCGGCGCGGACGGTGGTGCTGGAGAAGCTGATCAAGTACAACGGTGAGAGCCACGTCGACATCACACCCGGCGAGTACACGCAGCTCACCGGGCGGGCCGGGCGCCGTGGCATCGACGTCGAGGGCCACGCGGTGGTCATGTGGCAGTCCGGCATGGACCCGCGGGCGGTGGCGGGTCTCGCCTCGAGGCGCACCTACCCGCTGAAGTCCAGCTTCGCCCCCACGTACAACATGGCCGTCAACCTCATGGCCACCCTGGGCCGCGAGCGGGCCCGGGACCTGCTCAACCAGTCCTTCGCGCAGTTCCAGACCGACAAGACCGTGGTGACCGCAGCCAGGGTGGGGAGGCAGCTGCAAGCCGACCTTGAGGAGGCGCGGGCCGCCGTCGAGTGTCACCTGGGCGACTTCATGAGCTATGCGCGGGTGCGTGATCAGATCTCCTCGCTGGAGTCCTCGTCGTCCAAGGCACGGAAGGCCGAGCACGCGCAGGCCGTGGCGGCGAGCCTCACCACTCTCCTGCCAGGGGACGTGGTCCACGTGCCCCGCCAGGGATGGTGCGTGGTGCTCAGGGTGGGGCAGAAGGCGGATCGCCACGCTGATCCGTGGGCCCAGGTCATCTCGGGCGATCACACGGTGCTGAAGCTGCAACCCCACGACCTGACCGGACCGCTGAGCCCCGTCGGGCGGGTGCGGGTGCCGCGGGACTTCTCGCTCCGCGACCGCAAGGACCGCCGCTCGCTGCTGTCTGCGATGTCGGCCAAGGTCGATCAGGTCGACCCCCGGATACCCGATGTGTCGCTGCCGAGCGACGACGCCGTGGAACGCGAGATCCGGCAGCTGCGCACCGAGCTGAGGGCGCACCCGTGCCACGCGTGTCCCGACCGTGAGGACCACGCCGTGGAGGCTGCCCGGCTGCTGAGGCTGGAGCGGGAGGCAGCCCGCGCGGAGGCCGAGGTGACCGGCAGAGCCAACTCGCTTGCCCGGCAGTTCGACAGCGTCACGGCCGTGCTGGAAGAGCTCGGCTACCTCGACGGCGACGAGCTGACCGATGCCGGACGGATGTTGCGCCGCATCTACAACGAGCTGGACCTCGTGGCGGCCGAGTGCGTGCGCCGCGACGTCTTCGCCGGCCTGACCCCGCCACAGCTCGCGGCCGTGCTGTCGACCATCCTCTACGAGGCGAGACCCACGCGTGACGCGGTCCCACCGCGCATGCCGGACGCGGCCTCAGAGCGGGCGCAGTCGGAGCTGCGCGCAGTGTGGCGCGACGTCGGTCTGCTCGAGCGCAAGCACCACCGCGACCGAGGCCGCGAGCCGGACATCGGCTTCGCGG
Organism: Propionibacteriaceae bacterium; assembly: GCA_027492545.1. Lineage (GTDB taxonomy): Bacteria > Actinomycetota > Actinomycetes > Propionibacteriales > Propionibacteriaceae > Arachnia. Next base: position 12,076 of record JAPUEL010000035.1, read on the forward strand.
AGGCCGCCTGGCGCTGGGCGAGCGGGCAGGACCTGGCGAAGGTCCTGCGACACACCAGCATGTCCGCCGGTGATTTCGTGCGCTGGGTGCGCCAGGTCGTCGACCTCGCCGGGCAGCTGGCGACGGCCACCGGTCCAGGCGATCTTCGGCGCACCTGCCATGCCGCCGCCGACGCCATGCGCCGCGGCGTGGTGGCGGCTGATCTGACCGAGGATTAGGTTGTCCTCCATGGCCGTAGCTCTGCGCGTGATCCCCTGCCTCGACGTCCACGACGGCCGCGTCGTCAAGGGCGTCAACTTCCGCCATCTCCGCGACGCGGGAGACCCCGTGGAGTTGGCGGCGCGCTACTCGGCGGAGGGGGCCGACGAGCTGACGTTCCTCGACATCTCCGCCTCCTCGGACGGGCGGGAGACCACCCGCGACATGGTGGCCAGATGCGCTGAGACGGTGTTCATCCCGCTGACCGTGGGCGGCGGGGTGCGCGAGGTGGCCGACGTGGACCTCCTGCTGCGCAGCGGCGCCGACAAGGTGGGCATCAACACCGGCGCCCTCGCCAGGCCGGGCGTGATCGACGAGATCTCGCGGACCTTCGGCAACCAGGTGCTCGTCCTGTCCGTCGATGCCCGCCGTGAGGAGGCGATGCCCTCCGGCTTCGGCGTCACCACCCACGGGGGGCGTCGGTCCGCCGGGGTGGACGCCATCGCCTGGGCGCGGGAGGCGTGCCGGCGCGGTGTGGGGGAGATCCTGCTCAACTCCATGGACGCCGACGGCACCACCGACGGTTTCGACATCGAGATGATCCGTGCCGTACGGGAGGTGGTGGACGTGCCGCTGATCGCCTCGGGCGGTGCCGGCACCGTGGAGCACTTCGTCGCGGCGGCCGCAGCGGGGGCCGACGCGGTGCTCGCCGCCAGCGTCTTCCACTATGAGAGGCTCACCATCGACGAGGTCAAGGCCGGGCTGCGATCGGCCGGCTTCGAGGTCCGCTAGGAGGAACCATGGACTGCCTGTTCTGTGCCATCGTCGCCGGTGACATCCCGGCCAAACTGATCTATGAGGACGACGCGGCGATCGCGTTCCTCGACATCAAGCCCTGGCAGGAGGGCCACACGCTGGTGGTGCCCAGGCGGCACACCGCGGACGCCCTCGACGACGACCAGGTGCTCGCGGAGATCGGCCCCGCGGTGGCCCGCGTGGGGCGCCTGCTGAAGGAGCGCCTCGGGGCGGACGCCTGCAATCTCCTGTCCAACGCCGGCCCGGTCTCGGGGCAGGAGGTCCTGCATACGCACGTCCACGTGCTGCCGCGCTATGCGTCGAGTCCGGGGATCTCCGGCATGCGCGGCCCGGTGCGTTCCGACCTCGACGAGGTGTGGGCGCGCCTGGGCGGGGCAACCTAACGCATCGCGTCCGGCGCGTTGATACCACCCCCCGGTAAGGGTCTCTTAAGGTGGATCTACATTGGTCATATCAAGGGGCGTGGACGCGTCCCGCACAGATGCAGAAAGGGACCTCCATGAAGGCCACCAAGATCGCCGGGATCCTCTCCATCGTCGCCGGAATCGTCATGATCGTCGCCGGCGCCCTCACGTGGGGGACCGTCAGCTCGCAGCTTGCCGCCGAGAACATCACCGTTCCGGGTGACTCGACGTTCATGGGCGGCACGTTCGCCGGCCAGCCCGTCGCGGGCCCGCTCAGCGCCTACGCGCAGGCTGACATCATCAACCACCACGCCCTCGACGGCGCGGACGGCAAGACCTACGCCGAGCTCGGCGCCCTGGCCCGCGAGGCCACCGAGGCCGGCGACACCGCCGCCGCCGAGGAGTTCACCGCCCAGCGCGCCACCGCGATGAACGCCTCGTTCCTCCGCGCCTCGCTGTTCACCTCCGTCGTGTCCTACGGCATCGCGGCGCTGGTCATGGGCCTCGGCCTCCTGTTCGCGGTCATCGGCTGGGCGCTGACCACCATCAAGGACCCCGCTGCGCAGGCGGGCACCGTCACCGCGTGACGATCCGGGACCGGTCGTCGGACGGCGGGAGGGCATCCGCCCCCCGCCGTCTTACATTTCGGGACCCAGCGCCGGTGTGCTTGACAGGCCGCCGACGACGGGCAAAGGTGTACCCATGCCCATGAGCCGGCTCGTAGTCATTCCCTAAGCGCTTCGCGATCAGCATCGAACCGAAGCGCTCCCTCGTGTGCCCCAAACGGGCAACGGGGGTTTTTTCTTGGAATGACACCGTGCGAGCGACAGAAGAAGGGAGAGGCACATGACACAGACAGACGGTCAGGTCATGACGGGGGCACAGGCCCTCGTCGAGTCGCTGGAACGAATGGGTGTGGATGTAGCCTTCGGAATCCCCGGCGGCGCCATTCTCCCCGCCTACGATCCGCTGTTCGACTCCAAGATCCGCCACATCCTCGTGCGCCACGAACAGGGCGCCGGGCATGCGGCCGAGGGCTATGCGATGAGCTCCGGGCGCGTCGGCGTGTGCATCGCCACCTCCGGTCCGGGCGCCACCAACCTGGTCACCCCGATCGCCAACGCCTACATGGACTCCACCCCGCTGGTCGCGATCACCGGCCAGGTCAACAGCCACGCCATCGGCACCGACGCCTTCCAGGAGGCGGACATCCGCGGCATCACCATGCCGATCACGAAGCACAGCTTCCTGATCAAGGACGTGCGAGGCATCCCGCTGGCCATCCGTGAGGCGTTCCACATCGCCGCCACCGGCCGCCCTGGGCCCGTCCTCGTCGACATCGCCAAGGACGCCATGGTGCACACCGCGCCGTTCGTGTGGCCGGAGGAGCTCGACCTCCCCGGGTACAAGCCCACGGTGAAGCCCCACTCGCGCCAGGTGCGGGCGGCCGCGAAGCTGATCTCCGAGTCCAAGCGGCCGGTGCTCTACGTCGGTGGAGGGGTTGGGCTCGCGAAAGCGGCGCCGGAGTTGGCCGAGTTCGTCGCCAAGACGCGCATCCCCGTCGTGACCACCCTGATGGCGCGCGGTCAGTTCCCTGACAGCCACGAGCTGCACATGGGCATGCCGGGCATGCACGGCACCGTCGCGGCGGTGGGCGCGCTCCAGAAGTCTGACCTGCTGATCGCGCTCGGCACCCGGTTCGACGACCGCGTGACGGGCAAGCTCGACAGTTTTGCTCCCCACGCAAAGGTGATCCATGCGGACGTGGATCCCGCCGAGATCGGCAAGAACAAGGCGGTCGACATCCCCATCGTCGGCGACGTCAGGGAGATCCTGATGGCGCTCAACGAGGCCGTCGAGGCCTACCCCGCACCCGAGGCCGACGCGTGGCGCAGGCAGCTGGGGCTCATGAAGGCCCGCTACCAGCCCCGCTGGGAGGAGGCCCCTGACGGCCGTCTGTCCCCGCAGGAGGTCATCAAGCGCATCGGTGAGCTGAGCCCGCCGGACACCATCTACGCCTCCGGTGTGGGCCAGCATCAGATGTGGTGCGCCCACTTCCTGCCGCACGAGAAGCCCAACACCTGGATCAACTCGGGCGGAGCGGGCACCATGGGCTTCTGCGTGCCCGCAGCGATGGGTGCCAAGGTGGCCAACCCGGACACCACGGTGTGGGGCATCGACGGCGACGGCTGCTTCCAGATGACCAACCAGGAACTGGTCACCTGCGCGCTGAACAACATCCCGATCAAGATCGCCATCATCAACAACAACGCGCTGGGCATGGTGCGCCAGTGGCAGTCGTTGTTCTACGAGGGTCGGTACTCCAACACGGACCTGATGACCGAGTCGCTTCCCAACTTCCCGAAGTTGGCCGAGGCGATGGGCTGCGTGGGGCTCCGCGCCACCAACGAGGTGGAGATGGAGGCCGCCATCCAGCAGGCGCTCGAGATCAACGATCGGCCCGTCGTCGTCGAGTTCGTGGTGCACAAGGATGCGATGGTGTGGCCGATGGTGCCCGCCGGTGTCAGCAACGACGAGATCCGCGTGGCCCGCGACATGGCCCCCGAATGGGAAGAGGAAGTGCTGTGAAGAACCACACCCTGAGCATCCTGGTCTCCAACCGCCCAGGTGTCCTGACCCGCATCGCCGCGCTGTTCTCGCGCCGCGGGTTCAACATCCAGTCGCTCGCGGTGGGCCCCACCGAGCGCGACGAGGTGTCGCGGATGACCGTGGTGGCCCAGGTGGAGGACGACGGCACGCTGGAGCAGATCGTCAAGCAGCTGAACAAGCTCATCGAGGTCCGCAAGGTGCTCGAGCTGGGCTCGTCGGCGGTGCGCCGCGAGATGATGCTGGTCAAGGTGCACGCGGACGTGCAGACCCGCAGCCAGGTGATCGACGTGGTCAGCCTCTTCCGCGGGAAGGCGGTGGATGTGTCCGCCGAGTCCATCACCGTCGAGGCCACGGGCAGCGACGAGAAGCTCGCGGCGCTGCTGGAGATGCTTGCGCCCCACGGCATCATCGAACTCGTGCAGTCCGGGCAGGTGGCGCTCACGCGCGGCTCCCGGAGCATGTCCGAGCACAAGGCTAAGTAGAAAACCAACAAGGAGAACCCATGGCAGAAATGTTCTACGACAAAGACGCCGACCTGTCGATCATCCAGGGTCGCCATGTCGCCGTCATCGGCTACGGCTCGCAGGGCCACGCGCATGCGCTGTCGCTGCGCGACTCCGGCGTCGACGTCCGCGTCGGCCTGCGTCCGGGCTCACCGTCGGCGGCCAAGGCCGAGGCCGAGGGACTGCGGGTGCTTCCTGTGGCCGAGGCCGTCGAAGAGGCCGATCTCATCATGATCCTGGCGCCGGACCAGGTGCAGCGCACCCTCTACAAGGAGGAGATCGAGCCGCACCTCACCAAGGGCGACGCCCTGTTCTTCGCGCACGGCTTCAACATCCGCTTCGGCTACATCACCCCGCCCGCCGGCGTGGACGTGTGCATGGTGGCGCCGAAGGGCCCCGGGCACCTGGTGCGCCGCGAGTACGCCAACGGCCGTGGCGTGCCGGCGATCATCGCCGTCGAGAAGGATGAGACCGGCAACGCCTGGGCGCTGGCGCTGAGCTACGCCAAGGCGATCGGCGCGCTGCGCGCCGGCGGCATCAAGACCACCTTCACCGAGGAGACCGAGACCGACCTGTTCGGCGAGCAGGCCGTGCTCTGTGGTGGCGCCTCCGCCCTCGTGCAGGCCGGATTCGAGACCCTCGTCGAGGCCGGCTACCAGCCCGAGGTGGCCTACTTCGAGTGCCTCCACGAGCTGAAGCTGATCGTCGACCTCATGTACGAGGGCGGCATCGCCAAGCAGCGCTGGAGCGTGTCCGACACCGCCGAGTACGGCGACTACGTCTCAGGCCCGCGCGTCATCGACGCCCGCGTCAAGGAGAACATGAAGGCCGTCCTCACCGACATCCAGACCGGGGCGTTCGCCAAGCGCTTCATCGACGACCAGGACGCCGGCGCGCCGGAGTTCAAGGAGCTGCGCGCCAAGGGCGAGGCGCACCCCATCGAGGAGACCGGGCGGCAACTGCGCGGGCTGATGAGCTGGGTCAAGACCGACGATGCCGACTACGTCGAGGGCTCGGCCGCGCGCTGACCACCAGACACCACTGAAGGGCCCGTGAGTAACTCACGGGCCCTTTGTGTTGCCCGACGACCCAAACAAACATGATCCAACAACATTTCCCTGCGTTTTACTTGACTTTGAGTTGGTTTACCTTCAGGATTGCTCCGTGGGCACAACCCACCCGGCTGCGCATCGGGGCGCCGACCGGTCGAGTATGGGAGAAGAACATGACTGCTCTTCCTGACGCACGCGTCAACAAGAACGTGGAGGGTCCGGGTCTGCGGGCCAAGATCCAGAAATTCGGCGGCTACCTGGCCGGCATGATCATGCCGAACATCGGGGCGTTCATCGCCTGGGGCCTGATCACGGCCATGTTCATCGAGACCGGATGGCTGCCCAACGCCACCCTCGCGGGGTTGGTGGGCCCCATGCTGTACTTCCTGCTGCCCATCCTGATCGGCTACACCGGCGGAAAGATGGTCCACGGGCAGCGCGGCGCCGTGATCGGCGCCATCGCCACCGCGGGCGTGATCATCGGCGGCATCACCGAGTTCGCCACCCTCACCGGCACGCCGATGTTCCTCGGCGCGATGATCATGGGCCCCTTCGCCGGCTGGGTGCTCAAGCAGTTCGACAAGGCCATCGAGGGGAAGGTCCGCGCGGGCTTCGAGATGGTGGTGGACAACTTCTCGCTCGGCATCTTCGGCATGCTGCTCGCGATCCTCGGCACCCTGGGCGTCGGCCCCGTGGTGGCGGGCATCGTCGGCGTGCTCTCGCTCGGGGTGAACTGGCTGGTGGCGGCGAACCTGCTGCCCCTGGCGTCGCTGTTCGTCGAGCCTGGCAAGGTGCTGTTCCTCAACAACGCGATCAACCACGGCATCTTCACCCCGCTGGCCGCGATCGATGTGGCGGAGACCGGCAAGTCGATCCTGTACATGGTGGAGTCCAACCCGGGCGCAGGCCTCGGCCTGCTGACCGCGTTCATGCTGTTCGGGCCCAAGTCGCTGCGCGCGTCCTCCTCCGGTGCGATCGTCATCCATTTCCTGGGCGGCATCCACGAGATCTACTTCCCCTACATCCTGATGCGCCCCGTCATGCTGATCGGCATGATCCTGGGCTCGATGTCCGGCCTGTTCGTCGCCACCGCCACCGGTGCTGGTCTGGCGGGCCCGCCGTCGCCCGGATCCATCCTGGCCTACTTCGCCGTGACGCCTCCCGGCGGACACATCCCCATGATCCTCACCGTGCTGACTGCCACCGTCGTGTCGTTCGTCGTGACCTCTGCGCTGCTGAAGTTCGGCCGCGGGTCCGACGACACCGTCGAAGCAGCTGAGGCAGCGGCCGCCTCGGCCACCGGCTCCATGGGCGACGGCGTCTCCATCCTCGGCTCCGCCGTCCGCAAGCTGGTCATCGCGTGCGATGCCGGCATGGGCTCCTCCGTCATGGTGGCCGGCCAGATGCGCAAGCGGCTGGCGGCCTACGGCGTCGAGGTCGTCCACACCCCCGTCGATCAGATCCCCGCCGACGCCCAGGTGGTGCTGACGCACGAGGGTCTGGCGGATCGGGCCGCCAAGGGTGCCCCCGGCACCGTCGTCGTCCCGTTCTCCTCCTACCTCGGAGACCCGGCCTTCGACCGCGTGGAGCTCGCCATCAGCGAGGGGCGCGTCCTGACTGCCACCGGAGTGGGCGCAGGCCCCTCGACACCGCTGTCCTACGGCAGTGCGGCGCCGGCGCCCGCAGCGGCCACGGCCACCCTGGCCCGGCCGAAGAAGCGCCTCGCCCCCGGCATCCTGCCCCGCCAGAACGTCCGGCTCAGCCTCACCGCAACCAGCAAGGACGATGCCATCCGCCAGGCCGGGCAGGTCCTCGTGGGCTGCGGCGCCGCGGAGCCCGCCTACATCGAGGGGATGCTGGCCCGCGAGCTGCAGACCACCACGTTCCTGGGGCAGGGCGTGGCGATCCCCCACGGCACCAACGAGGCCCGAGCCCACATCAACTCCGCCGCGCTGGGCTTCCTCCAGTACCCCGACGGCGTCGACTGGGACGGCCACACCGTCAACGTCGTGATCCCCATCGCGTCCAACAGTGACGAGCACGTCTCGCTCCTGGCGGCGCTCGCCACCACACTGTCGGACAAGACCCGTGCCGCGCGGCTCCGCTCGGCCACCACCGTCGATGAGGTCCTCGACCTCCTGACCCCCACCGAGGAGTGACCCAAGCATGAAGGCACTGAGATTCCACGCCCCTGGCGACGTGCGGCTCGAAGACGTCCCCGAGCCGCAGTGCGGGCCCGAGGAGGTCAAGATCCGGGTCCGCAACTGCTCCACCTGCGGCACCGACGTCAAGATCCGCGGCAACGGCCATGTCAACATCACCCGGGTCACGACCATGGGCCACGAGATCGCCGGCGAGGTGGTCGAGGTGGGCGCCGAGGCGCTCGGTGGCTTCGATGTGGGCGACCGCGTGCAGGTCATCGCGGCCGTGCCGTGCGGTGACTGCCACGAGTGCCGCAAGGGCTGGATGGAGGTCTGCCAGAACCAGACCTCCGTCGGCTACCAGTACGACGGCGGCTTCGCCGAGTACATGATCGTGCCCAAGGAGGTGCTCAAGGTCGACGGCCTCAACCGTATCCCCGATGAGGTGGGCTTCGACGAGGCCTCCGCCGTGGAGCCGTTCGCGTGCGCGATCAACGCCCAGGAGCAGCTCGGCATCGAGGAGGGCGACTTCGTCGTCGTCTTCGGGGCCGGCCCGATCGGCTGCATGCACATCCGGATCGCCCGGGGCGTGCACAAGGCCGGCACGATCGTCCTGGTGGACATCAACGCCGAGAGGCTGGCCATGTCTGCGGAGGCGGTCCACCCCGACGCGACCATCGACGCGTCGTCCACCGACGTGGTGGCCGAGGTGATGCGCATGACGGAGGGCCGCGGGGCGGACGTGATCATCACCGCCACCCCGGCCAACGTCTCCCAGGAGCAGGCCATCTCCATGGCCGCGCGCAACGGACGGATCTCGTTCTTCGGTGGCCTGCCGAAGACCAACCCCACCATCACGTGCGACAGCAACCTGGTGCACTACCGCCAGCTGCACATCCACGGGGCCAACGGGTCGGCGCCCAAGCACCACAAGGACGCGCTGGCCTACATCGCGTCGGGCCAGATCCCGGTCAAGGACCTGATCACCCGCAGGGTTCCCCTCGTCGACGCGCTCAGCGCGTTCGACATCGTGGCCCGCGGTGAAGCGATCAAGGTGACGGTGGAGCCGTAGGGCTCGCCGTCGCAGCCAAGGGGCCGGGCACCTTCGGGTGCCCGGCCCCTTGTGCGTTTGCGGCCCTCCGGGTGAGCTGGGCGGCGATCGTGTCGAAGCGGTGAGTCCTCGTGCGGTTCGGCGACGCCGGCTCGTGTCCGCTGGGTGAGCCGGTCGGGCGCGGAGCGCCACCGACCGCGTCGAAGCCACTGCCACCCGGTTCGAGGACCCGGCCCCTCCTGGGAAGGCCGCTCAGCCGAGGAGCTGCAGCGCCAGATCCTTGGCGTCGCGGGCGTTACGGGACCGCACCACCTGGAGCGCGGCCTCCCGGCACTGGTCGGCGGTCACTTCGCCCAGCCGGACGCCCACCGACGGAATGGCGGTGACGGCCATCGACAGGGAGGAGACCCCCAGCCCCACCAGCACGCAGGCGAGCAGGGGATCGGCCGCCGCCTCTCCGCACACGCCCACCGGCTTCCCCGCGGCCATGCCGGCCTCGGCGGCGAACTGGATCAGCCGCAGGACCGCCGGCTGCCACGGATCGGTCAGCTGCGCCAGCGCGCTCGACATGCGGTCGGCCGCCAGCGCGTACTGGGTGAGGTCGTTGGTGCCGATCGAGAAGAAGTCCACCTCCGCCAGGAACTGCTCGGCCAGGAGCGCCACCGAGGGCACCTCGACCATGATCCCGGGCTTCAGCGCGCGCGCCCGGCAGAGGGCCGCGAACTCGAAGGCCTCGTCGACGGTGGCCACCATGGGTGCCATCACCCAGGCCTCGCCCACGCCGCGCTGATCGGCGGCCATGGCGATGGCGTCGAGCTGACGCTCGACCAGACCCGGGTTGGTCCAGCTGAGCCGGATGCCGCGGACGCCGAGGGAGGGGTTCTCCTCGTTGGCGTGGTTGGCGAAGGGCACGGGCTTGTCGGAGCCGGCATCCAGGGTGCGGACCACCACCTTGCGCCCCTCGAAGGCGGCGAAGACCTCGCCGTAGATGCGGGCCTGCTCCTCGACGCTCGGCTCGGTCTGGGCGGTCAGGAAGCACAGCTCGGTCCTGAAGAGGCCCACGCCCTCCGCCTGAGAGGCGGACGCGGTGCGGGCGGCCGCGCCGTCCTGGACGTTGGCCAGCAGCTGCACGGCCCCGCCGTCGGCGGTCCGGGCCGGTCCGCGCCAGGAGCGGACCTGGGCGCGATGCTCGCGGTCGCGCACCATGAGGGAGGTGGCCAGGGTGGCGTCGGGGTTGACGGTGATGATGCCGGAGGTGCCGTCCACCAGGAGGGGCGCACCCTCGGGCACGGTGTCGAGGGCCGCCACGGCGACGACGCAGGGGATCCCGAGCTGGCGGGCGATGATGGCCGTGTGGCTCGTCGGGCCCCCGAATCGCGTCACGAGCGCGGTGATGAGGGTGGGGTCGAGGCCGGCCGTGTCCGCGGGGGCGAGATCGTCGGCGCAGAGCACGACGGGCGCCGACGGCGTGGGGATGCCGGGCTCGGGCAGGCCGAGCAGCTCGGCCACCACCCGGTTGCGGATGTCGCGCAGGTCGGTGGCGCGCTCGGCCATGAGGCCGCCCAGCGACACCAGCTGTGCGACGAAGCCCTCGATGGCCTGGTCTGTGGCGGACTCCGCTGAGGCTCCTGCCGCGATCAGTTTCCTGGCGGCACGCAGCCAGCCCCGGTCTCGGGCGAGGGCCGCCGTGGCACCGAGCACCTCAGACGCGACGCCGGTCGACGAGCTGGCACGCTGGGTGAACCGGTCCGCGACGGTGGTGGCGGCCGCCAGGAAACGCTCGGCCTCCGCCTCCCGATCCGGCTCGTCGAGCGGGGGGCCGGGCGGTGGGGGAGCGATGGCAGGGCGCGTCCAGGCGGCCGGCGCGAAGGCGATGCCGGCGACGACACCGGTGCCACGAACAGAAACAGATTCCATGTTTCCTCCACAATGAGGGGTAAGTATGACTATCGTCGCCGGTGGATGGGATGAAGTCAACACAAACACAGATCTGACCGTGTCTGATTCCGACCGGCTCAGGGTCGCAGGGTGGAGGGTGCATGTACGCGGAGGAGCGGCAACACGAGATCGTGACGCTGGCCCGAGGGCTGGGAAGGGTCGCGGTGGCCGAGCTGGCATCCACCTTCGGGGTGACGCCCGAGACCATCAGGCGCGACCTCGACGCCCTCGCGGCCCGGGGCCTGCTCAGCAGGGTGCACGGCGGCGCCGTGCCGTCGGACAAGCTGTGGCTGGCGGAGGCCCCCGTGGGGCAGCGCGAGGCCACGTCGCAGGACGAGAAGCTCGCCATCGCCACGCACGCGGCGTCGCTGCTCCCGGCGCGCGACGAGCTGACGGTCCTCATCGACGCCGGCACCACGACGTCGAGGCTGAGCGCGTTCTTGCCGACCCGGGTCTCGACCGTCGTGACGAACTCCGTTCCCACCGCGGCCTCGCTGGCTGACAGGGGGGGCGTGGAGGTGCTCCTGCTCGGTGGGCAGGTGCGAGGCCTGACCCAGGCGACGGTGGGCGCGGAGGCGCTGACCACGCTGGCCCGGCTCAGGGTGGACGTGGCCTTCATGGGCACCAACGGCTTCTCGGCCGAGCACGGGTTCTCGACCCCCGACCCCGCTGAGGCGGCCGTGAAGCGCGCCATGATCGGGGCCGCGCGCGAGGTCTATGTGCTGGCCGACGCGACGAAGTTCGGCGCCGATTACCTGGTGCGGTTCGCCGAGGTGGGCGACGTCGACGCGCTGATCACGGACGCCCGACTCCCGCGCGCCTCGATCGAGTCCTTGGAGGCCGCGGAGCTGCGGGTCGACGTCGTCGGGTGATGTTTGTTTATGTCGGTTTCTCTTGCTTTGCTTCCGAAATGAGGGTATAAACGTAGGTAACAGCCTCGAGGGAGCGGACATGGTCGACGACGTCGCACGCAGAGTGGTCACATTCACGGCCAACCCCAGCATCGACCGCACGCTCACGCTGGACCGGTGCCTCGAGCGCGGCCAGGTGCTCCGCGCCTCCGGCGTGACCGAGCAGGCGGCCGGCAAGGGCGTCAACGTCGCACGGGTGGTGAGCGCCTCCGGCCTTCCCGTCACCGTGGTGGCGGCGGCCCTGGACCGAGGATTCCGGAACCTGGCCGAACGGGCGGAGGCCCCGCTCACGGTGCTGGGCCAGATGCTCGACGACGGCCGCCGGGTGCGGATGAACACCACGGTCACCGAGCCCGACGGAACCACCACCAAGCTCAACGAGCCCGGGCCATCGCTGACGCCGGCGCAGCTGGCTGTGGCCGGGGACACCCTGGTCGATGTGGCCCGGGGGGCGGCCTGGGTCGCGCTCGCCGGCTCCCTCCCGCCCGGGGCCCCGGACAACTGGTACGCGCTGCTCGCAGACCGGCTCTCAGGGCTGGGCTGCCGGATCGCCGTCGACACCTCCGGGCCTGCCCTAGACGCGCTGCTCGCGTCGATGAGGGCGCCGATCGACCTCATCAAGCCCAACGCGGAGGAGCTGGCCCAGCTGACCGGCGGTGACGCCGCCGCACTCGAGGAGGCCGCCGACGGCGGTGACGTGAGAGGCGTCGTCGATGCCGCCCGTCAGCTCCACTCCCGGGGCATCCGTGCGGTGCTCGTCACCCTGGGCGGCGCGGGGGCGGTCCTCGTGACCGGCGAGGGCGCCTGGTTCGCGGCCGCTCCGCCCACGGATGTGCGCAGCACCGTCGGCGCCGGCGATTCCGCGGTGGCCGGGTACATCCTCGCGCACGTCCGCGGCCTGGACCCTGCCAGCTGCCTCGCCTCGTCCATCGCCTACGGCTCGGCGGCGGCCTCGCTGCCGGGCACCACCCTGCCGACCCCGGCGGACCTGACGGCCGAGAAGATCGACGTCGTCGCGCTCGGCTGACCGGCCGGGCGCACCACCACCCAGAGAAAGAGAGACACCCATGGCTTCCAGGACCGTCATCGTCGGATCCTCCGTCGGCCTTCACGCCCGTCCCGCCGCGATCGTGGCCGAGGCGGCCGGCGCCTATGACGAGGACATCACGATCCGCCTCGCCGGCACCCCCGAGGACGAGGGCGTCGACGCGGCGTCCAGCCTCATGATCATGACGCTGGGCGCGGCCGCCGGCGCGGAGGTGGTCGTCGAGTCCGACGACGCCGCCGCAGTGGAGGCGATCGCGGCCCTGATCGAACGGGACCTCGACGCCTGATCCGGGGAGCGCCTAGGCCAGGCGGGCCGCGATCCTGTCACCGATCTCGGTGGTGCGGAACGTCGCCGCACCGCGGTCCGCGATGTCGGCGGTGACCGCGTCGTCGATCCGGCGGGCAAGCTCCGGCCTGCCGAGGTGGTCGAGCAGGAGGGCCATCGACGAGATGGCCGCCGTCGGGTCCGCGATGCCCTGACCCGCGATGTCCGGGGCCGAGCCGTGCACCGGCTCGAACATCGACGGGTACTCGCCGGTGGGGTTGATGTTGGCCGATGCCGCCAGGCCGATGCCGCCGGTGACCGCAGCGGCGAGGTCGGTGACGATGTCGCCGAAGAGGTTGTCGGTGACGATCACGTCGAACTGGCTGGGGTCCACCACCATGGCGATCATCGCCGCGTCGATGTGCAGGTACCTGCGCTCCACGTCGGGGAACTCGGCGCCCACCTCGGTGAAGACGCGGTTCCACAGGCTGCCGGCGTTGACGAGCACGTTGTGCTTGTGGAGCAGCGTCAGCTGGCCGCGACGCGCCTGCGCCCGGTTGTAGGCGTCGCGGACGACGCGCTCAACGCCATAGGCGGTGTTGACGGACACCTCGGTAGCGAGCTCGTGCGGCGTGCCGACGCGCACGGCGCCACCGTTGCCGCAGTAGAGGCCCTCCGTTCCCTCGCGGACCACGACGAAGTCCACGGTCTTCCCCTCGACGATCCGGGGGGCCAGGGGGGTGGGGACGCCCGGATACAGCTTGGAGGGGCGCAGGTTGACGGCGTGGTCGAACGCGAAGCGGAGCTTCAGCAGCAGTCCGCGCTCGAGCAGGCCGCTGGGGATCGCCTTCGACCCCGGGGCGGCGCCGACGGCACCCAGCACGATGGCGTCGACGCCCTTGAGCTCCTCGAGCACCGAGTCCGGGAGCACCTCTGCGGTGCGCTGCCAGCGCTCGGCGCCGAGGTCGTAGTGGACGAAGCTGAACGCGTCGGCACCCGCGACCGCGGTCAGCGCCTTGAGCGCCTCCGCAGTCACCTCGGGGCCGATGCCGTCGCCGCCGATGACGGCGATGGTGCTGGTCTGAGTCATGGGCAGACCCTACGGCTTGGCACTTTGGCCCCGGTAGGGGTGAGGGGTGCCCGTCCACTGGCTGAGACGCCTCGCGGGGCGTGCGGCGGGGTATCCTTCGCTCTGATTCACGACCCTTGGGAGAGATCAATGCCGATGCTGCCGACCCGCCCGGCCGAGTTCCACGTCTTCGACACCTCACTGCGCGACGGCGCGCAGCAGGAGGGCATTCACCTCTCGGTGGCGGACAAGCTGAAGATCGCCGGGTACCTCGACGAGCTGGGCGTCACCTTCATCGAGGGCGGCTGGCCCGGTGCCAGCCCCGCCGACACCGAGTTCTTCGTGAAGGCCAAGGATCTGAACCTGCAGCGGTCCAAGCTGGTGGCCTTCGGCGCCACGCGCAAGGCGGGCGGGCGGGCCGAGGAGGACGCGCTGACCCGCGCCCTCGTCGACGCCGACACGGAGTACATCTGCATCGTCGCGAAGTCGCACGACGAGCACGTGTTCCGAGCGTTGCGGACCACGCTCGAGGAGAACCTCGAGATGATCACCGACACCGTGCAGTTCCTGCGGTCCCAGGGGCGGCGCGTCTTCGTGGACTGCGAGCACTTCTTCGACGGGTACCGGGCCAACCCCGAGTACGCCATCAAGGTGGTCCAGACGGCTCACGACGCGGGCGCCGAGGTGGTGGTGCTGTGTGACACCAACGGCGGCATGCTGCCCAGCTGGATGGCCGAGGTGGTCCAGGCCGCCGCGGCGACGGGCGCCAAGCTCGGCATCCACTGCCACAACGACACCGCCTGCGCTGTGGCCAACACGCTCGCTGCCGTCGAGGCCGGGGTGATGCACGTCCAGGGCACCTTCAACGGGTACGGCGAGCGCACCGGCAACGCGGACCTGTCCGCGTTGATCCCGAACCTGCAGCTCAAGTACGGCTGGGACGTGCTGCCCCCCGAGCAGTTGGCCGATCTCACCCGGGTGGCGCACGCCATCGCGCTGGTGGCGCACCAGCCGCTGCTGGGCCGGCAGCCGTACGTGGGGCACTCCAGCTTCGCCCACAAGGCCGGCCTGCACGCCTCGGCGATCAGGGTGGACGAGAACCTGTACCAGCACACCGATCCCGCGCTCGTCGGTAACGACATGCGCATGCTCGTCTCCGACATGGCGGGCCGGGCCAACATCCAGATCAAGGGTGAGCAGCTGGGCTTCGACCTCGAGGACCGCGCCCTGGCGGCGTCGATCACCGAGCGGGTCAAGGCCAGGGAGTCCGAGGGATACTCCTACGAGTCCGCGGACGCATCGTTCGAGATGCTGCTGCGTGACGAGCTGGGGGTCCTGGAGCTGCCGTTCCAGGTCCAGTCCTGGCGGGTGTTCACCGAGGAGCGCGACGGCGTCAACATCTCCGAGGCCACCGTCAAGCTCACCGCCAAGGGCGAGCGGCACATGGTGGTGGGCGAGGGCAACGGGCCCGTCAACGCCCTCGACGGCGCGCTCCGACAGGCGCTCGCAGTGCCCTTCCCCGCCGTCGCCGAGTTCGAGCTCACCGACTACCGTGTGCGGATCCTCGACGAGGGGCACGGCACCGACGCATCGGTGCGGACACTGATCGACACCTCCTACAACGGCTTCACGTGGACGACGGTGGGGGTGGGCACCAACGTGATCGAGGCCTCCTGGGAGGCGCTCATGGACTCGCTGGCCTACGGCATCCTGACGCACCTGGCAGCCCAGTAGCCTCCACTAGTCTGGGCGCATGCGCATCGCTCGTTACGTCAAGGACGGCCAGGACCCCACCTACGGGATCATCGAACTCGCGGTCGACGGCGGGGACCACCCCGACACCATCGCCGCGCTCACGGGAGATCCGCTGGCCGGGGTGTCGGTCAACTACACGGGCGAGCGGCACGACCTGGCGGAGGTGCGCCTGCTCGCGCCGGTGATCCCGCGCAGCAAGATCGTGGCGGTGGGGAAGAATTACGCCGATCACGCCAAGGAGATGGGGGGCGAGGTGCCCTCGTCTCCGCTGCTGTTCTTCAAGCCCAACACCTCGGTGATCGGCCCGGATGACACGATCATCCGGCCGGCCGGGTGCGCGGACCTGCACTACGAGGGCGAGTTGGCCATCGTCATCGGCCGCATCTGCAAGGAGGTGCCCGCGGAGCGGGTGCCGGAGGTGATCTTCGGCTACACGATCGCCAACGACGTGACGGCCCGGGACTGGCAGGCCTCCGACGGTCAGTGGGCGCGGGCGAAGGGCTCGGACACGTTCCTGCCGCTGGGCCCCTGGATCAACACCCACCTGAGCGTCGAAGAGGCGGAGCATCTGTCCCTCGAGACGCGGCTGGGCGACGAGGTGCGCCAGCACGGCTCGACTTCTCAGATGGTGCGCGGCATCGTCGAACTGGTCACCTACATCTCGTCGTTCACGACGCTGCTGCCGGGCGACCTCATCCTGACCGGCACGCCTGCCGGGGTGGGGGCCATGGAGCCCGGGGACACGGTGAGCGTTGAGATCGACGGCCTGGGCGTGCTGAGCAACCCTGTCGCGGACGCGTGAGCCAGCAGCCGCCGCAGCTGGCACTGGTCGGTGAGCCGCAGGATCCGCCGTCGGGGCTGACCTACCCGTTGGTGCTGCGGCGTCCGGGATTCTCCGGATTCACTGCGCTGTTCGGCGCTCTGTTGGCGTTCGTCGGCTTCGCGCTGGTGGTGCCGCTGGTGTCGGCGCTGGTGGTGGGGGTGGGGTTCCTGCTGCGTGGCGGGGGTGACTTCGAGGCATACTCGGCGGCGGCGTCGGCCTATGAGCTGCCGGAGGGCCCGGCGGCGGGTCACCTGGCGCTGGCGGCGCTCATCCCGGTGTGTATTTTGTTGGTGCGCTACGTGCATGGCGTGCGGCCGCGGTGGCTGGCGTCGGTCCAGCCGGGTGTGCGGTGGCGCTATCTGGCGCTGTCGCTGCTGGTGGCGGCCGTGATCCTCAACGCCGTCACCTGGGCCTCCTTCTGGTTCGGCGAGATGCCGGTGTTCCACGGTGGGCAGGACGGCTGGGTGTGGTTCCTGCTGGTGGTCGGGATCACCTCGCCGCTGCAGGCCGCCGCCGAGGAGGTGTTCTTCCGGGGCTACCTGCTGCAGGTGATCGGGTCCGCCACCGGCCGGGCGTGGGCGGGCGTCGTCGGCTCCGCGTTGGTGTTCGCGCTGCTGCACGGGGTGCAGAACCCGGCCCTGTTCTCGCACCGCCTGGCGTTCGGCCTGGTAGCCGGGGCGCTCGTCGTGGTCACCGGCGGACTGGAGGCGGGGATCGCGGCGCACGTGGTGAACAATGTCGCGGCGTACGCGTACGCGATCTTCACCTCGTCGGTGGCCGCGTTGCGGGGCGTGACGACGATCTCGTGGGCTGAGGCGGCCTGGAACATCGGGGCGTTCGCGGCGTTCGGTGTCGCGGCGTGGTGGCTAGGCCGCCGGCTACGGGTCGCGACCACCACTCCCTGACCGCGCTCTTGGCCCTGCCGGGTGGGGTGGGGAGGGGAGTTGAGCAAATGGCAGGGTTCGCGGTGCGGGCCACGCGTGGGTTGAGCGTGGAGGCCCTCGCGAACCCTGCCATTTGCTCAACGCGAGGCCCGCAGGGCCGCGGGGTCGTCGAGGTGAGATCAGGTGGCGCGGAGGGCGAGGAGGCTGAGGGTGGTATCGACGAGCGTCGGGAGGCTCTTCTCGGTGAAGTGGGCCACGATCCAACCGGCCTTGATGAGCGCAATGTCGCGTACGCGGTCCGCGTGGAAGGCTTCGGGGGAGCTGTGGAACGCGAATCCGTCGAACTCCAGCGCGATCTTCTGCTCACGGAAGCCGGCGTCGACGTAGTATTTTCGTCCCCCGACGACGACGCGGAGGTTCGACCGCCACCCCGTGATCCCGGCCTCACGCAGCGCCCTATGCGCGGACAGCTCCAGCGCTGACCACGGCGAATCTGCGGATTGTGCGAGTAGTTCGCGCCGGAGCTTGTTGCCACGACGACGCGGGGTCAGCGAGAGGGCATGCTTCATCTGCGCGAGGGTGCATGCGCTTCGACGCAGTGCCTCCTGGATCGCGTCGGCTCCCAGGTCGGGGATGAGATCAAGTACGGTCAGCGCGGGCACGGTGCACAGCACTCCCTCGCGTCGCGTCAGCAGCTGGACAGGGATGAGCCGCTGCTCCATGCGAAGTCCGTATCCCGGGGTGATGGCCCGAGCACAGGCAACCTCCAATGAACCCTCCTGCTCGATCTCCGGCCAGAATGTGAGTGCTGCGGCGCTTCGCCCGACGACGACCATGTCGTCGCCATACGCCTTGATTGCGCGCAGTCGGCCCTCCGTCGTCTCGCCGGCCCCGGGGCGGCCGTAGACGCCCGGAAGCAGACGCTCGAGCTGACCGCGGAAGGCGTAGGAGTTCAGCGCGCGAGCCTTGCGCGGGGCGAGGCGGGCGGTCACCACGCCGTCGCTCAGCGACCTCATGACTTCGGGATCCACGCCCCAAGTCTCTGCACTGTGACCCTCGCAGCCAAGGGGCGAGCGCCGGCCTGTGGATAACTCGACGAGCCGTGGAGGGGGTCCTCGTGAGAGGTAGGGGGAGGGAGTTGAGCAAATGGCAGGGTTCGCGATGCGGGCCACGCGTGGGCTGAGCGTGGAGGTCCTCGCGACCCTTGCCATTTGCTCAACTCCCTCCCCGGTGGGGACATGGGCCTCCTCAGAGTCACAGGCGACAGGGGACAGCGGCGAGGGGCCGCCGGGGCGGCCACGAGAGACGCTGGCCCAGCGGCCGGAGGTGGAGCGGCCGGGGGTCGGGCGGCCGCCGGGGGTGGGGCGGCCGGGGTGGGGCGGCCGGAGGCGGAGCGACGAGGGGGTCGGTTTGCGGGGCGCCGAAGCCCTGGTGTAGGGTTCATCTTCGTGCCCGGGTGACCGGGCGCACAGGGGTATGGGGTAATTGGCAGCCCGCCGGATTCTGGTTCCGTCAGTCTAGGTTCGAGTCCTAGTACCCCTGCGGAAGGTGTTAAACTCCTTCTCGCTAGGGCCCCGTTGTGTAGCGGCCTAGCACGCCGCCCTCTCAAGGCGGTAGCGCGGGTTCGAATCCCGTCGGGGCTACGAGTTGAATCCCTTGCCGGAGAGATCCGGCAAGGGATTTTTCCGTGTCCGGCCCATCGCGCTACCCGCCCAGCTCCTTCCGGGTAGACCCGGCGACGGCCGCTCTGGCGCTGTCCCACTCCTGCCCTCAGTCGCGGCCTCGGGTCTCTGCCGTCGTCGGCTCACGGGGCGCAAGAGCAGGGCTCTGGATACACAAGGAAGCCTGGCGCGCCGCGGCCCGGAGGCAGATGTCGACGGGGGATCCCGCCAGGTGGGCGGCAAGGAACCCTGCGAAGAAGGCGTCTCCGGCGCCGTTGGTGTCCACCACCTCCTCGACGGGGAGGGCCGCGACGTGCCTGAGCACCCCGTCGGTCGCCATCGCGATCGCTCCGGCCGCGCCGCGGGTCACCACTGCCAGCTGGACGCCGGCGCTGATGCGGTCCGCCACGAAGCCAGCAGGATCCGGCAGGGCGTCGTCGTTGCAGAAGACGAAGGAGGCCTCGTCGACGAACTGCTGGTGCCACGGTGAGGTGCCGTCGTAGTCGTGCAAGTCGCACCAGACTGGGCGGCCCAGCTCGCGCGCCTGGCTCAGGAGCGCTCGGCCGGGCTCCGACAGGTCGATCACCACGGCGTCGGCGGACTGCATCGCCCGCCGCGCTTCATCTGCCAAGTGGACGTCGGCCGCCTCCAGCGTGGGCGAGCGCAGGTACAGCGACACCCGCCCCCCAAGGGGGTCCATCAGGTTGAGGTGCTGTTCGGTGACCCGGTTCGAGGCCTTCTCGGCGAGCACGTCGATGCCGGACTCGTGGAGCGCCATCAACACCTGTCGCCCCTCGGGGTCATCACCCACCACCGTCCGCAGAGTCACGGCGACCCCGAGAGAGCGCAGATTGAGCGCCTTCCCGGCCGACGTCCCGCCCAACGCCCATCGGTGCGAGCGCGCGAACGCCATGTGCGCAACGGGCTGCGGCAGCGCGTCCAGCATGACGATCTGGTTCCACGACGCCGGTCCCGCGACGAACACGTGACCGGACATGGCCACTACTCGGGGGCGCCGCTGCGTCGGAGCACCTCGCTCAACCGCTCTGCCGCGGCCAGGACTGCGGGGGCGTGGAGACGGCCGGGGGAGCGGGTCAGCCGCTCGATGGGCCCGGAGACGGACACGGCCGCGATCAACTTGCCCGACGGCGCCAGCACCGGGGCCGACACCGACGCCACCCCCGCCTCGCGCTCCGCCACCGACTGGGCCCAGCCCCGCCGTCGGACCGACTGCAGCGTGGTCAGCGTGAACGACGCGCCCTCCAGCAGCTTCTCGAGCTTCTCGGGCTCCTCCCAGGCCAACAGCACCTGCGCCGCGGACCCCGCGGTCATGGACAGCTGTGCACCGACGGCGACCGTGTCGCGGAGGCCGGTGGGGCGTTCGACGGAGGCCACGCAGATGCGCATGTCGCCCTGGCGGCGGAACATCTGCACCGACTCGCCGGTGATGTCGCGCAGGCGGGTCAGGATGGGCCCGGCCGTGGCCAGGAGCGGATCCTCGCCGGCAGACTCGGCCAGCTCGATCAGGCGGGGCCCGAGCACGAACCGCCCCTGCAGGTCGCGCCCCACCAGCCGGTGATGTTCGAGTGCCACCGCAAGCCGGTGCGCCGTCGGGCGGGCCAGGCCCGTCGCCGTCACGAGCCCCGCGAGGGTCAGGGGATTGCGCTCCAGGGCTGCGAGAACCGAGGCTGCTTTGTCGAGTACGCCAACGCCACTTGTGTCGTCCATATGGTGAGATTATCAATCCACTATGTGGACACGCAAACGACGCCCAGCGGGCTCGGGCCGCATACTTGACGGCAGATTTCCTGTCGAATGTTGAGAAGAGGAGCCATGGGCAAGACCCTGAGCGAGAAGGTATGGGACGCGCACGTCGTCCGCGCGGTCGAGGGGGAGCCTGACCTGCTCTACATCGACCTGCACCTGGTCCACGAGGTGACCAGCCCGCAGGCCTTCGAGGGCCTGCGCCTGGCCGGCCGCCCCGTCCGCCGCCCGGACCTGACGCTGGCCACTGAGGACCACAACACCCCCACGCTCAACATCAACCTGCCCATCGCCGACCCGGTCTCGCGCACCCAGGTGGACACTCTGCGCAAGAATGCCGCCGAGTTCGGGATCCGCATCCACTCGCTGGGTGACCGCGACCAGGGCGTCGTGCACATCATCGGCCCCCAGCTGGGCGTCACCCAGCCCGGCATGACCATCGTCTGCGGCGACTCGCACACCTCCACCCATGGCGCGTTCGGCGCGCTGGCCTTCGGCATCGGCACCTCCGAGGTCGAGCACGTGCTGGCCACCCAGACGCTGCCGCAGAAGAAGCCGCAAACCATGGCGGTCAACATCAACGGCGAACTGCCCGACGGCGTCACCGCCAAGGACGTCGTCCTGGCGCTCATCGCCAAGGTGGGCACCGGCGGCGGCCAGGGCTACATCGTCGAGTACCGCGGCTCCACCGTCGAGGCGCTCTCGATGGAGGGCCGGATGACCATCTGCAACATGTCCATCGAGTGGGGCGCCAAGGCCGGCATGATGGCCCCCGACGAGACCACCTTCGCCTACCTGAAGGGCCGCCCGCACGCCCCGGAGGGCGAGGACTGGGACGCCGCCGTCGAGTACTGGAAGACGCTGCGCACCGACGACGACGCCACGTTCGACGTGGAGGTGGACATCGACGCCACCCAGCTCACCCCGTTCGTCACCTGGGGCACCAATCCCGGCCACGGCGTGCCCTTGGGCAGCGTGGTGCCCGCGCCGGAGGACTTCGAGTCCGAGGTGGAGCAGGCCACCGCCAGGCGCGCCCTCGAGTACATGGCGCTGACCCCCGGCACCCCGATGCGCGACATCACCGTCGACACCGTCTTCCTCGGTTCCTGCACCAACGGCCGCATCGAGGACCTACGCCTGGCCGCCTCCATCCTGGAGGGCCAGCACATCGCCGACGGCGTCCGCATGCTGGTGGTGCCCGGCTCTGCGCGGGTGCGCCTCCAGGCCGAGGCTGAGGGCCTGGACAAGATCTTCCTGGACTTCGGTGCCGAGTGGCGCGCCGCTGGCTGCTCGATGTGCCTCGGCATGAACCCGGACCAGTTGGCCCCGGGCGAGCGCGCGGCGTCGACATCGAACCGCAACTTCGAGGGACGCCAGGGCAAGGGGGGCCGCACGCACCTCGTCTCCCCGCCCGTCGCCGCCGCCACCGCCATCGTCGGCCATCTGGCCGCCCCCGCCGACCTGATTGGACGCTGATCATGGAACCCTTCGTCAACCACACCGGCGTCGCCGTCCCGCTGCGCCGCTCCAACGTCGACACCGACCAGATCATCCCGGCGGTGTACCTCAAGCGGATCACCCGCACCGGTTTCGAGGACGGACTGTTCGCCGCCTGGCGCAACGACCCCGAGTTCGTGCTCAACCAGGAGCCGTTCAAGACCGGCACCATCCTGATCCCCGGCCCGGACTTCGGCACCGGCTCCTCGCGCGAGCACGCGGTGTGGGCGCTGCAGAACTACGGCTTCAGGGTGATCGTGGGCACCCGCTTCGGTGACATCTTCCGCTCCAACTCCGGCAAGGCCGGCCTGCTGGTGGCGGTGGTCTCCGAGGAGGACCGTGACCGGCTGTGGGACGCGATCGACGCGGACCCGAACGTGCCCACCACGGTGGACCTGCCCAGCCAGACGATCACCCGCGGCGACGTGGTGGCGAGCTTCGAGATCGACGAGTACACCAAGCACCGCCTGCTCAACGGGCTCGACGACATCTCGCTGACCCTCATGCAGGCGGACTCGATCTCCGCCTACGAGGCTACGCGGCCGTCGTTCAAGCCGAAGACGCTGCCGGTGAGGACCGCCGACACCGTCGCCTGAGCCCCTGGGCAGCCCTGGCCACCGCAACTATTCTTCCTGGAGAGCGGCATCTGTGCATATGCACAGATGCCGCTCTCTGCGCAGAAAAGCGTAGATGCTCACTGCCTGACCCCCTTTCAGCACGAGCAGGATCGGCGAGGAGATGCCCACGACCAGCGCCACGGCAGCCGCGATGTCGGCCATGCCTGACCAGCGCCGGGTCCTGTCCATCCACGCCACCTCGTCCGCCGAGAGGCGTTCGCCGGAGAGTTAGCTGGTCAGACTGGCGTACCTCCCTGGTCCGCACTGTCCATGATCCTCCCCGATGGCTGCCCCGCACCGGAACGGCCCTTCCCCGCTGGCGAGTGGCCGCGCCGGGTCTACGCTCGTTACACCCGCCCTTCCGCGGGGTGGGCTGCGGCGACGACGGCGCGGAGGTGAAGACCCGTGGGGCTCGACTACCGGTACCTGCTGTTCTTCGACCGCGACTCCGAGCTGGACGTGCTCCGACACCTCGCCGACATCTCGGCCGGCCGCCCCGACGAGACCTCCGTGGAGGTACCGGAATCGGGGGATTTTCCCTACCGCACCGAGACGCTGCCCTTCCGCGCATCCGGCGGGACGCCCTCGCACCTCTGGTGGGACGACCCCGCTCCGGAATGGAACTTCGCCACCGTGCTCGCCTTCGAGCCTGACGACGCCATCCGCTTCTATCAGCGCGACGACCCGCGGCTGGATGCGCAGGGCCGCCATGAGATCGGCTACATCTACCTCACCGTCCATCGTCGGATGGACGAGTGGGCCTCAGGCGCCGACGAGGACGTGGTGCTGTTCGAGTTCGGCGCCACCGGCTCGAAGATGAGCGCGATGTTCTCCGAGTCCGAGTCGGTGCGGCGCGCGATGGTGCGCCTGCTCGAGGACTCCCGCGGCGTGTGCGGGATCTTCGACTGGGAGGATCACGCCACGCTCTACTGGTGGCGGGGGCGGGAGCTGGACGTCGAACTGCCGCAGGCGGAGCTGGATCTGGCCGAGGTGGCGCTGTCGGTTCCGCCGGTGGATCCGGCGCCGGAGGTGCCCGCACCGCCCGAGCCGCCGTCGGAGCCCGACGTGGCCGAGCCGCCGTTCTGGACACCCCGCAACTCCACCTGTGACCCCTGGTGGCGTCGCATGCTGGACCGGATCCTCAGCGCGGCTCGCCGGCCTGGCTGAGGGGCGCGTCGGGACGAGGGTCCCGAGGAACCTCTGGCAGCGGCAGCGGCCGGGCCGAGGGCACGACGAGCAGTGCCAGGAGCGAGACGGCGCCGACCACGATCAGCGCGCGGAGGATGCCGTAGTGGTCGCCCAGGAAGCCGAGGAGGGGCGGGCCGGCCAGGAAGGCCGTGTAGCCGATGGTCGAGACCACGCTGAGCCGGGCGTGCGCCCGGGCCGGCTCGTCGGCCGCCGCGGACATGCCGACGGGGAAGCCGAGGCTGGCGCCCACGCCCCAGATCGCGGCGCCCACGAAGGCCAGCCATGGCGTGCCGAAGACCACCAGAAGGCAGCCGACGATCGCGGAGACGAACAGGGCGCGCAGCACCGGTACCCGCCCGTAGCGGTCCAGGAGCCTGGTGCCGAGGATCCGTCCGGCCGTCATGAAGGTAAGGAACACTGCGAGGGCCAGTACGCCGAAGGTCTTGTCCAGGCCGTGGCCGTCGACGAAGGCGACAGCCATCCAGTCGTTGGCCGTGCCCTCGGTGAACGCGGCGGCCAGCACCATGACCCCGATGAGGAGCGTGCGCGGCTCCGTCCAGGCCGACCGGGAGCGGCCGGTGGGGGCGGGGGAGGCGTTGTCGTCGCCGTCCTCGAAGGCGGGCAGGAACTGCGACGTGCCCCACAGCACGAGCGCCGCAGACAGCGCGCCGACGGCGCCGATGTGCCAGATCATCGGCACGTCCAGCCACACCATCAGTGCGCCGACGAGGGCGCCGAGGACGGTCCCGCCGCTGAAGGCGGCGTGAAACCACGGCATGATCGACCGGCCCAGGCCGCGCTCGATGATGGTGCCCTCGAGGTTCTGCGCCACGTCCCAGACCCCGGTGCCCAGCCCGAGCAGGAACAGGCTGGCCGCCACTGCGGCCATGGGGAGGCCGATCTGTACGCCCACCGCGGCCAGCACGAGGCCGGGGAGCGCGACCACCATCGCGGCTCGGACGGCGCGGGTGGCCCCGAGGCGGCGGGTGATCAGCCCGGCGAGCGGCAGCCCCAACAGCGCGCCGGCGGACACGGCCAGCAGCAGCAGCCCGAGCTGCCCGGGGCTGAGCGCCAACTGCTCCTTCACGTCGGGAACCCGCGACATCCAGGACGCGAACGCGAATCCGTTCACGGCGAACACCACGAAATCGCCGTTGCGGGCACTCAACACCGTCGCCCGCCCGTGGGTCGGTTCGGCTGGCGCGTGATGTTCAGTACTCATGTGAGCGAGCCTACAAACGGTGAACCCCTTCAGCCGCATCGCCTGGGCCCATGCGCGTGCCCAGGCAGCGCGGCCGGCCCTGGATTACGTAGAGCAGCGTGGTGATGTCCCGGGGCCAGGGCCATCGCCACCCGCACCGGAACCTGATCGTCAGGGTCCTCAGCCGTGCCGGGCCGACAGATCAGAACATGCCGTTGGCGTTCTCCGCGTGGCCGGGCACGACCTGCAGCACGTCCCAGTGCTCGACGACCTTTCCTTCTCCGTCGAGGCGGAAGATGTCGATCCCGGCGTAGTCGCTGTCGCCCGGCCAGGTCTGGTGGCAGTGCAGCACCACGTAGTCGTCCTCGGCGATCGCCCGCACGAACTCGACCCGCTTGCCGGGATACTCGGCAGCCATCCGCTCGAAGTACTCGACGAAGGCCTGCTTGCCGTCGCCCACATGGGGATTGTGTTGGGTGTAGGTGTCGCCGGCGTAGCGCTCGATCGCCTCGGCCGGCCGGCACTGGTTGAACATGAGGTCGTAGAACTCCTGCACGTTCCGCTTGTTCATCTGCTCGCGCTCGTTCCCAGACACCTGCGCACCTTCCATGACTCGATTACCCAGCAAACCCCTCGTCGGCTCGGCATATTCCGCCAGTAGCGCGCAGCGCCCTGCAACTTGCTACCTACTACCTATACGACGGTTCTGTGTATATGCGCAGAAGCCGCCGTATAGGTAGCAAGTTGCAGGGCGAACCCGAGGGGTCGAGGGTCCTGAGCCCCAGGATGGCCCGACCAGGGCCCTCGGGGGCTCAGCCAGACCCCCTGATGGGGACAAGTGCTCGTGTCGCCGTCGGCTCGTGCGGATGTGCGCGCCGGTCCCGGCTGTCGCGTGGTAGGTGTTGACCATGACGATCCTCGACGCAACGACTCTCAGTGGCAGCCTGGTCAGGCTGGAGCCCCTCAGCGACGCGCACGTCGACGGCTTGCGCGAGGCGGTGCAGGACGGCCGCATCCACGACCTGTGGTACACCTCAGCCCCCACGCCCGGGGAGATGGCGGCCGATGTCGCGGCCAAGCGGGAGCAGGGGGACCGTGGGTTGATGCTGCCGTTCGCCATCCGCAGGCTGGACGACGGTCGGCTGATCGGAGTGACCACCTTCTGCAACCCCCTCCCGTCGGTGCCCGCGGTGGAGATCGGCTACACCTGGCAGGCGGCGTCCGCGCACGGCACGGGCACGAACAGGGACGCGAAGTTGCTGATGCTGACCCACGCCTTCGAACAGTGGGGCTGCCGGCGTGTGTGCTTCCGGGCGACGTGGTTCAATCATCAGTCGCGACGGGCGATCGAACGTCTCGGGGCCGTGTTCGAGGGGCGCATCCGCAACGACCGCATCCTGCGCACCGGGGAAGTGACAGACACCGCGCAGTACTCGATCACCGACGGCGACTGGCCCGCCGTCAGACGGCACCTCCACCACCTCCTCGACAGTCGGTGACTCCAGGCGGAGGCCCCGGGAGGTTCAGTCGGTGGGCTCGATCCGGGGCGGATGCTCTGCCACACAGAAGAGGTTGCCCTCTGGATCGGACAGGGTGGTCCACTGCACGTGCGGCACCTCGTCGAGGACGTCCCAACAGAAGCTGGCGCCCAAGCCCAGGAGGCGTTCGACCTCGACGGCGTGGCTGAGCTAAGCGATCGCGACCGCGCCCGCCAGGCCGATGGTGCCAATGAGGAGGGTCGCGGCGGCGCCCAGGAGGAGCGGCTTGCGGCCGACGTTGGCCAGGGCGCGCAGGTCCACGCCCAACCCGAGGGCGAACATCGCCGCCGCGAGCAGCAACTGCTGCACATGCCCCAGGGTCGTGAGGGCAGGCTCTGGTATGAGCCCCGTGGTGCGCGCCGCCATGGCGAAGAGGAAGCCGACGACGAACAGCGGGACCACGGGAGGCAGCCGTACGTCTCGACCCTCGTGGCCGGGCAACCGCCGGAGGCGCCGGCGCTCCCGGACCGCGAGCACCCCCATCACGGGGGCCAGCAGGGCCACCCGGGCGAGCTTGACCGTGACCGCCACCGCGAGCGCCTCGGCTCCCACCAGGCCGGCGGCGGCGACCACCTGCGCCACCTCGTGGGTTGAGGCGCCGATCCACACCCCGGCGACGGTGGGCGTCAGGCCGAGGAGCGCGGCCAGCAGCGGCAGCGCCACGATCATCCCGGTGCCGAACACCACCACCAGCGCCACGGCAGTGGCCACCTCCTCCTCGTCGGAATCGGTGACGCCCTCGGCCGCCGCGACCGCCGCCGCCCCGCAGATCGAGAACCCTGCGGCCACCAACAGCGACTGCTCGGCGCCCAGCCCGAGGCGTCTACCCAGCCAGGCGGTGGCGGCGAAGGTGACGCCCACCGCCGTCGCGACGAGCACCAGTGTCGCGGGGCCTAGCCCGGCCACAGTCAGCAGCGACACCTGCAGCCCCAGCAGCACGATCCCCACCCGCAGGAGCTGCCGGCCGGCCAGCCCCACCCCCGGAGCCCAGGAAGCGGTCGTGCCGCGCGCCGTCCGCCACGCGACGCCGGCGAGGATCGCCACCAGCAGAGGGCTCGCGATCGGCACCACCGTGTTCACCGCGACCGATGCGACGGCGGCCGCCAGGCAGGCGGCCAGCCCGGGGGCGATGGCGCGGAGGAAGTTCACTCCACTACCGTGCGCCGGATCAGTCGCGCGGCGGTAACCCGTTCGGGACAGCAACCCATATGATCGCGATATGACCACCCATTCTCCCGACGAGCCGGGCCTGCCTGCCCTGCGGCTGCTCGTCGCCGTGGCCGAGCAGGGCTCCCTGGGTGCCGCGGCCCGGGAGATCGGCATGGCGCAGTCCAACGCGAGCCGCGCCCTGGCCGGGCTTGAGCGACGACTCGGGTTCGCCGTCGTGCACCGCAGCGCAGCAGGCTCCGACGTCACCCCCGAGGGCGCGCTGGTGGTGGGCTGGGCGCGGGAGGTGGTCGAAGCCATGGACCGGCTCATGGCGGGCGCCGGCGCGGTGACGGCCAGCGCCGGGGGAGCGGTGACGGTGGCGGCGAGCATGACGATCGCCGAGTACCTGGCGCCCGTGTGGCTTGCGGCGCTGAGGCGCGTGCACGCCGACGCCGCCGTCTCGCTGGAGATCCTCAACTCCGACGCGGTGATCGAGGCGGTGCGTCACGCGCGGGTCGCGGTCGGGTTCGTCGAGTCGCCGGACGTGCCCGACGACGTGTCGAGCCGGCTGGTGGGCCGCGACCGGCTGATGGTGATCATCCCGCCGGAGCACCCGTGGGCCGAGCGTCGCGGGGCGCTGACGGTCTCGGAGTTGGCCGCCACTCCGCTGGTCGAGCGGGAGCCCGGCTCGGGGACCCGTCGCTTCCTCGACCGGGCGGCCGCGTCCGCGGGGGTGCCGGCGCGGGCCACGCCGGTGGCGCAGTTGTCGAGCAACGCCGCCATCGTGGCCGCGGTTGCCGCCGGGCTCGGCCCCGCCGTGTTGAGCAACCACGCCGTCCGCGGCGCGCTCATGGACGGCAGAGTGCTCGCGGTCCCCGTCGAGGGTGGACAGATCGAGCGGGAGCTGCGCGCCGTGTGGATGGGCGCACCGCCGCGCGGCGTCGCCGGGCGCCTGGTCGACGTGGCCGCGTCAACGCAGACCTCCACCGGTCCCTGAAGGAGGGCTGCCCGCGTAGCGGCGTGGCCCGATGCGAAGGGTCGTGGCTCGCTCCATCGAGCGAGACTGATTGTCAGTTGGTTGGGTTACGACCCTTCGAGACGCCCACGCGCCTTCGGCGGTGGGGCCCACAGGGAGCGGTGGTGGTGCGGAATCCGGTGGGGCGGATGGGTCTCGCCGGGACGCCCGCGACAATCATGTCCGGCTCCACGTCCTTCGTGACGACCGAGCCGGCACCGATCACGGCACCGTCGCCGATGGTCACCCCCGGGACGACTGTCACGCTCGCGCCGAACCACACCTTGCGACCGACGACGATGGGCGCCGGGACCATGTCTCCGCGCCGGTCCGGATCCATCGCGTGGTTGATGGTGGTGAAGGTGCAGCCGTGCCCGATGAGGGTGTCGTCGCCGATGGTGATGCCGCCGGTGTCCTGGAACCGGCACCCCATGTTGATGAACACGCGCTTGCCCAGCGTGAGGTTCCTGCCGAACTCGCTGTAGAACGGCGGGAACACCGTCACCGACTCGTCGACAGGCCCGCCGATCAGCCGCGACAGGAGAGCGCGCACCTCATCGGCGGACCGGTACGCGTTGTTGAGCTCCGCCGTGATCCGCAGCGCCTCCTCCGAGGCCCCGATCATGAACCGGTGGAGCTCCGAGCCGCTCTCAATCAGCTGCCGGCGTTCGACGTGGGCGAGGAGGTCCGTCATGTCCATGTCGTCACCGTCCTGTCAGGCGCGATACTCGTCGTCGGTCACGTGTTCGAGCCACGTGACCACCTCGCCCTGGTCGTCGGCCTCGTGGATGGCGACGTGCGCCATGAACCGGTCAGCGGTGGCGCCGTGCCAGTGCTCCTCGTTCGGCTCGATGTAGACCACGTCGCCCGGGCGGATCTCCTGCACCTCGCCGCCGCGGCGGGCGACATACCCGATGCCGTCGGTGACGTACAGGGTCTGACCCTTGGGGTGCTTGTGCCAGGCCGTCCTTGCGCCGGGGGTGAACCTGACGTGGGCAGCCCCGATGGCTGTCTGCTCGTCCGGGGTGCGGATGGCGTCGAGGAAGACGGTGCCGGTGAACCAGTCCGCCGGTCCTTGGGCTGTCTGGCCGCCGCTGTGGGTGATCCTCATGGGGTGACTTCCTTTCGTGTGTCGGGGTTCTGGACCAGCCGGAGCAGCGAGCCGTCGGGGTCGAGCAGGGCGCCGATCCGCATCCCGGATGGCTCAAGCCTGGGTCGGTGCACGCGCGGCCAGCCCACCGTCGACTCGGGAACGCCGGCGGTCAGGCACTCGGCGTAGAAGGTGCCCACGTCGTCGAGGCGAAGACATGCTCCGAAGGACGACGTGGCCGGATCGAGATCCGCGTAGGGAAAGAACTCGAGGACGACGCCGCCCCGCTCGAGGATCAGCCAACCGGAGTCCTGGAAGACGACCGAGAACCCGAGCCGCGCGTAGAACGTGACCGTCGCGGTGAAGCTGCGCGACGGGAGGTTCGGCGTGGCATGGTCGACCATCCTCGGACCCTAACATCCGGTCTGTGCCTGCAGTGGGCGTTCAACGGGCACCGTTCGCCGGCGACCCTGCCAGTTGTGGCACTTCGGACAACTACTCTCGTCGCATGAGACCACTGGCACCAGGGGAGCCCGCGTCATGAGCCACACAGCTGAGGTGTCTCGCCGCCGTCGCCCCCTTGTCGTCGCCGTTGTCGGCACCGTCGTGGTGGTCGCGTACGCGCTGCTCGCGGCCGTCCAGATCCTTGTGTTGAACCCGCTGGCGGCGGTGCCCGGTGCCGAGCTCTCCCAGATCTACGCCGACGTCTCCGCGGCGGGGGAGTCCATGGGCGCGCCGCTGGTCCTGGCCGGCCTGGCGGTTGGTCCCGTCGTCGCGGTCGGCCTGCTGTTGCGCGCACGGAGGCGGCCCGACGGGGAGGCTCGGATCGTCGCGGTGCAGTACCTGGCGCTCGTGGCACTCGGCGCGTTCGGCTACTTCTGGGCCAGCTTCGGACCCGGCATGGCGCTAGCCGACACGTATGGGATCAGTGGCGGAGACCACTCGCCGTGGGCCACGCCCCTGCAGGCGGTCAGCGGCGTCGCGTTCGTGGTCTTCCTCATGCAGGCGCCTGGAGCCGTGTCGATGGCGCGCCGTACGCGTGGCGGCCCGCAGCGCCGCTGAAGCCCGATCGTCGATCCACCCTGGGGTGAACCGTCTGAGGCCAGCTGGCGCGTCCGTCACGCCCGCTGCCGTCTGCGAGGGGAATCGTGGCCTCGCTAATTGTCACGCTCAGGGTCGTACTCGACACTCAGCCTGACATTTAGAGGGTGATGCCGGTGAAGCGGGCGAGTTCGTCGAGGAGCCGGCGTTGGAAGTCTTCGTCGTGGACCGCGGGGTGCGCCGTGGCAGGGCGTTGGTGGTGCCAGTAGCCGCCGGTGCTCCGGGCTCGGGGGTCATCGCTGGTGGCGAGCCATTCCTGGGTGAGGTGTCCGAGGCGCAGGTTGTCGGGGGCTCCGGGTCCGCCCATCCTGGTGGGCACCCAGCCTGGGTCGACGGCGTTGCTGGGTGTGTCGGGCCACAGCCGGGCCACCGCCATCGCGAGGGTGGTCACGAACAGTTTGCTGTCGGAGTAGTTCCCGGCCCGGGTGCCCGCCCAGTCGATGTGCGTGAGGTTCGGCCGGCCGCCGCGGTGCATGCCGCTGCTGAGATAGACCAGCCGTTCCGGGCGCAGCATGCAGGCGGTGAGGAGGTAGGGGGCCACGACGTTGACGGGGATCACTGCTGGTCCCGAGTACACGCCCGCGTTGTGGATGACAGCATCCATCCGGCCCAGCGCGTTCACCTGTTGGGCGACCTGGCGGGTGTGCGCCATGTCGGCGAGGTCCCCGATCACCAGCTCGGCCCCCCGTTCGAGGAGGTCGCGGACCGCGTCGCGACGATCGGGCTGGCGTACGTGGACGACGACATCGTGTCCGGCCCGGAGGAGCTCCTGTGCCGCCGCCCTGCCGAGGCCGTCGGCCGATCCGGTGACCAAGATCCGCACGTCAATCAACCTACCCGCATCTTGTTCAATCGTTTCCGCTGGGCCTGGCCTGGGTACTCCGGGGCTGACGGGCTGGCCTGCTTGTGGTGAGACGGGCTCCCTGGCGGCGTGACTCTTTGTAGGTGTCGACGGCTCGTCGGGAGCTGAGCCATTGCCCGTCGCTGCGTTGGTGGGCTTCGAGACGTCCGCGTTGCGCGGCCGCGCGAATGGCGACGAGGCTGAGGTCGGCGTCGACGAGGGCCGCGATGGGGACGAGTTTCGCGGGCCCGGCCACGTTGGGGATGATGAAGCGGTTCAGGTTGTCTATCATCCCGCGGGCGAGGATTTCGCCGAGGGGTCCGACGTCGCCCTTGTCTGCTTGTTGCATGGCCCGCAGGTAGGCGGTTCGCTGTTCCTTGAGGATCACCACCGGCGGGTGGCCGAGTCTGACGAGCACGAGGTTCAGCGCGAGCCGGCCGGTGCGGCCGTTGCCGTCGATGAACGGGTGGACGCGTTCGAAGTGGTTGTGTGCCTCGGCTAGCAGTTCGGGCAGGTTGCCGCCGCCGTGCAGTCGGGCCGGGATTGTGTTGGTGGTGGCGACCCATTCGTCTAGGCCTGCGGGTACCAGTGGCCACGACGGCGGGGTCATTCCTGCGGTGAAGGGATGGATGTCGTGGCGCCGGAAGTTGCCGGGTGATTCGGCCTCGGTGGCGTCCGGATGGGGGGAGACCTGCCACACCGGTGACATGGCCAGGTGGTGGATGTGGCGAACTTCCTGGACGGTGATCAGTGTGTCGGTGGTGCGGTCGCCTGCGCCCATCGCTTCGCGGTAGACCCAGGAGGCCGCGTCGCCGTAGCCCTTGACCTCCGTGTACTCCTTGAGTGGCTTTGCGCCGACGGCTCGACCTTGGTCGAGGAGTGTCTCCACCTCGCGCAGGACCAGGGTGTTGCCTTCCAAGGCTGTGGAGTGGTGGGCTTCCAAGTGCCAGATGTCGGTCCACACGTACGCAGACTCCTCGGGAGAGGGGAGCCCTCCGAGTCTGGTGCGTAGTTCGGCAAGTTGGCTGTCGAGCCGGGCATAGACAGTGGCCCGCGACGGGCGACCTCGGGCCATCGTCTCTCCTGACTTTGTTCACTCAGACGAACAGGAAAATGAACTAAACAAAATCTAGCCCTCCAGGCACCTTGTTCATCGGTTGGCGCCCCGAAATGAATTGAACAAACTTCGAGTGAGGCGAGGCGATCCACGTGCCTGTCTGGGGGTCATGGACGGGTTCAACGCGTCTCTGCAGGCGCATTCTGTGGTCGCATGACACCGGTCGTCCGAGAGAGTCCGTGGCGTGCTGCGCTACCCGTAGTGGTAGCGGCAGGCGGCGATCCGGACCTCGTCGCCGGCGATCTTGTAGACGAGGCGGTGCTCGTCGGTGATTCGTCTGGACCAGTAGCCAGCGAAATCGTGCTTGAGCGCCTCCGGTTTACCGATGCCTTCGTTGCCGTTGCGTTGGATGTCAGCAAGGAGCGCATTGATCCGCTTGAGGAGCTTCCGGTCCTGCTCCTGCCACCAGAGGTAGTCGTCCCAGGCGTTCTCATCCCAGACGAGCAGCACGTCAGTCGGTCTCGATCAGATCGTGGGGCTCACCGCGCCCGGCTTCGAGCCGCTCCATGGCGTCCAGCAGCCGGCGGGCGTTCGCGGGGGAACGCATGAGGTAGGCGGTCTCGCGCAACGACTCGTAGTCATCGAGCGACACGATCACCACGGGGTCGTGCCCGGCGCGGGTGATGACCACCTCTTCGCGGTCGTTGACGACCGAGTCGAGTACCTCTGCGTATCGTGCTCGGGATTCCGTGTAGCTCATTGTCTTCATGGCAGCCTCCTGTACAGAAAAGTGTACGTCCCTCCCGGGACAGCTGACGACCCGGCTCGCGCACATGGGCGAGCCGGGTCGTTGAGCGAAGCGGCTGCTAGCGAGACGTCGCCGAGGGGCTCCGGCGGGCCTTCCGCTCGACCCACAGGATGAGCACCGTGCACACCGTGACCGTCGCGATCGACGCCACGGCGTCGACGGCGGCCACCTCCGTGCCATTGAGGTCCACCAAACCGATGGCGCCGAAGGCGAAGCCGAGGGAGTTGTTCACCGCATGGAGGACGATCGCGGCTTCCAGGCCACCGGTCCGCCACACCAGCACGCCGGCGGCGAGCGCGAACCCGGCCACACTGATCAGCCCGGGGACGTTGTAGGTGTGGCCTGCGACGAACAGCGGGAGCGGCAACAGGATGCCCCAGAACGGGTTGCGGAGCCACGCGCCGAACACCTGCATCGGCAGCGCGCGGCACGCGAACTCCTCGGCCGCGGCCTGAAGCGGCACGATCAGCAGCGCCGCGAGGATCAGCCACCAGCTGTACGGCTGCCACGTGGGCGCGACGGGCTCTCCAGCGAGCCAGGCCATGGCGACGACCAGCAGCTGGCTCGCCACGTACACGCTCAGGCAGATGGCCAGGGAGCGGCCGAAGACTCCCCAGCGGAGCCGCCCGGCGACCGAAAGGATGGTGCCGACAGGCCGACGGCCGGCCGCGACCCCCACGATCACCGCGGGAATCATGAGGATCAGACTGGCCATCAGCGAAAAAAACTGGAACGGGTCGTACATGTCACCGTCCACGCCGACGGCGTCCAGCGAGGCAGCGAGCCGCGGGTCGATCAGCACAGCCACCGCAGCTGCCGCGAAGAGCAGCAGCATCATCGCGAGGTACGCGGCGACCGCCACGACGGCGGTGACCAACGGCCGCCACCAGCGGTAGTTGGCCTGGGTCCGGGCGATCCGGTGGTAGTCGGGACGCTCCGGCGCAGCCGAGGGGCTGAGCACGGGGTGCGGCGGGTCAAGGGTGATGGTTGATGTGTTCATGACGTCATCCTCGCGACCCGCCGCACCGAGGCACCATCGGTCGACCGGGTGCCTGCCGGGGCCGAAGGGATGGTCCAGGTTCATGCCTTCGGACGACACCGGCTGGGATCTCCGCTGCCCTAGGGTGGTCCGATGACCGTCCAGCCCTCGCCCGTCGGGACCCGCCGCCCGCCTCAGGGCTCGAGAAGCGTGGCGTTGATGATCGTCGTCTCGGCAGTGTCTGTGCTGGTGACGCTGGTCGCTCTTCCTGGCTATCTGGAGTCGCCGCTGGCCGGCTGGCTCGGCCCGGCCGTGATGCTGCTCAACCTGGGCGGCCTCGTCGGCTCGCTCGTGCTGCTGCCCAGGGTGCTGTACCGGGCCCCAGGCGGACCCATCTGGGCCCCGGACGAGAAGCGAGAGCAACGGGCGGTCGTTTATGCGCTTGTCATCATCGCGCTGGCGGCAGTCTCCGACGGCGCGGCGACCGCTGCCGGGGTCGCCCTCGTCTCCATCGCCGCCCGCCGTCGTTGGCCGGCCATCGCCTTGACCGTCGCCGCCTTCGGTGTCGCGTACGCGGCCGGTCGAGGGTTGATCGTCCCGCTGGGGGCGGCCGCGCCGACGGTGGCCCAGGAGGCGATCGGGGTTGCTGTCCTGGTCGCCATCCTGGTGCTGTTCGGCCTCTACCGCGGCAGTCGGCGTGAGCTGTGGCGCTCCCTGCAGCAGGAGGCCGACCTGGCCCGTCGCGAACAGGCCGCCCGCGTCATGCAGGCCCGCGAGGCCGAGCGCACCCGCATCGCCGGCGAGATGCACGACTCGTTGTCGCACCGGCTCGCGCTGATCTCGCTGCACGCGGGCGCCCTCGAATATCGCGCGGATCTGGATCCCGCCGTCGCCCGCGAGGCTGCGGGAGTGATCCGGGCGGCGGCCGAGACGGCCGTCGAGGAACTCCATGAGGTGCTGGCGGTCCTCCGACCGCCGGAGGCAGGGACGGCCCCGGCTCCGACCTTGGCCGACGTGCGCACGCTCGCCGACACCGTCCGTGCCACCGGACACCCCGTCGACCTGACCCTCGACGTGGGCCCCGGCGAGCCGGGCACGGCCACGACCGGGCACCTGTACCGCGTCCTCCAGGAGTCGTTCACCAACGCCGTCAAGCACGCCCCCGGGTTGCCCATCACGGCCACGATCGCGGGCGGGCGGGCCGGTGGAATCTCCGTTTCCGTCCGCAACCCCGTGCCGCTCGCGCCCATCGACGCCCCCGGGTCGCGGATGGGCCTGGCCGGGCTGACCGAGCGGATGGCGCTGATCGGGGGCCGGTTCCAGGCCCAGGTCGTGTCCGGAGAGTTCCTCGTGGAAGCATGGTTGCCGTGGGCGTGAACGAGATCCGGGTGCTCCTCGTCGACGACGAGGCGTTGGTCCGGGCGGGACTGCGGCTGATCCTCGAAGGCTCTGGCGGCATCACCGTCGTGGGCGAGGCGACCGACGGGCTGGAGGCGGTCGCCCGGGTCACCGAACTGAACCCCGACGTGGTGCTGATGGACGTCAGGATGCCGCGGTGCGACGGCGTCGAGGCCACCCGAAGCATCCGTGCGCTGCCTAACCCGCCCCACGTCGTCATGCTCACCTCCTTCGACACCGACGACTTCCTGGTGCGCGCGCTCGACGCCGGGGCATCCGGCTTCCTGCTGAAGCACACCTCGCCGCCAGACCTGGTCGCGGCGGTCCAGCAGTCCGCGGCGGGGACGATGTCCTTCTCGCCCCTCGTCCTGCAGCGCCTCGTCGCCGCCGCCACGCGCGCCACGCAGCAGGCGGCGACCGACCCTCTGGAGGGGCTGAGCGAGCGCGAAACCGAGATCGCCCGCTTGGTCGCCGAAGGGCTCACCAACGTCGAGATCGCCGGTCGGCTGTTCCTGTCGCTGCCGACCATCAAGACCCACCTCGCTCGGATCTTCGACAAGCTCGGAGTCACCAGCCGCGTCCAGTTGGCCCTCGCGGTGCACGGACACCGGCAGTAACCGAGCGGCGTGTGGGGGGACGATAACCTCTGTCCTAGTCAACCCGTAGGGTGTCGTGGGGAGGTGAGTATGACGGAGGAGTCGCCGAGCGCCTGGGCACTGCTGCCCCTGCCGGGGCAGTCCACCGCGGCTGCCTATCTCACGGGGCCCCTGGCTAAGCAGTACCGCCTCATCGTCGACATCCTCGACGACGAACGCCACGTCTCGCTCACCGGGGTCGGGTTCGATGAGCTCAGCGTGCTGATCCGGCGTCGGTTGCCCGACGAGCGGACCGGCGAGCTGATGGCGGAGTTCGCCCTTGAAGCGCGAATGCGCCAGCTCGTCGAATGGGGCACGTGCGAGTCATGGCAGGATCACGCCGAGACCCAGCAGGACTTCCTCCGCAACCGCTTCCGCTACCAGCTCACCGAGGCCGGTTCGGCGTTCAACGCGGCGGTGCGTCGGGTGGAGGCGGAGCTCGGTCCGTCGTCGACGGCTGTGCTGCTCGCACCCGCCTCGCTGACCGAGCGTCTGAACGCGACGCTGGCCGCGATCGACGCCGGCGACCCCGCCGCGGCCAGCAAGGAGTTGAGGAGGAGCTGCGCCGCTTGATCACCGAGGCCAACTTCTTCGACGTCCCCAACTTCCTGCTCGAGACTCCAGTCGCCGACGGAATCACGTCGCGGCTCTGGATCGCGGTCGGCAGGCGCGCCCACCAGGTGACCCGGGGCGACGGCATCGACGCGGACGACATCGAGGCCTTCCACGCGTTGGCGGCGTGGGTGGATGCCCGGACTCCTCCGTTGTTCCCCGAAGTTGGCAACCTGCTGGCCTGAATCCGACGCTTCAGCCGGACGTGATCGCTCGCTCCCGACGGCTCGGGTTGCGCACCTTCACCGCCATCGTCGTGCTTCCCCGAAGGATCAGGCGCGGGAGGTCGCCCATCGGGCGCGTGGGCACCATCGAACTGATCGTGCCGGACTGCCCGCTGACGTTCAGCTGCTGCGCGTCAACCCCCCAGCCGTCGGGAACGATGACGGTCACCGACGGGTTGCCGGTGATCACGATGTCGATGACCCGCGCGAGCGGCCGGGCGCGGGTGCAGTCCAGCTTGACGCCTCCCCAGCCGGTGCCGAGGATCTCCACGAACGGCGGCAGGTCCCATGCGCCCTCCTGGGCGTGACCCGACCATCCAGAGCGGATCAGCAGCGGGTTCTCCCACCGCATCCCCGGTCCGTCGCCCAGGGGGACCTGCTCCGCGACCACGGCGGGCAGCGCCGCCGAGGGAACCAGGTCGTCGAGGATCCGGTAGAGGTCCTCGCGGGTGAAGGCGTTGAGGGCGGTGGGGAGCCGAGCGTTCAGCTCATCGACGTTCAACCGACCGTCCACCACCGCCTCCCGGAGGATGGCGGCGGCATGATCACGCTGCTGGGCCGTAACCCGCAGGCGTCCGTCAGGCAGATCGCGAAAGTCCACGCCGGGAGGTTACCGCGATCGAGGGGAGGCCTGGGGCGGTGTTTATTTTCGCCGGCACCGGTCCTGTGGTCAGTTGGGCACCCACGAAGACCACGGGCAGTCGCTGTGAAGCCTCCAGCTGACATGCGACCGGTTCATGGGAGTCGGAGGTCGAACTTCGACAGCGGCTCGGGCCCGGCCACCACCCGGCGGGTGACCTGCAGGATCGCGTCCTCGTTCGGATCCACGCGCCATCGGACGAGCGCGATGGTGCCGCCCGTGATTTCCAGGGCGGTGATGTGCGACGGATAGACGCAGCTGCCCGAGTTGAAGTAGGGCATCGCGTTCCTGCGCGGGAACCTCTCGCGGTGGGTGTGGCCGCAGATCAGGGCCATCCGGTTCTGGCGGATCCACTTCACGTAGTTGCGCTCCACCTTGTGCCGCTTGTCCGAGTTGGCCACGGGGCTGGTGGGGCTGTGGAACCCGAAGGCGTGGGCGTACCTCCAGAACACGCGCATCATGAGCCTGCTGAACCGCCACGCCTGATCGTTGGGGAAGTCGCCCTGGTGCCCGTGAACCAGCAGGATGTCTTGACCCGTCTCCCGGTGCCGGAACACGACCGCCTCTACCGGCTCCAGTCCGGTGAAGAACGGCTCGACCTCGCCGGTGGCCACGTCCTTCGCCGTCCACAGGTGCTTGCGGACGAACTGGGGCTCGCTCAGGACGAGGTCGTGGTTGCCCCACATCCGGATGTACTTGCCGGCGCCGTGGAACTGGAGCAGCTGCTCCCACACGGCGCGGTTGGCCCTGATGATGTGTTTGAAGTCGTGCTCCCAGAGCTCGTCGCCGTCGCCCGCCTCCACGTAGGTGAAGCCGTTCTTCCAGTAGTAGTCCATGGCGGCCGTGAACGAGTTCTTGTTCTTGAGGAACTCGTCGGACTTGGAGCCGTCCCCCCGATGACAGTCGCTCATGATCACGTAGCGGGAGGTGTCGTCGACGAGCTCTACGCGGGCGTCCCTGTAGGCCTCCGTCAGACGAGTCATCGTCTTCACAGCAATCACCGCCAGACTCTGTCGTTTCCCTCGATCATAGGTCGGCGACACCGGGGCGTCCGCCAATCGCTCGACACGACGGGATCACGTGCGCGGGGTGATGACGACCGGCCCCGTCCACCGGAGCCGTTCGACTGGGCCGGGCTCCCTCGCTGGGCGGTGCGAGACCACGCCGGCCAGGCCTGGAGGCGAGGATGGCCCTCGCCCGCCCGACTCAGAAGCTGAACGTGGTGGCGCCCTCGCCGATCCATTCCCACAGCTGCACCGTCCCGGCCACTTCGGCGTTGGGCAGCAGGGTGCCGGGGTCGATGGCCTTGGCCTTCACGCACACGCCGCACGCGATGTAGCGACCACCGGCGGCGGCGTAGCGGTCCATCAGATCGGTCAGCGGAGGGCAGCCGTCGCAGGCGGTGGCTCGGGCGAACCCTGACACCGCCAGCCGGACCGCTTCCTTGGTGAGGAACATCAGCGTCTCTCGGCCGGCTTCGGCGGCTCCGACGGCGACGAGGAATGCCACCGTGACTTTCTCGGCGTCCTCCAGTCCCGTTGTCAGGGAAATGGCTGCTTTGTTCATGAGCGCCTCCTTGGCGTCGCGTCCTGCAAAAAAAGTACGATCGTTCGTGCTAACTTGTCAAGGGTGAACCCAGAGTCGTCGCCCCCACCAGTCCGTGCCCAGCGCGCTGATGGGCGTCGCACCAGAGCCGCAATCCTCCAGACCGCAGCGCGGCTGGCATCGGTCGAGGGGATCGACGGCCTCACCATCGGCGGCTTGGCCGCTGAGCTGCACATGAGCAAGAGCGGGTTGTATGCGCACTTCGGCTCCAAGGTGGAGCTCCAGCTCGCCACCGTGGCGGAGGCCGCAAGAATCTTCGACGACGTGGTGGTGACCCCGGCGATGTCCGCGCCCTCCGCGCACGAGAAGCTCCTGGCGCTCTGCGATCGGTACCTCCAGCACCTCCGCGACCGGGTCTTCCCCGGCGGCTGCTTCTTCGCCAGCGCAGCCCTCGAGATGGGCAGCCGGCCAGGACCGGTGCGCGAGGCCATCGCCGACTTCCAGCGGCGCCTCACTGGACTATTCGCCCAGCTCGTGGTCGCCGCACAGCGCGAGGGCCGGCTTCTGGGCGAGGATCCTCGGGCGCTGGCGTTCGAGATCAACGGTCAGTTCCTCGCCGCCAGCGCGGGCTTCGTGCTCACCGGCGACGACGGAGTGCTCGATCTGGCGGAGCAGGTGCTGTTTCGCCGGCTGGGGCATGGTGCCGTCCCCGGAGCGTGACTCAGGGAAGCCAGTCATGTTCCGGCATGTGTGTCAGTGCCCTCCCCAGCCCCACCGTGACCAGCCCAGCCGATAGGCTCCATCCCACGATGAGTAGCACTGACACCTTCGCACCCGGCAACGTCGTCGTGGTGCGCGACGAGGACTGGCTGATCACCTCGGTGGACGAGTCGTCCGACGGACCCGTCCTCAACGCCCAAGGTCTCTCGGACCTGGTCCGCGGCCAGGACGCCGTCTTTTACCCCTCGCTGGACCGGATCAAGCTCAACGATCCCCGCGACACTCAAGTCCGCGCCGACGACTCACCCAAGTACCGCCGCTCCCGCCTTTGGGTGGAGTCCACGCTCCGCAAGACCGCCGTCCCCCTCAGCGACGACTCGCTCACCGTCTCGCCCCGGATGCTCGCCCGCCAACTCGGCTACCAGCACAAGGCTGTCGCCAAGGCCCTCGACCCCGCGACACTGCGGCCCCGCATCCTGCTGGCCGACGCCGTCGGCCTCGGCAAGACGCTTGAGATCGGCATGATCCTCTCCGAGCTCATCCGCCGCGGCCGCGGGGAGCGGATCCTCGTCGTCACCCCGCGACACGTGCTGGAGCAGATGCAGCACGAGATGTGGAGCCGCTTCGCCATCCCGTTCGTGCGCCTCGACTCCCAGGGCGTGGCCCGCGTCAAGCAGAAGCTGCCCGCCAACCGCAATCCGTTCTCCTACTTCCGCCGCGTCATCATCTCCATCGACACGCTGAAGCAGGAGCGCTTCGTCCACGACCTGCGCCGCCACCATTGGGACGCCGTCGTCATCGACGAGTCGCACAACGTCACCAACACCGCCACCCTCAACAACCGCCTGGCCAGCATCCTCGCGCCGCAGGCCGACGCCCTCATCCTCGCCTCGGCCACCCCGCACAACGGGTCGCGGGAGTCGTTCGCCGAGTTGGTCCGCCTCCTCGACCCCACCGCCGTCAAGGCGGATGGCGAACTCGATGACGAGCGTGTGAAGCAGCTCACCATCCGACGACACCGCCACAGCGCCGAGGTGGCCGAGGAGGTGGGCGCCGACTGGGCCGAGCGGCTCGAGCCCGACAACCGCCTCATCGACGCCTCCCCGCAGGAGGACGCCGTCGTCGACGAGCTGGTGGACACCTGGCTCCGCCCGACGGGGTCCTCGCCCTACTCCGGCGCCAACGGCTCGCTGTTCCCGTGGACGTTGGCGAAGGCCTTCCTGTCCTCGCCGGCCGCACTCCGCGACACGCTCCACAACCGCATCGAGCGCCTCGACCACACGCCCGCCGCCCACCGCGAGGCCGAGGCCCTGTGCCGCCTGGCCGTCCTCAACGAGGCCACCATGGCCACCTCGTCGAAGTACCAGGCCCTCGTGGCCTACCTGCGCGACGAGGTGGGCGTCGGCTCCACCTCGCCCATGCGCGCCGTCGTCTTCTCCGAGCGCGTCGCCACCCTCCACTGGCTCCAGGCCAAACTCCAGAAGGACCTTGGGCTCAAACCCGACCAGGTGGACGTCCTCCACGGCGGCCTGGCCGACGACCAGCAGCAAGCCATCGTCGAGAGCTTCAAGCAGACCAGCTCACCCATCCGCGTGCTCGTCACCGGAGACGTCGCCTCCGAGGGCGTGAACCTCCACAAGCAGTGCCACCACCTCATCCACTACGACATCCCGTGGTCTCTCATCCGCATCGAGCAGCGCAACGGCCGCATCGACCGCTACGGCCAGAAGCAGCCCCCGCAGATCACCACCCTCCTGCTCAACACCTCAAACGAGCGCTTCTCCGGCGATATCCGAGTCCTGACCGCCCTCGTCGCCCGCGAGCACGAGGCCCACCGCGCCCTCGGCGACGCCGCCAGCCTCATGGGCCGCTACAGCGTGACCGCCGAGGAGGAGGCCATCCGCCAGGTGCTCGCCGGCTCCAAGAGCTTCGACGACGTGGTCGCCAGCCCCGAGGACATCGCCACCAGC
Organism: Propionibacteriaceae bacterium; assembly: GCA_027492545.1. Lineage (GTDB taxonomy): Bacteria > Actinomycetota > Actinomycetes > Propionibacteriales > Propionibacteriaceae > Arachnia. The sequence continues at coordinate 54,793 of JAPUEL010000035.1, forward strand.
GTCGACGACTGGCTCGCCCAGTACCTCGACGACGACGCCGACGATCAGCCCGAGCCCGCCGTCGTCGGCGACCACCTCCTCTACGCCAAGCAGGTCGACTTCCTCCGCGACGCCCTTCACGAGTACTACCCCTCACCCGAGGACAAGCCCCTCCCGCGCGACCTCGGCGGCGTCGCCTGGCGTGAGCACCAGGCCGAGCACATCGTCGAGTTCGTCCCGCCGGCCGATCTCCGCCAGCGCTTCGAGGTGCTCCCGCAGAGCTACCTCGCCGACCGCAACATCCTCGAGCGCCTCCAGCTTGTCACCGAGCCCAACGCCGCGAGCACCATCCTCGACGCCGCCCTCACCGACACCAGCGCCTCCTCCTGGCCGGAGGCCCACTACCTCGGTCCCCTCCACCCGGTGCTCGACTGGGCCGCCGACCGCGCCCTGTCCCGGCTCGCCCGCGGCGAGATCTTCGCTGTGCGCGGCGACGTCGACGTGCCCACCGTCCTGCTCAACGGCACCCTCATCAACCGCCGCGGCCAGGTGGTCGCCTCGTCGTGGCTGTCCGCCCAGTTCCACGGCGCCACGCCCTTCGTCGAGGTCCACGCGACGGCGGGCGAGATGCTCACCGACGCCGGCGTCATCGGCGAACGCAGCAACCCCGGCCCCGTCCAGCTCCCAGACATGGACCTCGTCCGGCCAGCCGTCGAGCGCGCCGAAGACACCCTGCGGTTCCAATTCCAGGCCGCGGCCGACGCCGCGAAGGCGCGGGTCGACGAGTGGGTGGCCCGTGCAGAGGAGTGGCAGTCCGAGGCCGAGGCGCTCATCCAGCGCGACCAGGTGCGCCGCCGCCGCGCGCTCGTCGACGCGCAGGAGCGGCTGAGCCGCGACATGACCCCCGACCGCCAACTGGTGCGCCCCCTGCTGGTGGTCCTCCCCGCCGACACCCCGGAGGCCACCCATGGCTGACAGCGACGCCCTCCTCGTCGTCGAGGACTGGATCAGCGAGCACTTCTTCACCACCGACGCCCGCAAGGAGTCGTACCTGGCCCGCGTGCTGGACCGCGTGAAACGGTGGCGCGACGCTGAGCACCCCACCACCAAGTCGAGGTTCACCGCCGAGCGCTCCAAGCTGGCGACCGCGATGGCCGCCCTCTACGCCGACGACGACCCAGACCCGGACGCCGCCGCGGCCCTGCACGCCGACCTCCGCCGCATCCTCGGCTACGAGCCCGGCCCCTACGACACGACGGTGAACGGCCCTGTCCGGCTGCTCCGCTCTCCCGGCCTCGAACCAACCCTCGCGTTGGTGGAGGCCAAGCCTGCGGCCACGCTCGACGAACTGTTCGCCCGCCACGCCGAGACCCTCGCCGAGCCGTACGTCGTCGACGACGAGGACCCGATCACCTCGGCCACCAAGCTCGTCTCCACCCTGTTCCTCGACCACGAGGAGACGAAGTTCGCGCTCATCATGGCCGGCCGCTGGCTGGTGGTGGCCGAGGCCTCACGCTGGCCCGAGGGCCGCTACCTGGCCGTCGATCTCCACACCGTCGCCGAGCGCGGCGACACCAAGCAGGGCGGCGAGATCGACCGGGCGCTGGTGGCCGTCGACGCCGAGTCGCTGGCCCCCGACGCCGACGGCAACATCTGGTGGGACGCGACGCTGGAGGCGTCCGTCGCCCACACCGTCGGCGTGTCCGCGGACCTGCGCGAGGGCGTGCGGGAATCCATCGAGCTCATCGCCAACGAGGTGGTTGACCGACGGCGCGCCCAAGGCCTCGACCCGCTGCCGCAGAGCCAGGCGCAGCCGCTGGCGCTGCAGTCGTTGCGGTTCCTCTACCGGATCCTGTTCCTCCTTTACGCCGAGGCGTCGCCGGAGCTGAAGATTCTCCCCGTCGGGGACCCTGACTACGCCCGCGGCTACTCGCTGGACCGGCTCCGGGAGCTGGTGCAGGTGGAGCTCGCCTCCCCGCGAGCACGCTCCGGCACCCACCTGTACGAGTCGCTGGCCCTGCTCTTCCGCCTCGTCGACCGCGGCCACTCGCTGGTTGAGGACCCCTCCCCGCTGGTTGAGGAGCGAAGGAGCGAAGCGACTGAGCGTCTCGAAACCTATGAAACGACCAATGACCGCCTGGTCGAGCGCGGCCTCGAGTTTCAGCCCCTCCGCGCAGACCTCTTCTCACCCCAGGCCACAGCCCTCATCGATGAGGTCGGCCTCGGCAACCATGCCCTCCAAGAGGTGTTGCGAAGACTCCTGCTGAGCAAGGAGCGCTCCGGCAAGGAGCGCGGCTTCATCAGCTACGTCGAGCTCGGCATCAACCAGCTGGGCGCCGTCTACGAGGGCCTGATGAGCTACACCGGCTCGTTCGCCGACGTCGACCTCTACGAGGTGGCCCGCGACGGCAACCCGGAGAAGGGCTCCTGGGTGGTACCCGTGGAGCGAGCCGACCACCTTGAAGAGAAGGACTTCGTCAAAGACACCGACCCCGTCACCGGACAGAAGAGCCGCCGCCGCTACACCCGCGGCCAGTTCGTCTTCCGCCTCTCCGGCCGCCAGCGGCAGCGCTCCGCCTCCTACTACACCCCCGAGGTGCTGACGAAGTTCACCGTGTCCGAGGCGCTCGCCGAGCTGCTGGACCAGGACGGCCACACCACCACCGCCGAGGAGATCCTGGGCCTCAGCGTCTGCGAGCCCGCCCTCGGCTCCGGCGCGTTCGCCATCGAGGCGGTCCGACAGCTGGCCGAGCAGTACCTGAAGCGCCGGCAGGAGGAGCTGGGGGAGCGGATCGACCCCGACGTCTACCCGGCCGAGCTCCAGAAGGTGAAGGCCTACCTGGCCCTGCACAACGTCTACGGCGTGGACCTCAATGCCACAGCGGTGGAGTTTGCAGAAATCACGCTGTGGCTGGACACCATGGCCGAGGGGCTGCAGGCACCGTGGTTCGGTCTCCGGCTGCGCCGCGGCAACTCGCTGGTAGGAGCCTCGCGCTCCTTCTACACGCGCGACCAGGTGGGCGACAAGCGCTGGTTGGCCACCCCGCTCACGGCCGAGCCGCTCACCGACATCGCCGCCCGCATCGAGCAGGACCGCCCCGAACTCAGCGGCTCCGGTGGCCGCATCCACCACTGGCTGCTGCCTGCGGCCGGCTGGGGAGCGACGTCCGAGTCCAAGGAAGCGAAGGAGCTCGTCCCCGACCGCGTCGCCAAGGTCAAGGCGTGGCGCAAGGCCATCAAGGGAAAGCCAACGAAGAAGCAGCTTGACCAGCTGGTAGCGATCTCCCACCAGGCCGAAGAGCTGTGGGCGATGGCCTACCGCCGCCTCAAGGTGGCGGAAGAGCAGTCGGCACGGCGGATCCCGCTGTGGGGCAACCCGCTGGCTGACGCTGATCCGTTGGCTGTGCCGCGAAGCGGCCTCGAAGCCTCAAAGACCCGCACCCCCAACGTGACCCGCGAGCAGATCGAGGAGTCGCTGGCCGACGACGACGGCGCCTACCGTCGACTCCGCCGCATGATGGACGCGTGGACCGCACTCTGGTTCTGGCCCCTGACCGGCGACGAGGTTGCCCCGCCGACGCTCGACCAGTGGATCGACGCCGCCCAGGGCATCCTCGGCACGCAGAAGCTGTCCTCCCGCGGCGCGAAGCAGGGGATGGGCACGCTGTCTCCGGGGGACCAATGGGAGGCGATGGCTGATCAGGAGAACTTCGAGCTGGCCGGAGCCGGAGCCAGACGAGTCAGGGACGTGCTAGTCGAGCATCAATGGCTCGGCGTCTGCGACGAGGTGGCGAAGGAGCAGGGCTTCTTCCACTGGCAGTTGGACTTCGCGACGGTGTTCGGTCGCGGAGGCTTCGACCTGCAGGTCGGAAACCCGCCGTGGGTTCGGCCCCGAGGTGACGTCGAGTCTCTCTTGGCCGAGGGCGACCCGTGGTGGCAGTTGGCGTGGAAACCGTCGGTTGCGGAGAAGAAGGCGCGCCGCGAGCAGACGCTCGAACAGCCCAGGATCGGCCAAGGCGTGGTCGATGGCGACGCGGAGATCGTGGCTCTCGCTGAGTTCATCGGAGACGTCACGACCTACCCGGTGCTGGCCGGCCTGCAGCCGGATTTGTACCGCTGCTTCATGTCCCGGACCTGGGTGAACTCGTCTGACCGCGGTGCCACTGGCCTGATCCACCCGGAGACTCATTTCACAGACGAGAAGGCGGGAGTGCTGCGCGACGCCACCTACACGCGGCTTCGGCGACACTGGCAGTTCGTCAACGAGCTGCAACTCTTCGACGAAGTCCACAATCTCGTCAATTATGGCGTTCATGTCTACGGACCTATCGGCGAGGCGTTCTTCCTGCACGCAGCCGGGCTTTACCACCCCGAGACTGTGTCTCGCTCCGCTCAGCATGATGGCTCGGGTCCAGAGCCGGGCTACAAGCATGAGGGCGCCTGGGATCGTCGCCCTCACCTATCACGCATCCAAGGCGTCAATCGGGAGACCCTGCAAGTGTGGCGCGATGTCCTGGAGTCTCCGACCACCCCCGTCCAGCGCACGCGGATGCTCTACACGGTGAACAGCTCATCGGCTAGCGTACTGGCTCGTTTGGCGACCGCCAGGAGAGTCGGGGAGCTCGGCCTGAAGTTCTCCCGAGGCTGGGATGAGTCGATCGATCGACAGAAGGGTCGCTTCGTCCAGGAGTGGGGGCCAGCCTCGTGGGAGGACGCAATCCTCCAGGGCCCGCACCTCCACGTCGCTAACCCGTTCTACAAGTCGCCGAACGCCACGATGAGCAACAACAAGGACTGGTCGTCGGTGGACTTGGAGACGCTTGCGCCCGACGCCCAACCGGTCACGGCCTACAAACCAGCAGGCAACCGAACTGTCTACGACTCCGCCTACGGCACCTGGGACGGCGTCCCTGTCCGCGACCACTACCGCGTCGCGTGGCGAGCGATGGCGGCAAACTCCGGCGAGCGCACCCTCATCCCGGCCATCATCCCCCCTGGCACGGCCCATCCGAATGGCGTGTTCTCCTTGGGCGGTGACCCTCGCACGGTCGTGTTCCTGGCAGGTGCGCTCTCGTCATTGTTGAGTGACTTCTCGGTGAGGGCTGCCCCCAAGAGCGGGATCTACCAGGGTGTGGTGGACCGACTCGGAGTTCCAGACCTGACCCATGAACTGGTACCGAGGCTGCTTCTACGAACGTTGCGGCTCAACTGCCTCACCGCTGCGTACGCTGACCTCTGGGGGGTGCTGTGGGACCCTGCCTTCACCGAGGATGAGTGGCTGCTCGGCAGGGCATACGCTGACGCGCCCGATCTGGGGGACGTGGGACCAGAGTGGACGCCAAATAGCCCGTTGCGCCGCGACATCGACCGCCGCAACGCCCTGGTGGAGATCGACGCCCTCATGGCCACGATGCTCGGCGTTACGGCCGACGAACTCGCCACGATCTACCGCACCCAGTTCGCGGTCCTCCACGGCTACGACCAGAACGACTACATCTACGACGCCAACGGCCGCCTGGTCCCCACCCAGGTGCGCCAACTATGGCGCAAGAAGGGCGGCACGCTCACCGACGAGGAGCGCACCGCCACCCATCCCGCTGGCACGGCCTACACCTACGAACTCCCGTTCGCCCCCCGCGACCGTGAGACGGAGTTCCATACCGCGGCGAACCGGGCACGAAGAATGGCGATACAGTCTTGAAACTCTCAGAGGAGGAATGCTGATGAATATTGAGATCTATCGGCCCAATCGGGCTCGTCTGTATGTCCTGATCGTCTCATTTGAAGCGGACATTCGCCAGATCTTGGGTCGTTATGTCGTTGCGGAGCTGGGAGAGGGAGCGGCCCTTGGTGCACTGTTCGACAAGACAGAGCGCCGGCGACTCGATGATGACGGGGAGTTGATCGGTACGCCTCTTGTGGCGTATCTAGACCTGATGGAGGCCTACGATCTGCTCAATGCCCATCGGAACCTCTTGCCGGCTGGTTTAGCGGATGAAATTCGCTCGCAGACTCCACAGATGCCCCGGCTGGTGGAGATTCGCAATCGCGTGATGCACTCGCGACCCTTGAGAAGTGATGATGCGCAGACGGCCGTGCGGTTCCTTGAAGTGTTCGAGACCCAGTGGTGGCGGGAGCTCCATGAAGCGATCGGCCGTCTCCAGGCTGATCCAAGCTGGGAGCCAACGCTCCCCGCAAGTTCAGACCCCGCGAAGACCCTCCATAACCTTCCGGCGCCTGATTACGACGAGACGGGTCTTCTAGGGCGGGACAGAGAGGCGAAGGAGGTGGCTCAACTTGTCAAGAGAGGGAGAGAGTCGGTCATCACAATCACAGGAGAGGGAGGCATTGGCAAGACTGCACTTGCGCTCTTTGTGTCATATCTTCTGGTCGACGATGAGGAGAGCCCTTTCGACGCCATTCTTTGGGCTTCCCTGAAGAATGAAAAGCTGACCGCTAACGGGATCAAGAGAATTTCGGGGGCGCTAGGCGGCATTGCGGGAGTCATCCTCGAGCTGGGTGCGGGAATCGATACCACATTCGAGGGTTCGGTTGAAACGTTGGGCGAGGTGCTCACCGACGTTCGCGCCCTTCTGGTGATCGACAACCTTGAGACTGTGAGCGGCGAAGAGTTTTCGAAGCTGTACGACGGTCTGCCAGATTCCGTCTCCTTCCTTGTCACCAGTCGAGTGGGCATAGGGCAGTTCGAACGACGTTATCCCCTGTCGCGTCTAGATGAACGTGCGGCCCTCCAGCTGCTCAACGACCACATACGGTTCAGGCGGGTTGGGCCACTCATGCGCATCTCTGGGGCGACGCGCAAGGAGATCGTCGCCCGCCTGCGATTCAGTCCACTGGGGATTGTTTGGTTTGTTCTCGCGGTGGAGGCGGGCCGGGAACCGGTGGCACTTCTGAAGGGGCAGGATGAGTTCTTGGAGTTCTGTGTGAGATCGGTCTTCGAGAGTCTATCCGCGCATGCACGTACCCTTATAGAGGCGATGGCTGCCCTTCGACGCCCTGTCGGTCCCGATGAGCTCGCAGTCCTGACTCGGCGCGCTGTCGATGACGTCAACCATTCTGTTCAAGAGCTAGAACGGGGATCTTTAGTCATGCGCTCGTCGCCTGTTGGAACGAGCGACCTCCGGCTGGTAATCGAGCTCACCGAGACGGCAGAACTGTTCATCGGAAGACGTATTTCGCGTGATTCTGAGGAAGCAGAAGCGATCATTGAGCGCGATCGCCTATTGCGAGATAGTGAAGAGCGTCGGCTCTCTGAGGCCGCATTGCGATCTCTCGCGCCCGCCGTGATACACAGTCGAGGACCCGGTGACACGGCTGCCGCTTATCAACTCCGTCAAGCGTATCTAGTCGCCAAGGACTCAGGCAATATATTCGGTGCCTTGAAGTTGATTGAGGAGGCGCGTCGACTGAGCCCAGATTTCTTCGAAGTGGACCGAGTCGAGGCTTTCGTCAGGGTGTATTCGAATGACTATTCTCGGGCAACCGTCTGTTACGAAGAGGCGATGGCCAAAGCCGATGGCGACAGCCGCGGGATAGTCGCGCATTTTTATGCTAGTCATTTGTCGAAGAACATTCAGGATCAGAGAACGGCCCTTCGCTTCGCCCGCATTGCGGTCGACGCGATACCCACTCCGGAGACCGAACTCGGGCTGGGAAACATCCTTGTTCGCAACTATATGTTCGATGAGGCGGCACCACTCTTGCAGCGAGCAGCCGCCAATTCGGTTGGGCGGTCGCGAGTCATAGCGATCGATGCCTATGTCAACGCGCTCCGACGGTGGGCTGATTGGTGCGGACGAGATGAGAGGAATGTGCTCAAACAATTCGCGCTTGCCCGAGATGGCGTAGAAGTGGGCGTCCAGGCCCTCAATGCAGGTATTGTTGACAGGAAGCTGGCTTCTAGTATTTGTAGGAGCATGGCAACTGCTCTGCACGGTGCTCGGGCGGCACTCAAGAGCGATCTTGCTCCGTCTCGTCTTGGACAATTCTTAGAGCTGATCGAGTCTTCGATGGGGCGGTTGTGCACGGCTACCGAGTGGGGCGAGGTGGCCTCGTTGCTTCACGATATGGCGACCATCGATCGGCGTTTCCTGCGGTTGGTGAAGAATTTAGACTCAGGCGAACCATGCGCGTCTAATCAATCGAGCACGCGGGATAGACTTGCTGGGCGTCTTCTGTCTCTGCATGACGGCTACGCCTTCATCGAGCATCCCTCATTCCCCAAGAACGTCTTTCTTCATCGCAGCTCGTGGGTCGACCAGTCTGTCGATTGGTCACAGACGCAGGTGGGTGATCGAGTCTACTTCGGCGTTGAGGAGGGGGAGCGCGGGGTCCGTGCCATTGACTGTAGTAGGGTGGCGGATTCTTCGGCTGTCGGACGATCGTGAAACGTTCGTCGACGCAATCGCAGAGCGGTAATGCCTTGCCTGTCTGTGCCATTTCATCGGGCGCTGGAGGGAGGTTCCGTGAGTGAACTTCTGCCGGGCCGTCAGGCCATGAGGCTGCGCGACGGCCTGATCGACTACCTCACCACCACCTTCGCCCTCATCGATTCGGACGCTCAATCCGGGCCTCGCGAGCTTCTGGAGGACGAGACGGAGGGGATGTTCAAGGGCCCCTACCTGCGCACCGGAATGCCATTCAACGCAGCGCCGCGCCGAGCCGTCTCACCGTTGGACTGGATGCCCCCCGACTTCGACCCTACGCCCACCAGGCGGCGGCTTTCCGGCGGCTCTCCAGCCCCAACGGCCGTCCCCAGCCGACGCTGGTCACCACTGGCACCGGGTCAGGCAAGACCGAGGCGTTCCTGTACCCGATCCTCGACCACTGCCTCCGGGCTCGCCGGCAGGGCGTTGGCGGCATGAAGGCCCTCATCCTCTACCCGATGAACGCGCTGGCCAACGACCAGGCGCAGCGCCTTGCCCGACTGATCACCGAGCGCGACTCGGCCGGGCACCAGCCGCTCGGTTCGATTACGGAGCCCTCTACACCGGAGAAGCGGCCGTCTCCGCCGACGGGAAGCGTTCAGGCTCGGCCACCAAGGTCACGGAGAACGGGCTCATCACCGACCGCGCGATCATCCGCGATGATCCGCCGGACATCCTGCTCACCAACTACTAGATGCTCGACCAGCTCCTCCTGCGTTCCGCCGACCAGAAGCTGTTGGAGAAGTCGGCCGAGTCGTTGACTTACCTGGTGCTCGACGAGTTCCACACCTATGACGGGGCACGGGGCACGGACGTCGCGATGCTGCTGCGTCGGCTGGGGCTGGCGTTGAAGTCGTACTGACCAGAGCGGGGGAGTGCAGGCGACACGCACAGCGCGGAGGAGTGGGGCCGGCCGCTGGGACGAGTCACGCCTGTGGGGACTTCGGCGACGCTTGGGCCGCGGGAGGATGCGCCGTCGGGTGCGATGGACCTGAGACGCGTTCGAAGTCGCTGCCCATGGGTGTGGACTCATAGGATGGCCAACGGCGGCTATGGTCATTAGTCAGGGGGCGATCATGGATGATCTCGAGAGCGCAGCGCCGGATCCGACGACGAGTCTGGTGCAGATCGATGACGAGCATGCGGTTGTCTTTGGGGTGGTCCCAGAGGGCGTTGAGTGCATCCCGTTCGACTTCTTAGGAGAGTTCGAACGCGACTCCTTGACGGAGGCGTTCCGGCAGGCTGCGGGGTGGGGGAATCTAGCCGCCCAAGCCTGGCAAGCGCAGGCCACGGCCCAAGGCGTCGTGCGGCTGGCCCCCCAAACTTTGGCAGCGCTCAAGACTGCCCAACCGATCACGGACGGTGCATGGAATCTCGGTACGCTGACTGGCCACGGAGGCAAGTTCGCCACGAGTGTCAGGTGGGCGCCCGCGACCGGCGCCACCGCGGCGGGGGTCGCGGCATCAGCAGGCATGGCAGTGACCATGATCGCCATCCAGATGCAACTCGCCAAGGTGGAGTCCTTGGTGGTGCGTTCTTTGGAGCAGACCACTCGGGTTCTTGAAGCCGTTGAACAAGAATTTCAATCCAATGTCTTGGCGTCCAGCCAAATCCTCGCGACGGAGTTGGCGCACGCTCGCTCGCTGGGTGCCGTCACCGACGGCATTTGGTACACCGTCAACTCTCATGAGACCGAGGTTTTGTCGGGATGGAACTTGTATCAATCAAGGGTGACCGAGCACGCCTCGGATCTCCGCAGTAAGAAGGGCCACAAAGAGCGCAGAGAATTACTGCGTAGCCGTGCTGGTCGAATCGTGAGTGACTGCCAGCTCCTGATGGTCGCCCATCAATCGTGGATCAGGTGGCGGCAGCTACGCGTCGGGCATCTGCTCGACACAGGCGATCTCAGAGATCGCGTGTTGGCTGCCCGCATCGTTGACGAGACCAGAACTCTTCACGCTGAGACGCTGGAGACAACTGCGGAACTTCTGGGACAGGTGGAGCGCGAGGTCGCCATTCTGCGCCTCAGGGGTGAGAGGACCCTGCCGTTCGGCGGTAGACAACGTGCCAGCGTGGAAGTACAGCGATGTGCCGAGCAGATGCAAGAGGCTCTCGCAGCCTTGAGCGGCAAGGGCGCTAAGAGGAGCACTGAACCCGAAGAGGGTCTCGTTCTGGCGCTCCAAGAGGTAGATCCTGATCAGGCGGTGATGGCTGCGCGGATTGCTATTGGTCGAGGTGAGGCGCTCAAAGGCATCGCAGAGGTGCGGGGAGTTGCCAGCGGTCTTCGCGGCCGCCGCGCGCTCATCGCCGTCCTGACCGACCAGCGACTGCTGCTCAGCCGTGAAAGCAGACTTCTCAAGTTTGGCGAGGTACAACAAGCGCTCGATTTGGCGAAAGCGACCCGGTTGGAAGAAGTTCCGTTGTCGCATCAGTCCCTCGCAGGAAGTATCAAGGTGGCAGGCGACGGTAAGGTGCTCGAGTTCGAATATCGGGCGTGGGCCGCCGAATACGGAGAGCCAGCGATGAAGAGCGCGAGGTTTTCGAGTCTTCTCCGCCGACTGTTGAAGACCCACTCAGGTTCCCCCTGGGCTTCCGCTGAGTTGGAGAAGAAGGAACGTCGTCGTGAATCATTGAGTCGGCATCTGGTTACTGGACCATCTCCAGAAACCCGAAACATGGATCCCGTGTCCTTTGCGTCCTGGGCGGCTGACCAACTCCGAGCGGCCCAGAGCGCTGCACATGAGGAGCAGGAGAGCGACGATTGATCCGAGACGCGAGAGGGAGAAAGGGCATCGGACTTCGCCAGGTTGGTGCCTGGGGGACGCCCTAGCGGACGAAGGAGAGACCCAGAGGTGAGTGAGCTGTTGCCGGCCAGGAAGGCAATGCGCCTTCGCGCTGGTCTGATCGACTATCTCACAACGACCTTCGCCCTCGTCGACTCCGACGCCCAGGCCGCGCTGCGCGAACTCCTCGAGGACGAGACCGAGGGGATGTTCAAGGGCCCCTACCTGCGCACCGGGATGCCGTTCAGTCCGGCCCCCCGTCGCGCCGTCTCGCCGCTCGACTGGATGCCGCCAGGTTTCGTGCCGTACGCCCATCAGACCACGGCGTTTCGGCGGCTCTCCAGCCTGAACGGCCGTCCCCAACCGACGCTGGTCACCACGGGTACCGGCTCGGGCAAGACGGAGGCCTTCCTCTACCCGATCCTCGACCACTGCCTCCGCGCGCGGCGGCAGGGCGTAAATGGGATGAAGGCCCTCATCCTCTACCCGATGAACGCGCTGGCCAACGACCAGGCGCAGCGCCTTGCCCGGCTGATCACGCAGCATGACTTGGGCGGACACCAGCCCCTGGGTTCGATCAGCGCGGCCCTGTACACCGGCGAGGCAGCCGTCTCCGCCGATGGGAAGCGATCCGGCTCCACCACCAAGGTCACGGAGACCGGGCTCATCACTGACCGAGCAATCATCCGGGACGACCCACCGGACATCCTGCTGACCAACTACAAGATGCTCGACCAGCTTCTGCTGCGGTCTGCGGACCAGAGGTTGTGGGAGAAGTCGGCTGAGTCGCTGACCTACCTGGTGCTGGATGAGTTCCACACCTACGACGGGGCGCAGGGGACGGACGTGGCGATGCTGTTGCGTCGTTTGGGGCTGGCGTTGAAGTCGTACTGGCCGGAGCGGGGGAGCGCTGGCGACACGCACAGTGCCGAGGAGTGGGGTCGGCCGCTGGGGCGCATCACGCCTGTAGGGACGTCAGCGACCTTGGGGCCTCGGGAAGACGCGCCGTCCGGTGCCATGGACATCGTCGATTTCGCCACGCGGGTGTTCGGGGAGAAGTTCGATGACGGCTGCGTGGTGGGGGAGCAGCGGTTGGCTCCGGATGAGTGGTCGGAGGCCGGGGTCGGGTTGGGCGGTCGGCCGCAGGTTTCTGAGGTTTCGACACGGGGCTCGCTTCGCTCGCGCCCGGCTCAACCAGCGGAAACGGACGTCACCGAGCAGGTGGCCGCCGACGTCGTCGGGCAGATCGACGATGACACCGACCCGGCCGAGCTGTGCCGGATCGTGCTCACCGCTCTCCACGACGATCCGGACACGACCGACCTCAAGGTTCTCGCCAAGTCCAGCGCGTTTATCCGCGACTTCCTTGCCGCCACCGCCCAGGCGACCCACGTCACCGAGCTCGCGCGGCTCGTCCGGGGGACGCCGGAAACACTGGACGTTCGCCGTCGGTTCGTCATCGCCGTCCACGGGGCGCTCGGGCACCTGCGGGCGCGCGGCGATGACGGTGGTCCCGATCGGAGAATGCCGTCGACCGAGGCACACATGTGGGTGCGGGAACTCAGCCGCATCGACCGCTACGCCGACTCGGCTGCGCGCTTCCGCTGGGCCGACGACGGCCCGCCCGTCGCGAGCGAGGACGCCACCCAAGGAGGGGGGATCGCGTTCCCGGCCATCCATTGCCGGTTCTGCGGCCGCTCCGGCTGGGGCGTCGAGCTTGGCCCGGTCGGCGACCAGCTGGCGGCCAACGACGAGAACATCCGGCGCCACCATGTGACCCGCGAGGGCCGGTTCCGGCCCCTCCTCAACGCCTCGGCCGACATTGATTCCGACGCGCCACCCGAGACCGGCCTGGCCTGGTTCGACCCCCGCGAGCGCCGGATCGCCACCACACCCAGCGACGTCGACCCCACCGCCGTCCGCGAGGGCCGCGTGCTTCGCGTCGTCACCCACGTCGGCGAGGACGCCGACGACGACTCCGCCAAGGACACCTGCCCCAGCTGCGGGCAGAGCGACGCCATCCGCTTCACCGGCAGCGCCATCGCCACCTTGATGTCGGTGACGCTGTCCAACATGTTCGGCCAGGCCAGCCTCGACGAGGCCGAGAAGAAGTCGCTGGTCTTCGTCGACTCCGTCCAGGACGCCGCCCACCGCGCCGGCTTCGTCTCCTCCCGCTCCCACACCCTCACCCTGCGTTCCGTGCTGCGTGCCGCCGGCGACGCGCCGCGGTCGCTGCCCGCGCTGGTGGAGCACGCCGTCGAGCAGGCCAAAGACGACAAGTTCAAGCGCTACCGGCTGCTCGCCCCCAACCTCACCGCCCGCGAGGAGGAGTTCAAGCCCTTCTGGGAGCGCGACAACCCGCCCGCCAAGCTCACCGCCATCGCCCAGGAACGCCTGCTGTTCTCCGCCACCCTCGAGTTCGGCCTCACCAGCAGCTTCGGCCGCACCCTGGAGCGCACCGGCACCATGAGCGCCCACGTCGCCATCGACGGCGCCAGCCTGCTCCGCTCCGCCAGAAAGGCACTCGACTCGCTTGACGCCGGCCTGTTTCCCCACGACGTGGACGACCGGATGCTCACCGCCTGGGCCCGCGGCGCGGTCGAACGCATCCGCACCCAGGGCGGCATCTGGCACCCCTGGCTGGAGAGGTACGTCACTGAGGACGGCAACCGCTGGCACCTGTGGAGCCGCAAGGGCCGCGCCAAGTACATGCCGCCCTTTCCGCCCGGCCGCTCCACGCCCGCCTTCCCGCGGGTGGGCGGGGCGAAGATCGAGCCGAACAAGGCGCTGCTCGACCCCGTCACCGGCACCAGGGCCTGGTACGCCCAGTGGGCCCGGCGCTGCCTCAGCGTCGACGGCGCCGCCGGGGGAGTGCTCGCCCGCACGCTGCTGGACCAGCTCGCCAAGGACCAGCTGCTCCACGCCGTCGAGACCCGCAGCGGCGCCACCGTCTACGCCATCCAACCGGAGCGCGTCGTCGTCGCTCCCACCGAGGAATCGGACGTCGACGCCGGCCGCCACACCCTGCGCTGCACCACCTGCCACGGCGAGTTCCCCGTCAGCCTCGCCACCGGCGCGGAACTCGACGGCGGCCCCTGCCTGCACGCCACCTGCGCCGGCACCCTCGCCCCGCACCCCGGCGACGCGGACAACTACTACCGACGCCTCTACCGCTCCTCCGAGGTGCGCCGCGTCGTCGCCCGCGAACACACCAGCCTGCTGGATACCGCCAAGCGCCTGGAGTACGAGAACGCCTTCAAGTCCAGCGCCGACGACCCCACCGCGCCCAACGTGCTGGTGGCCACCCCGACGCTGGAGATGGGCATCGACATCGGCGACCTGTCCTCGGTGATGCTCGCCTCCCTGCCCCGCACCGTCAGCAGCTACGTGCAGCGCGTCGGCCGCGCCGGCCGCCTCACCGGCAACGCGCTGGACCTGGCCTTCGTCCAGGGCCGCGGCGAGTTTCTGCCCCGCCTCGGCGACCCGCTCTCCCTCATCAACGGCGCCGTCACCCCGCCCGCCACGTACCTCAGCGCCGAGGAGATCCTCCGCCGCCAGTACATCGCCCACCTCGCCGACAGCCTCGCCCGCGACCCCGACGCCATCCACCCCCGCACCACCGGCACCGCGCTCGCGCAGCCCACCGGAGGGAAGAGCACGTTCCTCGACCAGCTCGTCGAGGCCTCCCGGAAGCCCGGCGCGGTCGACCGGTTCCTCGCCGCGTTCGCCGTCGACGGCGACCTCACCGCCACCCTCCGCCCGGACGCTGCCGAGGGGCTGCGTCAGTGGGCCACCCCCGGGCCCGACGGCTCCAGCGGGCTGGTGGCAACCATCGGCCGCGCCGCCCAGCGCTGGCACGCCGAGCAGCAGGACCTCAAGGACCGCCTCGACCAGCTCGTCGCCGAACTGCCCGACCTCGAGGCCCGCGAGCAGGACAGCGACGACGACGCCCGGGCACTCAAGGAGGCGCGCGCCGAGCAGCGCATGCTGGAGGCCCAGATCGGGGCAGCGTACGGCGACTTCTGGATCTCCGCGCTGGAGCGGATCGGGCTGCTGCCCAACTACTCGCTGGTCGACGACTCCGTCCAGCTCGACGTCACCATGAGCTGGATCGACTCCGACACCGGCGAATACCACTCCGAGGCTGCCGACTACTCCCGCGCCAGCGCCAACGCCCTGCGCGACTTCGCGCCCGGCGCGTCGTTCTATGTGGGCGGCCACCAGATCGACATCGACGCCGTCGAGGTAGGGCACGACGGCTCCGCCATCCGCACCGTCCGGCTCTGCCCCCACTGCGGCTACAGCCACGACGGCGACGACACCCCCACCACCTGCCCCCGCTGCGGGAAGTCCGGCATCAACGACGTCGGCCAGCGGTTCGAGACCATCGAGCTCACCCGCGTCTCCGCGTTTGTGCGCCGCGACGAGTCCCGCATCGACGACTCCAACGACGAGCGCGTCCGCGCCGGATTCACCATCGTCACTGCGGCCGACGTCGACCCGCAGACCGTGCAGGACCGCTGGTACACCACCGGCGGGCTGGGAGTGGCGTACGTCAAGGGCATGGACGTGCGCTGGTACAACCTCGGCCCCCGCCGCCACACCGCCGGCGAGATCACCATCGCCGGCAACCGGCTCGCCGGTCCCCGGTTCCGGATCTGCGAGGCCTGCGGCCATCTCGACCGAACCGGGCTGGCCAACAAACGCGACGAGCACCGGCCCTGGTGCAAGCACCGCCACAGCCACGAGGAACACACCCGCTCCGTGCTGCTCACCCGCAAGCTCACCACCGAGGGCGTCGTGCTCACCCTGCCGCAGGGCATCGCGTTCGGCGACGACGTGTTCGCCGTGCCCAGCCTCACCGCCGCCGTCCTGCTCGGGCTGCGGGAGAACTACGGCGGCGCGCCCGACCACCTCGACGTCGCCTTCATCAAGGACCCGCTGCTCGACAACCGCGACGCCCTCCTCCTGCACGACCTCGTCCCCGGCGGCACCGGATACCTGGCCGAGCTGGCGGATCCGCGCGAACTGTGGCAGGTGCTGACCGGCGCGCTGGAGCGGGTCAAGGACTGCGCCTGCGCCGACGAGGGACGCCTATCCTGCCACCGCTGCCTGCTGCCCTTCGCCGCGCCCCACAACCGCGAGGTCACCTCCCGGGTCGCCGCCGAGCGGCACCTGCGGACGCTGCTCGGGATCGACGGCGGGGAGCCGCCGCTGGTGCCGTCGTGGAAGATCACGGAGGCCCCGCCTGCACCGGACCCGACGGGGGAGTCGTGGCTGGAGGAGCGGTTCCGCGCCGCGTTCCTGCGGCTGGCCGGCAAGCTGGGCGGCACCGTCAAGCAGACCCCGAGCATCTCCGGCAGCAACATCATCACCGTCTCCCTCGGCAGCCGCACCTTCCGGCTCCGCCCGCAGGTGCACGTCGCCAACTCCAAGCCCGACTTCGTCCTCTCCAGCGAGGGCCTGCCCGACGTCGCGATCTTCACCGACGGCTGGCAGTTCCACGCCTCGCCGAAGTGCAACAACATCGCCGACGACGCCGCCAAGCGCCGCATCCTCCGCCAGGGCGGCACCCTCGTGCTGGCGATCACCGCGCAGGACCTGGCACTCGACGAGGCGGGCCACGCCGCCACGTCACCGTCGTGGTTCAGGGCGCCGCTGGTCCAGAGGCTGAACGGCGAACCGACCATGCAGCACACCGCCGCCGCGCGGGAGGCGCTGCTCGGCGGGCCGCTGGCGTTCCTGGCCGGGTGGATGCAGCAGCCCGACCCGGACAACCTGCAGCGCTTCGCCCGGGCTGCGGCGTTCTCGGTGTTCGCCTCCGGCGCCGCTCCTGCGGACGGGCCGGTGGACGACCTCGCGGTCGGCCTGCTGTCCGGATCGGGCGGGCAGACCCGGGTCTGGCGGCACGGGAGCCTCGTCGTCGCGGTGAGCGTCCCGGCCCCCGGCTCGGTGCGGCTGGCCGCCGTGCTCGACGACACCGTCGACCTCAACACCCCCGAGGCCAAGGACGCCTGGCGCGAGTGGCTGCGGCTGGCCAACGTCCTGGCGCTGCTGCCCGCGTCGATCGCCGCGTTCGAGGCCCGCTCGGCGGCGGCCGTCCCGGCGGCTCCGGTGGTGGACATCGTGCACGGGGGCGTCGACGTCGGCGCCGAGTGGCAGCCCATCGTCGAGGAGCTGGCGGGGGAGTCGGCCGAGGTGTTGGACCTCATCGCCGCGCTGAGCGAGGCCGGCGTGGCCGCGCCCGACGGCGAGGTGGGCTACGAACTCGACGGTGTGCCGTTCGAGCTGGTGTGGACGAGCGAGAGGATCGCGGTGCAGCTCGACCCCACCCCGGGCGTCGAGGTGGACGGGTGGCGCGTCCTCGCGCCCGACGCGGCCGTGATCGCGGCTGCATGGAAGGAACAGAGCAGTGCCTGAGAGCGTCATCATCTACCCGAAGCAGGACAAGCTGCTCGACTCGTCGATCAAGCAGAAGGCCTACAGCTTCCTCGAGAAGCTCGCCCAGGACGACAGCGCGCCCGGCCTGCACATCGAGCCCGTCAACAACGCCGCCGACTCCCGCGCCCGCACCGGCCGGGTTGACCAGCAGTACCGGGCGCTGCTGTTCAAGCTCACCACGCCCACCTCAACCGCCTACGTGGTGCACGGCATCTACAACCACGACGACGCCTACACGATGGCCGCCAAGGTCAAGCTGACGATCAACCCCATCAACGGGCTGCCGGAGTACAGCGAGGCGGCCGCGCCGGAGCCGGTCCTGACGTGGGCGGAGCCAGCTGGCCTTGAGCCCCTTCCGGTAGCGCCCCAACCGCTGATCGCGTTCAGCGCCGCAGACCTCACCGTCTCCCTCGGCATCCCGCCAGCCACCGCCGAGCAGGCCGTCGCGCTGACGAGCAAGGACGCGATGCAGGCGTTCGCGCAGACGCTCCCCGAATGGCAGGGGCTCGCGCTGCTGCTGCTGGCCGACGGGGAGTCAATCTCGCAGATCCAGCAGGAGCTGGAGATCATGAACCGGCCGATGAGCCACGAGGAGGCGGCCACCCGGTTCGTCGAGCCGGAGCCCGTCAGCGACCAGGAGCTCCTCGACAGCTTCGACCACCCCAGCGCCCAGATGGGGTTCGCCAAGCTCGCCGGCGCCGACGAGCTCCGCCGGGTCATCACCGGCGGCGACTTCTCCGCCTGGCGCGTGTTCCTCCACCCGCAGCAGCGCACCTGGGTGCGGGGCGACTGGAAGGGCCCGTACCGGATCTCCGGAGGCGCCGGGACCGGCAAGACGGTCGTCGTGCTCCACCGGGCGCGGCGGCTCGCGGTCGAGGACCCGGGCGCGCCCATCGTCGTCACGACGTTCACCACCAACCTGGCGGCCGAGCTGTCGCGGAGCCTAGAGCGCCTCGACCCGGACCTGCGCTTCGCCGATGCACTCGGCGCGCCCGGGCTGCACGTCAAGGGCATCGACGCGCTCGCCCGAGCCGTGGTGCAGGAGGCGGGGGCGGACGTGAGCGAGGCCGTCGCGGCCGTACTGGGTGTTGGGCGGACCGACATCGGGGGCCGGACCGACACCGACGCCGCCTGGCGCCAGGCCGTGCTGCGCGCCGGGGAGGACCTGGACGAGAAGCTGCGCAAGCCCGCGTTCCTGGCGGCCGAGTACGAGATGGTGATCCTGCCGCACCGCATCACGCAGCTGTCCGACTACCTGAAGGTGGCGCGGCCGGGTCGCGGGGTGCGGCTGTCGCGGGCGGGGCGCAAGGCGGTGTGGGCCGTCGTCGAGGCCTACCGCGGAGCCGCCCGCGAGGCCGGCACGCTCGACTTCGCGGAGGCCGCCTCCATCGCCGCAGCCCACCTCGAGTCGACGGGGGAGCGGCCCGCCCGGCACGTGCTCGTCGACGAGGGGCAGGACTTCAAGCCGTGCCACTGGCAGCTAGTCCGGGCGCTGGCTCCCGAGGCGCCCAACGACATCTTCATCGCCGAGGATGCCCACCAACGTATCTACGGGCAGAAGCTGATGCTCTCGGCGTACGGGATCCGGACGCAGGGACGGTCGCGGGGGCTGAAGCTCAACTACCGCACCACGGCGCAGAACCTGGCGTGGGCCGTTGGGGTGTTGACCGGTCAGGAGGTGGTCGACTCCGACGGCGAGGCCGAGACCATGGCCGGCTACCTGTCGGCGCGGACGGGCCCGAAGCCGGAGGTGCGGTCGTTCCAGACGCTGACGGCGGAGTTGGACTTCGCGGCCGACCTCGTCGGGTCCTGGGTGTCTGGTGGTGAGGTGGCGCCTGAGACGGTCGCGGTGTTGGTGCGCGACAGGGTGACCCGCGACCGCGTCGTCGCCGGGCTGGGGGAGCGCGGCGTCGAGGTGAGGGCCTTGGAGGCGGGGACGGTGAAGCCCGGGTACCCGGTGGCGCTGACCATGCACCGGGCGAAGGGCACGGAGTTCGCGCGGGTGCTGCTGTTCGGGCTGAACAAGGACTCGATGCCGATGGGGTTGAAGGCCTACGACTACGACGACGAGGAGCTCAGTGAGGCGCAGCTGCGGGAACGGTCGCTGCTGTACGTGGCGTCGTCGCGGGCGCGGGACGAGTTGGTCGTGACGTACAGCGGCACCCCGTCGTCGCTGCTGCCCGCATCCGAGTGACAGTGACGGCCCTTGTCGGTGCCGTCGACGGCGAAGAGCCGAGTCAGCCGGCGCAGAGGGTCCCACGGTGAGAGCCGGTTGATTGCCCGGATTTAGAAGCCGCGAACGGGCCCTCCGAATCAGTGCTGCCAGAGAGCGGTAATGGGGAGGATGTGCAGCCAGCCGCCGACGACGGCGGCCTGGGCTCCGGTGTGGAGGCAGGCACCCGTGATGTTGCGGTCGGGGAAGCGGTCTCTGAAGCGGATGAGGTTGGTCCAGGCCGCCGGTAATGGAGGTGCTGCTCTTGACTTCGATGGCCAGGAGGCGCCCGTCGGCCAGCTCGATGATGAGGTCGACCTCGAGGCCGTCGAGGTCACGGAAGTGGTGCAGGGAGTACGTGGTGTCACTCCAGGCTTGTTGCTTGAGCATGACGGGCAGGTCCGTCGAGTCCGCCACCCGCTTGCAGAAAAGAGGCTGCGGACTTGCAGATTTGAGCTCATCAATCTGCAGGATTGAGCCCGTCCCAAGGGCCACGCCGTGCGAAGCCTCTCACCGGGCCAAGGGCACGGAGTTCGCGCGGGTGCCGATGTGCCGCTGGTCGGTCCTTCAAGATTGCACCCCCAGCGCGCTCATGTTTGCTAGGTTCATCTGTTCACATTTGCATAGTTCGTAGCGTCATGTCTGCTAGGTTGGGCCCATGGTCCTCGACTCTCTCGTCCCGCGTAGAGTGGGCGAACTCCTGACGGGGCTAGGGCGTGTCTCCCAAAGATCTGGGTCGATGGGCGGGATTGTTGACTCAT
>JAPUEL010000036.1 GCA_027492545.1 Propionibacteriaceae bacterium
CGCCACGCCGACCAGAACGGCCGGAGGGCGCCGTCCACCAACGCCACGCCGACCAGAACGGCCGGAGGGCGCCGTCCACCAACGCCACGCCGACCAGAACTGCCGGAGGGCGCCGTCCACACCGCCACGCCGACCAGAACGACCGGAGGGCGCCGTCCGCCACGCCACACCGACCAAAAAGGCCGGAGGGCGCCGTCCGCAGACGACGCCCTCCGGCCACCCCCAATTCCTAGTGGTGCAGACCCGCCTTGTCGGCACCGGAACCGGCCCCGACGCCGGCCTCCGCGCCGTGACGCGGGTCCTCCAGTGCGTGGCCGTCCACGCCGTCGCCGTTGATCGACGGTCCATGGGAGCCGTGCGCACCGTGATGCGACGCCGCCGTCAACTCGCCGGCCGTGGGCTTGGCGATGTCGTGGCCCAGGTACCACCGCGACAGCCGCGCCCGCAGCTTCGACACCCCGCCCTTGCGACGGACGCCCGCGGCATCCGTCTCGGAGCTGACCTCCAGGACCTTGTGCTGGAGGTGCTGGGTGAGCAGGAACTGCTCGTCGTGCGGCAGCGGCACGTGTGCCTCGGAGTAGCCGCCGGCGGGGGAGCGGACGATGACGCCGTCCTCCGAGCCGTGCAGGGCCCGCTCACGGTCCGCGCGCTGGAGGCTCAGGCAGATCCGCTTGGTGACGATGAACGCGATCACCGGCGCCACGAACACCGCGATCCGCATGACGACCGTGATGGCGTTGAGGTCCAGGGCGAAGCGGGTGGCGATGATGTCGTTGCCGCCGGCGAGCCAGAACATGGCGTAGGACGCCATGCCCGCGACACCGAGCGCGGTGCGGGTGGGCTGGTTGCGGGGCCGGTCGAGCAGGTGATGTTCGCGCTTGTCGCCGGTCAGCCAGGCCTCGATGAAAGGCCACGCGCCGAGCGCGGTGAACAGCACGCCCATCAGCCCGACGCCGGGCAGGAACACGCTCCACGTCCAGGTGGTGCCCCACAGGTGCCATTCCATGGGCGGGATGATGCGGATGGCGCCCTCGACCCAGCCCATGTACCAGTCGGGCTGCGAGCCGGCGGTGACCTTCGCCGGGTCGTACGGGCCGTAGACCCACACCGGGTTGATCTGGAACAGGCCGCCCATGAGCACCAGGAAGCCGAACACGATGAAGAAGAAGCCGCCCATGTGGGAGATGTAGACGGGGAACATCGGGTAGCCGACGACGTTGTTCTCGGTGCGGCCGGGGCCGGGGAACTGGCCGTGCTTGTGGTAGACCATCAGCGCCATGTGGGCCGAGATGAGGCCCAGCAGGATGCCGGGCACCAGGAGGATGTGCACCATGTAGAGGCGCGGGATGAGGATGTCGCCGGGGAACTCGCCGCCGAAGACGAAGAACTCGGCCCAGGTGCCGATGATCGGGATGGAGCGGATGAGCCCGTTGACGAACCGGAGGCCGGTGCCGGAGAGCAGGTCGTCCGGCAGTGAGTAGCCGGCGAAGCCCGCGATCAGCGACAGCGACAGCAGCCCGACGCCGATCAGCCAGTTCACCTCACGCGGCTTGCGGAATGCGCCGGTGAAGAACACGCGCAGCATGTGCACGGTGGCCGCGGCCACGAACAGCAGCGCCGCCCAGTGGTGGATCTGGCGCACCAGCAGGCCGCCGCGCACGTCGAACGAGATGTGCAGCGTGGAGGCGAACGCCTCCGACACGGGGAGGCCCTTGAGGAGCTGGTAGGAGCCGTCGTACTCGATCTCCGCCATCGACGGCACGAACCAGATGGTGAGGAACACGCCGGTCAGCAGCAGCACGATGAACGAGAACAGTGCGATCTCGCCGAGCATGAAGGACCAGTGGTCCGGGAACACCTTGCGCAGCACGACGCCGCTGAGCTTCGACAGGCCGACGCGGTCGTCGGCCCACCGGACGGCGCCGGGCACCGTGGGGTCGCTCGTGGGCGCGGTCTTCGGTTCGACCGCCGGCGAAGACGGGGCAACCGTGGTGGGATCTGCCATTACTGGTCACCATCCTGGAAGTCGTTCCTCGAGTCGCGCTCGAAGTAGCTGGGGCCGACGGGAACGGTGAAGTCCCCCTGTGCGACCAGGTAGCCGTCGGCGTTGACCTTGATGGCCAGCTGCGGCAGCGAACGGGCCGCGGGCCCGAACACGACGACGCCGCTGTTGCCGAGGTCGAACGTCGACTGGTGGCACGGGCACAGCAGGTGGTGCGTCTGGCGTTCCCACAGCGAGATGGGGCAGCCCACGTGCGTGCAGATCTTGGAGTAGGCGAGGATGCCGGAGACCTGCCAGTCCCTCCGCGACTCCGGGATCTTGATCGAGTTCGGGTCCATCCTGACCAGGATGAGCGACGACTTGGCCTTGGCCACGTGCGCCTCCACCCCGTGCAGGTCCCGCAGTGTGGCCGGCTGGGCGTTGACCAGCTGACCCACCTCGAGCATCTCGGGGCGGATGGGGAGCCAGTTCTCGTCGTTGAGGATGAGCACATCCTCGGCCCAGATGGTCTGCTCGATGGTCTCGGCACGCACCGCCTTGGTGGGGTGCGGGCCCATGTCGGCGAGCAGGATGATGTTGGGCACCACCGCCAGGCCGACGGCGCCACCGAGGGCGCCGAGGATGAGCTTGCGACGGCGGACGCCGGACTGTTCGACGCCGTCCTCCCAGCCCTGCATCATGGCGCCGATCTGCTCGGGGCTGGAGGAGGCGCTGTGGCGCATCTCCACCATCTCGCGGTCGTCCATGATGAGCTTGGCCCACTGGATGACCGAGACGCCGATCAGCACCGCGGACAGGCCGCCGGTGAGGCCGAAGCCCACGTTCTGCGCGTTGGCGGTGAGGATGCCGAAGTCGATGTACATGTCCCGCGGGACGGCGAAGTAGATGACGACGAACGCGATGGCCAGCAGCGGCACCGCGCCCAGCATCATCAGGATGCCCCGGTAGACGCGGTCCCCCGCGGCCTTGTCGACGTCGACGTACCGGGGGACCTCCTCCTCGAGACCGGGGTTGGCGACGCTGTGCCCCAGATCGGGGTCCTTCACCGGCAGATTGTCGTGGCTCATCGGGCCCGGGCCCCCTTCTTAGCGATCCAGGTGGCGACGATGGCGAGGCCACCGATGCCGAGAACGAAGGCCCAGAAGCCCTCGGACACGGGGCCGGCGTCGCCCATGGTCAGTCCGCCGTAGTTGGGCTGGGAGTGTGACTCCTCGAGGAAGCCGACGATCTCGCGGACGCTCTGGTCCGGCATGACGTCCTTGGAGAAGGTGGGCATCTGCTGGGGGCCGGTGCGCATGGCCTCGTAGATGTGGACCGGGGCGGTCTCCACCAGCGAGGGAGCGTACTTGCCGTTGGGCATCGCGCCGCCGCCGCCGACGATGCCGTGGCAGGCGGAGCAGTTGGCGCGGAACAGCGCGCCGCCGCGGGCGATCTCCTCCTCGGTGAGGCCCTCGGGGGAGTACTGGTCCTCGGTGGGGATCGACGGCCCGGCGCCGAGGGTGGCCACGTACGCCGCGACAGCCTCGATCTGCTCCTGGGTGTAGTTGACCTGGCGGGCCGGCAGCTGCGCCTCCTCGCGGGCGGCGGGCATGCGGCCCGTGCCCATCTGGAAGTCGACGGACGCTGCGCCGACGCCGATCAGCGACGGGCCCTGCGAGGTTCCTTCGCCGCCGAGGCCGTGGCAGGACGAGCAGGTGAGGTCGAACAGGGCCTTCCCCTCCTCGATCTGCTGGGTCATCTCGGTCTCGGCGGAGGACCGCTGAGGGCTGACGACGCTGTAGCTGAGCCCGACGACGAGGAGGGCCAAGATCAGCAGCAAGGGACGCGCTACCGCATGCCGCCTGAGGTTGGTCAGAAACTTCACGGTATCTCCAGGTCTAGGTCGGTCAGCGGAGGAAGTAGAGGACGCCGAAGAGCAGGATCCAGATGACGTCGACGAAGTGCCAGTAGTAGGACACGACGTGGGCGCCGACGGTCTGCTCGTGGGTGTGGGTCTGCGTCAT
Organism: Propionibacteriaceae bacterium; assembly: GCA_027492545.1. Taxonomy (GTDB): domain Bacteria; phylum Actinomycetota; class Actinomycetes; order Propionibacteriales; family Propionibacteriaceae; genus Arachnia. Next base: position 4,006 of record JAPUEL010000036.1, read on the forward strand.
GTACGAGCGCGCCAGCACGAACCAGAAGGCGATGATGCCGCCCAGCACGTGGAGGCCATGGAAGCCGGTGGCCAGGAAGAACACGGACCAGTACTGGTTGGTGGAGATGGTGAAGCCCTCGCCGAACAGCGTGAAGTACTCCCACACCTGGCCGGCGACGAAGACCGAGCCCATGATGGCGGTGACGATGAAGCCCTGCCGCATGCCCCACTTCAGCGGGTTCATCCAGGAGCCGGTGACGCGGCCGGCCTCGGCGGCGTTGGCGGCGAGCTGGCAGGTGACCGACGACATCACCAGGATGGCGGTGTTGATGGCCGCGAAGGTGATGTCCAGGTGCGTGGAGTTGGTCTCCCACATCGACGGCACCCCGGCGGCGGCCGCGGCGTCGTTGGTGATGTTGCGGATCCAGAAGTAGGCGGCGAACAGGGCCGCGAAGAACATCAGCTCGCTGGCCAGCCACACGATCACCCCGACCGAGACCGTGTCCGGCCTCCCCATGGGCTTGTTGAGCCGTGCGGAGGGGATCGGGTGGATCGCTCCCGTCGGCAGCTGCGTCGGTGCGGTGAGGGTGTCATGATTCGTCGCCACGAGGTCATTATTGCGGTAAAACCCGTTGAGGTCACGCCACCGACCGGAACTAAGACCACCCCCCTCGTTTGCACACAGAGGGGCGTGCCATAATCCGCCCATGTTTCCCCGGGTTCTGGCCGCTCTTCCGATGCACGCCAAACCAGACGACGACATCGTTCCACTGGTGGGAATCCGCTATTTCACCGCCTGGGAGTTCCCGCTTCTGCCCGTCGTCGTGCTGGTGCTGGTGGGCGGGCTGTACCTGTGGGGGGTGCGCACGCTGCACCGTCGGGGGGATCGATGGCCGGTGATGCGGACCGTGTCCTTCGTCGGCCTCGGGCTCGGCACGTTGGCGGTGGCGCTGTTCAGCTTCCTCGGCGTCTACGACACCGTCCTGTTCCACGTGCACATGATCCAGCACATGCTGCTCAACATGATCGCCCCGGTGTTCCTGGTGTTCGGCGCCCCGGTGACGCTGGCGCTGCGCACCCTGCCGAAGAGGCAGCGCGGCTGGCTGCTCGCGGTTCTGCACTCGACGGTGGCGAAGGTGCTGCTCTTCCCCCCGCTCACGACGGCCCTGATGGTGGCCAGCCCGTTCGTGCTCTACATGAGCGGCTGGTACGAGATCACCTTGGCCTCCGACTTCTGGCACGACTTCCTGCACGTGTATCTGGTCACCGTCGGCTGCCTGTTCTTCTTCCCGCTGCTGGGCGTGGATCCGGTGCCGATCAAGATGCCCTATCCGATCCGGATCCTGCTGTTCCTGCTCACCATGCCGTTCCACGCCTTCCTGGGCGTGACGATCATGGGCTCGACGCGGCTGATCGCGGAGGAGTGGTATCTGGCGTTCGAACGCTCGTGGGGGCTGTCGCCGATGGAGGACCAGTCGTGGGCGGGCGGACTGATGTGGGCCACCGGCGACATCACGATGTTCGCCGCCATGATCACGATCTTCATCCAGTGGATCCAGGACTCCAACCGCGAGGCCAAGCGGGTGGACAGGGCGTTGGACCGGGAGGAGGCCCAGCGCGCCAGGCAGGCCGGTCTTGGCTACGATGACGCTACAGACAACGCGAAGGAATGACCTCATGAGCGAAGCCACCGTGAAGGTGCTGGTGTTCTCCGATGACCGCACCGTCCGCCAACAGGTCCGGTTGGCGCTGGGCAGCCGTGTCGCGCGGGACCTGCCTGAGATCGAGATCCTCGAGGTGGCCACGCAGGGCGCGCTGCTGCGCACGCTCGACGGCGGCACCGATTACGCGCTGATGGTCTTCGACGGCAACGCCCAGCCCTCCGGCGGGTTCGGCCTGGCGCACCAGGTCAAGGAGGAGTACGCCGACTGTCCGCCGGTGATGCTGCTCGTCTCCCGCGAGGCCGACGCATGGCTGGCCTCCTGGTCCCGCGCCGAGGCTGTGGCCCCCTTCCCGATCGACCCGGTCACCCTGCCCGTCCAGGCCGCCAACCTCATCCGCGCGCGGTTGGCGCAGGTGGGCTGATGTCGGGCTACACCTGGCCCGACATCCTCACCGGCCTGGTGCGCAGCGAGGGCCTTGAGGCCACCGCCGCCACCTGGGCGCTCAACGAGATCCTCGCGGGCCGCGCGTCCGACGTGCAGATAGCGGCCCTGCTGACGGCGCTGCGCGCCAAGGGCGAGTCCGAGGACGAGATCTCCGGCCTGGCGGACGCGATGCTCGCCAACGCGCTGCCCATCACGCTGGACCCCGACGCGGTGGACATCGTCGGCACCGGCGGGGACCGCGCCAACACCGTCAACATCTCGACGATGGCCGCCATCGTCGCGGCAGGCGCGGGCGCCAAGGTGGTCAAGCACGGGTCGCGGGCGGCGTCGTCGATGGCCGGCACCGCCGACACCCTCGAGGCGCTGGGCGTGAAGATCGACGTGGACCCGGCTCTGCAGGCGGGGATCCTCGACGAGGTGGGCCTGGTCTTCCTGTTCGCGCAGAAGTACCACCCGGCCATGAAGAACGTGGCGGGGGTGCGGAAGGCCCTGGGCATCCAGACCACCTTCAACTTCCTCGGCCCGCTGGCCAACCCGGCGCGCCCGCGGGCGATGGCGCTGGGTGTGGCCAACGACGACGTGGCTCCGGTGATCGCCCGGGTGCTCGCCGAGCGCGGCACGCGGGGCATGGTGTTCCGCGGGTTCGACGGCCTGGACGAGCTGACCACCACGTCGGAGTCCGACGTGTGGATGATCGCGGAGGGCCGGGTGCACCGGACGGTGCTCAACCCGGAGGAGCTGGGCCTCGAGCCCGCCGCCCCGCACGACCTCCACGGCGGCGACGCGGCGCACAACGCTCAGGTGGCCCGCGACATGCTCGCCGGCAAGCCCGGCCCCGTCCGCGACATCGTCGCCCTCAACGCCGCCGCCGCGATCCTCGCCTACCGGGGGATCTCGACGGTGCTCCCGTTGGTGGACCAGATGCGCGAGCCCCTGCGGGCAGCGCAGGAAGCCATCGACACCGGCGCCGCTGCGTCGACCCTGGACCGCTGGGTCGAGGCGACGAACCGGTAGGTCACGCCAACCCCGTCCACGCCGCCGCGGCCACAGGGCCCAGCCACAGCGCGGGTCCGTAGGGAAAGTACCTCGGCCGTTCCGGGTCCCGCCGTGCCCAGAGGGCGTGGCCGACGGCGTGCACCGCGCCCAGGGCGGTGCCCAGGAACAGCGACAGGCCCCACATCGACGCCCCCGCCTGCCCCGCGACACCGCCGATCAGCACGGCCAGCCGCACGTCCCCGAAGCCGAGCCCGGGGGAGAGGCGCCACGCCAGGTAGAGCAGCGCGAACGCGCCCAGCGCCCCGATGACGGCGCCCAGCGAGGCCCACCCGTCGATCAGCGCGAGCACGACGAGCCCCGCGCCCATGGCCGCGACGCCCACGTAGTGCAGCATCCTCGGCAGGAACGTGGTCCTCAGGTCGACGTAGGCCATCGCCCCGCCGATGCCCAGGTACGGCACCCACAGCCACCAGTGCGGCTCCGGCACCACCCACAGCACCTGCGCCACGACGAACGCCGCCAGCCCCACGCCCGCCACCGACCGCGGCGACACCAGAGTCGCGAAGTCGGGGGCCTCAGGGTCGTCGTCGATCCGCACCCGCGGCACCAGCGCACCCATGACGACGGCGGCCGTCACCGCCACCCCGAGCGCCGCGATCCACACCATGCCTGGACCCTAGCGGCTGCTCCCGCCCCCGCCCCACGACGGCCCCGCCAGCAAAGTCTCGCCTCGCGTGTTTGGCCGGCCCCGTTCTGGGTACATCACGGGTAGCTACCTACCCAACAGGAGGAATCATGGGAGCCGATGACAAGTTCAGCAACGCTGCTCAGGAAGCGGCCGGCAAGGTCAAGGAGGGCCTCGGCAAGGTGACCGACAACGAGCGCCTCGAGGCCGAGGGCAAGGCCGACCAGGTGGAGGCCGACGTCAAGCAGGCCGGCGAGAAGATCAAGGACGTCTTCAAGTAGTCCACCCCTGCACCACGACGGCGGCGGCCGGTCACTGAGTTGGCCGGCCGTCGCCGCGTCCCCAGCCCACAACCAGCCAGATCCGCACTCCAGGAAGGACACGCCATGCCCACATCCGAGGGTTCCGAGCCCGAATCGGTCGAGCAGACCCGCGACAAGGCCGCCACCGCGCCCCACCCGGAGGATCCTCGGAAGCCGGACTCGCCGTCGGACCTACGCGGGCCCTCCTGGAAGTACGCCGTGAAGCGGGCCTTCTCCGAGTTCTCCAAGGACCACGTGACGGACCTGGCGGCGAGCCTCACGTACTTCGCGGTGCTGTCGCTGTTCCCGATGCTGCTGGCGCTGGTGTCGCTGCTGGGCGTGTTCGGGCAGGGCGAGCAGACGGTCCGCGGCATCAACCGGCTGATCGAGACCTACGCCCCCACCGAGCTCGCCGAGCTGCTCGGCGACACCATCACCGGCCTCGCCACCCAGGGCGGCGCCGGGCTCGCGCTCATCACGGGCCTGGCCGGCGCGCTGTGGGCCGCCTCCGGCTACGTGGGCGCCTTCTCGCGCGCGATGAACCGCATCTACGAGGTGGAGGAGGGCCGCCCGTTCTGGAAGCACAAGCCGCAGATGCTGCTGGTCACCGTCGTGCTGGTGGTGATCCTGGCGGTGATCGTCTTCGCGTTGGTGCTCTCGGGCGACATCGCACGGGCCGTCGGTGACCTGATCGGCCTGGGGGAGACCGCGGTGCTGGTGTGGAACATCGCGAAGTGGCCCGTGGTCGTCGCGCTGGCCGTGCTGGCCATCGCACTGCTCTACTACTTCACCCCCAACGTCAAGCAGCCGAAGTTTCGTTGGATCAGCCTCGGGGCCGGGGTGGCCCTGATCGCGGCCGCGCTCGCCACCGTCGGCTTCACCATCTACGTGGCCAACTTCGCCTCCTACAACGCCACTTACGGGATCATCGGCTCGGTCATCGTGCTGCTGCTGGGCCTGTGGATCATCAACACGGTGCTGCTGTTCGGCGCCGAGGTGGACGCGGAGATCGAGCGGGGCAGGCAGCTCCAGGGCGGGATCGAGGCGGAGGAGACCATCAAGCTGCCCCCGCGCGACACCCGGGCCGCCGAGAAGCTTGCCGACAAGCACGGCGAGCTGGTCTCGCAGGGCCGCGACCTGCGGATCGAGCATGGGCGGGATCATTCCCGCGACGACCGTCAGGGATCCTGAGCCCACCCGGCTCATCTTCCCTGGAGGCCCTCCGAGCGTTAGGGTGCTCGGTGAGTCAAGAAGCCGGCTCGCTGCCTCGCGGCAGAGTGAGCGCTTCATGGACCCGCCCGCTCCCCGCGTCGTCGTCAGGGGAGCCAGCCTGTGCCTCCCCTCCAGTGAGAGGTGAGAGCCGATGATGAACACAGATGCCGAGGCCCGGCGCACACATGAGGTGCGGCCATGAGCGGCCTCGCGGGAGCGGTGTCGCTGCTCCGGCGGCCGGATGTGGACGCCGTCGGGCGCATGCTGGACGCCCTGCAGGGCCGACGGTGGGGCCCCCGTCGGATCTGGGGGGATGGCCACGCGGTCCTCGGCTTCCGTTACTCCACCGTCCCTGAGGGCGCCACCCTCCAGCCCGTGGTGGACGTGGACGCGGGGCTGGCGGTCGTGGTCGACGGCAGGCTCGCCAACCGCGGCGCCCTCCGCGAGGAGCTGGCCCTCCCCACCGACGACGACGCCCACCTCGTCCTGGCCGCGTACCGGCGCTGGGGGGAGGGCTTCGTCGACCATCTCGACGGCGAGTTCGCGCTGATGCTGGTCGACCACGCCCGGCGCACGGTGCTACTGGCCCGCGACGCCCTGGGCGTGAAGCCGCTCTACCTGGCGGAGACCGCCGACGGCGTGCTGGTGGCGTCCACGCTGCCGGCGCTGCTGGCGGGAGGGGGAGTGGACACCGCCATCGACGAGGAGGCGCTCCAGCACTACCTGGGCCACAGCTCCGTCGCCTCAGCGCCCCGCACCATCCTCCGGGGCGTGCGGAAGCTGCCCCCCGCGACGCTCCGGGTGCTGACGGCCGACGGCGTCAGGGACCGGGTGTACTGGCGGCCCGCCCCGCCCGACGAGGCCGTGCCTGACCAGGCGCCCCAGTACCGCTGGCGCGACGACGTGCACGACTCGCTGCTGTCCGCCGTCCGTCGCCGACTCCCGAGGTCCGGGCAGGTCTCCGTGCTGCTCTCGGGCGGGGTGGACTCGAGCCTGCTGGTCGCGTTGCTGTCCGACTGCCACCGGGGGGAGATCACCACGTTCAGCATCGGCTTCGACAGCGTGGACGGGGTGCAGGGCGACGAGTTCGAATACTCCCGCGTGGTGGCCAGGCGCTTCGGCACCACCCACCACTGCCTGCACGTGCCCACCTCGGACCTGGTGCCCGCCGTCACCCAGGCGGTCGAGGACATGCCGGAGCCGATGGCCGGCCACGACGCTCCGGGCTTCCATCTGCTGGCCCGCCACGTGTCTGAGCACACCGACTCGGTGATGTGCGGGCACGGCGCGCAGGAGGTGCTGGCCTCGGGTCACCGCCCGGAGCACACCGCCGCGGAGTTGGAGACGGTGGGCGACACCCTCACCATGACCGGCGCCTGGGGCGTTGAGGCCACCGCGCCCTTCCTGGACAGCAGCCTGGTGAGGCTGGCCGCCCGCCACCGCCTCCACGAGCCGGGCGGGCCGAGCGTGCTCGAGCTCCTTGGACGGCACCTGCTGCCCGACGCCGTGGCTCACCGCCCCAAGCGGCACCTGCTGCTGCCCGCCCTCATGCACCTGGACGGGCCGGTGCTCGCGCTCGTCCGCGACACCTTCTCCTCCGCGGGGGCCCGGAGCAGGGCGCTCCTTCAGCCCCAGGCGCTGGAGACCCTGCTTGAGGCGCAGCGCGGCAGCGCGCTGCCGGCCGGCGTCAACGCTCTGTGGCAGCTGGCCGTGTTGGAGATGTGGCTCCAGCACCACGGCGTCTGACCCGCGCCATGGGCAGCTCGCCGGTGGTGATGATCTGGTCCGCGATGGCCGACATCTTCAGGTTCATGTTCTGGCTGGTGAGCCGCATGAGGTTGAGGGCGGCGTCGCGGCTGATCGAGTGGCGGCCCATGAGCACGCCCATGGCCATGGCGATCTCGCGGTTGGTGCGCAGCGCGTTCTCCAGCTGCTCGGCCCGGGACTGGCTGAGCGCGATCGAGGTGCCCATGGCGGCGAAGGTGGAGACGACGGCCGCCTCGCCCGAGCTCTCCCTGTCGCGGAACGCGTCCTCGACGTCCGAGTACAGGTTGAGGCTGGCGATGGTGCGTTCCTCGTCCATGAGGTGTAGGGGTTGGGCGAAGATGCTGCGCACCCCCATGTTGCGGGCGGCCGCGGTGTATTCGGGCCAGCGGTCATCGCGGTCGAGGTCGGGCACCATGAATGCGGTGTCGTGGCGAATGGCGTCGAGGCATGGGCCGGATCCGACGGCGTATTGAAGCAGGTCCAGCTTGAGGGAGAATTCGTCGCTGACCACCAGCGACTTTAAATCGGTCCCGTCCTGAAGAGTGATGGTGCCCCATTGCGCGCCGGCCATCTCGATGGCGGCGTCCACCAGTGCATTGGCCATGGGCTTCTCGGCCGCGCGGAGGCGCTGCGCCATCAGGTCGAGTTGCGTGGCCACCTCGACGACGGAGAGGAATCCGTTCAATTCCGAATCGTCATGGGTGGAATGATCGGCGACGTGTTCAGCCATCTGGTGCACCACTCTCGCTGAGGTTCTTCCCGGGCCGCGGCAGCCCGGATTCGGTCAACTTTACCCCCAGCATCCCCGAACGCCCGGGGCCGCGAATGGGCCCCGGGCGCTCGACGACGGACTCAGGCATTGCGGGCCGCCACGGCGTTGGCCTCGGTCTCGGCGATCTTCGTGAGGAGCTCGTCGGTGCGCGACTCCTCCTCCAGCGACTGGGTGAGGAGGTCGTAGCCGTCGCCCAGTCCCAGCATCTTGGCCCACCGTCGAAGGGTGCCGTAGCGAGTGATCTCGTAATGCTCCACGGCTTGGGCTGATGCAATCAGCGAGGCGTCGGCGGCGAGGCTGCCGGCGTACTCCTCGAGGTGCTCGTCGCCCTCCTTGAGGATGCCGTCGATGGCGTCGCAGCGCTTGCTGGTGGGCTTGCGGTCGATGAGCGCGAACACCTTCTCGAGGCGTTCGACCTGCCCCTGGGTCTCCCCGAGGTGGTGCTCGAACGCGGCCTTCAACTCGTCGGAGACCGCCGCCTCCTGCAGCTTGGGGAGCGTCTTGAGGATGTGTCGCTCGGCGTAGTACATGTCTCGCATGGTGGCGTAGAACAGTGCATCCAGGTCCTTCTCGGCCATCTTCTCTGCCTTTCAACTGGTTCCCGACGGCGTGGCCCCGCCCCGTGCGGAGCCCACCTTGGCCTTCCACGCTACGACGAATCGGCGTGTTGTCAATACTGGGTCAGCGCTGGGAAAGAATCGCGAAAGAAATGTGGAATGCGATGTTTGAAGTGCGGAGAAGTGGGTACCTGGATAGGCCACTATGGCGCCGTCGACAGAGTGCAATTGATTGGGACTCGGATGTTTAGCCGGGCGCCAGTGTGGGTATCGGGGTGAATGAGGGAGCAATCGCTCTCATCGCCAAGACCATCACACGTATGGAGGATCACCATGGCGTATCCGAACGAGTCATACACCTCGAACGTGCCGGCCGGCACATATGTCTCAGACCCCGCCGGGGAGCGTTTCTCCGACTCCACCGGGGACCGCGTCAAGGATGTCGCGGGCACGGCGCGCGACGAGGCCGCGGCCGTGACGGACACCGCGAAGGAGGCGGGTGGCCACGTGGTCGACACCGCCAAGCAGGAGGCCGGCGAGGTCCTCGAGGAGGCCAAGGTGCAGGGCCGTCGGCTGCTCGACGAGTCGATGTACGAGTTCCGCGCCCAGGCCGACACCGGGCAGAAGAAGGTGGCCGAGCTGGCCCGCTCGTTGAGCGGTGAGCTCCGTTCGATGGCCGAGGCGGACTCCGACGGCATGCTCGCCGAGTACGTGGACCGCGCGCAACGGCTGAGCGACGAGGCGGCCCAGTGGCTCGAGAGCCGTCAGCCCGACGAGGTGCTGGAGTCCGTGCGGCGCTACGCGGCGCGCAACCCGTGGCAGTTCCTGGCCATCTCGGCCGGCGTCGGCTTCATCGGCGCCCGCGTGTACCGGGGCCTGCACGATGCGAAGGCGGATCGGGTTGAGCCGGTCAGCCGTCGAGGCGTGGGGCAGCCCATGCCCGCATCCAATCCCACCCCGCTCCTTCCGGACACCTACGCGGCCGGCTCCCTGGCCTCTGAGGCTCAGCTGCCCACGCCGTCGGGCGCTCCGCCCCGCGGCGAGGCCGCAGTGGGCATCGGCGGCGCCGAGCCGGAGACCCGCTACGAGGGGCTGACGGTGGAGGGTGAGGATCCGTGGCGGGAGGGTCAGCGATGACCGCCCCCCACACCGATCCCATCCCCACCGCGCGGGACCCGTACGGGATCCGTCCGGACCCGCACTTTGCCACCCCGCCCCCCGGCTTCAATGCCGACGAGGCGGAGAAGGAGGCGAGCTACGCCCGGTACCGCTCCGAGGAGCGCTCCCTGGGCGAGATCGCCACGGACCTGTTCGACAACGCCACCACCCTGATCCGTCAGGAGGTGAAGTTGGCCAAGGTCGAGGCCAAGCAGTCCGCGTCCAAGGCGGGCAAGGGTGCGGGCCTGATGGCCGGGGCCGGCGTGACCGCGCTGCTCGGCCTGATCGCCCTCACGCTGGCCATGTGGTGGGGGTTCGCGGTGCTCATGGGCACCAGGGAGGATCCCTCGCTGGGCTGGAGCGGCGTGGTCGTGGCCGTGATCTGGCTGGCCCTGGCCGCCGTCCTCGCCATGGCGGGGAAGAGCGAGTTCGCCAAGATGCGCGGCCTCCCGAAGACCGCCGAGACCGTTAAGAAGATCCCGAACGCTGCCGCTGGCAATGAGGAGAAGAACTGATGAGCACCAATCCGGAAGAGATCCGTCGCGACATCGAGCGCACGCGCGCCGAGCTGAGCGACAACGTCAACGCCCTGGGAGACAGCGCCAAGCCGAGCAACATCGTGCGTGAGCAGGTGGACCAGGTGAAGGAGGGCGTGCACTCCTTCAAGGAGCGCATCTTCGGCTCCGACACCAACCCCTACGACCATGGCGCCGTCGGCGCGGTGGGGGACAAGGCGGGCACCCTCGTCGAGGACGCCCGTGAGTCTGTGGCCGACGCGCCGCGCCAGGTCAAGGCCTCCACGCGCGGCAACCCCCTCGCGGCCGGCCTGATCGCCGCGGGCCTCGGGGCGCTGATCGGCGGCCTGATCCCCGCGTCTCGGATGGAGAAGGAGCGCGCCGAGCAGCTGAAGGAGGCGGCCGAGCCCGTCGTCGAGGAGATCAAGCAGATGGCGACGGAGGCGAAGGACAACCTCCAGCCCCTCGCGGAGGAGGTGGCGGGCAACCTCAAGGAGGTGGCCCAGGACGCCACCGAGCACGTGAAGGCGGACGCCCAGGTGGCGAAGGACGAGGTGTCGGGCCAGGCCCACGCCTCGGCGGAGACCGTCAAGTCGGACGTCACTGACCGCTGATCGCTGACCCAACCCGAACGCCCGGTGTGTAC
>JAPUEL010000037.1:0-1083 GCA_027492545.1 Propionibacteriaceae bacterium
GGACGCGCTCTGCGCCCGAGACGGCCTGACGCTGGCCGGGCTGCCGGCCGGGGCGGCCGTCGGCACCGGGTCGCCCCGGCGCGTCGCCCAGCTGCGGGCCCTGCGCCCCGACCTGGTCTTCGTCGACGTGCGCGGCAACGTCGGCACCCGGCTGGCCCGGGTGGCGGAGGGTGACCTCGACGCCGTGGTCCTGGCCGCTGCCGGACTCACGAGGCTGGGCCTGACCGGCCACATCACCGAGCTGCTCGACATCCTCCCGGCCCCCGGCCAGGGCGCGCTGGCGCTCGAGTGTCGCGGCGACGACGAGGCCGTCCGGGCCGAGCTCGCCGCGCTCCAGGACCCCGGCACGCGCGAGGCGGTCGACGCCGAGCGGGCCGTCCTGGCCGCCCTGGGCGGCGGATGCGCGGCGCCGATCGCGGCCTGGGGTCGCGACGGGGAGCTCGAGGCCGGCGTGTTCGCGATCGACGGCTCCGCCTCAACCCGCACCCGGGTTCAGCTGGCCCAGGGGGCGGGGGAGACGGCCGCCGGCGAACTCATGCGCCTCGGCGCCTCGGAGGTCGCCGACCTCGGAGCCGCGCGGCCGTCGCGGCTGGCCGAGCTCCACGACGACACCTCCCTCTGGGGCGGTGCCGCGATCCTCGCCGGGGTGCGGATCCTCCTGCCGCAGGCCGACGGCGCCCTGGCCGACGGGTTGCGAGCGGCGGGCGCGGAGGTGGTCGCCCAGCCTGTGCAGCGGCGCGTGACGCTGACGCCCGCGGGTTCGCTCGACGGGGCGGACTGGGTGGCGCTCACCTCGGCCGCGACGCTCGACGCCCTCGCGGAGCTCGGCCTCAGCGTCCCGGTGGGCGCGCGCGTCGCCGCCGTGGGTCCGCGGACCGCCGCCGCCGCCGAGGCGGCCGGGCTCACGGTGGCGCTCGTGCCGCAGGGGGAGTCCAGCGCGACAGCCCTGGTGCGCGCCTGGCCGAAAGGATCCGGGCGGGTGGTGATCCCCGGCTCGGCCCTGTCCTCGCCCGAGCTGGCCGAGGGTCTCCGGGCGAAGGGGTACACCGTCGAGGTGCTGCCCGTCTACACCATGGAGCCGCT
>JAPUEL010000037.1:1183-10003 GCA_027492545.1 Propionibacteriaceae bacterium
GGAAAGGACAGGCAATGATCCAGATCCGGCCGAGAAGGCTCAGGACCACCCCGGCGATGCGCCGCCTGGTGCGGGAGGTGGAGCCTCGGGCCTCGCAGCTGGTCCTTCCCGTGTTCGTCGCGGAGGCGCCGGGCGCGATCTCCTCCATGCCAGGTGTGCACCGCCACGACCTCGAGGGCCTGCGCCGCGTGGCCGAGCTGGCCGTGGCGGCGGGGATCGGCGGCGTCATGGTCTTCGGCGTGCCCGACGACGCGGACAAGGACGAGACAGGCTCGCAGGGCTGGGCGGAGGACGGCATCCTGCAGCGCGGCCTGCGGGCCGTCCGGGACGCCGTCGGCGACGATACCGTCATCATGGCCGACACCTGCCTCGACGAGTTCACCACCCACGGGCACTGCGGCTTCCTCACTCCGGCCGGCCTCGTGGACAACGACGCGACGCTTGCCGCCTACTCGTCCATGGCCATCGCGCAGGCCGATGCGGGCGCACACGTGGTCTCGCCCTCGGGGATGATGGACGGCCAGGTGGAGGCCATCCGAGCGGCCCTGGATGGGGCGGGCCACACCGACACCGCGATCCTCGCCTACGCCGCGAAGTACGCGTCCTCGTTCTACGGCCCGTTCAGGGAGGCGGTGACCTCCACGCTGAGCGGGGACCGCAAGAGCTACCAGCAGGACCCGGCCAACCGCCGCGAGGGCCTGCGCGAGGCCGAGCTGGACCTGGCCGAGGGCGCGGACATGGTGATGGTCAAGCCCGCCGGCTACTACCTCGACGTCCTGGCAGACGTGGCCTCCGTCTCGGACGTGCCGGTGGCCGCCTATCAGGTGTCGGGGGAGTACGCCATGATCGAGGCGGCCGCGGAGCGGGGCTGGATCGATCGTCGCGCGGCCGTCACAGAGTCGGTCACGGCCATCGCGCGGGCGGGGGCGGACATCGTGTTGACCTATTGGGCGCTGGAGCTGGCGGGGTGGATGAAGTGAGCATGGACCAACTGTTCGAGCGGGCACGCGGCGTGATCCCCGGCGGGGTGTCCTCGCCGGTGCGGGCCTTCGGGTCGGTCGGGGGCACGCCCCGGTTCGTGTCGTCGGCCCGTGGCCCCTACGTGGTGGATGAGGACGGGGTCGAGTACGTGGATCTGGTGTGCTCGTGGGGTCCGGCGCTGCTGGGTCACGCACACCCCGAGGTGCTCGCGGCAGTCCGGGAGGCCGCGGCGCGCGGGCTGTCCTTCGGGGCGCCGACGGCGGCCGAGGTGGAACTGGCCGAGGTCATCGGCGCCAGGGTGCCGATGGCCGAGCAGGTGCGCTTCGTCTCCACGGGCACCGAGGCCACGATGACGGCCGTCCGGTTGGCGCGGGGGGCCACCGGCCGCGACGCCATCGTGAAGTTCGCCGGGTGTTACCACGGGCACTCGGACGGACTCCTGGCGGCGGCGGGCTCGGGCGTGGCCACGCAGGGGCTTCCGGGGTCGGCAGGGGTCACAGTGGCGGCGGCTGCCGACACCATCGTGGTGGACTACAACGACGTCGATGCCCTGACCCGGGTCTTCGACGAGGCGGGAGACCGGATCGCCGCAGTGATCACCGAGGGGGCGCCCGCCAACATGGGCGTGGTCCCGCCGGCACCTGGCTTCAACGCCGCCATCCGGGAGCTCACCGCGAGGCACGGCGCGCTGATGATCCTCGACGAGGTGCTCACGGGCTTCCGGGTGGGGCCGTCGGGATGGCTCGGCCTGGAGGGCGGCTACGAGCCGGACCTTGTGACCTTCGGCAAGGTGGTGGGCGGCGGCATGCCGCTGGCCGCGCTGGCCGGCCCGGCCAGGGTGATGCAACTGCTGGCCCCCGTGGGGCCGGTCTACCAGGCGGGCACTCTGTCGGGGAACCCCCTGGCGACGGCCGCGGGACTGGCCACGCTGAGGCTCGCCGACGCAGGCGTGTACGCGCACGTGGACCGTCGGTCCGCCGAGCTGCAGGCAGCCGTGTACGACGCGCTGAACGCCGCCTCCGTGCCGCACGTGGTCCAGCGCGCGGGCAACCTGTTCTCCGTGTTCTTCCGCGAGCGGGCGGTGGCCGACTACGAGGATGCCAAGGCGCAGGACACGGCCGCCTTCGCGCGCTTCTTCCATTCCATGCTGGACCAGCGCGTGTCGCTGCCGCCGTCTGCGTTCGAGGCCTGGTTCCTGTCGGCCGCCCACGACGACACGGCCATGACGCGGATCGCCGACGCCCTGCCCTCCGCTGCGCGGGCGGCCTCCCATTCGTGAGAAGCTAACCCCGTCACTCAGAAAGGATCAACGGTGAAACTTCGCTTGGGCACACGCGGATCGGCGCTGGCGCTGGCGCGTTCGGAGATGGTCGCGGCACGGCTGCGCGACGGCGGACATGAGGTGGAGATCGTCCCTGTGGCGTCGGCGGGTCAGGACACGATCCACATGCCCGACGGCTACTCGCAGGTCATCTTCGCCAGCGAGCTGCGAGCTGCGCTGAGAGCTGGCGAGGTGGACGTCGTCGTGCACTCCGTCAAGGACGTCCCGCTGCGAGACAAGCCGGAGGACCTGATCTTCCCGGCCGTCCTGCCGCGTGGCGACCACCGCGACGTGCTCTGCACCAGGAGCGGCATCACGCTCGCCGCGCTACCCCGGCACTCCCGGGTGGGGGTGACGTCGCTTCGCCGTCTCGCCCAGCTGCGGGCTCTGCGGCCGGACCTCACCTTCGTCGACGTGGGTGGCTCGCTCGAGGAGCGGCTGCGCCACCTGGAGCCGGGTGATCTCGACGCGGTGGTGCTGTCGGCTGCCGGGGTCGAGGCACTGGGTCTCACCGACCGGATCGCCGAGTACCTGCCCATCCTCACCGCCCCTGGGCAGGGTGCGCTGGCGCTGGAGTGCCGCAAGGACGACGAGGACATCGTGGCCGCGCTCAGGGACTTCGACGACGTGGAGACCCGGATCACCATCGACGCCGAGCGTGCGGTCCTGACTGGGCTGGGCACCACCTACATGGCTCCCGTGGGGGCGCTGGCGTCGAGGCGGGGGATCCTTTCCCTCAAGGCCGGCGTGTTCGCCATCGACGGCACCAAGCGCAACGTGCTCGAGGTGGGCCTGCCCACCTCGGAGTTCCACGCCGTCCGCACGGGAGAGAACGTCGCGGCCGCGCTCAAGGCGCGCCGGGCGGACCGGTTCTTCTCGCCGGAGGCTCTGGCGTCGGTGAAGCTCTCTGCCGAACACGACGACGAGTCGCCCTTCATCGAGGTGGCCGGAGACGACCGCATCCGTGTGCTCCTGGCCCGCCAGGAGGGCCGCCTGGCCCAGTCGCTGCGCAAGAACGGGCTGCGCGTGGACTGTGTCTCCCTGCAGGAGGCCAAGCTCATCTCCGCCGACAACATCCTCGGATGGGCGGACTGGGTGGTGCTGCCCTCCGCACAGACCGTCTGGGCGCTGCGCGAGCGGGGTTGGGACATCCCGGCGGGGAAGAGGGTCGCGGCCATGGGCTCCACCACCCAACTCGCGGCGGAGGAGAGCGAGATCCAGATCGAGCTCAGCCCCGAGGGGACGGCCAGCTCACAGAAGCTGGTGGAGTTGTTCCCCAGGGCCGAGGGTGAGCAGCGGGTGGTCATCGCCTGCGCGGACCAGCTCTCCACGAACTTGGAGGACGGGCTGAGGGCCAAGGGTTACACCGTTGAGAGGCTCGAGGTCTACACCATGGTGGATGTGGCGGAGTTCGACCCCCGCATCCGGCAGATGTGGGACGACGGGGCCTGGGACGCCGTCCTGCTCAGCCAGCCGTCGTTCGCATCCGCGTACGTGAACCTCCTCGGCCACCGTGACGGGGTGCACGTGCTGGCCTGGGACGAGCCGACCGCTCAGGCCCTTGCGGAGCTCGGCGTGCCGGTTCTGGCCACGGCGAAATCGAAGGACGAGTTCGGTGTCGCGGCGTTGGCCCGGGAGCTGGCGAAACAGAACTGACGCGCGCCGAACGCCACGGCCCGCCTCCCCGTGAGGGTGGCGGGCCGCGGCGTCTGCCGGTCTGAACGGAGTGGGTCGCGGTGGGGCGGCCCGGATTTTCCAAGTCCGGTGAGATGCGCTATCGTTCTTCGAGTCGCCGCAGGGCGGCCTGGGGCTATGGCGCAGTTGGTAGCGCGCTTCCATGGCATGGAAGAGGCCAGGGGTTCGAATCCCCTTAGCTCCACCAGACAGACAGAAACCCCGCCTCAGGCGGGGTTTCTGTCGTTCTCGGCAGATTCCAGCGGCCTGATGACCAGCCGTGCCGGACGCGGCGGGCGGGCTCAGATGTCGTCCGCGGAGTAGCCGGGGAAGAAGTCCTCCTTCAGCTGCGGGTCTGGCAGGCCGGCCTCGCGGAGGGCCTCGCCGAGCGCCTCGACCATCGGCTCGGGGCCGGAGACGTAGACCAGGGAGTCGGTGAGGGCGGGCACGAGCCGGATCAGGACGTCGACGGTGAGCGGCTCCCCGACCACCCGGTGGACCGTCAGCGAGTGGTCCGCCTCCTCCCAGCCGATCAGTTCGTCGGCGAAGGCAACGTCGTCGGACCCGCTGCCGTAGATGAGCGTCACCTCCAGGGGTTCCCCGTCGTGGTGGCGCTGCTTGAGGATGCTGTGGAAGGGCGTCACGCCGATGCCGCCGGCGACGAAGACGACCGGGAGGTCCGTCTCCTCCCACGTGAAATCGCCCTCGGGGTCCTGCGTGAGTTCGATCTGGTCTCCTGGCTCCAACCGCGACAGCGCCTGCTTGAACGTGGTGCCGGTGACGCGGGTGGTGATCTGCATGACACCCTCGTAGGGCGCCGCGGAGTTGGTGAACCAGCGTTCGGTGCCCTCGTCGTCGGGGTTGTCGTGGGGGATCTCCACCTGGACGTACTGGCCGGCCTCCCAGACCAGCGGTTCGTCGCTGCGGAACCGGAACGTCCAAATGTCCGCGGCAGCGTGGGCCTTCTCGATCAGCGTCAGAGCCATGACCTTCTCCTTCGGGGGTTCGTCGTCGCCTCCGACGCTACCTCGCGTCCTCCCGGCGCGCGCCGGTTAGCATGTGGCTACTTCCCGATCGGAGTTGAGGAGAGCCCCGTGAAAGCGTCCCTGCACCCAGGCGTGTCCCACACGATGCGCTATCTGGTCCCCGAGAACCGGACGGTTCCGCACCTGCTGCCGGAGTCGGCGGACTTCGCCGCGATGCCGGAGGTGCTGGCCACGGGCTACATGGTGGGCATCATCGAGTGGGCCTGCATCCAGGCCCTCCGCGGCCACCTCGACGACGGCGAGATCACGCTCGGCACGCATGTCGACCTGTCGCATCAGGCACCCACGGTGCCCGGCTCGACCGTGGTGATCGACGTCACCGTGACCCGGGTGGATGGCCGCCAGGTGGCCTTCGACGTGCGGGCCCACGACGAGCACGCCGTCATCAGCGCCGGGACCCACGGGCGGGTGGTGGTGGACCGCGAACGGTTCGTGTCGCGGCTCCCGCACCCGCGTCCCTGACCCCGCCGACGACGAAGGGGGTGGGCCCTCGCGGACCCACCCCCTTCGCCGTCAGATCAGATCAGCCCTCGAGGAGCGCAAGCCGATCGGGATCGTTGGCGAACACCTCGGCCGCATTGGCCTTGGTCACCACGACGGGATCGAGCTGGTAGATGTTGACGTCGATCTTGCCGTTGTTGGCGGTGTCCTCGGTGGCCGGGAGGCCCTCGCCGGACTGCAGCAGCTGGATCAGCTCGACCGTCTTCGCGACCAGCGCATCGGTGGGCTTGGCGACCGTGGAGTACTGCTCACCGGCGGCGATGGAGATGATCGACTCGTTCTCCGCGTCGAGGCCCGTCACCACGGGCAGCTCCATGCCGGCCTGCTTCACCGAGGTGAGGATGGCGCGGGCGATGCCGTCGTTGGGGGAGAGCACCCCGTCGACCGTCTTGTCCGAGTAGTTGCCCGACAGCAGCGAGTCCATGCGGGCCTGCGCCTTGGCGTTGTCCCAGTCAGGGGTGGCCACCTGGGTGAACTCGGTCTGGCCCGAGACCACCACGAGGGTGCCGTCGTCGATCTTGGGCTGCAGGACGCTCATGGCGCCGGTGAAGAAGTTCGGGGCGTTCGGGTCGGCCGGGCCGCCGCCGAACAGCTCGATGTTGTAGGGGCCGGGGCCCGTCGCCTCGAGGCCCTCGAGCAGCGACTCGCCCTGGAGCTCGCCGGTACGGATGGAGCCGAACTGAACGACGCCGTCGATGGCGGTGGTGTTCTCGATGAGTCGGTCGTAGCCGATCACCTCGATGCCGGCGTCGTGCGCCTTCTCCAGGACGGAGCCGAGCTGGGTGCCGTCGACAGGGCCGACGACGATGACCTCGGCGCCCTGCTCGATCATGGCCTCGATCTGCTGCTGCTGCTGGGGCACCTTGTTGTCCGCGGCCTGGATCAGGGCGGTGAACCCGGCGGCCTCGAGCTGCTCGCCGAACATGACCTCGGCCTCCTTCCAGTTCTGGGTGCCCAGCCAGGGGAGTGCCACGCCGATGGTGGCGTCAGCCGCGAAGCCCTCGCCGCCCGCGCTTGCAGAGGTGGAGGCCTGGGACGAGGAGGTGGGATCGGTGGTGCCCTCGCGGCCGCCGCCGCAGGCGGTCAGCGCCAGGGAGGTGACGAGGAGGCCCGTGAGGAGGCCAGCTGCCTTCATCTTCATGATGGTCCTTTCGGTGTTCCCGACCGGCCTGTCCGGTTCGGGGGGTGGGCATCGGTGCCCGGGTCGCGTGCGCCGGGGCGCACTGGGGGAGGGGAGGCGCCCACAAGGGCGCACCCGGAGGGATTGAAGGGGTTACTTGCTCGGAGTGGTGGTGGGGATGGTGTCGGCGGCGTCCACCGCCGGACCGCCCTCCACCGGGGCTGAGGGCTCGGGCGTCACGGCGGGGGTGGCCGCGGCCGGCTCGTTGCCGAACCGACGCATCAGGGTGCCGATCAGCGACGGGCGGCCCTGCTGCTTGTTGTAGACGTCGAAGGCGACGGCGGCCAGGAGCACCAGGCCCTTGATCACCTGCGTCTGGTCAGCGCCGACGCCCATCAGCATGAGGCCGCTGTTGAGCACCGCCATGACCAGGCCGCCGATCATGGAGCCCACGACGGTGCCGATGCCGCCCGAGACCGCCGCGCCGCCGATGAACACGGCCGCGATGGCGTCGAGCTCCCACATGGTGCCGTCAGAGGGCCCTGCGGCAGTGGCGCGGCCCACGAACAGGATGCCGGCGATGGCGGCGAGGAAGCTCATGTTGAGCATCACCAGGAAGTAGGTCTTGGCGGTGTTGACGCCGGACAGGGCGGCCGCGGCCTTGTTGCCGCCCACGGCGTAGATGTGACGGCCGAAGCGGGTGCGCTGGGTGAGCACGTGGTAGATGATGACGAGGATCACCAGGATCACGCCGGGGATCGGGAACGAGGTACCGGGGCGGCCACTGCCGAACAGCCAGGTGACGTAGCCGATGACCACGACGATCAGCGCGATGCGCACCAGCGTCGCCCACATGGGCGCCTCGGCCCCACGCTCCAGCGCGTGGGCCCGGCGCTTCAACTCGCTCCAGACGAACCAGGCCGCGGCCAGGATGCCCAGAAGCAGCGTGGAGTTGTTGAGGCCGGTGAAGGACGGGCCCCACTCCGGCAGGTAGCCGGCGCCGAAGAACCTGTACTCCTCGGGCACGGGCACGGAGATGGACTGCGACATCCAGATGACCAGGCCGCGGAAGATCATCATGCCGGCGAGCGTGGTGATGAAGCCCGGGATGCCCACTTTCGCCAGCCAGAAGCCGTGCCAGGCTCCGATCAGGATGCCGGCCAACAGGCCGGCGAGGATGCCGGCCCACCAGGGGAAGCCGTAGGTGGCGGTGGTCAGCGCCGTGGTCATCCCGACGAAGCCGGCCACGGATCCCACCGAGAGGTCGATCTGTCCGATGACGATGACCATCACCATGCCGATCGCCAGGATGAGCACATAGGCGTTGCCGGAGATGAGGTTCTGGAAGTTCGACGAGGTGAGCATCCGTCCACCGGAGACCACGTCGAAGACGACGGCGAGGAGGACGAGGGCCAGCGCCATCGTGTACTGCTGGAGGTTGCCTCCGAGAACTTGCTTGATTGCCTTCATTGTCGTGTCCGTTCGGGTCAGGCCGGCTGCGCCGCGGCCGAGGTGCTGGTGGTGGTCATTCGTCGCATGAGGGATTCCTGGTCGGCGTCAGCCGCCGCGAGCTCTCCGGTGATGCGGCCCTCGCAGATGGTGTAGATGCGGTCAGTGATGCCGAGGAGCTCCGGGAGCTCCGACGAGATCACCACGACGCCCTTCCCGGAGTCGGCGAGCGCGTGGATGAGCTTGTAGATCTCGTACTTGGCGCCCACATCGATGCCGCGCGTGGGCTCGTCGAGGATCAGCAGCTGCGGCTCGGGGTACATCCACTTGGCGAGCACCACCTTCTGCTGGTTGCCGCCCGAGAGGGTGGCGACGCCGACGTCGACGCTCGGAGCCTTGATCCGCAGCTCCTTGCGGTACTTCTCCGCCACGGCCGCCTCCTTGCGCGGGCTGAGGAGGAACCTCGTCACGATGTCCTTGAGGTTGGCCGCGACGATGGTGCTCTTGATGTCGTCGATCAGGTTGAGGCCGAGCGTCTTGCGGTCCTCGGTGACGTAGGCGATGCCCTGCTCGATGGCCTGGGCGACGGTGTGGGTCTCGATCCGCTTCCCGCCCAGCCTCATTTCGCCCGAGAGCCAGCGTCCGTAGGAGCGGCCGAAGATGGAGCGGGCCAGCTCCGTGCGGCCGGCGCCCATCAGCCCGGCGAAGCCCACCACCTCGCCGGCGCG
>JAPUEL010000037.1:10103-73689 GCA_027492545.1 Propionibacteriaceae bacterium
GCTCCGTGCGGCCGGCGCCCATCAGCCCGGCGAAGCCCACCACCTCGCCGGCGCGGACGGTGAACGCCGCATCCTTGCTGACCAGGCGCCCGGGGATGGACGGGTGTTCGACGTTCCAGCCGGAGACCTCGAACAGCACATCCCCGACGTGCGGGGTGCGCGCGGGATAGCGGTTTTCGATGGATCGGCCCACCATGGCGCGGATGATGCGGTCCTCGTCGACCTCCCCGGCCACGACGTCGTAGGTTTCAACCGTGCGGCCGTCGCGGATGACGGTCACCGCGTCGGAGACCGCGGCGATCTCGTTGAGCTTGTGGGAGATCATGATCTGGGTGATGCCCTTGGCCTTCAGGCCACGCATCAGGTCCAGCAGGTTGCGGGAGTCGTCCTCGTTGAGGGCGGAGGTGGGCTCGTCGAGGATGAGCAGCTTGACGTTCTTGGCCAACGCCTTGGCGATCTCGATCAGCTGCTGCTGGCCGACGCCAAGGGTCTTGATCGGGGTGTCGGGATCCAGGTCGAGCCCCACGCGGGCCAACAGGTCCAGCGCCTTCAGGCGGGCCGCCTGCCAGTCGATCAGCAGGCCCGAGGTCACCTCGGAGCCCAGGAAGAGGTTCTCCGTCACCGACAGCTCAGGGATCAGCGCCAGCTCCTGGTGGATGATGACGACGCCGCGCTCCTCAGAGGCCTTGATGCCGCCGAAGTGCATCACCTCGCCCTCCAGCTCGATGTCGCCGTCGTAGGTGCCGTGCGGATACACCCCCGAGAGGACCTTCATGAGCGTGGACTTGCCCGCGCCGTTCTCCCCGCAGATCGCGTGGATGTCGCCGCGGCGCACGTTCATCGTGACGCCGTCCAGGGCTTTGACCCCTGGGAACTCCTTGGTGATGCTGCGCATCGCCAGCAAGACGTGACCGTCGATCATGCCTACCCGTGTCTCCTTCGACTCCGCGGCTGTGCGACGTTCGCCGTCGCTGCCCCCGATGGCTAAAACGTAAGCGCTACCCACGCTTGGCGTCAATTCTTGAAGCCAAGTGTTATCGCATCGTTACATTGCAATCGATACCACCAACTGCGACAAGGGATGATGCTTGATCTACGCTAACATCGGGCCCGTCAACCTTGTGTGCGTCAGTTGAAGCCAAGAGGCCCTCGGTCCTGGGCGCTGGTGCTAGCCTTCAAGCGTGAACAGGGTCGTGAGCGCGCCGGGATCTCAGCCGTCGCTGCGCGAGGCCAACAGCGCCCGAATCATTGAAGCTGTGAAGGCGTACGGGCGCATCACGCAGGTGGAACTGGCCAGCGTGACGGGCCTGTCGCCGGCCACCGTGTCCAATATCGTCAAACAACTGCTCGAGAGCGGCCTGGTGGAGACCAGCGCCACCACCCGGTCCGGCAGGCGAGCCCAGCTGGTGTCGCTCAGGTCCTCGTCAGCCCTGGCGGTGGGCATGCACATCGGCCGCCGGTCCCTCGACCTGGTGATCGCCGACGCATCGCTCGAGGTCCTCGCCTCGACGCGCCTGCCGCTCCCGGCCGACCACCGCTCCGACACGACGCTGGACCGCGCCGCCCTCCTGGTGGCGGACCTCGCCGACGACGTGGGCGCCGACATGGGACGCGTGGCGGGCGTCGGGCTGGCGCTGCCGTCGAGCGTGGGCCGTGGGGGGAGGACGGGGGCCTTCCAGCTGCCCGGATGGGAGGAACTCGACGTGGACCAGCTGCTGTCGGCGCGGATCGAGCGCCCCGTGCTCGTGGTGAAGGAGGCGGATGCCGCCGCGATGGCCGAGTCGCGCCTCGGCGCGTTGCGGGGCGCGAGCTCGGCCATCTACGTCCACGCCTCCCACACCACCGAGTCCAGCCTCGTGCTGGGGGGCCTGGTCCACGCCGGCTTCCGCGGCGGGGCCGGTGCGCTCGGCCACGTCCGGGTGGACCCCGCGGGGCTGATCTGCCGCTGCGGCGCGCGCGGCTGCCTCAACACCGTCGTGTCGGGGGAGGCCCTTGCCGAGTCGGTCAGGGTCAGCCACGGCCCGATGGACCTGCGCGCCATCGTGAAGGCGGCCAGGGACGGGGACCCGGGCTGCCGTCAGGTGGTCGCCGACGCGGGCGCGGTCGTCGGCCGGGCGCTGGCGGACCTTGCCACCGTCGTCGCGCCCGAACGCATCACATGGGGAGGAGACCTGGCCGGCGTGGGGGAGACCTTCGTCGGCCCCCTGCGCGAGGCGGTGCGGGGGAGGCCGCTGCTTCCCGCCGTCGAGGAGCTGCTCGCCGAGCCGTCCTTCCCTCTCGATGGCTGCGCCCGGGGTGCGCTGGTGGCCATCCACGACGTGATCATCGCCTCGGCGACGGGATCGGTGGAAGGATGACGGGCATGGACACCCGCCCACCCCTGCTCGAGCTCCGCTCGGTGAGTAAGCATTTCGGCGGCGTGCTCGCGCTCGTGGACGTCGACCTGACCGTGCGGGCCGGGGAGGTGGTGGCGCTCGTGGGGGACAATGCGGCCGGGAAATCCACCGTCGCCCGGATGGTCTCCGGGGTCTACCAACCCGACGGTGGGCAGGTCCTGCTGGACGGCCGGCCCGTCACCATCGCCTCGGCCCAGGCCGCGTTCGCGCTGGGGATCGCGGCGGTCTTCCAGGAGTTCGCGCTCGCCGAGAACCTCGACGTGACGTCCAACATCTTCCTCGGGCGCGAGCTGAGCTCCGGCGCCCTGCTGGACGTGGACCGGATGGACGACCTGGCGCGCTCCTACCTCGCCCAACTCAACGCCAGGATCCCGGACCTCCGCACGCCGTTGGTTCAGCTCTCCGCGGGTCAGCGGCAGAGCGTGGCCATCGCGCGCACCCTCGTGCGGAAGCCGAGGTTGGTCGTCCTGGACGAACCGACCGCCTCGCTGTCGGTGGGACAGACCGCGGAGGTGCTGAGCTACGTGGAGCGACTGCGTGACATGGGCCTGGGGGTGATCCTGATCAGCCACAACCTCAACGACGTCCGGGCGGTCGCGGACCGGATCGAAGTGTTGCGGCACGGCCGCAACAACGGCACCTTCGACGCCGCGACGGCGAGCTACGAGGACGTCCTGTCGGCGATCACGGGGGCCACGCGGCGGCGGGTGTCGCGGTGAGGGCCGGGGCGCGGCCCACGATGAAGGACGTCGCGGCGATGGCGGGCGTGGCGGTGACGACGGTGTCGAGGGTCATCAACCAGGACCCGAAGGTGGCCCAGGACACCCGCGCCCGCGTCGAGGCGGCCATCGCCGAGCTGCATTATCAGCCGAATCCCCACGCCGGGATCCTTCGTCGGAGGGGCCGCACCAAGATGCTGGGGCTCCTCGTGGGCAATGTCGCCAACCCCTTCTCGGCGTCACTGCACCGGGCGGTGGAGGACGTGGCCCGCCCCCACCGTGTGGGGGTCTTCGCGTCCAGCCTCGACGACGACCCCACCCGCGAACGCGAGGCCGTCGAGGCCTTCCTGAGCCGCAGGGTGGACGGCCTCATCCTCACCACGATCGGGACGGACCACACGTACCTGGAGCGCGAAATCGAGCGGGGCACCCCCATCGTCTTCGTCGACCGACGGCCCGCCGGGATCGTGGCCGATACGGTGTTGTCGGACAACTATGAGGGCGCCCGGGCCGCCGTCGCCCACCTCGCGGCACACGGGCATCGCCGGATCGCCTTCCTCGGCGACAGCGAACTCATCTACACCGCCCGGGAGCGGCGCCGCGGATACCTGGACGAGTGCCGAGAGCGGGGCCTCGAGGCGACGGCGGACCTCGTCGTGACCGGACTGGGTGACGACGCAGCTGCGGCGAGGGCCGTCTCCAGGCTCCTCGACACCCCGAACCCGCCGACGGCCGTCTTCTCGGCGCAGAACCTCATCACCATCGGGGCCATCGCAGCGCTGCGGGCAGCGGGCGCGGGGCGTGCGATCGCGCTCGTGGGCTTCGACGACATTCCCATGGCCGAGCATCTGGCCCTGCCGGTGACGGTGGTGGCCCAGGACCCCAGCGCGATCGGCCGGAGGGCGGCCGAGATCGTGTTCGCACGCCTCGAGGGTGACTCCTCAGCAGCGACGGAGATCGTCGTGCCTACCCGGCTCATCGCCCGCGGGTCCGGCGAGATCAGTCCCGCCTGACGTCCTACTTGGGCACGAACACCGGCAGCAGACCGGCGAACTCGAGCTTCATGCCGAGGCCGTGGGCCACGATGACCCCGATGCCGGCCGCGATGGCCACCAGTACCAACGAGAAGCACAGGTAGGCCGCGACCCTGGCCACCGGGTGGGGCTGGTGATCGGTGGCATCCGCGTCACCGCCCACCCCGTAGGACAGCGCACGGATCCCGAGCGCGAAGACGGCCGGCAGGCCCGCCCCCAGGAGCATGCCCAGCCACAGCACGTTCCAGGCGCCACCGAGCGCCAGCCACAGTGTGTTCACGCCCTCGTCTCCTCTCGGGCCGCCTGGTCGTCGTGGTTCGGCACCACTCTGTCGGTCACCTGTTCCACCCATTCGTCGTTGACGTTGCGATGATCGACCTGCGTCCGACGGGAGTGGTGGTACATCCACGCCGACGCCGCGATGAGGATGGCGAAGATGACCAGGGCGCCGGCGAGCCCGCCGATCGTGTGCCCGACGAGCCACATCGCGGCGCCCACCAGGCCCGCCGAAGGAAGCGTGATCACCCAGGCGATGAGCATGCGCCCGGCGATGCGCCAGTTGACGGTGGCGTCCTTCTTTCCCAGCCCCGTGCCCAGGATGGAGCCTGTGGCGACGTGGGTGGTGGACAGCGCGAAGCCGAGATGGCTGGAGACGAGGATGACTGCTGCCGATGACGACTCCGCGGCCATGCCCTGCGGGGACGAGATCTCCACCAGGCCCTTCCCGAGGGTCCGGATGATCCGCCAGCCGCCCAGGTAGGTGCCGAGCGCGATCGCGAGCGCGCAGGTCAGCTTCACCCAGAAGGGGACCGCCTGCAGGTCGGTCCAGGCCCCCGTCGCGATCAGCGCCAGGGTGATGACGCCCATGGTCTTCTGTGCATCGTTGGTCCCGTGGGCGAGCGAGACGAGGGAGGCGGAGCCGATCTGTCCCCAGCGGAACCCGGACTCACGGTACTTTGCGGCCACCCCGCGCGTGATCGCGAACACCAGCCAGGTGCCGACGGCGGCCACCGCGATGGCGATCACGGGCGACATCAGCGCCGGGAGCACGACCTTCCCGATGACGCCGTCCAGCTTGGTGCCGTCCCCCACCCACTTCACCCCGTCGACGCCGAGACCGGCCATCGTGGCGCCCACCAGCCCGCCGAAGAGCGCGTGCGATGAGCTCGACGGCAGACTGAACAGCCAGGTGAGGAGGTTCCACACGATGGCGCCGACCAGCCCGGACAGGATGATGAGGAGGAGGGCGAGCCCACCGTCGGCGATCAGCTCCGGCTTCGGGGCGCCGGACTTGTCCTGGATGTTGACCACGGCGTTGGTGACCGTGAGCGCCACCTCGACGGAGAGGAAGGCCCCGACCAGATTCAGGACGGCCGACAGCGCGACGGCGGTCTTGGGCCTCAGCGCGCCGGTGGCGATGGACGTGGCCATCGCGTTCCCGGTGTCATGGAAACCGTTGGTGAAATCGAAGACCAGAGCGGTCACGATGACGAGCACAAGCACGACTAACTCGGGTGGCACATGGCCCAGTGTGCTACCCCGAGGCCCTGGATGCGCAATCGGGGTATGTTACGCCGGCCGTGGCGTCCGCGCTGGGCACCTGAGTGCAACATCAGATGAACAGGTGATGACCAGCGGCGTTCGGGTTGTGTCGGTCGGCCTTCCTATCATGGCGACATGCCGCGACCCACCGCCTCCACATCCCTCCTCCGGGTGGCCGGGGTCGAGGCCGAGATCACGTACAAGCCCATCAAGAACCTCCGCCTGAGGGTGTTGCCGCCGGACGGACGAGTGGCAGTCTCGGTGCCGGTCGGGGTGCCGGAACACGCCGTCCGGTCCTTCGTCGAGGGTCACCGGGAGTGGATCGCGGGCGCGCAGGCGAAGGTTCAACAGCTGTCTCCCTGGCCCGGGGCGCTCGCCGTTGGCGGACGCGCCCGGATCTGGGGCACCTGGCACGACGTGATCCTGGGGGAGGGGGACCGTCCGTCGGCGCACCTGGCCGCTGCCGGCCTCGTGGTCTCAGGCGATGACGAGGAATCGCGGCGGCGTGGGCTTGAGCAGTTGTACCGCCGCGAACTGGAGTCGGCGCTCCCGGCGCTTCGAGCCAGGTGGGAGCCGCTGGTCGGGAAGGGGGCGTCGCTCGTGCGCCTCAGGCGGATGACCACCCGCTGGGGCACCTGCAACACGAGGACCGGCGCCATCACGATCAACGTCGCGCTCGCCGAGCATCCGCCCTCGGCACTCGAATACGTGCTCGTTCATGAACTGGTCCACCTGCACGAGCGTGGTCATGGCCCCGGGTTCACCGCCTGGATGGATGCGCTGCTCCCCGACTGGCGTGACAGGCGGGGGGAGCTACAGCGGCGCGGATGACGTGACCATGCAACCTCGGGGCCCGGCCATGCGTACTTGAGGCGAATCCCCCAGGAAGGAACCGACATGGTCCCGAACACAGCCGAGCGTCCCAGCGTCGTGGACGGCCGCACCACCTATGCTGATACCGAAGAGTGTGAGATTCGACCTGAGAGGTCATCGGTGTTGAGAATGCCTGGAATCAAGCTGGTGATGGCGATGGTGGCCTCCGCCTCGCTACTGCTGGGCGCATGCGCCCAGGAGGCGGTCGTCCCAAGGGCCACCCCTCAGGCCGTGCCCACGAGCGCGGCGCCGGAGCCGACGCCCAGCCCCTCCCAGCCCGAGGCCGCGCCCTCGCCCACGACACCCTCGCCGTTGCCGTCGATCACCGAGCCGCCCACCCAGGAGACAGCCCCGCCCGCCCCGCCTGCTCCACCCGCGCTCCTCGAGGCGGGCGATGAGGGTGATCCGGTCCGGGACCTCCAGCACCGGCTCCTGCAACTCGAGTGGTTCTCGGGGAAGATCACCGGCGTCTACGGCGACGAGACCGTCCTGGCCATCGAGGGCTTCCAGGCCAAGCGAGGCATCACGGTCACCGGCGAGGTGGACCAGGCCACGCTGGACAGGCTCCACTCCATGACCCGCCAGCCCACCCAGGACGAGATGTACAACATCCTGAGACCGGGCCCTGCGCTCTTCGCCGAGGGCAGCACCGGCGACGGGGTGAAGGACGTGCAGGCCCGGCTCAAGCAGATCGGCTGGTACTCCCCGAAGATCGACGGCGTGTTCGGGCCCCAGACGGTGGAGGCTGTCAGGGGCTTCCAGGCCAAGCGGCAGATCCCCGTCACCGGCGAGGTGGACCAGCGCACCAAGGACCGGCTGTACGGCATGACGAGGAAGCCCACCGCCGACGAACTGAACAACGTGGTGAAGTCGCAGACCTCCACGATGACTCTGGACGACCGCTGCCTTGCGGGGCGGGTGATCTGCATCTCCAAGGCTCAACGACGGCTGGCCTGGGTCGTCGACGGCCAAATCGTCGACACGATGTCGGTCCGCTTCGGCTCTGAGCTCACTCCCACCCGCAACGGCGTGTTCTCGGTCTACTGGAAGTCGAAGAACCACGTCTCGAGCCTCTACGACACGCCCATGCCCTACGCGCTGTTCTTCAGCGGCGGCCAGGCCGTGCACTACTCCGCGGACTTCGCCCGCAACGGCTACAACGGAGCCTCTCACGGCTGCGTCAACGTGCGGGACAAGGGGGCCGTCGCGGCGCTGTTCGACGCGGCAAAGGTCGGTGACAAGGTGGTGGTCTACTGACCCGGGCCGGGTCAGGGTCTGCGAACGACCCTGGTCTGACGCTGTGCGCAGGCCGGCCCCTGTAGTGTTCGAGCGTCGGCCGACTGAAAGGGTTCACGCGTGATCTGGCTTGCCATCGGGATGCAGGTTGTGTCCTCGTTCCTGTTCGCGAGCGGAGCGGTGCTTCAGAGCCTGGGGGTGAAATCCACCTTCGACCCGGATGGCGTGGCATCGTCGAACAGGCTGACCTTCGCGGGCCTGCTCCGCCTGTTCAAGATCCCGAAGTGGCTGCTGGGGCTGCTGTTCGTCCTGGCCGGGGCCGCGATCCATCTCGTCGCCCTGTCCTTTGCGCCGGTGGCCGTTGTGCAGCCCGTCGGGATCCTGGCCGTTCCGTGGTCAGTGCTGCTGGCAGCGCGGATCCACCGGCACAAGCTCACCCACAAGATGTGGACCGCGGTGGCCATCACGGTCGTCGGCGTCGTCGGCTTCACCGTGTTCTCATCACTCTTCGCGACGGGCGAGAAGCAGGTGGAGTTCGCACCGATGTTCATCGCCTTCCTCGTGGTCTGCGCCATCTGCGCCGTCCTGTCCTTCTTCGCCACGCGGGCCGCGCCGTGGGCCAAGGCGATGATGTGGTCCTCGGTGGGCGCCACGTTCTACGGGCTCGCCTCCGGCTTCATGAAGGCGGCCATGGACCTCGTGCTCAAGCACGGGCAGCCGTTCGGCGGATTCCAGGTCGTCGCCACGGTGGCCATGATGCTCGCCTGCTACGGGCTGGGCGTCTGGATGATCCAGCAGGGCTACGCGTCCGGGCCCGCCGAGATCACCGTCGGCACCATGACCACGGTCGATCCGTTCGTCGCGGTCCTGTTCGGGCTGATTGTGCTCGGCGAGGGCGCGGGGATGGGCCCGGGGCCCGCCGTCGGGATGGCCGTGACCGGCGGGATCGCCGTCTACGGGGTGCTGTTGCTCTCCAAGGACCACCCCGACGCCCACGAGGAGCGCCGCAGGCTGGCAGCCAGCGAGAACGAGCCGTCGTCGGCGCCACCGATGAGCTGACCACTAGCTCCCCGGCACCGGAAGGGCGTTGAGCGCCACTCGGCCGGACGGTGTGGCCAGCACGATCGTGGAATCCGCCTGAGGCATCACGAACAGCACGTCAGTCTCGTGCGGCACCCCCGCGCGCACGGTGAACGGGAGGGGGTCCAGGGGGTCGTACGCCTCTCGGGACTCGTTGGTGAAGGCGAACAACCCGAACTGGTACTCGCCCTCCTCGATCTCGACGCGGATGCGCAGGCGCAATCCCTCCGTCGTCCACTCGTGGCGCACGATCTCGAAGATCCCGTTGCCATTGCCCTCGAACGGGATGAAGGTGCCGCTCCGGGTCGGAGACGGTACCGCCGCCGGCGATGCGGTGGGCGAAGGGGTCGACGAGGCGTCAGGATCTCCGCCGAGCACCTGCATGCCGAGGATCAGGGCACCGATGACGGCCACGGCCGCCAGGACGATCCACAGCGGGGCGCCCGGTCTGCGCTGAGGCCGCAGCATCTCGGGGTCCGGCTGCGCCACCGGTGGCTGGCCGAACGGCTGACGGGGGTCCCGGCCCTGCACGTCGTGGAACTGCGTGGGCCGGTATCCAGGGTCCGGATGGGACCAGGGGGAGGTGTCGCGCCCGTTGCCCGGTGGTGGCCACTGCTCGTTGCTCATAGTGCCGCCAGCCTACCCAGGGGGTTGTCCACAGCCCGCGTGTTCGGGTGGGATTGCGTCCTGGACGTTGCCGACCATGCGCACATGAGCAGCACACCCGTTCTCCGCGGAACCACCCGAGCCGATCTTCTCGCCATGCCGTCCGTCCTCCTGGGGTTCCATCCCACCAACTCGTGTGTGGTGATGGGGCTCTGCGGAGCCACCGTCGCCTTCTGCGCACGCCTGGAGGTGGACTGGTTCGTCCACCACTTCGACGATGTGGCGGACCAGATCATCAACGCCTCGTCACAGGTTGAGGCGTGCCGCTTCGTCATCATCGGCTACGGAGACCCGGACCTCGCCGGGCTCGCAGTCACTGAGCTGGCCTCCGTGGTCGGCGAGGCTCGTGTCATCGACGCGCTCGTGACAGACGGCCGGAACACCTGGGCGCTGGACGCGGATCTGGAGGCCCACGTGATCGAGAGCACCAGCAGCTCGCTGGAGGCGCAGGCCGTGTACCAGGGCATCCGGATCTGCGGTGATCGTGGGGAGGCTGTCGCTCCAGTCGAACTGCACAACCCGGCCCCGCGCCAGGAGGTCGAGGCTGCCGAGGCTCTGGTCTCCGCCATGTCGCCCGAGGAGGGGATGGACGTTCTGGAGCAGTTGGCCGAGTCCCCTGTGCAGCTCAACCCCCGGGAGGCCTGCCTCCTCAGCGTCCTCCTCGAGGATGAGGACCACCTCGGGGCGCTCCTCGCCAGGCTGAGCATGGACACTGCCGACCGGATGTGGCCACACCTGGTCGCGGCCCGCCAGGCCGCGACCCCCCAGTCGGAAGCCAACGTTCTTGCGCTTCTCGGCATCGCCTCCTGGCTGAGCGGTCGGGGCGCCGCACAGACGTCGTGCCTGGAACAGCTCGCCCGGATCCACCCCGGCCACGAGCTGGGCCGGCTGCTGGCCCGCGTCCACCGCGACGCCATTCCTCCGCGCCGATGGGACGAATGAGCCCTCCGCGCGCCGGGGGAGCGGCCGTGCCGTAGGGTTCTGCCATGCGTTTCGTGGTGTGTGGTGAGGCCCTGATCGATCTGATGCCCGAGGAGATGATCTCCCCGGCCGAGAGTCGGTGGATCGCCCGGTCGGGTGGGGGGCCGTTCAACACCGCCGCCGCCCTGGCCAAGCAGGGTCAGGACACCCGGTTCCTCGGGAGGCTCAGCACCGACGCCCTGGGGCGCCAGCTGCGCAGCCACCTCGAGCTGGCGGGAGTGGATCTCTCGCTCGCCGTCGCCACCCCGGACCCCACGTCCCTTGCCGTGGTCTCCCTGGACGAGGAGGGGCGCGCCAGCTACCACTTCCACTTCACCGGCACGTCGGCCTTCAGCTGGCGTGCGGGGGAACTGCCGGAGCTGGAGTCGGGTGACTGGCTGCACTTCGGCTCCATCGGCGCCGTGATCGGGTCCGGGGCGAAGCACATCCTGGACTTTGTCCGCCGCACCGAGGCGGCTGTCAGCTTCGACCTCAACGTCCGCCCCTCCACATTGCCGGACCGTGCCGAGTACTTCGGACTCATCGCCGATCTGCTCACGGCAGTGGGGAAGAACGGCGGCATCGCGAAGGCCTCTGACGAGGACATCGCGTGGCTCGTCGACGACGACTCGGATCCTCTCGGCTATGCCGAGGGATGGGTGGGCGAATACGGCCTCGCCATGTTCATCGTCACACTCGGAGCCGACGGGGTGGTGGCCGTCAAGCCTGACGGTCGGCGCTTGCACGCTTCTGGGCGCCCGGTCGAGGTGGTGGACACGGTCGGTGCAGGCGACACCTTCATGGCCGGGTTCCTGTCGGCCTATGCGGAGGACCCCGGAGATGTCGAAGGGGCCCTCGCGCGCGGCGTCGCGTCCGCCGCCATCGTGTGCACGCGCAAGGGAGCTCAGCCCCCCACAGCGGCTGAGGTCGACGCACTCCTCGCCTGAGCTGATGCCGGTCCCGTGGACGGTGCGGGTATATTGATCCACCGCGTCCCCCGGACGTAACAGATGGCCGAGTGCAGGAGAGAGTCGTGAGCCAAGAGGCGGGTCAGTACGACAAGGTTCAGGCCCAGGAGAAGTGGCAGGCCTTCTGGGAGGAGGACGAGACCTTCCGCCCGGTAGACGACGGCACGCGGGAGCGCCGCTACGTGCTGGACATGTTCCCCTACCCCTCAGGCGACCTTCACATGGGCCACGCCGAGGCATACGCCATGGCAGACGTGGTCGCGCGCTACTGGCGCCTGAAGGGGTACGACGTCATGCACCCCATCGGGTGGGACTCGTTCGGGCTGCCGGCGGAGAACGCGGCCATCAAGGCCGATTCGCACCCGGCCACCTGGACCTACAACAACATCGAGACCCAGGCCCGCTCGTTCAAGCGCTACGGACTGAGCTTCGACTGGACGCGGCGCCTTCACACCTCCGATGAGGACTACTACAAGTGGACCCAGTGGTTGTTCAACCGCTTCTACGAGCGCGGGCTGGCCTACCGCAAGGACTCGTTCGTCAACTGGTGCCCCACCGATCAGACTGTGCTCGCCAACGAGCAGGTCGTCGACGGCCGGTGCGAACGCTGCAAGACCGAGGTGACCAAGCGCAAGCTGAATCAGTGGTACTTCAAGACCACGGACTACGCGCAGCAGCTGCTCGACGACATGGAGCAGTTGGAGGGCGGCTGGCCGGATCACGTGCTCGCGATGCAGCGCAACTGGATCGGCCGTTCCGAAGGTGCCCACGTCGCGTTCGCCGTCGAGGGGCGCGACGAGCCCCTCACCGTCTTCACGACGCGCCCGGACACCCTGTTCGGGGCCACCTTCATGGTGGTGGCGCCTGATGCGCCCCTGGCGGCGGAGCTGGTGTCCGACGACCAGCGCGGCGTCTTCGAGTCCTATCTCGAGCAGGTCAAGCGCGAGACCGAGATCGAGCGCCAGTCCACCGAGAGGGAGAAGACCGGGGTCTGGCTCGGACGTCACGCCGTGAACCCGGTCAACGGTGAGCGGATCCCGATCTGGGCGGCCGACTACGTGCTGGCGGACTACGGGACCGGCGCCATCATGGCCGTCCCGGCGCACGACCAGCGTGACCTGGACTTCGCCCGCCGCTACGGACTGCCGGTGCGCACAGTCATCGACGTCGACGGGACCGATCCGGCCCAGACCGGGGTGGCCACCAGCGGGGACGGCGCCTACGTCAACTCGGGGGTCCTCAACGGTCTCGCTGACAAATCCTCCGGCGTCGCCCGGATCATCGGACAGCTGGAGGCCGAGGGCCTCGGCACCGGCACAATCCAGTTCCGGCTACGGGACTGGCTCCTGTCGCGTCAGCGGTTCTGGGGCTGCCCCATTCCGGTGATCCACTGCGAGGCCTGCGGGGAGGTCCCGGTCCCAGACGACCAGCTCCCGGTCAGGCTGCCGGACCTTCGCGGAGCTGCCCTCGCGCCCAAGGGCACGTCGCCCTTGGCGTCGGCAACCGACTGGGTCGCCACGCAGTGTCCCCGGTGCGGGGGCCCGGGCCAGCGCGACACGGACACGATGGACACCTTCGTGGACTCGTCCTGGTACTTCTTCCGGTACTGCTCCCCGGGTTACGACAAGGGCCCCTTCGATCCGGAGGCGGTCCGCCGTTGGATGCCCGTGGCCCAGTACGTCGGTGGGGTGGAACACGCCATCCTCCACCTGCTCTACATGAGGTTCTTCTCCAAGGTCCTCCGCGACATGGGGCTGGTGGACTTCGACGAGCCGATGCTGCGGCTGCTGAATCAGGGCCAGGTGATCAACGAGGGCAAGGCGATGAGCAAGTCCCTGGGCAACGGCGTGGACCTGGGCAAGCAGATCGACGAGTTCGGCGTGGACGCCGTGCGGCTCACCATGGTCTTCGCCGGGCCGCCCGAGGACGACATCGACTGGGCGGACCTCTCCCCGGCCTCAAGCCTGAAGTTCCTCCAGCGGGCCCACCGCATCGCCGCAGACGTGACCAGCGACCGCCATGCGGACCGTGCGGCCGGCGACAAGGCGCTCAGGAAGATCACGCACAAGGCCATCGCCGAGGTGTCGATGCTGCTGGACTCCGGGCGGTTCAACGTGGCCGTCGCGCGGACGATGGAACTCGTCAACGCCACCCGCAAGGCGATCGATGCCGGCCCGGGCCCTGCGGATCCGGCGGTGCGCGAGGCTGCGGAATTCGTGGCTCAGGCACTCAGCGTGGTCGCGCCGTACGTGGCTGAGGAGATGTGGGAGTTGTTGGGCCACAGCCCGTCGGTGGCCAACAGCTCCTGGCCGGCCGCGGATCCGAGCCTCACCGTCGACGACACGGTGACCATGGTGGTGCAGATCCAGGGCAAGATCCGGGCGAAGCTCGAAGTGCCTGCCGGGATCACCGAGGACGAGGCGCTGGCAGCCGCGCTGGCAGATCCCGGGGTGCAGCGGTCGTTGGACGGACGAGAGATCGTCAAGGTCATCGCACGTCTGCCCAAGATGCTGAGCCTCGTGCCCCGCTGACTTCTCCACAGGCGCAATCCCGGCTGAGAAACGGGGAAGTCAGTTTGCGACCAAGGAGGGCATGGAGCCGCGTGATGTCGAAGAGCTGGCCCGCGCCCGCCTGACATTCGTCAGTGCCGGGCGGCCGGCACTGTGTGGGCCGCGGCGCGCTGCGGGCCTGGTCGACGTCGAGCCCCCTGTGGTCGCGCCCCCTGTGGTCGGCTCACGGAGCGAGCCTTCGCCGCCGGTCACTGCCGATCCGCCCCCATCTGCCACGGGTCTCCCGGCCCGGCGGCGCATCACGGTCAAGCACCTCTGGGTGGTCGGCGTCCTCCTCCTGTGCGGTGTGGGGGTCGCCGTCACCGCCCTGGCCAGATCCTCCGCCACGGAGGTCCCCAT
Organism: Propionibacteriaceae bacterium; assembly: GCA_027492545.1. Taxonomy (GTDB): domain Bacteria; phylum Actinomycetota; class Actinomycetes; order Propionibacteriales; family Propionibacteriaceae; genus Arachnia. The sequence continues at coordinate 24,487 of JAPUEL010000037.1, forward strand.
CGCGCCGCCGTCGGTGTCCGTCACGCAGGCAGCGGAGCCGCCCACCCCCAGCCCGTCGCCGATTGTCCGGGTCCACGTGGCGGGGGAGGTCCTCCGGCCGGGCGTGGTGACGGTGCCCGAGGGGGCCATCGTCCTCGACGCGATCACGGCCGCCGGTGGGCTGGCCCCTGAGGCCGACCCGGCGCAACTGAACCTCGCAGCGCCGGTGAGCGACGGCATGCAGGTGATCATCGGAAGCACGGAGGATCCGCGAGGCGACGTCAACGGTGCAAGCGCGCCGGTGTCGGGCGACGCGACAGGCCGGGGAGCGCTCGATCTCAACGCCGCCACCGCCGCGGAGCTTGAGTCCCTCCCCGGCGTCGGACCGGTGATGGCGGCGGCCATCCTGGCCTGGCGGGAGGAGAACGGCCGATTCACCGCGGTCGAGGAACTCCAGGAGGTCAGCGGCATCGGGCCGAAGACGTTTGAGAAACTCATGCCGTTGGTGCGGGTCTAGGCATGGCAGCCGCGCGTCGCGACGAGGCGACTGTCCCGCAGTCCGGCCACGACTGGCGGATGCTCCCGGTTGCGTCGGCGGCGTGGGCGGCGTCATGGCTCGGGACCTCGGGGTGGCGTCCCGATGCCGGGCCCCTGATCGCCATCGTCGTGGGCCTCGGACTGATCGCGTTGACGGCAGCGCGCCTGGGCCGGATGTGGACCTGCCTCGTGCTGGTCGTGTTCGCGGTGACCGGGCTCACCGCAGGTGTCCAGTCCTGGCAGCGGCACACCTCGTCGGTGGCGGAACTGGCCTCCGCCGGCGCCACGGGCACGGTGAGGGTCCGGATCCAGGGCGAACCGCAGGAGACCTCGGGGATCGTGGTGGGCCGGGCCGAACTGGTCTGGGTGGAGTCGCGCGGTCGTCGGATCGAGGCAGCGGTTCCGGTGGTCCTGCTGGGCACGGGGGAGGAGGGCGAGGCGATGCGACGGGCCGTCGCCGGCGCGGTGTACTCAGCGGGGGTCCGGCTCCGGGCGCCCAGACCTGACGAGGCGGTCGCGGCGGTGCTCAGCGTCCGAGAGTTCCGTGCGATGGAGCGCGGGCCTTCGGTGGTGGACGCGGGTGCGGCCGCGATGCGGCAGGGGTTGCGTGCCGCCGTCGCGCACTCGCCACCGGGCCAGGCCGCGCTGGTCCCCTCCCTCGTGGTGGGGGACACCTCCCGGGTCGATGGCGAGATGAGGGAGCGCTTTCAAGCCACGGGGCTCACGCACCTCATGGCGGTCTCCGGTGCCAACCTCACCCTGATGCTCGGCGTGGTCCTGACGGTCGCCAGATCGGCGGGCCTTCGAGGCTGGTCCGTCCGCGCCGCAGCGATTGTCGGCGTGGCCGTGTTCGTGGCGGTGTGCGGCCAGGAACCCTCAGTGCTGAGAGCGACTGCGATGGGTCTGGTCGCTCTGGCGGCCGTGGGCGTGTCGTCCGGCCGGCGCAGCGTTAGGGCACTGAGCGTCGCGGTGCTCGCCCTGACGTGGCTGGACCCGTGGCTCGCGAGGTCCGTCGGCTTCACCCTGTCCGTCGCCGCCTGCATGGGGATCGTGCTGCTCGGTCCGCCGTTGATCCGCGCGATGACGCGGTGGGTGCCGCGCTGGGGCGCTGAGGCCGTGGCGGTCCCGCTCGCCGCGCAGCTTGCCACGCAGCCGCTCGTGACGGGCATCAGTGACCAGGTGTCGGTGATCGGCGTGGTCACCAACGCGCTCGCCGGGCCCTTCGTCGGCCCCACGACCGTGCTCGGGTTGGCCGCGGCTCTCCTGTGGTGGGCGCCCACCCTGGCCGCAGGACCCGGCTGGCTGGCAGGGTGGTGCTCGCAACCCATCCTCTGGTTGGCGGAGGCGGGGGCCGCGCTCCCGTCGGCGACCTGGGAGTGGGAGGCGTCGGTGACGGGGATGGCTGTGGTCATCGTCGCCGTCGCGGCCGCAGCCATGGTGCTTCCGACGATCCTCAGATCCCCGTTGGGCGGGGTTGCCCTGCTGGTGGCAGTCATCGCCGCTTCCCTCGCGCGCCCCACGCCGGTCGGGTGGCCCGGGCAGTGGGCGGCGGCGTTCTGCGACGTTGGGCAGGGGGACTCGACGGTGTTGTCCGCCGGGCAGGGGGCGGCTGTGCTGGTCGACGCCGGCCCCGAGGCCGCTCCGACCCACAACTGCCTGGCAGCCCTGGGCGTCACGTCGGTGCCGCTGCTCATCCTCACCCATTGGCACACGGACCACACCGGGGGAGCGGCGGAGATCATCGCCCGGTACCGGCCCGAGTTGATCCTCACCCGCGCCGGAACGCAGCCGTCATGGCTGCTCGATGCTGCGCGCGAGGTGGCCGCCGAGGTTCGTCACGCTGTGCCCGGCCAAACGCTCACTGTGGGGGAGGTGGAGTGGCGGACCGCGTCGGTCTGGGAGCCGGCCGGGGGAGGAGTGCCCGAGGCGGAAGGAGAGGGCTCACCTGAAAACGACGCATCCGTGGTGGGGGTGGCGGAGGTTCGCGGGCTCAGGGTGCTGCTGGCCGGGGACGCGGAGCCCGCCGGACAGTCCGTGGCCCTCCGGTCCGCTGCCGCTCGTGGCGTGTCCCTGAGCGCGCACGTGCTCAAGCTGCCGCACCACGGCTCCTCGCGGCAGGAGCCACGGTTCTTCGCGGCATCGGGTGCGGCGCTGGCCGTCGCGTCCTCGGGCCTTGACAACGACTACGGGCATCCCGCTGCGAGCACCGTAGAGCTCGCTCAGCGCCAGGGCATGGAGGTGGTCAGGACCGATGAGCACGGCTCGATCGCCGTCGAGATGGCAGGCGATCGGCTCATCGTCCGCAGGTGGCGGGGTGACTGAGCGCGGGCCGTCGGTGGTCCCTGGCATGCTTGGGCTCGTGACTTCATCGGCGTTCGGCAGCTGCCTGCTCATCACGGGCCCTGAGGCCCTGCTTGCACAGAGGCTGGTCGCCGACACCAAGACCCGCGCCCTCGCCGCGCACCCCGAGGCGGACGTGAACGAGATCACAGCAGACCAGTTCGAAACCTCGATGTTGTCCGAGGTGGTGGGTGGGTCGCTGTTCTCCACCCACATCATCGCGATCGTCGACGACGTCGGCGCCTGCCCTCCGTCCGTGGTGGACCAGCTGGTCGCGGTGGCGTCGGACCCGCCCGAGGAGCTGTGCCTGATTCTGGTCCACCAGGGCGGGATGAAGGGCAAGGGGCTCATCGACAAGCTCAAGAAGGCCAAGGTGCGCACGGAGACCGTCGCCCCCTTCAAGGCCTGGGAGCTGCCCAAGTTCGTGGCCGAGGAGGCGCGTCGCCGAGGGGTGCGCATCGGACAGGACGCTGCGGGGGAACTGGTCGCCTCCGTCGGCCACGATCTCCGCGGGCTGGCCGCAGCCGTCAGCCAGCTCGCCTCGGACACCGATACCGGCGAGATCGACGCCGCGCTCGTCAAGCGCTACTTCGCGGGGCGCGCTGAGGTCTCGAGCTTCGCCGTCGCGGATGCGGTGCTCGCGGGGAACACCAGCCTCGCCCTCGAACGCCTTCGCTGGGCGCTCGGCACGGGTGCCGCCCCCGTGCTGATCAGCAGCGCCATGGCGGGGGCGTTCAGGGGGATGGCGAAGTACCTCGAGGCCCAGGGCTCACGCATGAGCGACGCCGATCTCGCGCGCCGGCTCGGTCTCCCGCCCTGGAAGCTGAAGGACTACGCCAAGACCTCGCGGAACTGGCAGGCCGCCGGAGTCGCGGAGGCCATCCGGTTGGTCGCCGTTGCCGACGGGCAGGTCAAGGGCGCTGCCACCAACGCCGATTACGCGCTGGAGCGTATGGTGCTCGGAGTTCTCGCGCTTCGCCGACACTGAGCGGACGCGCGAAACAGCGCCCTGGCGACCGAGGGCCAAGGCGCTGCTACGAGAAGATGCGGGGCTGAGTCAGAGCGCGGCAGCGGCCAGCGAGATGGCCGACTTGCGGTTGGCCGCCTGGTTGGCGTGGATGACGCCCTTGCTCACGGCGCGATCCAGTGCCCGGTTCGCGACCTTGGAGAGCTCAATCGCCTTCTCCGTCTGGCCCTCAGCGACGGCGGTGCGGAAGTTGCGGATGTGGGTGCGCAGCTCCGACTTCACTGCCTTGTTGCGCTGGCGCGAGATCTCGTTGGTCTTGATGCGCTTCTTCTGGGACTTGATGTTCGCCACTGGGCAAGCCTCTTTACGGGTGATGATGGTATTCGGTCATGCGTGGGACACGCGACGGTCAAGGCTACCTGAGGCCCTCCGGGGGAGCCAAATCGCCGGGGACTGGTCGGCTCTTGGGCACTGCCGTGGTTCGCCCCGTCGTCGGATCCGTGAGATTATGGCCTGTCCCATGTTCATCGACGAGGAGACGCATGCCCGCTCCGCGCCCCGGCAAGACCGACCCGGCGATCATCCGCAACTTCTGCATCATCGCGCACATCGACCACGGGAAGTCCACCCTGGCAGACCGGATGCTGCAGTTGACCGGGGTCGTCGACGCCCGTCAGATGCGCGCGCAGTACCTCGACCGCATGGACATCGAACGCGAGCGGGGCATCACCATCAAGTCCCAGGCTGTGCGCATGCCTTGGACCAAGGACGGCGTCACGCACGTCCTCAACATGATCGACACGCCCGGCCACGTGGACTTCACCTATGAGGTGTCGCGGTCGCTGCAGGCGTGCGAAGGCGCCGTGCTCCTGGTGGATGCCGCCCAGGGCATCGAGGCCCAGACCCTGGCCAACCTCTACCTGGCGCTCGAGGCGGATCTGCACATCATCCCGGTGCTCAACAAGATCGATCTGCCCAGCGCCAACCCGGAGAAGTACGCAGCGGAGCTGGCGCACATCATCGGCTGTGACCCCGACGAGGTCCTTCGGGTCTCGGGGAAGACCGGTGACGGCGTCGCCGACCTCCTCGATGCCGTAGTGGACCAGATACCCCCTCCACAGGGGGACCCGAAGGCTCCGGCGCGCGCGCTGATCTTCGATTCGGTCTACGACACCTACCGCGGAGTGGTGACCTACGTCAGGGTGGTCGACGGCGCCCTCAACCACCGCGAAAAGATCCTCATGATGTCCACGAAGGCCACCCACGACATGCTCGAGGTGGGGGTCATCTCCCCGGAGCCGGTGAAGGCCGACGCGCTTGGCGTCGGGGAAGTCGGCTACCTCATCACCGGCGTGAAGGACGTGCGGCAGTCCCGCGTCGGGGACACGGTGACCCTGGACTCCTGGCCGGCACACCAGGATCTAGGCGGATACCGGCACCCGAACCCCATGGTCTACGCGGGCCTGTACCCCATCGACGGGGACGACTTCAACGTGCTGCGTGAGGCGCTGGAGAAGCTGCAGCTCAACGACGCGGCGCTCACCTACGAACCGGAGAGCTCCAGCGCGCTGGGCTTCGGATTCCGCATCGGATTCCTCGGCCTGCTGCACATGGAGATCGTGCGCGAGCGCCTCGAGCGGGAGTTCAACCTGGATCTCATCTCCACCGCGCCCAACGTGGTCTACCGGGTGGTGATGGAGGACGGCACCGAGCACAGCGTGACCAACCCGTCGGAGTATCCGGAGGGGAAGATCGCCGAGGTGTACGAGCCTGTGGTGCGGGGGACCATCCTCGCGCCGGCGGAGTACATCGGGACCATTCTCGAACTGTGCCAGACCCGGCGGGGCATCCAGCGCGGACTGGACTACCTCAGCGAGGACCGGGTGGAGATCCGCTACACGCTGCCGCTGGGCGAGATCATCTTCGACTTCTTCGACGCGCTGAAGTCCCGCACGAAGGGATACGCCTCGCTCGACTACGAGCCCGATGGTGAGGAGGCCTCAGACCTGGTGAAGGTGGACATCCTGCTCCATGGGGACCCGGTCGACGCCTTCTCGGCCATCGTGCACAAGGACAAGGCCTATTCGTACGGGCTGCTGATGGCATCGAAGCTGAAGGAACTCATCCCCAGGCAGCAGTTCGAGGTGCCCATCCAGGCCGCCATCGGCGCCCGGGTGATCGCGCGCGAGACCATCCGTGCCATCCGCAAGGACGTGCTCGCCAAGTGCTACGGCGGCGACATCTCCCGCAAGCGGAAGCTGCTCGAGAAGCAGAAGGAGGGCAAGAAGCGCATGAAGATGGTGGGCCGCGTCGAGGTGCCCCAGGAGGCCTTCGTGGCCGCGCTGTCCACGTCCGAGCCCACCGGTCAGAAGAAGCCCTCCTGACCTCGGCCCCGAGCCGCCTGCGCCGACCGCTACGGAGCGGGTCCGAACCAATCCCCGATACTCCACCCCCGAACCCCCATGCCGGGAGGGGGAGGTACCGGGATCACCCCCGCTGTTCCAGGCCCCGCCCGGGCGCAGACTTGTCTCAACGCCAACCGGGCGAGTGAGGGAGCCAGAGCGGCTCCGTCTCGAGAAGGGATAGTTCCATGGCAGACGACAACAACAACGTTCTCGGCATCCAGACGGTCACCGACGACGTCATGTCGAACAACGACGTGCTCTCGCACAACGACGCTTCCACCAACACCGAGACTGACCTCGACCTCGACAATGTCGGTAACGACTACTCGGACAACTCGGACAACTCCGACAACTCCGACAACTCGGACAACTCGGACAACTCGGACAACTCCGACAACTCCGACAACTCGACCGAGGTGGACCTCGAAGTCGAGATCGAGGACGCCTTCAACAAGGACGAGTCCATCCGCGACTCCTACAACAACACCACCACGACCACCACGACCACCACCTTCCAGACGCTGAACGAGAACACCGTCGGCGTCCGCCAGTACAACACCGGGTTCGGCGATCTCAACCTCGGCGGGCTGACCGGCATGTCGGCGGCAGGCAAGGGCCACGGGCACGGCGGCGGAGCCGGCGACGTCGACGTCAGCATCGACAACCGCTCACTGCAGTTGGACCAGTCCGTCAACCAGATGATCGAGACCGGACACGGAGGCGATGTCAATCAGGACTTCAGCCAGGACGCTACCGTCGCGTTCGGCGACGGGTCCATGGCTGCCGGTGACGACCTGTCTGTCACGGAGACCAACATCGATGTCACCATCGGCGACATCTACACGGGCAACACCTGGACCACCACGACCATCAGCGACTCGTTCCAGGACCACTCCGTCGAGAACGAGTGGGAGATGGACGTCGACATCGACGACTCCTTCAATGACGAGTCCACCCACACCGACCTGGACGTGGAGATCGAGGACTCCTTCACCAGCGAGGTCGACGCAACCTTCGAGAACAGCTGGGAGTGGGAGAACGAGGGCAACATCTTCAGCCCCGCAGCTGCCACCACCGGTGGCGAGACCGACATCGAATTCGATTGATCCTCGCACGAGGTTCGAAGCCCGGCCGTCCTTCGGGACGGCCGGGCTTCGGCCGTTCAGGGACCTGTGCGCGGGGGGTGGCCTAGTATGCGGGTGTCTGCTGGGTGTGATCGTCGAAGGAGAGAAACATCGTGAGTGACGCAGGGACTGGGGCTCTCAGGCCGGCAGCGCCACGCCGGGGCCCGGTGGAGGCGAAGACGCCGGCCGGCGCCGCGCCAGCGCAGGCTAAGGGCCGTGACCTCGTGGCGCTGGCGGGCAACGTAGGCCGGCTGGCAGCTACCAGCGGTAGGCAGGACCTTGTGCAGCGGCTGGACAACACCCAGGCGAGACTGCGGGACCCCAACGTCCGCGTCGTGGTGGTCGGCGAGTTCAAACAGGGCAAGAGCAAGCTCATCAACGCACTGGTCAACGCCCCCGTCTGCCCCATCGACGACGATGTGGCCACCAGCGTCCCCACCGCCGTCGGCTACGGCGAGGAGCCGGCCGCCTACGTCCTCATGCGCCCCGCCGGCGAGGACGGCGACGCCTCCACGATCGAACGACTCCCGATCCCGATCGACCAGCTCCCTCAGTACGTCACCGAACTGGGCAACCCGGGCAATGAACGCCATGTGGTGGCCGCCGAGGTGATGCTTCCCAGGGAGATCCTCAAGGGAGGTCTCCGCCTCATCGATTCCCCGGGCGTGGGCGGGATGGACTCCGCCACCGCGTTGACGACGCTGTCGGCGTTGTCCTCGGCGCACGCGGTGCTCCTGGTCTCGGACGCATCCCAGGAGTACACCGAGCCGGAAGTCCAACTGCTCCGCCACGCGATGAGGATCTCGCCGAACGTGGCGGCCGTCCTCGCCAAGACCGACCTCTATCCCGAGTGGCGCACGATCGAGCGCATCGACCGCGGCCATCTGAAGGGCATCGGCGACATGCCGATCTTCGCGGTGTCCAGCGATCTGCGGCTCATCGCGGCGGCTGAGCAGGATCGCGAGCTGAACGCCGAGTCGGGGTTCCCCGCCCTGGTGGCGCACCTCAGGGCCGACGTGTTGGCCCGTGCGGAGGCCATCGGGGTGCGAGCCGCCGTACACGACCTCACCTTCGTGGTGGAGCAGATGAGCGTGTCGATCCGGTCGGAGCTGAGCGCCATCCTGCACCCGGAGGACACGCCCACGCTCATCGCCGAGCTGGAGCACGCCAAGAATCGAGCCGACGACTATCGGAGCAGATCCTCCCGGTGGCAGGTGGCCCTCTCCGATGGGATCTCGGACCTGATCTCCGACATGGAGCACGATCTCCGCGACCGGCTCCGTCGGGTGCAGCGTGAGGCCGAGAGCGCGATCGACGAGGGAGATCCGGGGCCCATCTGGGACCAGATCACCGAGTGGATCGATCAGCGCGTCGCGGACGCGGTGTCCGAGACGTTCGTCTGGACCGACGAACGCTCCCGCTGGCTCACCGAGGAGATCGGCACCCTCTTCGCCGAGGAGCAGATCGAGCTGCCCACCATCGAGGTGGCGGGCACCGAGGGGCTGCTCGATCCTGTTGATCCCCTGCCGAACTTCGAGCCGGGAACCATGAGCGCCGCGGAGAAGATCTACATCGGCGTGCGAGGCTCGTACGGTGGCGTCCTGATGGTGGGCCTCGCCACCGGGCTGATCGGCCTGTCGCTGATCAATCCGCTGTCGCTGATGGCGGGCGTGCTGGTGGGGCGGCGCGCCTATCGCGAGGACTCGACAAATCGCCTGATGCGCCGCCGGTTCGAAGCGAAGAACATTGTTCGCCGCTACATCGACGAGGTGACGTTCCAAGTGGCCAAGCAGCTCAAGGACCGCCTGCGCATCGTGCAGCGCACCTCCCGTGATCACTTCGGGGGAATAGCCGAGGAGCTGCACAGGTCGCTGGCAGAGGCGGTCCTGGCGGCGAAGAGGGCGGCGGGCAGCTACTCGGAGCAGCGCGAGAAGCGCGCGGCGCTGCTCCAAGGGCAGCTCAAGCAACTGGAGCAGTTGAGTGCCGAGCTCCCTGCGCTGCCGCCACAGCGCGTCAAGGCAGTCGAGCGGTGAGATCGGACGTGCTCGAGGAGGCGACGGAACTCGTCGCCGCCGGACGGGAGTTGTACGCCCGCGACCAGGCCGCCCTCGCCGAGCTAGGCGAAATGGACCGACGGTTGCGGGAGCCGCTCCGGCTGGCGCTCGCGGGGATCGTGAAGGCCGGGAAGTCAACTCTGCTCAACGCCATGCTCGGCGAGCAGATCGCCCCCACCGACGCGGGGGAGTGCACCCGGGTGGTGACCTGGTACCGGTATGCCGACACGCCGTCGATCACGGCATTTGTCAGCGGGGGGGAAGAGCGCCGACTCCCCGTGCGTCGGGTGGACGGCAAACTGATCCTCGACCTGGGGGACCTCACCTCCGGCGAGGTGGACCGCATCGAGGTGTGCTGGCCGTCCGGGGTCCTCCGGTCGATGATCCTGATCGACACGCCTGGGATCGCCTCGCTCTCGCAGGATCTGTCCGCGCGCTCCACCACGTTCCTTGCGCCTGAGGATGCGCCCTCGTCGGCGGACGCCATCGTCTACCTCGTGCGGCACCTGCACCCGTCGGACATGCGCTTCCTCGAGGCCTTCAGGGACACGGCCGCCGGCCCGTCCCAAACGGTCAACGCGGTGGCGGTTCTCTCACGCGCTGACGAGATCGGGTCTGGACGTATCGACTCGCTGCTGTCTGCTGGCAAGGTGTCCAAGCGTTATGAGATGGACGGCGACCTGAACTCCCTAGCTCTGGGTGTGGTGCCGGTAGCCGGACTACTGGCCGAGGGTGCGCGCACGCTGCGGGAGAGTGAGTTCGCGGCACTCCGGACGCTCGCGTCGCTGGAGAGGCGGGAGAGGGAGCGGCTGCTCCTTTCGTCGGATCGGTTCGTCGGTCCCACGGACACCTCCGGGCTTGACGTCTCGGCCCGACGAGAGCTGCTCGCACGCTTCGGAATCTTCGGCGTCCGGCTGGCCACGTCGCTGATCCGGACCGGAGTCTCCGACTCGTCCGAGTTGGCGGACAGGTTGATTCAGCACAGCGGCCTGCACGAGCTCAATCGGTTCGTCGAGACCCATTTCGGCCCGCGCACCTCCACCTTGAAGGTGCGAGCGGTGCTGGACGCCCTCGAGCGGCTGCTTCGGGACAGGCCGATTGAGGGGGCCGAGACCATTGTGGCCGGCATCGAACGGATCAGGGCGACCGCACACGGGCTCCGCGAGTTGTCGCTGCTGTCCACCTTGCGGGTCGGGGATGTGCACCTCCCGCCGGAGGAGGCGGCCGATGTCGTGCGGGTGATCGGCGGATTGGGCTCGTCTGCTGAGGCCCGCCTCGGGCTGCCACCGGGCACGGCCCAGGAGCAACTCGCCGAGCGGGTCGATGCCGAGCTGTCCCACTGGCGAGCCCGGGGTCAGTCGCCCATCCTCGATCGGGCTTCGCTCGAGGTGGGTCGAGTGGTCATTCGCAGCCTGGAGGAGGTGGCCTCACACGTCGGGTCCGCCAGAGCCCACCGTGCCGCGCCGGATGTCGTGATGGCGAGCGGTCCATTTGATGGCGCCGGGGAACACGCCCGCGACTAGAGCCAGCAGCACGAGACCGCACTGGCCCACCAGGAGTTGGCGCAGGCTGGTGGCGTGCTCGCCTCCGCCCACCATCTCCGTCATCAGGGCGAAGACCGCCCCTTGGACGATCAGGGTGGCCAGCTGCCACCAGCGGATGCCATCCCGGCGGCTCATGAAGGACACCAGCAGCGTGATCTGGATCAGGATCAGAGTGACCATGATCCCGAAAAACGACCAGAAGACGATGTCCGCCGCCGACGAGTAGGTCTCCTCGCTGCGCGTCCCGTCCACCGCCTTGATCGACGCGGCGATCAAGGGGAGTTGATCCTCGCGCACGATGAAGAAGTAGACGATGGCCACCGCACCGACCACGAAACTGAACGCCCAGAGCAGTTGGCTCAGGCGGACGGAGAGGGGCGGTGGATGCTTGACCAGCACCGGGGGAAGGTTCTCACTCCTGAGCGACGGACGGTCCGGACGTGGGGCGGAAGCGCCGGCCAGCCCGTCGGGCCCCGAGCGGGGCTGACGGGCTGGCGGCGTTTTTCGTGTGGTGTGGTCGGTCACTGTTTCTCGCGGCCTAGGAATCCTCAGGTTCCATCTCGAGCAGCGGCTCCGACTCCACGTAGGCGGTGCTGTAGTCGACCTCCGGCTCATCGATCTCAACCTCCGGCTCCGGCGCCATCGCGGCGGCCGGCGCCACCTCGACGGGCGACTCGATGTTGCCGGTGTTGACGATCTCGGTGTCGATGGTGACTTCCGTGGTCTCGGTCTCGTTGAACGAGTCGTCGATCTCAGTGTCCACCTCGACATCGGTGGACTCGTCGTTGAAGGACTCATCCACATCTGCCTCGGTGTCGACATCGACATCGATGGATTCGTCGTTGAACGAGTCGGCCACGTCGACGTTGGTCTCCGTGTTGCCGATGGCCACGTCTCCGATGGTGACATCGGTGTTGGACTCGTCCAGGAGCGCGTCGTCGCCGGCGGCGACGGACTCGTCGCCCACCGCGAGCACAGCCTCCTGATCGAAGACCTGGGTCACGTCCCCCTCGGCCCAGATGTTCTGGTTCACGGACTGGTCGATGATCGTGGACCTGTTGTCGATGTGGAAGTTGTTGGCGACATTGGAGATCTCGCGCACCACGTCAGGCTTCGACGGAGCCGGTGCGCCGGGGACATGGACGATGATCGGCTGCGGTGCCGGTGGGCGCATGACGACATCCGGGTGCTCCACTACCACGGGGAGCACGGAGCGGACATCGTCGCCGCACACGTCCGCCAACCCGGCGCGGTTGAGACTCTCCTCTGGGTCTTCCGAGAACTCTTGGGCGGCGCTCGGATCCCGAAGCAGACTGAGGATGAACTCGATCAGTGCATCGGCGATGGTGGTCAGCGGTGTGGTGGTCATTTCTCGTCTCCTGAGGTCTGGGTGACGCTTGCTGTCACGGTAGTGCGGCGTGTGTGGTCAAGGCATCGGGGATTGACCCGATGCTGGTGCGGACACGGAGGGGGATTCACGAGATCACCCGCCGGGACGAGTTCTCGCTGGTCGTGGCAAGGTTCACAGACACCCGCAGCTTCGCCATGAGGTCCGAGCGGGAGGTGACCGACAGGCGCCTCTTGATGTGCGCCACGTGGTGCTCGACGGTCCGTGGGGAGATGAACATGGCCTCGCCGATCTCGGCGTAGGTGCGCCCCTCCAACACCAGGCGACCCACCTCGACCTCACGCTCGCTCAGCGCAATGCCGACGGCGGGCGCTGAGGGCGTGGCCATGGCCTCTTCCCGCTCCGCCCGCACTGGCCGGGGAGTCACATCCTGGGGGTGTAGTTCCCTCGCGCAGGAGAGCAGCCGGGAGGACACCTTCCGGTCGTCGGTGCGCCGCGCGCCGTGCGCGGCCAGCCGGGCGCCGTCCCAGGCCAGCCCCGCCGCTGCGAGGGAGCGGCCCGCCGCCTCGACGGCATCCGGATCCACAGACCCGCCCAGCACCGCGACCCAGACCCCACCGGCCCGCGCCATCGCAGATGCCAGCGGGCTGTGCGCAGCGGCGGCGACGAGCGCGCGTGCGTGGGGCTTCAGCATCTCCGGCCGGTTGAGGAGGATGCCCTGCTGGACACCGGCCCACCGCAGGTGGGCCGACCAGAGCGGGGGCTCGCCGAGCCGGCCAAGGATGTCGAGCGCGCTCACGAAATGGGGGTGGAGGGTGGTCGCATCCCCGACGCGCGCCGCGGCGCAGATCAAAGAGCTGAGGGGCAGGACGGTGAACAGGTCCACCTCCACGTGGCGGACGCCCGGCTTGGCCTCCTCCCAGGCAGCCTCGAGGCTGGCCATGTCCGCGTACCGCCGGGCGAGCGAGACGAGCACACTCTGGCGCAGCAGTTCGTCACGAGGCGACGTGGGAGGGGGCAGCTGCTCCGCCCGCCGGAGGGATTGGCGGGCGTCCGTCGGGCGCTCACCCTGAATGGCCATCCAGGCCTGCCACAGGAGGAGACGTCGGAGTGCCCACTGCCCGCCCTGCGCCCCGGCCACCGCGCCGTCGATCACCCGCGCCGCGGTGGCGAGGTCGCCGTAGCCCAGTGCCACCGACGCGGCCACCACAGCCGGCAACTCGGGAATCGGATCGCAGTTCCGAGCCGCAGTGTGCAACTCGGAGGCTCTGACGAGGTGGGTGAGCGCACGTGATGTGGGCGCCACGTTGAGCGACGCCCGCAGGCCGCTGTCCAACTCACGCATGGCGATGGAGAGCGTCGACAGCGAGCCAGGGGCATCGGCGCCTCCTGGCGCACCTGAACTCCGCCCGAGCCTGTCCGCGGACCCGGCCGCCACATGGGCGAGGGCTGCCTTGATGGAAGTCGCGTCGTCGGTCGTCGGGAGGAGCGAGTAGACGTCGCCTCCCGTGCTCATCATCCCTCGGGCGGCCCAACACGCCGCCGAGACGTCCGCCAGCGCCATGCGGTGGGCGGGGTCCGTCTCCGGCCAGCTGGCGTCCACAAAGCCTGAGGCGCCGTCGAGGTCTCCCACGCGCCATGCGGCCATCGCGCGATGCAGGTCCAGATCCCGCGCGGCGAAGCCGCACTTCGCGGCCAGGTCGTAGAGGTCGGCGGCCCGCGCAGGGTCGGTCTGGAGGAGGTGGTCGCCGCGTTCCGCCAGAGATGCGCCGAGCCTCGGGTCGCCAGCGGCTCGGACCCAGGCGCGGGAAGGCTCGTCACCCGCCGCGACGGCTGCGGCGATCTCATCGACTGCGTCGGCGCCGAGGTCCGCGAGGCGCTGGGGGGGTAGCGCCTCGCGGATGGCGGACCGCACCACCGGAACCATGGTTCCGTTGCGCAGCAGCAGCCCCTCGGCGTGGCCCTGCGCGATGAGGTCCGAGACTTGCTCACCCTCGGGGCCGGCGTGGCCGTCTCGGACCAGGGCGAGGACTTCGAGGAACTGTGCGAGACGGGCGTCGTCGATGAGATCCAGGCGGTGGCTCACGTGCGCTTCGACCGATCGCCAGAGGTCGGCGTGACCGAGCGGATCTGTGCACCGGGCAGTGTCGTGGGCGTCGATCGCGCGGGCGACCAGCCAGCCAAGGCCACCGGTGAGCGCGAGGATCGCGTCGATGCAGGCCGGCGACAGGGCACGGCCCTGAGCCTCCAGAAGGTCGACGACCTCGGCGCGCGTGGCGGGACCGAGCACGATCGACGGTGAGTCGGCGCCGAGACGCCTTGCGATCGCCGAGCCGGCGCTCGATCGCGGCCATGGCCGCGTGGCCACGACGATGGAGGCCTCGGAATTCTGCGCCCGTCTGAGGACACCCTCGGTCCGCGCTTCGTCGAGGAGGTGCAGCCCATCGACGATGAGCACCTCCGACAGGGGAACCGACACAGGATCAAGGCGATCATCGAGGACGTGGAAGACCGCCCCGCGCGAACTGAGGAGGTCCCGCAGGTGACGCAGGAGCGACGTCTTCCCGGAGCCGGCCGCGCCGACGATGTACGCGCGCTGCAGCGGCGCGTCCGCGATATCGCGGATGCGTGATCCTGCCTGAACCGGCGCTGCGAGCAGCGGGGTGGTCCTCATCGCCTCGGCGGGTGTGACATGCATAGTCATACCGCCACGGGTTCCGGGGTGGTGGACGGCGGAGGCTCAGGCGTCGGATCCTGCGTCGGGACGGGGTCCGGTTCGGGCGGTGGCGCCACCGAGGTGGGCGCCGGCTCCTGGGTGGTCGGGTCCGGCTCAGGTGTCGTCGGGTCTGGCTCTGGCGTCGTCGGGTCTGGCGCTGGAGTGGTGGGGTCCGGTGCCGGGGTGGTGGGATCCGGGGTGGTGGGATCCGGGGCCGGAGTGGTGGGGTCGGGTGCGGGGGTGGTGGGATCCGGGGTGGTGGGATCCGGGGCTGGGGTGGTGGGACCGGGCGTCGTCGGGCCAGGTGTCGTGGGGTTCGACGTGGGCGACTGCGTAGTGGGGTTCGGCACGCTGGTGTTGGGCGGCAACTGTGAGCCGGGGCGGGTGGGCGTCGACAACGGCGGCCGTGATGTGGCGGGTGTGGAGGCGCCCGGCGTGCTGGTCGCGGGATCCTTCGGCGGGGTCGGGACGTACTGACTCACCGGGCGAGGCGTCAGGCCGGGGGAGCTCGTCCTGGGCTGCACGACCGTCACCTCCTGTGCCGGCACGCCCGGCGCCGCGTCGACCGGCTCCTGGGCCGAGCCGTCGGGGACGGCCGCAGGCTCGGACGCGGGAGCGCCGGGTTCCGCCGAGGCCGAAGCCGAGGGTGTGGGTGAGGGCGACGGGTTGCCCAGGAGAGCGGCCGGCGCAGCGCTCCCCAGGAAGCCGAACCCGCCCGTCAGAGAGCTGGTCAGCAGCACCGTCGCGGCGACTGCGACGGAGCTCAGCGTCACCAACGACAGGACCCGGATCCAGGGCGACGAGGCCAGCGGCGGCTGAGCGGCGACGAGAGCGCGCGGGGCCTCGGGGACGACCGCCACCGCCGTAGGTGTCTGGCCGACCACCGCAGGGACCGATCGCCTGTGTGCCATCGCGAGGGATGCCCGGGCAGCCCCGATGGCGATGGCCGAAGCGGGGTCCTCCGGCATGGCGATGGGCCGGTTGAACGTCTCGGAGAGCCGCTGTGCGACGCGGGGGATGCGTGACGTACCGCCGACCAGCAGGATGGTGGCCAGCTGTTCCGGCTCCACCCGGGCGGATTCGAGCGCGGCGTCGAGGCTGTCGATCGTGCGGTCAACCAGGTTGCCGGTCATGGACTCGAACTCGGAGCGGGTCAGCCGCACCGCCGTCGAGTGACCTGGAAGGAGCACGGGGATCGTGGCCTGGGCGTCGAAGGACAGCGACTCCTTGGCGTCGACGCACTCGCCGCGGAGCTGCCGGAGAGCGGCCTGGGCCTCAGGTCCGTCCCCGACCGCGCTGGCGGAGACGCCCGCCGCCTTGAGGACGTGGCGGAGGACGGCGTCGTCGAAGTCCAGCCCGCCGAGGTCGTCGATGTCGCGCGGTTGGCCGAGCACCTCGAGCGAGCCGTCCTCGTCCTTGCGGAGCACAGCGGCGTGGTACGAGGTGCCGCCCATGTCGTGGACGGCCATCGTCTGTCCCGGCTCGAGTGGGTGCACAGAGTCGTGGTCGAGGGCCGCGGCAACGACGCCGGGGACGAGGGCCGCCTCGCTCAGACCGACGCCTGTGAGAGCCGAGCGGATGAGGCCGAGGCGGTGTGGCCCCCAATTTGTCGGGTAGGTCACGACGACCGCGGCAGGACGCTCGCCCTCGCGCTCGCTCACGGCGTCCACCACAGCCGCCACCGAGGTGGCGAACACATGCTCGGCCGTGATCGTCAGGCCGCCCACGGACAGGGGAACGTCGTCGCCGATGCTTCGGGTGAACTCCCTGATCAGTCTCTCGGGGGCCGAGTGGCCCAGCAACTGCGCCTCGTCGCCGACGAGGACGTTGCCGTCGGACTCGATGAACGCCACGGCGGGTACCTGGTCGTTGCGGCGTCCGAGCGGCACCGCGTCGGCCGTGATGGCGCCCTCACGGGCCAGCCGAGCGGTGGCGGCGCTGATTCGGCTGGCGCCCACATCGACACTGAGATGGTAGAGCCCTGGCATCAAAAATCCCCCCTGTAGACAGCCCCGTGTCGGGGTCGGGCACTGGAGCAACCTGTCGGCAGTGACATCTGCTTTCGGGCGGTACAGCCCCGGGCGAGGCCGGTACAAGTCCTTGATATCACAGGGGCTGGGTCAGCGAAACCCCTCGTTCGCCACGGGGCTCGTTGAGACGAGCACTGGGTTCGACACGGGGTCGTGCTAGGGCCACCCGCCTCAGCGGGGGATGAGTCCTAGCCGGGTCACGGTCTCCGCCTCGGCAATGAGTTCGGCCACCGACGCCTCTATTTTGGTGCGCGAAAACGCATTAAGGGTGAGGCCCGGCACGATCGACCACCGGCGGGCGCCCGCAGTGACGGGGAAGGAGCTGACCAGCCCCTCGGGGATCCCGTACGAGCCGTCGCTCACCACCGCCATGGAAGTCCAGCCATCGACGGGCGTGCCTGCGAACCAGTCCCTGACGTGGGAGATGGTCGCGTTCGCGGCCGAGGCCGCGCTGGATTTCCCGCGTGCCGCGATCACCGCCGCCCCCCGTCGGGCCACCTGAGGGATGTAGTCGAACGCCACCCACCCGTCGTCGACCCAGTCCATCGCGGGGCGGCCGCAGATCCGCGCGTTGAAGACATCCGGATACTGCGTGGTGGAGTGGTTGCCCCAGATCGTCATCCGGGTCACGTCGGATGGCCGGCGGCGCGCCTTCCGGGCGAGCAGCGACACGGCCCGATCATGGTCGAGGCGGGTCAGGGCGGTGAATCGCTCGGGCGGCACGCCGTCGGCATTTCGTTGCGCGATCAGCGCATTGGTGTTGGCCGGGTTGCCCGTGACCACCACCCTCAGGTCCGATGCGGCAGCGGCGGCGAGGGCCTTTCCCTGGCTGGCGAAGATGGCCCCGTTCGCCTTGAGCAGATCCGAACGCTCCATCCCCGCCTTCCTGGGGGAGGCGCCGACGAGCAGCGCCACGTTCACACCGTCGAAGAGGCGGCGTGGATCGTCCCCGACCTCGATCCCCGCGAGCACGGGAGAGGCGCAGTCCTCAAGCTCCATGGCGACTCCGGCCAGCGCGGGCACAGCCTGAGGCAGGTCCAGCAGCCGCAGCTCCACCGGTCGGTCCCCGAACACGTCTCCCGCGGCGATGCGGTACACGAGCGAGTAGCCGATCTGCCCGGCGGCACCGGTGACCGCGATCCGGATCGGTGTCATCGTCACCGCACGTTCAGGTCGCCGACGAGCACGCACCGCCGCGACCTAGCGAAGTTGCGCGCCCGGGTCAGCCCCTCACCGGTGGGCCCGGCGATGGTGAAGGTGCAGTAGCCCTCGCCGCCGATGCCGATCCCGTTGAACGAGGGGCCGTTCTTGACGAAGACGGTGGTCTGGATGAGCTTGCCCATGCGGGTCAGGTTGGACACGTTGCGCGAGTGCATGATGGCCGTGTGCCGGTTGCCGTGCTCGAGCTCGCAGGCCAGGTCGATGGCCGCGTCGACGTCCGGGACGCGCACCAGACCCAGCACCGGCATCATGAGCTCGTGGACGACGAACGGGTGGCCCCGGTCGGCCTCGCACACCAACAGTCGCACCCCAGCCGGGGGTTCCACCCCGATGGCCTCGAGGATGGCGGAGGCAGGCTTGCCCACCCAGTCCAGCGCCGGCCGTCCGTCTGTGAGGATCACGCGCTCGACGCGGGAGCGTTCGTCTGTGGAGAGTTCGTAGGCGCCATGCTTCACCATGGAGAACTTGAGGAGATCCGCGATGGCGTCGACCGCGACGATCTCCTTCTCCGCGGTGCAGGGCAGGTTGTTGTCGAAGCTTGCGCCGTCAACGATGCACTTCGCGGCCCGGTCGATATCGGCCGTCTCGTCCACCACCACGGGTGGGTTGCCAGCGCCCGCGCCGATGGCCTTCTTTCCTGAGCTGAGGACCGTCCTGACGATGCCGGGGCCACCCGTGGCCACGATCATGCGCACATCGGGATGCGCAATCATGGCGTTGGTGTTCTCGATCGACGGCTCGGCGACGGTCACCACGAGGTTCGCCGGTGCGCCGACGGCGGCCAGGGCGCGGTTGATCTGCTGCACCTGCCAGACGGACAGGTCGCGGGCCCGGGGATGTGGGCTGAACACCACGGCGTTGCCGGCCGCCAGCATCCCGATGCTGTTGCAGGTGATGGTCTCGGTGGGGTTGGTGGTGGGCGTGATCGCCCCGATCACACCGTAGGCCGAGTACTCGACGGTGGTGAGCCCGTCGTCGCCGGAGTAGGCGTCGGTGACCAGATCCTCCACGCCCGGCGTGAGCTCGGCCGCCATCTTGTTCTTCAGATATTTGTGGGCGACGTCGCCCATCCCGGTCTGCTGCACGGCCTGAACGGCCATATGGTCCAGGTTCTCGGGCCGAAGCATGACCTCGCGCAACGCGGCGACGTAGCGGCGCCGTTCGGCCATGGAGGCCGTGCGGTACTCCCGAGCCGCCTTGTCCGCGGCGGCGATGGCCGAGTCCATGTCCGGGAACACGCCGTCGCCGGTGACGGTGCCGGACTCCGGCAGTTGCGCCAGCACCCGGCGAATCGTGGCCTCAAGGACCGCAGTATCGAGTTTCATGAGTGTTCTCCCATCACAGACTGGATTGCGTGGCCGACGATGTCGCAGTCCTCCTCGACGGTGCCGCCCGAGACCCCGAAGCCGCCGAGCAGGTCGGGGCCGTCGAACAGCGGCACGCCGCCCCCGAAGAGCACGACGCGCCCGGAGTTGCCGTCGGCCAGGCCGGGGAGCGGACCGCCGTCCGCCGAGAGGAGGCCGAGCTCGGCCGTCGACTTCCGGAACGCCGCGGCGCTCCAGGCCTTGTTCGAGGCGATGTCGATCGATGCCAGCAGCGAGCCCGCCATGCGGTGCAGCAGCACCGGATGCCCGGCCGCGTCGACCAGTGCCACCACCACGGGTACGCCCAGGTCCGCGGCACGTCGCTCGGCGGCGGCGGCCAGTGCCTTGGCGCGGGCGAGCCATGGATCTGCCGGGAGCCCCTCCGCCGGTTCGCTCAGGTCGAGGGCCTTCGCGACGGCAGCGCGCACGATGCGTTCGATGCGGTCGCGGTCGGCCCACGTCTCCGTCAGTCGCGCCACCGCATAGACGGCATCGGAGAGCCTGTTGAGATACTTGATCAGCTCCGGGCGCACTGGCTCCGACTCGGCCAGCGTGAGGGTGCGCCGCTCGGCGCGCCGCACCACGGTGCGGGCGTGGTGGAAAGTGGCGGACCGGGGATCGCGCCCCGGCACCACGAACGCGCGCTGGGGGCCGGTGATCGCAAGGCAGTCGTCGATGAGGCGCTCGAGATCGTCGATGTCGGGCTGGGCGATCGTGTCGGCCAACGCCGCGACACCCTCAGCGTCGCTGGCCAGCTCCGCCGCGAGCACGAAGAGCCGCTGCTGGACGTGATGGAGCCGCGCGCGCCAAGGGCCGTCGTCGAGCCCGGCCTTGGCCTCGCCCAGCGCGGCGTTGGCCTCGTCGACGGTGCCGTAGGCCTCTACCCGCAGGCTCTGCTTGGCGACCCGGGAGCCGCCGAACAGGCCGGTGTCGCCCTTGTCCCCGGTGCGGGTGTAGACGGCTGGCATGGCTAGTGGATCTCGATCTCGACGGAGTCCACGATGCCCACGATGGTGGCGTCCAGCGGGGCGTTCGCCCGGTCTGCGGCGAACCTGGCCGAGGACCCCTTCGTCACCAGGACGGTCTCACCGGTGCCGGCCCCGACGGTGTCGACGCAGACCTCGGGTGAGCCTGTGGCAGCTCCGTTCTCGTCGACGCGCCTTGTCAGCATGAGCTTGAACCCGATCAGTCGCTCGTCCTTGCTCGTCGACACGACCGTGCCGATCACCTTGGCCAGATACATGTCAGGCCCCTTCCTGCAGTGTGATGTGACGCTTCGCCGCGGCCTCGCGGGCGAGGTCGGTGACGATGGCGCGGGGCTGGAGCCGCACGACGGCGCCGTCCGGGACGGCCGCCACGGTGGCCTCGGTGACCACGCGTTCGGCCGGAAGCGTGGGGGCCGCAGGGGCCTCCGGGGCCGAGGCCCGGCGGAGGACCGCGCGGTCGAGCCGGGAGGCGTCGGCGAGCTGGACCCCGAACGAGCGCAGGGTGGCCAGGTTCTTCCGCAGCATGGCCTGGTAGCCGGACGGCATGTGGGGGAACCAGGAGCGCTTGCCCTCGCTGTCGGGGCAGGCCGCGTTCGTGGCCACGACCACCGGCTTGCCGCTCATGATGAACTCGGCGATCACGTTGGAGGCCAGGCAGTCGCCCACGCCGTGGACCACCTTCGCCACCATGTTGACGCTGAGAGTGGGAACCACCAGCAGGTCGTGGCTGGCGACCAGCGACTTGTCAGCGGGGGTCATGCCGATTGCGGCGATGGCGTCCTGGTCCAGGATCCGGGCGGCCGACGGCGTCTGGATCCAGTCGAGCGACAGCTGCGGGTTGAGCCTCGTCAGCGACGCGCAGGCTTCCTCGAACCCGAGGAGCGCGCCTGTGAAGAGCACCAGGGCGTTCGTGGACGAGGTCCTCGATGCTGCCGGGCGGGGGAGGAGGCCGGCGATCACCTCACGGATCAGGTCACGCAGCTGGGCTTCAGTCATGAGATCCTCCGCATCGCGGTGCCGAGTGGGGTGGGGAAGAGGGGCTCGACGGGCCGGATCACGGGCAGGCCGAGGACCTCGTCGAACACCTCGGTGGCGCGCGGGAATGAGCTGGAGCCACCCACCAGGTGGATGGGACCGGGGTCACCCGCACCGTGCAGCGCGTGGCGGGCGATGGTGGCCATCTTCTCCAACGTGGGCCGGATCAGCCCGAACACCAGGTCGGCGTTGGCGGGATCGCGCTTGAACTCCTCGGCGGCGTCGTAGTCCATGCCGAGGGCGCCGGAGATCACCAACGTCATGTGGTGGCCTCCGGTTGCCTCGTCGATGGAGAACATCACCTGTCCGTCGCGCAGCAGGGATACGCCCGTGGTGCCGTGGCCGACGTCGATGACGGTGCCGTCGCTCACGCCGAGCGCGGTCGCGGCCGCCACCGGCTCGTCGACGATCTCACTGGGCCGGAGTCCACAGGACTCCAGCACGTTGCCGAACACCTTCGCGGTCCCCGCGTCGATTCCCGGCGGTGCGGCCACCGCGGCCTCCACGAATCTGGCGCCAGTGCGGGCCTCGAGCTGCTCCTTGAGCGCCGCGACGACGCGCACGGCGCCCATCCAGTCCACCACCACTCCGTCGCGCACCACCGTGGCGCGGCGCCACGCCCCGGCCACCGGCGCACCGGCCTCGTCGACCACGCCGAGCACGATGTTGGCCGTGCCGAGGTCGACGCCGAGGTGGAGGGCTCCGGAGGCCGGGGTGACCTGCTCGCTGCGCACGAGATGTGCGAACGTCTGCAGGTGGCGGGTGGGGGAGGCGAGCACTGGGATCAGCCCTTCACGATGCGCACGTAGTCGCCGGTGCGGGCACCGACGCCGTTGCCCTCGTCGGTGTCGAGGTGCAGCTCGGCCAGGTAGGAGTCCTTCACGCGGATGAGGAAGTGGTCGAGCCGGCCGCCGCGCTCGCCGTCGAAGACGACGCTGACCCGGTCCTGGTCGACGAGCCCGAGGGCCGCCGCGTCCCCAGGACCCATGTGGATGTGGCGGCCTGCCACGATGGCGGCATGGGGGCACGACACGCGCCCAGCTGGTCCCGAGATCTCGATCGGCGCCGCATCGTTGAGGTGGCCTGACTGGGCCATCGGCGCCGCGACACCGAGCGCGTACGCGTCGGTGCGGCTCAACTCGACCTGCGTGGCGGGGCGGTTGGGCCCCATCACGCGCACCCGCTGTATGTCGCCCTTCGGGCCATGCAGCGTCACGGTTTCCTCGGCCGCGAACTCGCCGCGCTGGCGCACCATCGTGCGCACCGTCGGCCGGGGGTAGCCGAAGAGCGCGAGGAAGTCCGCGTCGCAGAGGTGGACGTGCCGGTTCGAGATGCCGACGATCACCCGATCCGGGTCCTGGCTCAACTTGGCGAGCACCCGATCGGCGATCTCGGAGATCAGCTGGGCTTCGGTCATGGCTCAGCCCTTCGGCAGGAGCTTCTCGACGTCGGAGTGCGGGCGCGGAATGACGTGCTGGCTGACCAGCTCGCCGACCTTGGCGGCGGCGGCGGAGCCGGCGTCCACGGCGGCCTTGACCGCGCCGACGTCACCTCGGACCATGACGGTGACGAAGCCGGCACCGATCTTCTCGCTGCCGATCAGCGTCACGTTGGCCGACTTGGTCATGGCATCGGCGGCCTCGACAGCCCCGACGAATCCCTTGGTCTCGACGAGACCGAGCGCTTGGCTCATGCTTGCTTCCTCCTGCTTGTGGTGGTGGCGGGGTTCTCCGCCGTCGCCGGGGCCGGTGCCTCGACGGGTTCTGGGGTGGCAACCGGCTCGGGCTCCGCCGCGGGCGGCGCCACAACGCTCTGGTCTGCCGGCACGGGCGGTTCGGGCTCCCGGTATCCGACGGTGGCGCGGTTGTAGACCATGGCCTCGATCTGGTCGGAGGGCCTGGCGATGACGAGCTTGCTCACCACCCGACTGACCCGCGCCGCGGCCACGGCTGCGGCGTCGATGGCGGCGGTCACGGCGCCGACCTGGCCGAGGACCTTGATGGTGACGTAGCCTCCGCCCTTGGCCAGCTCGTAGCCGACCAGTTCGACGTTGGCGGCCTTGCAGGCCACGTCCGCCGCTTCGATGCCGGCGGCGAGACCGACGACCTCGATCGTGCCTAGCGCTTGCATGGTTTGGTCCTTTCCTAGGTGCCTGGTGCGAAGTCCCGGAGCGGGATGCGTTTGACGATTCGGGCAGCGTTGGAGCCGACGATTCGATCGCCGCGGCCGCCTCGCGCGAAGTGGCGCGCCACATAGGGCCGGTGCTCCGGCAGCTTGTCGGTGGTGATCACCACGTAGTCCAGTGCCACTCCAACGCCGATGCCCAGGCGGGAGGTGACGGCGGCGTCGTGGGCGAGTACCAGGGGATTGAGGTGGTCGTGCCGCGACACCTCCACGGGAACGCCCTCCTCCTCGATGCCGAGCAGCAGGTCGGCGAGGTGGGCGTCGGTCGTCGCCTCGTGGACGTGCACGCAGATGGCGGGGGGTCCGTCGATCATCGCGCACCCCTTTCCTGGGCCCAGCTGAGCGCCAGTCCTGTGGCGACGGCGTTGCGCGGCCCCTCGGTGCCCCTGATGTTGGCCCGGCCTGCGACGACGCGGTACTCGGCCAGGGCCTTGGTGACCAGTTGTGGGATCTCGAAGTCCAACGCGGAGCCGCCCACGAGCACGACGAAGTCGATGTCTCGGACGTTGGCGGTGGGGCTGACCTTCCGGAGCGCGCGCACGGCGTTGGTGACGAAGACGCGCTCCTTGGCGCGGACGCGCACCTGCCGGATGGTCTCCAGGGGGAGGTCGATGTCGAGGGGCACCATGCCCTCCGGCTTCAGCACCACCACCCGGGCGTAGGCGTGCGGCGGCAGCGGCTCCTCGAAGAACTGGACCGTGCCGTCCTCGTGGCGGATGTTGAAGACCGTCTCGACCCGCGCGAGTGGGTAGCGCTTGATGTCCTCCGCCGCGTCCCAGGAGTCCAACCCCAGCTCGGACTGGATCATCAGCGTGACCATGTTCCCGGCGCCGGCGAGGTGGATGGACGTCCCCGAGCCGTCGGCGTGCATCACGGATGCGTCCGTGGATCCCGCGCCGATGTCGAGGATGGCCAGCGGCACCGCGGTCCCGGGGGTGGTCAGCGCGCCGCGGATGGCCATGTCTGCCTCGACACCCCCGACCTCGACGGGGATGCCCAGCTCGGCGGCCATGTCGGTGGCGATGCGCTGCATCTGGAGCCTGTCGGTCTTGACCATCACCGCGATGCCGACGGCCGCCTCCATGGAGAACTCGTTAGCGATGCCCCCGGAGACCTGCTGGGGGACCTGCGTGTCGACGGCGAGCAGGTCGGTGATGCGGATGT
Organism: Propionibacteriaceae bacterium; assembly: GCA_027492545.1. Taxonomy (GTDB): domain Bacteria; phylum Actinomycetota; class Actinomycetes; order Propionibacteriales; family Propionibacteriaceae; genus Arachnia. The sequence goes on from JAPUEL010000037.1 coordinate 49,485, forward strand.
CTCGTGGGGAGTGGTTCGTCAGTTGCCCCATCGTGACGCGAACCTTCTCCATCATGCCGCCGACGTTCGTGCCGGGCTCGCCCACGATGTCCTCGACGTGGCGTACCTGCTGGGCGGCGGCCATGATCTCCTCGGAACCGCGGTCCACGTCGACGGCGACGTGGCGGTTCTCTCCCCGGAACGTGAGCGTGCCGGCGGGGATCCGGCGCTCCTTGACGTCGCCGGCCGGAGTCTTGATGACGACGGCGGAGCGGTTGCCGACCAGCGAGCGGGCGAGCGGGACCACCTGCTTGGTGTCTCCGGAGTCGAGGCCGAACAGCGTGGCCAGCCCGAACGGGTTCGAGAGGGTCTCGACGATCCTGCCGACCTCGGCGACCTCGATGGCCGCCAGCATGCCCAGGGGCACCTTGTCGATGAGGGACACCTCGTCGACGATGGGGATCTTGGTGTGCAGCCGGTTGTGGACGAGATTGCCGTCGTCTGCCTGCAGGATGGCGCCGGTGATGGTGAGGTGGCCGGAGGCGTGGTTGAGGCGCCTGGCCACGTCGTCGTGGGGGTGGCTGTGATCGGCGACGACGATGAGTGGCTCAGCCGTGCTCGCGGAAGCAAGGTCGTCGATGGAGATGGTGGTCCCCACCCCGATGCCGAGCCCGCCCGGGGTCGCCGGGTTATGGCCGATCATCGTGGACTCCGTGATGATCGTCTCGGTGATGGTCTCCATGGCCACGTCGCCGATGACGGGCGCGGCCTCGTTGATGCGGATCACCTCGACGTGGTCCATGGACCTGCCCGCCCTGTCCAGCGCCACGCGGAGCGCGTGCACGACGCCCTTGATGTTGGCCTCGGTGCCCTTGATCCCCGTGGTGGGGATGGTCGAACTCGCCAGGAAGACGAGCTCCTCGCCGCGGCGCTCGGCCAACGCGACCTCGGTGGTCGCGTTGCCGATGTCGATGCCGGCAACCATCCCCATCGTCGGAGATCCTTTCTTCGTGTGTGCGGTGGGCGGAAGGTCAGTCGACGCGGAGCCGTCCCCGGCCCTCGTAGACGTCTGCGGCCTCGCGCACGAAGCCTGCCGAGACCTTGGCCCCGTACATCCCCTCGAGCTCGCCCGCGATGTCGTACAGCTCGGCCTTCGTCGAGCGGTACGGGCGCAGCGCGTTGTAGATCTCGAGGAGCCGCTCGTCGGGCACCTTGACCAGCTCGGCGGCCCGACGCAGGTTGCGCGCCAACGTGACGCGCCCTGAGTCCTCGGCCACCTGCGCCTGGAGCTCCAGCGTCTCCGAAGAGATGCGGAAGTCCTCAGGCTTCAGGGCCCCGGAACGCAGGCCGGCGAAGGTCAGGTCCGAGAGGGGCTTGCCGTTGTCGGTCTTCACCAGTTCGGGGTGCTTCTCGGCCAGGGGGTAGTGCTGGACCCCGATGTGGGTGCCACTCCCGTTGGCCGCCGCGGCGGGCTTCTTGGCGAACGAGACCTGCTCGCCGCCGAGATTGGCCATGACCTCGGCCATGATCTGTCGGATGAGTTGTTCTTGATCCATGTCGATTCCCCTCAGGCCTGGCTGACCTGCAGCGTCTGGGTTTTCTTGGTCAGGTCGCACAGCCGCGTCTCCTTGTTGTGCAGCAGTGCGGCGATCGCCTGGTACCTCGGCCGGGCCATCTGGTCGTTGCGGGTGGGCACCGGGGACGGGGATTCGCCCTTGGCATACTTCGCGGCGTTCTTGCCGATGGCGCGGAACGCGGGGAGGTCGATCAGCGGCGACTGGCTGAACAGCTCCAGGTTGCTGAGCGGGGGGAGATCCTTCTGGTGGATCACCGTGGTGCCGCGGGACTGCAGCCCGATCCCGATGCCGGAGCCGGACAGCTTGGCGGCCTCGTGGGCGATGAAGCCGACATCGGCGGTGCGGAACACCTTGAGGATGCGGTAGCGCAGGCCCTCCTCCTCGATGCCGGCGCAGATCTGCTTCAGCACCTCACCGTGTGGGAGGCCGATGATCGTGGCGAAGATCTGGGAGCTGAACGCCGGAGACAGGGCGATCACCACCTCCTTCGGGTCCGTCCCGCGCTCGGCGGGACCCGTCTCGGTGACGGTGATCCGCCCAGCGAGGGACTCTGGCGGTGCAGAGGATGCCGACGGCGCGGCCGCCTCTCCTGCCATCTCGCGGACCACCTGTTCGATGATCTGCTTGAGTGTGTTCTGGTCGATGCTCATTGCGGTCACCTCAGATGCTTTCCGGGCTGACGGCCTGACGGATGTCCTTGATCCGGTTCCACAACTCGTCAGAGATCTGGTACCCGGTGGTGGGACCCGCATAGTCGTTGGGGTAGTTGACGGCGGAGTTGACGTTGAACTGCTCATCGAAAATGGCAGCCGTGTGTAGGTAGTCGCCCGCCACGCGGCACTTGAGCAGCTTGAACACGGACTCGGCGACGTCGTCGTAGCCACCCTTGATGAGCGCCTGGACCACGTCGAAGCCCGTCACGCTGCGCTTCATCATCTCCTCGGCCGCCTTGAGGTCCTCGACGACGTTGCGTTTGGGCATGTCGTTGGAGCTGTGGGCGTACGTGGCCGCCTCCACCTCGGCATCGGTGATCGCGGGGAGGCCGAGCTCGCGGAAGACAGCCTGCAGCGCACGCGCCGCCTTGCGGCGCACCGCCACGACGTCCTCCTCGAGCACCGGCACCAGGCCGCCGTCGATGTGGAGGTCGCGCTGGATGATGTTCCAGTCGTCGTAGTCCTCGGCGTCCCAGTTGGAGCCGGCGAACATGTTGTCCAGGTTCGGGGTGGCGCTGTAGCCCGAGCAGATGAAGTCCGTGCCGGGCACGAACTGCATGAGCGAGCGGGCCACGCGGCGCAGGTCCGAGTGGGTGAACGTCTGGTCGTTGCTGGAGGCGCATTCCAGGTCCATCATCATGGCGATTAGATTCTCGGCCAGGATGGCGCGGATGCCCTGCGGGACGGCGGCGGGGACGCCGACGCAGCTGACGGAGCCGTTCTGCGTGCCCTGGGAGCCTGCCGCCTTGGTGATGAACTGGCAGCGGGCCTCCAGGTACAGCATGGACTTTCCCTCGGCGTAGCCCATCTGAACCTCGGAGCCGGTGCCCGACGTGAAGCGCATCTTCAGTCCGCGCGACGCGTAGCTCGAGGCCAGGAACGCCTTCGACCACGGGGTGTCGTCGCCGTCCATGAACACCGCCTCGGTGCCGTAGACAGAAACCGTCTCCGCGTAGGCGGTCAGCCCGCGCATGCCGAGCTGGAGCTCGGTGGCCTCCTCGACCGCGCACTGGGTCAGCACGCCGGGGCGGCCGATCTGGGCACCGACGAGCAGGCTGAGGGCGTTGAACGGGGCGTAGCGCACGACGCCGACCGTGGTCTCCATCTCCGCGAACCCGCGGATGCCCGACTCGGCCGCGTCGGCGGCGATGAGCACCGGGTGGTCGAGCACGTTGGTGACGTGACACTGGTTGGCGGGCTGCTTGCGGGCGCGCAGCTTGGTGACGGCCATCATCATCTCCAGCACGCTCATCTTCCCGACCACCTCGGTGACCTTGGCGGGCGTCATGGCGGTGGTGAGGGGGATGATCTGGCTGCGGGGGACGTTGATGTCGCAGAGCATGCGGGCGACCTGCAGGGAGTCGATGGCCATGGCCTCTTCGGCCCGCTCCAGGTTGATGCCGTAGGTGGCGATGAACGTGTCGAGCATGTCGAAGTCAGCACAGGCCTTGCCGTCGAGTTCGACGACCCTGCCGTTCTGGATCCGGATCGACGGCTTGGGGTCGTTGGGGCTGTCCATGGCGATGAGGCCGACTTCCGGCCATTCGCTGACGAACCCGTCCTGGTTGACCGGGCGCGCGTCTAGCGCCTCGAACCTCTTGGATCTCATGGGTTGGTCATCCTTCAGATGTAGGGAGTCGTCGAGGACTCGGGGTAGGTGCCCAGCGAGCCGAGCAGGGCGCGCCCGACCTCGCGTGCGGCGACGATGGCCTGCCGGACCGCGCCGGAGTCACCGCTGAAGAAGGAGATGACCTCGTTGGAGTAGCTGGTGCCGGCGGCGGGACTGGCGTAGCCCACCACCTCGATGGTCGAGGCCTTCACGGCGGTGTCGGCGAGCACGACGCCGATGGCGGCCGGGGCTCCGACGGTGATCCCGAAGGCCTTGCCGATGGGGGCGTTGAAGGCCTTCGCCAGAGCATGGGAGGCGCGGGCGGTGTACTGGAACTCGAGGTGCCCGGCGTCGTTGCCGTACACGTCGCCGAACGTGCGGTCGAGCTCGGAGAGCGTGACCTCGACGGCGCGGCGGGCGTCAGAGACGTCCTCGGCGCCGAACACGATGAGGGAGCCGTGGCCGGCGCCGCCCTTGGTGTCGCGGGGGAGTTCGATGGTGAGGATCTCGCAGTTGGTCGCCTTGACGGCCTCGTCGGCGGCGAAGATGTGGGGGCCGGCGCCGGTGCGGGCGCCCACGATGCCGATGGAGCGGTACTTCGGGTCCAGCTTCATCATCTGGTGGAGCTGGGGGTCGACGTTGGCGATGACCAGGCCGATCGTGTCGCCCAGGGCGTTGGTGCCCACGAACTCGGTGGCGGCCGGCCGCGCGGCGGGGGCCGGGGAGGCGGGGGAGGCGTCGCCCATCTTCTTCATGACTTCGGCCATGACCTTGTTGATCAGTTCATCCGACATGGTGGTCCTACTTCACCTGTCCCGGGAGGATCTTCTCGACGTCGGTGTGCGGGCGCGGGATCACGTGCACGCTCACCAGCTCGCCGACCTTGCTGGCGGCCGCAGCGCCGGCGTCGGCCGCCGCCTTGACCGCACCGACATCGCCGCGGACGAGGACGGTCACGAAGCCCGCGCCGATCTTCTCGCTGCCGATGAGTTGGACGTTGGCCGACTTGACCATCGCGTCAGCCGCTTCCACGGCCGCCACGAAACCCTTGGTCTCGACCATGCCTAGTGCTTCTTGCATCACTCGACTCCTTCGTCGTTCGAAAGTGGCCGACTCTGGTCACTCGAAGGTCACGATAGGCAGGGTCGGGCTACACACAGTCGGCCACTTGTTACACAATCCTGCTCAGCTCAGCCCCGGCCATTGAGGTTCCGGCGAGGCCGATTAGTGTGGTGTTCGCACAGGGAACGAGGTGGTTCATGGACGTGCAGGACAAGCAGCGCATCATTCAGGAGTTCGTGCCCGGCAAGCAGGTGACGCTCGCCCACATCATCGCCAACCCGGACGAGCACCTGTACGCGAAGATCGGCCTCACGTCCAAGAACCGCGGGGCCGTCGGGGTGCTCACCATCACTCCCGGCGAGGCGGCCGTGATCGCCGCGGACGCCGCGACGAAGGCCTCCGCCGTCGAGCTGGCCTTCGTGGACCGGTTCTCCGGGTCCCTGCTCATCGTGGGCCGGCTGGCAGACGTCGAGGCAGCGGTGCGCGGGGTGGTCGACACGCTGGAGACGGTGCTGGGATTCACCCCGGCGCCGGTCACGCGCACATGACGGCCGCGGGCGTGTGCAGCCCCACCATCCTGCTCGTCGGAGGCGTGGGCTCCGGGAAGACCACCTTCCGCCAACGGCTGCGTGGGGAGGACATCGAGTACGTCAAGACCCAGGCCATCGAGGCCTTCGACGGCATAGTCGACAGCCCGGGGGAGTTTCTTCAGCGCGGCCGGCTGCGGAGCGCACTCCAGGTGGTGGCCTTCGATGTCGACGTCGTGGTTCTGCTGGTTGACCCCACACACGCGGACCCGGTCATCCCGCCGGGCTTCGCCTCGTCCTTCAACCGGGCGGTCGTCGGCGTGGTGACCAAGACCGACCTGGCCACTCCAGATGAGATCGCCTTGGCCGCCGCCCTGCTGACCGCTGCCGGCGCGCAGCCGGTCCTGCGCGTCGACTCGCTGAGCGGGGCCGGTTTCGATGCCGTCCGGGAGGCGCTGTGTCCGTCGTAGAGGTCCATGACGAGCGGCTGGCAGGGATGGACCTGCGCACGCTGATCGATCTCGAGCAGCTGCAGCGCATCCAGGACGACTTCGCCGTGGAGACCGGCATCGCGATGATCACCGTCGACTCCATGGGCACCCCGGTGACGCGCGCCTCCGAGTTCAGCGCGCTCTGCCGGTTCCTGCGCCAGGACCCGGAGATCCGCCGTCGCTGCTTCTCCTGCGACGCGCACGGCGGGTTCCAGTCGGCCATCGAGGGCAAGCCGTTCATCTACCGCTGCCACGCAGGGCTGGTGGACTTCTCGGTGTCGATCATGATGGGCCAGCACTACCTTGGTGCCATCCTCGCCGGCCAGGTGCTGCTGACCAAGGGTCAGGACTCCCTCAGCAAGATCATCGGCAACACGGACTCCCTGGCCGACGCGGGGCCGGTCTCGGACCTGCTCGACGAGGTCAAGGTGGTGGAGCTGTCGAAGCTGGAGTCCGCCGCGGACGCGATCGTCCGACTCGCCAACGATTCGCTGAGCAGGCGTGGGACCAGCTACCACCTGCCCGCCTCGACCGGCCCGTACCTGGGGCGGCTGCAGCCCATCGCCGTGGCAGCGTCGTCGCAGAACCAGGTGCTGGCGCCGCTGCTGCTGGGCAAGTCGAAGCCCCTCCCGCTGGTGCCCATTCAGGCGGCTCCGCAGGCCGAGTCGGCGCCCCTGGACCCCAGCCGCATCGCGGCCAATCTGCACGACGCCAACGTCGCCGCCAACCTCGAGCTGCTCGGGCTGTACCTGGACCGGTTGCTGCCGAGGTGGAGCCAGAAGATCCACACCTCGAAGCTCGCGGAGTTCGAGGATCTGCTCATCGGGCTGGCCTCCAGCGAGGGGGTCCACCACGGGCGCGACATCTCCCAGGTGGTGATCCGCAACCGCAACAAGCGCCGGCCGGACCTCAACCGGTACGAGTGCCAGGTGTACTGCGAGAAGCTCATCATCATGCTCCACAACCTCGTGGAGCCCGAGCTGCTGCCGCGGCAGCGCACCATCGCCACGCTCCTCAACGAGATCGAGAAGGACCCCACGAGCTTCCTCACCTGCTCCAAGGCGGCCGAATATCTCATGTGGTCCGAGTCGCACTTCGCACGCCGATTCAAGGATCGGACCGGACAGAGCTTCATCCACTACGTCACGGCCAAGCGGCTCGAGCGCGCCAAGTTCATGCTGCTCCACACCACCAAGCCCGTCCTGCGGATCGCCACGGAGCTCGAGTTCCAGCCGGCCAACTACTTCTCGCGTACCTTCAAGAAGGCCACCGGGCTGACCCCCACCGAATACCGGCTGGAACACGCCCAGAACGGCCAGCCATGAGAGAGTTCCGCCTCGGGACGCACGTGCGCATCGGCGCCGACGCCCTCACCGCGCTGGATCAGTTCGCCACTGATCGCGTGTTGCTGGTCACCGACGAGTTCCTGGCCACCACCCCGGTGTTCGCCGATGTCGAATCGAGGTTGGGCAACCACGTGACCCGGTTCACCGACGTGGTGCCGAACCCCACCATCGCAACGATCAGCAGGGGTCTCGCGGTCTACCTGGAGGCGAGGCCGGACGTGGTGGTCGCCTACGGTGGGGGTTCGGTGATGGATGCCGCCAAGGCCATGCACAAGGCGGCGCTGGACTCCGGATTCGGGGCGTCGGAGGGCTTGGTGGCCATCCCCACCACGAGCGGATCCGGCTCCGAGGTCACGTCCTTCGCGGTGCTCACCGACGAGCGAACCCACACCAAGATCCCGCTCGTCTCCCCGGACATGGTGGCGAGGCTGGCCATCCTGGATCCGGACGCCGTCGTCGGCGTGCCGCCGCGGATCACCGCCGATTCGGGCATGGATGTGCTCACGCACGCCGTCGAGGCCTACGTCTCGGTGGGTGCCTGCGACTTCTCCGACGCCCTGGCCGAGAAGGCGGTCGAACTCGTCTTCGCCCACCTCGTGCGCTGTTACACCCACGGATCGGACCGCGACGCCCGCGGCCACATGCACAACGCCTCCTGCCTGGCGGCCATGGCCTTCGACAACGTGGGGCTCGGTATCACCCACAGCTTGGCCCATGCGCTGGGCGGGCACTTCCCGATCGCGCACGGCCGGCTCAACGCCATGCTGCTGCCGCACGTGGTGGCCTTCAACGCGGCCCGCAGCACCGTGGCCGAGGAGAGGTACGCGAGGCTGGGCCGCCTCGTCGCGCCCTCGGCCTCCGGGGCTGCGGCGGTGACGTCGCTCGTGTCCGGGATCCGGCGGCTGAACCGGCACCTGGGCATCCCCGAGCTGATCGCTGAGGCGGGGGTGCCGCAGCAGGAGTACAGGGCCGCGGTCGAGGCGATGGCGGCCTCGGCCATGGAGGACGGTTGCACGCCCACGAATCCGGTGCGCCCCACGCGCGAGGACCTGGTGCTGCTGCTTCGAAAGCTGGGCTGAGGCAAGGGCGGTGCGTAGGCTGGCGGGGTGGCACACCTCCCAGACGGCGACCCGGCGCCCAGAGACGGCTCCCTCCCCGCGTCGGCCCTTGCAACGTCTGAGTCCATGTCGCTGTACGTGCATGTGCCGTTCTGCCGTGTCCGGTGCGGCTACTGCGACTTCAACACCTACACCCCCAGCGAGCTCGGTGACCTGTCTCCGGACACCTACGTGGGCGCGGCGCTGGCCGAGCTGGACCTCGCCGCGCGCATTCTGGGGCCCCGTCGGGTGGAGACGGTCTTCTTCGGCGGGGGTACCCCGACGATGCTGCCCGCCGAGGCGCTCGGCGGCCTGCTGGCCGCCGTCGGCGAACGCTTCGAGCTGTCGGACCGGGTCGAGGTGACCACCGAGGCCAACCCCGAGACGCTCACCCCGCAGTACCTCGACACGCTGCGCGCCGCCGGGTTCACCCGGATTTCGCTCGGGCTTCAGTCGGTGGTCCCGCACGTGCTGCGTGTGTTGGAGCGCCAGCACACGCCCCGTCGTGGTCTGGAGGCGGCCGGGTGGGCCAGGGCAGCAGGCTTCGAGCACATCAGCCTCGACCTCATCTACGGCACGCCGGGGGAGTCGCTCGACGACTGGCGCTCCAGCCTCGATGCCGTGGCCTCCGCGCCGGTGGATCATGTGAGTGCCTATTCGCTCATCGTCGAGGACGGCACCCGGCTGGCCGCCCAGGTGCGCCGGGGCGAGTTGCCCCTGCCCGACGACGACGACCTCGCCGACAAGTACCTCCTGGCCGACGACACGCTCACCCGACTGGGCTTCACCAACTACGAGGTGAGCAACTGGGCCCGCCTCGGGGGAGAGTGCCGGCACAACCTCGCCTACTGGCACGGGGCCGACTGGTGGGGGATCGGGCCCGGCGCCCACTCCCACGTCGGAGGCGTCCGGTTCTGGAACCGCAAGCACCCACGCAGCTATGCCGCGTCGCTCGCCGCGGGGGAGTCCCCGGCGCTGGCCCGGGAGGTGCTGGACGACGCTGACCGTCACGTGGAGCGGGTGATGCTCCAGCTCCGCCTTACTCAAGGCGTCCCGTTGGCGGCGCTGTCCCCGTCGGAGCTCCTGCGGGTTCCCGCCGTGGTGGAGGCCGGCCTGGCCGTCGTGGAGGACGCAATGCTCCGGCTCACGCGGGCCGGGCGCCTCCTCGCCGACGGTGTGGTCCGCGACCTTCTCGATTAGCCGTGCTGACCACCAGTGGTGACGTCGCGGGGCCACCGCCCACCGCCCGGGCATGAACCCCCGCGAAGGCCGTGTCCGGGGTGTCGCTCAGCCGCCAGTGAGTGAGGCGCTGATAGCGTCGCACCCCGTGGACCGCTACTCACGAGACGTGCTCACCCCCGGCTGGCAGAAGGCGCACCTGAAGAGGACGCGCGACGTCCCCGTCGAGGCGGACCTGGTGCTGGAGTTCGACGACTTCTGCGGGGCTGTGGTGGGCTGGGAGAACGGCCTGGTCCTCCTGGAGGACCGCCGGGGCAAGCGCCGCTCCGCCCCGTTCGGGCCTGGATTTCTCCTGGAGGGCGAGCCGGTGGCCCTTCGGGCCCCACTCCGCGGGGGGTCTGCCACGCCGAAGTACACCGCCTCCGGGTCCAGGGCCGCAGACGGGCCGACGAAGGCGAGGGTGGCGCTGCCCAGCCGCATCTACGTCGAGGGCCGCCACGACGCCGAACTGATCGAGAAGGTCTGGGGGGGTGACCTGCGCCACGTGGGCGTGGTGGTGGAGTTCCTCGGCGGCATCGACGACCTCCCCGGCATCGTCGCCGAGTTCGCACCCGAGCCCGGACGCCGGCTCGGGGTGCTCGTCGACCACCTGGTGCCGGGGAGCAAGGAGTCGCGGATCGCCCAGCAGGTCTACCGCGCCGGATACCGCGACACCGTCCTCATCGAGGGCCACGAGTTCATCGACATCTGGCAGGCGGTGCGTCCGGGCCGCGTCGGACGGACGTCATGGCCGGAGGTGCCGCGCGATGTCGACTTCAAGAAGGGCACGCTGAAGGCGCTGGGGTTGCCCCACGCCGATCAGGCGGACGTGGCGCGCGGCTGGCAGGCGATCCTCGCCAGGGTCGAATCGTGGAAGGACCTCGAGCCGCAGCTCCTCACCAAGGTGGAGACGCTGATCGACTTCGTCACCCAGGACCATCTCGCCGACGACTGACACCCACCGGCGCCCCAGTAGGGTGAACCCATGGATACCGAAGGCGTCATGGACCTCCTGCGAGAGACGGCGGCCGAGGTCGTGGTGCCGCGGTTCCGCCAGCTGTCCGCCGGCGACATCGAGGAGAAGAATCCGGGCGACTTCGTCACGGTGGCAGACCGCGAGGCCGAGCTGTACCTGGCCGCGCTGCTCCGCGGCGCCTACCCCTCGGCCGTGATCATCGGCGAGGAGGGGGTCTTCGCCGACCCGACTCTGCTCGGGGGAGTGCGGGGCGCGGAGCACGCGTTCCTCATCGATCCCATCGACGGGACCCGCAACTTCGTCTCGGGACGCGACGAGTACGGTGTCATGCTGGCCGAGGTCCGTGGCGGCGTCACCACCCGGGGTTGGATCTATCAGCCGCAGACCGGCCGCGCCTACGTGGCCGAGCGCGGCGCCGGCACCCGCCTCGACGGCGCACCGATCGAGCGCCCACCCGTAGATCGGCCGCCCCTGGGCGCCACCGCGAAGCGTGCCATTCACGGCTTCACGGCCGAGGGTCGGCTGAGCCCCGTGACACGCAGCGCCTGGTGCTGCGCTTTCGACTACCCGATGGTCCTCCACGGTGACGTCGACTTCATCGTCTACACCACGCTGCATCCGTGGGACCACCTCGCGGGATCGCTCATGGTCACCGAGGCCGGTGGCGTGAGCCGCACGAGGGACGGGTTGGCCTATTCGTTGCGCTCCACCTCCGGCGGGCTCATCGTCGCGCGCGACACGCTCACCTGGATGACGGCTCAGCAGACCTGGCCCACCGGCTCATAGGTTGAAGATAAGCAGCTGCCGCTTGGGTTCGACTCCCTTGGCGGCCAGTTCCGCGTAGGCCTTGGGCAGCGCCACGGCAAGCGTCTCGGGCGTGAACGGCCACTCCACGGCGGTGGCGGCCTCGTCGGCACGGATGCCCTGCTCGATGAGCATCTCGCTGGAGCTGTACAGCATCGCCACCTCCGCGCGCTGGACGAAGGCGAAGTCACGGTCCACCACCGCCCCGTGCCCGGGAACGAAGCGGGTGCCGGCGTTGCTGGCGCCGAGGACGCCGTCGAGAACGGTGGGCCAGTTGGCCAGCGAGGTGGAGGAGTCGACCTGCGGATCCGCCCCCTCCTCGAGCAGGTCTCCGGCGAAGACCACGTTCTCGTCGGGGACGAAGAGGACGATGTCGGCTCGCGTGTGCGCCTCGCCGAAGTGCAGGAGCTCGACCCGTTGTCCTCCGAGGTCCACGGCCAGTGCCATGGAGAACGTCCGGGTGGCGCCGGCGGCCCCGTCGATGTTCTCGTGGGCCAGCACCTCCAGACCCGGCATCGCCGCGACCCCGCGCACGTGGTCGTGGTGACCATGGGTCAGAGCCACATGGGTCACAGGCACCCCCGCCAGCGCAGCGGCCGAGGCCAGCAGCTCGGCACCCTGCTCCGCGCTGTTGCCGGAATCCACCAGCATCGCTGCCCGATCGCCGACGATGAGGCCCACGTTCACCCGGTGCGGCTCGACGGTGGTGACGTGCACGCGGCTCGTCACGGGGGTCCAGGTCAGCGTCATGGCAGCCAGCATAGATGCAGCTACACTGGCACTCGCCGTCTGTGAGTGCCAGCTGGGAGGTGACATGCTCGACGACCGCAAGCTCGACGTTCTGAAGGCCATCGTGACCGACTACGTGTCCAGCCGCGAACCGGTCGGCTCCAAGGCCCTGGTGGAGCGCCACAAGCTCGACGTCTCCGCCGCCACCGTCCGCAACGACATGGCGGTGCTCGAGGAGGAGGGCTACATCATGCAGCCCCACACCAGCGCCGGGCGGATCCCCACGGACAAGGGGTATCGCCTCTTCGTCGACCGGCTCGCCCAGATCAAGCCGCTGTCGCCGGCGGAACGCACGGCGATCACCACTTACCTCAACGGCACCGCGGATGTCGACGATCTTGTGATGCGCACCGTGCGCCTCCTCGCCCAGCTGACGCGCCAGGTCGCCATCGTGCAGTACCCGATGGCGCAGCGCACCGTCGTGCGCCACGTGGAGCTCCTGGCCCTGACGCCAGAGCGGATGCTGGTGATCGTCGTCCAGTCCTCGGGCAGGGTGGATCAGACCATGCTGGACACCGCGGTCATCGACGAGTCCCGGCTCCCGGCCCTGCGTCATCGGATCGCCGAGGCCATCGTCGGCCGGTCGCCTGCCGATGCGGCCGGCGCCCTCTCCACCGTGCTGGAGGGCGTCGCGCCCGACGAGCGGCCTTTCGCGGGCCCGGTCGTCGCGGCGGTCCTGGAGACGATCGCCGCCGAGCCGGCCGCCCATGTGGTGGTGGCGGGGCTGCCCAACCTCGCATCCAGCCAGGCGTTCGAGACCAACCTCCGCCCCCTCCTCGAGGCGCTGGAGGAGCAGGTCGTGCTGATGCGGCTCCTCGGCGAGGCGGCAGGGGAGGACGTGACTGTCCGGATCGGCGAGGAGAACACGGCCGAGGGGTTCCGCGGCACCAGCCTCATCGCCTCCGGCTACGGGGCCGACCTCTCCGCGAGCCTGGGGGTCGTCGGCCCCACCCGCATGGATTACGCCTCCCACATCGCTGCCGTCCGGGCCGTGTCCCGGTACGTCGGCCGGTACCTGACCCACGGCTAGAGACCCCCACCCGAAGGCTGATGCAGAAGAATATGAGCAAGGACTACTACGACATTCTCGGCGTCGAGCGCGACGCGACGCCCGAAGCCATCAAGAAGGCCTACCGCCGGCGCGCCATGAAGGTGCATCCCGACGTCGCCCAGGAAGAGGGCGCGGCGGAGAAGTTCAAGGAACTCAACGAGGCCTACGAGGTGCTGAGCGACCCCAACAAGCGGGCCGTGTTCGACCGCGGCGGAGACCCGATGAGCCAGGGGGCGGGGTTCTCCGGGTTCGGCGGCGGCTTCGCCGGGGGTTTCGACTTCTCCAACCTGGTGGACGCCATGTTCGGCGCGGCGGGCGGCCGCGGGCCACGCTCGCGCGTGCGGCAGGGCCAGGACGCGCTCGTGCGGGTGTCGCTGCAGCTGCACGAGGCGGTGTTCGGCGTCACCAAACCGGTCAAGGTGGACACCGCCGTCGTGTGCCCCAAGTGCACCGGCTCCGGCGGCGAACCCGGCTCAGAGCCCGTGACCTGTGCCACCTGTGACGGCGCGGGCGAGGTCAGCCAGATCCAGCGCAGCTTCCTCGGCGACATCCGCACGTCCCAGGCGTGCCCGACGTGTCGCGGCTACGGCACCGTCATCCCCAGGCCGTGTGGGGAGTGCTCGGGCGAGGGACGGGTGCGCAGCACCCGCACCCTGCAGGTCCGGATCCCGGCGGGCGTCTCCACCGGCATCCGGATCCACCTCGAGGGCCAGGGCGAGGTCGGCCCGGGAGGTGGCCCCGCCGGAGACCTCTACGTCGAGCTCACCGTCCAGGCGCACGAGACGTTCAGGCGTGAGGCGGACAACCTCGAGATGGTGGTGCGGCTGCCGATGACCGCGGCCGCGCTGGGCACGACCGTCGGCGTGGGCACGCTTGAGGCGGAGTGGGACCAGTCGGACCCGGCGGACCGCACAGTGGCCGTGGAGGTGCCCGCAGGCACCCAGTCCGGCACGCGGATCGCGATCAAGGGCCGAGGCGTGCCCCGGCTGCGCGGCGGAGGCCGCGGTGATCTGGGCGTCACGCTGCTCGTCCAGACTCCCACCAGGCTCGACGACAGGCAGCGCGAGCTCTTGCGCCAGCTCGCCGAGGCGCGCGACGAGTCCGTGCCGGAGGCCGTGGCGGCCAAGGGGCACAAGGGCGTGTTCGGCAAGCTGTCCGAGTGGTTCTCGTGACCGATCCCTTGTTCATCGCGGAGCTCCCCGAGGCCCTGAAGCCCGGCGGCTTGGTGGTGGTCACGGGAGAGGAGGCGCACCACGCGGTGGCGGTGAAGCGGGTCAGTGTGGGCGAGAACGTGCTTGTCTCCGACGGCCGGGGTCTCGGCGTGCGGGCCGAGGTGATCGAGGCCGACCGTCGTCAACTCGTCGCCCGGATCCTTGAGGTGATGGCCGCGCCGTCGCCCCTCCTGGTCTGGGGCGTCGTGCAGGCGCTGGCCAAGGGGGAGCGCAGCGACCTGGCGGTGCAGATGGCCACCGAGCTCGGGGCGCGCGAGATCTTCGCCTGGCAGGCCGCACGCTCCGTCGTGAGGTGGCAGGGGGACCGCGGGGACCGCTCGCTGGAGAAGTGGCGGGCCACGGCCCGCGAGGCGGCCAAGCAGTCCCGACGCTTCTTCGTCCCCGAGATCCTGGCCGTGTCCACGGCGGATGTGGTCGGCGCCATCGCGGGGGTGAACCTGGCGCTCGTCCTGCACGAGGACGCGTCGCAGCACATCGCAGACGTCGAGCTGCCCGCTGAGGGCACGGGGCTCCTGATCGTGGGCCCCGAGGGGGGCATCGCGGGTGCGGAGCTGGACAGGTTCGTCGCGGCGGGGGCCCAGCTGGTCAGCATCAGCGACGGCGTGCTGCGCACCTCGACGGCGGCCGCGGTCGCGCTGGGCCAGCTCGACGTCCTGGCGAGGCGCCCGTGACGGGCTTCTCCTTCGACGTCACCGACCATCTGGAGGGCGCGGCCGGGCGCGCCGGGGTCATCCACACCCCTCACGGCGACATCGAGACACCCGCCTTCATCGTGGTCGGCACCAAGGCGACGGTGAAGTCGGTCCTGCCGGAGACGGTGGCGGACCTGGGGGCCCAGGCGGTGCTCGCCAACGCCTACCACCTCTACCTCCAGCCCGGCTCGGACCTCGTCGACGAGGCGGGCGGGCTCGGCCGCTTCATGAACTGGCCCGGTCCCACGTTCACCGACTCCGGCGGCTTCCAGGTGATGAGCCTCGGCGCCGGATTCAAGAAGGTGCTGGCCATGGACACCACAGGCCTGGCCGACGACGACGTCATCGCCGAGGGAAAGACGCGCATGGCCCACGTCGACGAGGACGGCGTGACCTTCACGTCGCACCTCGACGGCAACCGCCACCGGTTCACGCCGGAGGTGTCGATGCGGATTCAGCATGAACTCGGCGCTGACGTCATGTTCGCCTTCGACGAGCTCACCACCTTGATGAACACCCGCGCCTACCAGGAGGGGTCCGTGGAGCGCACGCACCGGTGGGCGGCCCGCTGCCTCGCCGAGCATCGGCGGCGCACCCAGGAGCGTGTGGGTAAGCCCTATCAGGCGCTCTTCGGGGTGATCCAGGGCGCGCAGTACGAGGACCTGCGCCGCCGGGCGGCCCGCGGCCTTGCCGAGCTCAGCGTGGACGGGCAGTCGTTCGACGGCTTCGGTCTCGGCGGTGCCCTGGAGAAGGAGAATCTGGGCACCATCGTCGGCTGGATGGTCGACGAGCTCCCGGAGAACAAGCCCCGGCACCTGCTCGGGATCTCGGAACCCGACGACCTGTTCGCCGCCGTCGAGCGCGGGGCCGACACGTTCGACTGCGTGAACCCCTCCCGGGTGGCGCGCAACGCTGCCATCTACACCGCCGACGGTCGCTACAACGTCAACACGGCCCGCCATCGTCGCTCGTTCGAGCCACTCGAGGACGGCTGCGACTGCTACACCTGCACGCACTACACGCGCGCCTACCTCCATCACCTGTTCAAGGGAAAGGAGATGCTCTCGGCCACGCTGGCCACCATCCACAACGAGCGGTTCACCGTGCGGCTGGTGGACCGGATGCGCGAGGCGTTGAAGGCCGGGGACTTCTACGCCCTGCGCGACGAGTTCCTCGGCCGGTTCTACGCCGCCAAGGGGTAGGTGGGCTCACGCCGCTTGACACCGGCGATGACGCGGTACGTGACAGGCAGGAAGAGCGCCTCGACGATCACCTTGTACAGGTAGCCCACCACGATGTAGTTGAGCAGCGTGCCGCCCGAGATGATGCCCGCGAACGCCACCACGCAGAAGATGGTGGTGTCGGCAGCCTCGCCCACCACGGTGGACCCGAGCAGGCGGCTCCACAGCGACCCCTGTGGGGCGCGCTTCTTGAGCCTGACCAGGACCCAGGCGTTGAGGAACTGACCGGCGAGGTAGCCGAGCAGGCTCGCCAGCACGATGCGCGGAACGAACCCGAGGACGGCGGAATAGGCGTCCTGGTTCGGCCAGTCCGCCGCCGCGGGCGCGGCGCCCACGAGGAGGAAGGTGGCCGAGGCGAGGATGGAGGTGCCGAAGCCCAGCAGGATGGCGCGCCGGGCGCCCTTCATGCCGTACACCTCCGCCAGGACATCGCCCAGGATGTAGGTCAGCGGGAACAGGAAGGCGCCACCGTCGGTGATGATCGGCAGGACGGGGATCCCGAGGGGCGTCCATTCCGGGCCGAACTGGATCAGCTTCACCGCGGCCACGTTGCTGATCAGCAGCAGCGCCACGAAGAGGGCCACCACCACGTCGTACACCCCTCTGGGCCGCTCGGCGAACCGAACGTCCGAGACGGGTCTGGGCGCCTCCTGGATCTGCTGCACCGCCGCATTATACGCCGTCATCGGCGGGTCGCCGGGGTCATCGACGGGGCCCTGACGACTTCCCGGGGAGCCTGCGCGTTACGCCGCGGCGCGTGGCGCACGGTGGCAAGATTCATGCATGGACGACATGGCAGCGGAGTACATGCCCGACGAATCCGAGCAGCTGGATCAGTTGCAGCCCGGTGATTCGCTGATCGATCGCGGAGTCGAGGACGTCCTGGACGAGGGGTACGTCTCCCCTGAGAAGTGGTCACCCGCCCAGGGCTTCGGCAACACTCCCGAGGAGATGAGGCAGGGGGAGACCCTCGAGATGCGGATCAAGCAGGAGGAGCCCGAACTGGTCGCCGACGTCGAGGACTGGAACCCAACCCATGAGCCGCGCGAAGTCGGCGCTGCCAGGGCAGGGCGCCTGATGGCGGTTCAGGGCGGCGGAGGAATCGAGCACACCCTGGGCGTCGACGTGGGCTACGGCGGGGGCGCAGCCAGCGCCGAGGAGGCGGCCATGCACATCATCTCCGACGAGGACGACGACCTCTCCCTGCTTGAGCGCTGAAGCTCACAGGGAGCCTAGACTGGGTGCTCGGCGGCGGACCGCCGATCCGTTCTCAGACAAGGACACGCACCCTGAACACGCACTCGTTGGACCAGCAGCACGCCACGCGGACGGTGTCGGTGCCGCCGTCGATCGACATGGTCAACCTGCTCGGCCCCCGCGACGACTTCCTCCGCATCCTGGAGGACCAGCTCGATGCCGACCTGCACGTCCGGGGCGGGCAGATCACCCTGTCCGGTCCGTCGAACGAGGTGGCCAAGGCCGCCGAGGTCATCACCGAGCTGGTGACCATCCTGCGCACGGGCCAGGGGCTGACCGGCGAAACGGTGGAGCGCGTGATCCAGATGGCCGACGATCCCCACGCGCCGGCCTCCGAGATCCTCACCCAGAACATCGTCTCCTCGCGGGGGCGGACGGTGCGGCCCAAGACGCTCAACCAGAAGCGCTACGTCGACGCCATCGACCGTCACACCGTCGTGTTCGGCATCGGGCCCGCGGGCACCGGCAAGACCTACCTCGCCATGGCGAAGGCCGTCCAGGCGCTCCAGGCCAAGGAGGTCAGCCGGATCATCCTCACCCGTCCGGCGATCGAGGCGGGGGAGCGGCTCGGGTTCCTGCCGGGCACCCTCAACGACAAGATCGACCCCTACCTGAGGCCGCTGTACGACGCGCTGCACGACATGGTGGACGCCGACTCCGTGCCCAAACTGCTCACCTCCGGCACCGTCGAGGTGGCCCCCTTGGCGTACATGCGTGGCCGCACCCTGAACGACGCGTTCATCATCCTCGACGAGGCACAGAACACATCCATGGAACAGATGAAGATGTTCCTCACCCGCCTGGGCTTCGGCTCCAAGGTGGTGGTGACCGGCGACATCACCCAGGTGGACCTCCCCGGCGGGGTCAAGAGCGGGCTGCGGGGAGTGATGAGCATCCTCGACGGCGTCGAGGACATCGAGTTCTGCACCCTGACCAGCCGCGACGTGGTCCGCCACCGGTTGGTGGGCAGGATCGTGGCCGCCTACGATCAGTTCGAGAGCCTGTCCGAGCAGCGCAGGGGAGCGAAGTGATCGACCTCAACAACGAGTCCGGAGTCGAGGCGGACGAGCTCGGCCTGATCGAGTTGGCCCGGTTCGCGCTCGACAAGCTCCGGATCCACCCGCAGGCCGAGCTGTCCATCCTGCTGGTGGACGAGACCACGATGGCCGACTATCACGAGCGGTTCATGGACCTGCCCGGTCCGACGGACGTCATGAGCTTCCCGATGGACGAGCTCCGCGCGCCGGAGGACGACGAGGAACCGCCGATGGGGCTGCTGGGGGACATCGTGCTCTGCCCTCAGGTGACCGCCCGCCAGGCGCCGGACAACGGGCGCAGCGTCGACGGCGAGGCGGAGTACCTGCTCATCCACGGCCTCCTCCATCTCCTCGGGCACGATCACGCCGAACCGGAGGAGAAGACGGTCATGTTCGGGCTGAACGACAGGATCATCGCGGCGTGGGATCAGGCGCGCGGTCGCAGCTGAGCCGCAGCCTCGGGCTTGCGGACGCGATCGCCATCGGCGTCGCGTCGATGGTGGGGGCGGGCGTGTTCGCGGTGTGGGCGCCCGCGGCGGCCGCGGCGGGCGGGGCCCTACTGCTGGGCCTGGCACTGGCGGCCCTGGTGGCATGGTGCAACGCCACCTCCTCGGCGCAGCTGGCCGCCCAGCACCCGGCGGCGGGAGGCACCTACGTCTACGGGCGCGAGCGGCTGGGGGAGTGGCCCGGCTTCCTGGCCGGCTGGAGCTTCGTGATCGGGAAGACGGCCTCGGTCGCCGCGATGGCCATGACTCTGGCCGCCTACCTCGCGCCGGAGGCGTGGCGGCTCCCGGTGGCGATCTCGGCGGTGTGGCTCATGGTCGGGGTCACCCTGCTCGGCGTCACGCGGACCGCGAAGGTGGCGATGCTGCTGGCGGGGCTCGCGCTCGTGGCTCTCGGCGTCGCGCTGGGGTTCGGGTGGGCCGAGTCCACCGGGCCTGTGGGCCACCTGGTCGCCGTTCCGACGGGGGCCTCCGGGTGGTACGGCGTGCTCCAATCGGCAGGCCTGCTGTTCTTCGCGTTCGCCGGCTACGCGCGGGTGGCCACCATGGGCGAGGAGGTCCGTGACCCCCGTCGCACCATCGGCCGGGCCATCATCGCGGCCCTGGTGGTGGTGCTCGTGCTGTACGCCGCCGTCGGCGTCAGCCTGCTGCTGCTCGTGGGCGACGATGCCCTGGCAACAGCGACCGCGCCGCTGACGCTGCTGGTCGGTGACCACCCGGCCGCACGGGCGATCCTGGCGATCGGTGCGGTGGCCGCCGTCGGGGGCGCACTGCTCGGTCTGTTGTCCGGGATCGGACGCACCTGGCTGGCCATGTCCAGGGAGGGTGACCTGCCACGTGTGTTCGACCACACTCACCCGCGCACCTTGGTCCCGCACCGGATCGAACTGACGTTGGCCGTCGTGCTGACGGTGATCCTTCTCGTCGCGGACCTCCGTGGCGCGATCGGCTTCTCCTCGTTCGGCGTGCTCCTGTACTACTTCGTTGCCAACGTGGCGGCCTTCACGCAGGGCGCGGCCGAGCGGCGCTACGGGCACGCCTGGCAGATCCTCGGTGCGGCGCTGTGCCTGATCCTGGTGGCGACGCTGCCCTGGCAGTCGATCCTCGGGGGCATGGTGGTGCTCGTCGCCGGCGTCCTCTGGCGCACCTTCGCCAGAGCGTTGCTGCGATAGACTCGGGCGGCACAGCATTCCCGACCGAGCGAGTTGACTACCCCCAGTGACACAGTCCGAGTGGATCGAACTGAGTATCGCGCTCGCGTGCGCACTCGCCGCCTCAGTCCTGGCCGCCGTCGAGACGGCACTCGGCGTCTTCACGAGGGCGCGCGCCGAGCGGCTGGTCGAGCAGGGTGAGCGGGGGGCGCAGCGTCTGAAGCTCATCGCCGAGGACCCGGCGCCGTCGATCAACGCCGTGATGTTCACCCGCATGGCGCTGGAGACCACGGCCATCGTCGCCGCCGGCCTCGTGGTGTTCACCCAGTTCGAGATGGACTGGCAGAGGGCGCTCGTCACCATCGGCCTCATGCTGGCGGTGTCGTTCATCCTGTGGGGCGTGGCGCCGCGCACACTCGGCCGGCAGAACCCCGAGCGGACCATGCGGATGTTCGCACCACTGGTCTCGGGCCTCACCACCATCTTCGGGCCCGTCGCTCAGCTGATGATCCTCCTGGGCAACGCGCTGACCCCCGGCCGCGGCTACGCCGACGGGCCGTTCGCCACCGAGGCCGAGCTGCGGGACCTGGTCGACATCGCCGAGAAGCAGGAGCTCATCGAGGCGGGTGAGTCGAAGATGATCCACTCGGTGTTCGAGCTGGGCGACACGCTGGTGAAGGAGGTCATGGTCCCGCGCACCGACGTGGTGTTCGTGACCCGCGACACGACCCTGCGCCAGCTGCTGTCGCTCGCGCTGCGCTCCGGGTTCTCGCGCATCCCGGTGGTGGGCACCAACCTCGACGACATCCTCGGCGTGGTCTACCTCAAGGACGTGTCCAAGCGCGTCTACGACTTCCCCGACGCGGAGCGCCACGAGAGCGTGGCGGAGCTGATGCGGCCCGCCACCTTCTGCCCGGACTCCAAGCCCGTCAGCGACCTCCTGAGGGACATGCAGCTCAGCCACTCCCACCTCGTGGTGGTCGTCGACGAGTTCGGCGGCACGGCCGGACTCGCCACCATCGAGGACATCCTCGAGGAGATCGTCGGTGAGATCGTCGACGAGTACGACCAGGACGCCCCCACCGTGGCGGACCTCGGGGAGGGCCGCTACCGCATCTCCTCCAGGCTCCCCGTCGACGAGCTCGGCGCCCTCTTCGGCGTCGACCTCGACGACGACGACGTGGAGACCGTCGGCGGGCTCATGGCCAAGCAGCTCAACGTGGTGCCCATCCCCGGCGCCCGCACCGTCGTGGGCGACATCGAACTGATCGCCGACCGCGCCGTCGGCCGGCGTCACCAGATCGGCACCGTCCTCGCCCGCCGCCTCACCGAGGCGGACCTCACCTCCACCGAGTCCCCGGAAGGCGACGATGATGACTGAGCCCGTGTACAGATCCGGATTCGCCTGCTTCGTGGGGCGCCCCAACGCCGGGAAGTCGACGCTCACCAACGCCCTCGTCGGGCAGAAGATCGCGATCGCCTCCAGCAAACCCCAGACCACCAGGCACGCCGTGCGCGGGATCGTCACCCGCGAGGACGGACAGCTGATCCTCATCGACACGCCGGGGCTGCATCGCCCCCGCACGCTTTTGGGCCAGCGCCTCAACGACCTGGTGTTCGAGACGTGGGGATCTGTCGACATCGTCGGCGTCTGCCTGCCGTGCGACCAGCGGATCGGCCCAGGTGACAAGTTCATCCTCGGGGAGATCGCCAAGCTGCCCCGCCGCCCCATCCTGGTGGCGCTGGCCACCAAGACGGACCTGGTGAGCAAGGAGCGGCAGCTGTCACACCTGGTGGACATCGGCGAGGTGGCCACCGAGCTGGCGTTCGAGTGGGCCGAGGTCATCCCCTGCTCCGCTGTGGCCGACGACCAGATCGACCTCGTCCGGGACTCGCTCATCTCGCTGCTTCCCGAGGGGCCGGTCTACTACCCCGACGGGGAGATCACCGACGAGCCTGAGGAGACGCTCATCGCCGAGCTCATCCGGGAGGCAGCGCTGGAGGGCGTGCGCGACGAGCTGCCACACTCCATCGCCGTCGTCATCGACGAGATCCTTCCGCGCCCGGACCGCCCCGAGGACAAGCCGCTCACCGACATCTTCGCCTCCATCGTCGTGGAACGGGATTCGCAGAAGGGCATCATCATCGGGCACAAGGGAGCCCGCCTGCGCGAGATCGGTGCGCAGGCGCGCGAGCAGATCAACCGCCTTCTGGGCACCCGCGTGCATCTCAACCTGCACGTCAAGGTGATGAAGGAATGGCAGCGCGACGCGAAATACCTCAACCGACTGGGATTCTGATCGCTCTCGATCACACATTGTGCGCATTTGACCTGTTAACGGTAACTATTTGGTTACGGCGTGGGCGATTCCCGCGCACCGCGGCGGTGCGCTCCTAATATCGCGGACAACAACCATTCCTGGTTGATCGAAGACAGGAAGGAGGCGCACGTGAACAAGCGTGTCCTCAAGATCAGCGCGGTAGCCCTCGTCAGCGTCCTCGCCCTCGCGGCCTGCGGCGGCGACACCACCCCTTCAGCGACAGGTGACGCCACCTCGGTGGATCCCGGTTCGTTGGAGACCACCATCAAGGTCCTCGCCCCCTCGTACTCGGACACCTCCAAGTCGGACTGGGAGGCGATCATCGCCACGTTCAACGAGACCTACCCTGACGTGACCGTCGAGCTGCAGATCGAGGGCTGGGAAGGGTTCACCGACAAGGTCTCCGCCCGGATCCAGGCCAACGACTTCCCGGACATCCTCAACGACAACGCCTTCGCCGCGTCGGCCGAGGCCGGGATTCTCTACCCGATCGACGAGGTGCTCTCGGCCGAGACGCTGGCCGCCATCGAGCCGTCGCTGCTCGCCAACGGGATGGGCACCGACGGGGTCCAGTGGGCCGCGCCGGACATCTCGTCGGCCCGCATGATGGCGTACAACGTCGACCTGTTCGAGCAGGCCGGCATCGCCGAGCCCCCCTCAACCTGGGCCGAGCTGGAGGAGGCCTCCGCGAAGCTCGTCGCCCTGGGCGACGACGTGCGCGGGTACGGCATGCCGCTGGGCCGCGAGGAGGCCCAGGTCGAGTCCTCGCTGTGGCTGTGGGGCGCCGGCGGCGACTGGGCCGACGGTGAGGCGCTCAAGGCAGACACCGCCGAGGCCACCGAGGCCTTCGCGCAGATGAAGAAGATGTTCGAAGCGGGCTATACCCAGGCCAACCTGGAGGACAACCGGATCGACGTGGCTGACCTCTTCCAGGCCGGCAAGCTCGGCATGATGATGGCCCACTCCGCGATCGTCGCCGATGCCGAGGCGAAGGGGATCAACGTGGCGCTGGCCCCGATCCCCGCCCGCGACGGCGGCGACGGCGTGGCGCTCGGCGTGACCGACTTCATCGTCGCGTTCGACAACGGGGACGCGGACCGCAAGGCCGCCACCGCCGCGTTCCTCGATCTCCTGTACTCCGACGAGATGTACGAGGGCTGGTACAAGGGCACCGGGCTGCTGCCGGTGACCACCTCGATGATCGAGAAGGGGCAGGCCGAGTCGGACGAGAACGGATCCGCCTTCCTGGAGGCGCTCTCCATCGTCCGGTTCCTGCCCGTGGGCAATCCGACGTGGGACGTCCTCCAGACGGCGCTCCAGGGCTCGGCCTACAAGGTCGGCACCGGGGACCCCGCCGAGGTTCTTGCTGAGATCCAGGCGCAGGTCGACGCGCAGGCCTGAGGCCCACCGACGGGGTGGGCCCGGGGCCCCGGGGCCCCCCCCCCCCCAGGGTGCCCCCCCGCGGGGCAGACCGGGCGCTGTAGGGCCGCCCCACGCCCGGGCCCCGCCGGGGGGGCCGGGAACCCCGCCCG
>JAPUEL010000038.1 GCA_027492545.1 Propionibacteriaceae bacterium
AGGATCCGGATCTTCGGACCCTTCTTCACACCCAGCACCTCAGCGGTGACGCTGATCTTGCCGAGACCCTTGGCGTCCGAGGTGATCGAGTCGCCGTCGACCAGCAGCAGCGGCTGCAGGGTGACGGTACCGCCGACCTCTTCGGACACCAGGTCGATGTCCAGGACGTCGCCAACAGCAACCTTGTGCTGACGTCCTCCGTTGCGCACGATCGCGTACACGACTGACCTACCTTCTTGTTTGCTCAAGCCATTGCGGCGCGCCCAACCCTGAGGGGGCAAAGCACCGAGGGCCAACTCTACGCGGCGGCCCCGGACGGGTCAAACCGGGCGGGCCCCGACTACGTGGTGACGACGACCGGGACGATCATGGGCCGACGGCGCAGGGATTTCGCCACCCACTGCCCCACCGTCCGGCGCGTGACCTGCTGGAGCCGGTGGGAGTCGTCCACGCCGTCGCGCATGGCGGCGACGATGGCCTCTGCCACCCGGGTGCGGGCCTCATCGAACACGCTGCTGTCCTCGGCGATGCCGCGCACGTGGATGTCCGGGCCGCTGATGATGCTGCGGTTGTGGAGGTCCACCGCCGTGATCACCGACACGAATCCCTCCTCGCCGAGGATCCGCCGGTCCATGATCGACTCGGAGATATCACCCACGGTGGAGCCGTCGACGAACACGTAGCTGGCGTCGACGGTGCCGACCTTCCTGGCCACCCCGTCCTTGAGGTCGATCACGTCCCCGTCGCCCGCGACGATCGTGCGCGCGGCAGGCACGCCGGTGGCCTGCGCGAGCTTCGCGTTGGCGATGAGGTGGCGCGCCTCGCCGTGCACGGGCAAGACGTTGCGGGGCTTGAGGATGTTGTAGCAGTACAGCAGTTCGCCGGCCGAGGCATGGCCCGAGACGTGCACCAGGGCGTTGCCCTTGTGGACGACGGTGGCGCCGAGCTTCGACAGGCCGTTGATCACCCGGTAGACGGAGTTCTCGTTGCCGGGGATCAGCGAGCTGGCCAGCAGCACCGTGTCGCCGGGACCGACCTCCACGACGGGGTGCTCGCGGTTCGCGATCCGGCTCAGTGCGGCCATCGGCTCGCCCTGGGAACCGGTGGAGACGATGACCACCTTGTCCTTGGGGTAGTTGCCGATGTCCTTCAGCTCGATCAGGGTCCCGGCCGGCACCTTGAGGAAGCCGAGGTCGCGGGCGGTGGACATGTTGCGCACCATCGAGCGGCCGACGTAGACCACCTTGCGGTCGTACCGGACGGCCATGTTGAGGACCTGCTGGATGCGGTGCACGTGGCTGGCGAAGCTGGCCACGATCAGCTTGCCCGTGGCCTGGTCGAACACGCGCGCGATGGCCGGCTCGATGTCGCGCTCCAGCGTGGTGAAGCCGGGGGTCTCTGCGTTGGTGGAGTCCACCATGAACAGGTCCACCCCCTCCTCCCCCAGGCGGGCGAAGCCGCGCAGGTCCGTGATCCGCCCGTCGAGGGGGAGCTGGTCCATCTTGAAGTCGCCGGTGTGCAGGACCAGCCCGCCCTTGGTACGGATGGCCACTGCCAGGGCGTCGGGGATGGAGTGGTTGACCGCGAGGAACTCGAACTCGTAGTTGCCGATCTCGACGATGTCGCCCTCCTCCACCGCGTCGAGGTCGAAGTCTCGGATCCGGTGCTCGCGCAGCTTGGTGGCGACGAAGGCCAGCGTCAGCTTGGAGCCGTAGATCGGGATGTTCGGGCGCTTCTTCAACAGGTAGGGCACCGCGCCGATGTGGTCCTCGTGGCCGTGGGTGAGGACGAGGGCGACGATGTCGTCGAGCCGGTCGTCGAGGTAGTCGAGCGCCGGCAGGATGAGGTCGACGCCGGGGTGGGTGTCCTCAGGGAACAACACGCCGCAGTCGACGAGGGCGATCTGGCCGTCGATCTCGAAGGCGGTCATGTTGCGACCGATGTCGCCGAGCCCGCCGAGCGGGATCACCCGCAACGTTCCGGGGGCCAGCTTGGGGGGTGTCTTCACGTCGGTCATGGGCTCAGGCTAGTGGATGAGTCGGATGCAGCCGCGGATCGCGTCACACCAGGGGGCGGAGTCAGAGGAGCCCATACGATGGCCACCATGTCCGCACCCGACACCGTCCGCCTGGCCCTGCCCGCCGAAGCCGTCGACATCGCCCGCATCCAGCGGAGGGCCTGGGCCGAGTCGGGCCTCCTGGCCGCCGCGGGCGGTGGCCCGGCGGCCGACGAGGCCACCCGAGTCTGGCACGAGGCCATCGTCAAGCCGCCCCTGGCCCACCTGCGGGTGCTGGTGGCGATCGGCGACGGCGGAGTTGTCGGGTTCGCCGTCACCGGCCCCAGCGGGGACCCGGACCGCTCCGAGCGGGACGGGACCATCGCGGAGTTCGTCGTCGATCCCCGGCACCGGGGGGAGGGCCACGGGTCGCGGTTGATCAACGCCGCCGTCGACACGCTCCGACAGGACGGCTACGAGGTGGCCACGATGTGGGTGCGAGCGGCCGACGACGCGCTCCGCGCGTTCCTGTCCGGCTGCGGTTGGGCAGCCGACGGCGCGCACCAGGAGGTCGGCACCGGCGATGGGGCGCCCGGGATCAAGCTGATCCGGATGCACACCGACATCTCCCTGGATACGCAGCCCTGATTCAGACTCCCAGCACCGACTCCATCTCCAGGGTGAGCCCCGGGTGGTCCACCACGTGGCGGATCCCGGCGACCACGCCTGGCATGAACGAGACTCGGTCGAAGGAGTCGTGGCGGATCGTCAGCGTCTCCCCCGTGTCACCGAAGAGGACCTCCTGATGGGCCACCAGACCCTGGAGGCGCACCGCGTGGACGTGGATGCCGTCCACCACGGCGCCGCGGGCCCCGTCGTCGTGCACAGTGGCGTCAGGCACCGGACCCAGCTCCGCCTCCTGACGGGCGGCCGCGATGCGCCGTGCCGTCGTAGCGGACGTGCCCGACGGGGCGTCGGCCTTGTTGGGATGGTGCAGCTCGACGATCTCGACCGAGGGGTAGAACGGCGCGGCCAGTGCGGAGAACTTCATCATCAGCACCGCTCCGATGGAGAAATTGGAGGCGATGAGCACACCTACCTCGGGGTGCGCGGCGCAGAGCTCGCGGACCCGCTCCAGCCGCTCGGCGGTGAAGCCCGTGGTGCCGATCACCATGTGGAGCCCCTTGTCGAGGCACCATTCGACGTTGTCCATGACGGCATCGGGGTGGGTGAAGTCCACCACCACCTGGGCTCGGTTGACCAGTTCCCGGGGCTCCCCCAGATCGGCCCCTCCCACGGGCGTCATGCCCTCGGCGCGGGTGACGGCCCGGACCACCTCGCTGCCCATCTTCCCGCTGACCCCGAACACGCCCACGCGAATCTCGCTCACGAGTGATCCCTCCCGTTGGTTTCCCCCATCCAAGCATCCACGGCGGGGACCCGCCACCCGCCGGGACAAGCCGCAGGGGCGGGCCCGGAGATCCGGACCCGCCCCTGCGGCAACACCTGGACCAGCTCAGTCGTTCGACTCGGCCTTCTCCTCCACCACCGGGATCAGCGACAGCTTGCCGCGGTCGTCGATGTCGGAGATCTCCACCTGGAGCTTCTGGCCGACCGAGAGGACGTCCTCCACGCTCTCGACGCGGGCGCCGCCGGCGAGCGGGCGCAGCTTCGAGATGTGCAGGAGCCCGTCCTTGCCCGGAAGCAGCGACACGAAAGCCCCGAAGGCCGTGAGCTTCACGACGGTGCCGAGGTAACGCTCGCCGCGCTCCGGGAGGTGCGGGTTGGCGATGGCGTTGATCGCGGCGACGGCGGCGTCCGCCGCCTCGCCGGTCTCGGCGCCCACGTAGACGGTGCCGTCGTCCTCGATGGAGATGTTCGCGCCGGTGTCGTCCTGGATCTGGTTGATCATCTTGCCCTTCGGGCCGATGATCTCGCCGATCTTGTCAACCGGGATCCGCACCGTGATGATGCGGGGAGCGTAGGGGCTCATCTCGTCGGGCACGTCGATGGCCTCGTTCATGACGTCGAGCAGCGTGTGCCGGGCGTCGCGGGCCTGCAGGAGGGCCTTCTGGAGCTCGACGGCGGGGATGCCGTTGAGCTTGGTGTCCAGCTGGAGCGCGGTGAGGAAGTCACGCGTGCCGGCCACCTTGAAGTCCATGTCGCCCAGCGCGTCCTCGGCACCGAGGATGTCGGTCAGCGCGATGTACTTCGTCTCGCCGTCGACCTCCTCGGACATGAGGCCCATGGCGATGCCCGCGACAGCGGACTTCAGCGGGACGCCGGCGTTGAGCAGCGACAGCGTCGAGGCGCAGACCGAGCCCATCGACGTGGAGCCGTTCGAGCCCAGGGCCTCGGAGACCTGACGGATCGCGTAGGGGAACTCGGTGCGGGTCGGCAGCACGGGGATCAGGGCCCGCTCTGCCAGCGCGCCGTGTCCGACCTCGCGGCGCTTCGGGGAGCCGACGCGGCCGGTCTCGCCGGTGGAGAAGGGCGGGAAGTTGTAGTTGTGCATGTAGCGCTTGGTGCGCTCCGGGGAGAGCGTGTCGATCTTCTGCTCCATGTCCAGCATGTTCAGCGTGGAGACGCCCATGATCTGGGTCTCGCCGCGCTGGAACAGGGCCGAGCCGTGCACGCGCGGGATGACCGCGACCTCGGCGGCCAGCTCACGGATCTCGCTCGGGCCGCGGCCGTCGATGCGGACGGACTCGGTGAGGGTGCGGTGGCGCACGATCTTCTTGGTGAGCGCCTTGAGGGAGGCCGACACCTCGTTCAGGCGGCCCTCGAAGCGCTCGGCGAGCTGGGCGGTGACGTCCTGGCGGATGGCGTGGGTGGCCTCGTCGCGCTCCTGCTTGCCGCCGATCTTCATGGCCTGGGCCACGCGCTCGGAGGCGAGCTCGGAGACGGCCTCGAAGACGTCGTCCTGGTAGTCACGGAAGACCGGGAAGTCGTAGGTCTCCTTGGGCAGCTTGGCCGCCAGCTCGGACTGCGCATCACACAGCGCCTTGATGAACGGCTTGGCCGCCTCGAGGCCCTGGCCCACGACCTCCTCCGTGGGGGCCGTCTTGCCGGAGCGGACGAGCTCCCACGTGGCCTCGGTGCCGCCGGCCTCGACCATCATGATCGCGACGTCGCCGTCGGCCAGCACGCGGCCGGCCACCACCATCTGGAAGACGGACTTCGACACCTGCTCGACGGAGGGGAAAGCCACCCACTGGTCGTCGATGAGGGCGACGCGCACGCCGCCGATGGGGCCGGAGAACGGCAGGCCGGCGATCTGCGTCGACATCGAGGCGGCGTTGATCGCCACGACGTCGTACATGACGGCGGGGTTGAGCGACAGGACGGTGACGACCACCTGGACCTCGTTGCGCAGGCCCTTGACGAACGCGGGGCGCAGCGGGCGGTCGATGAGGCGGCAGGCGAGGATGGCGCCCTCGCCGGGCCGGCCTTCGCGACGGAAGAACGAGCCGGGGATCTTGCCCGCGGCGTACATGCGCTCCTCGACGTCGACGGTGAGGGGGAAGAAGTCGATGGCGTCGCGCGGGGTCTTCTGCGCGGTGGTGGCCGACAGCAGCATGGTGTCGCCGTCGAGGTAGACCGCGGCCGCGCCGTCGGCCTGCTGGGCCAGCACGCCGGCCTCGAAACGTACGGTGTGCTTGCCGAACTTGCCGTTGTCGATCACGGCTTCAGAGAATTCGATGCCTGGTCCTTCCATGGACAGGCTCCTTTCGGGGGGTGTTCGCCCGCCCGCGCACGGCGATGCTCGCCACGCCTGCCGGTCATCGATCGAGGCCCGCGGGTGCGCTCTTCGGGCGCCCGAAAGCCACTACCGAGGACCAGACGGACACGTGCGCTGGGCGGCGGGTGGAAATGAAGATATTCAGTTGTCGTGTGCAGTCTAGCCGCTTGGGCCACGATGGTTGAATGCTCAGTGTCACCGCTCCGCAGTCGGTCGAGGCCTCCGTCGCCACGGCTCGCCGGTGGGCCGAGGAGAGCGCAGGCCAGGCCGAACCCCCCGCGGCAAGGCTTCTCGCCCGCGTCCTGGCGCACCCGGACGGGCTCTCCTTCACGCTGGACTTCGTCGACGGCGTGCTGCGGCCCGAGGATCCCGGTGTCGCGGCGGGTGCCCTCCGGCGGCTGGCCCGCCGTCAGGCTCCGTTCCTGCCGCCGCCCCTGCGATGGGGGCTCCGTGTGGTGGGGCTGGCGCCGCGCCCCGCGCTGGGAGTCGTGCGGGCAGCCTTCACAGCCCTGGTGGGCGATCTTGTGGTGGACGTCGGACGGCGCCTCGCCCCGTCGCTCAGGCGGTGCAGGCGCGGCGGCAACCACCTCAACGTCAACCTCCTCGGCGAGGCCGTCCTCGGCGACCGGCACGCTTCGGCCCGCCTGCGGGAGACCATGCGGCTCCTGGCCCGCGACGACGTGGACTACGTGTCCATCAAGGTCTCGGCCGTCCTCGGCCCACACTCCCCCTGGGCCCACTCGGCCACCGTCGAGGAGGCCGTCGCACGGCTCCGGCCGCTCATGCTGCTCGCCGCCCGCTCGGGAAAGTTCGTCAACCTCGACATGGAGGAGTACCGCGACCTCCACCTGACGCTCGACGTGTTCTCCCGGCTGGTCATGGATCCTGAGCTCCTCGGGCTACACGCCGGGATCGCGGTGCAGACCTATCTCGCGGAGTCGGGCCTGATCCTGAGGGAGCTCGATGAGCTGGCCGCGCGGCGGGTGTCCGCGGGAGGCGAGCCGATCAAGGTGCGGCTCGTCAAGGGCGCCAACCTGGCCATGGAGCGCGTCCAGGCCGAGCTCAGGGGGTGGGAGAGCCCGGTGCTCGGGAGCAAGGCGGAGACCGACGCGAGCTTCCTCCGCGCCGTGGACTTCTGCCTCACCCCCGAGCGCGCCGGGCGCCTGCTCGTCGGCGTCGCCAGCCACAACGTGTACTCCCTTGCCGCGGCGTGGGAGGTGGCGCGCGCCAGGGGCGTGACGGACCAGATGGACATCGAGATGCTCTCCGGCATGGGGGTGCCGCTGCAGCGGGTCATCCTGCGCGAGGTCGGGCGCCTCAGGCTCTACGTTCCGGTGGTGCCGCGCGCCGAGTTCGACTCGGCCATCTCCTACCTGGTCCGCCGCCTGGAGGAGAACGCGGCCCCGGAGAACTTCATGTCGGGCGCGGCGCACCTCGGCCGCGACGCCTCGTTCCTCGACCGGGAGGAGGTGAGGTTCCGGGAGGCGATCTCTCTGGTCTCGGCTCCCACCCCGCAGCGGTGGGCCACCCAGACGCGCTCCGACGACGAGCCAGGGTTCACCAACGCGCCGGACACGGATCCAGCGCTGCGGGCCAACCAGGAGTGGGCAGCCGCCATCCAGGAGCTTCTCCCGACCCCGGGGCTGGGGGCAGCCCTGGTCAGCCATGCGACCGCGTCGACGCCCGCCCGAATCGAGTCCGTCCTGGAGCGTGGACGTCGGGCCGGCGAGCTGTGGGGAGGGGTTCGGCCCGCCGCGCGGGCATCGGCGCTGCGCAGGCTCGCGGCCGAGCTCGAGGAGTCGCGGACGGCACTCGTCGCGGTGGCCGCCGACGAGGTGGGCAAGCTGATCGACCAGGCCGACGTGGAGGTCTCCGAGTCGGTGGACTTCGCGAGCTACTACGCCGAGCGCGCCACCGACCGCGTCGACGGCGCCGTCCATGTCCCGCCCACCCTCACCGTCGTCGCGCCGCCCTGGAACTTCCCCATCGCGATCCCGCTGGGCGGTGTCGCCGCGGCGCTCGCCGCAGGCTCCGCGGTGATCCTCAAGCCCGCCCCGCCGGCACGCCGGACCGCGGCCATGCTGGCCGAGGCCTGCGCCCGGGCCGGCCTGCCGCCCGACGTCGTGCAGCTCGTGGTGGTCGACGACGGGCCCCTGGGACAGAGCCTGGTCTCGGATCCCCGCGTCGATCTGATCATCCTCACCGGAGCCGCGGAGACGGCCGCCCTGTTCCGGTCCTGGCGGCCCTCCATGCCTCTTCTCGCGGAAACCTCAGGCAAGAACGCGATCGTCGTGACGCCCTCGGCGGACCTGGACCTCGCGGTGGCCGACCTGGTCACCTCGGCATTCGGGCACGCGGGGCAGAAGTGCTCGGCCGCGTCGCTCGGCATCCTGGTGGGCTCGGTGGCCCGGTCGCGGCGGTTCCGTGACCAGCTGCTCGACGCGGCCTCGTCCCTGCGGGTCGCCTGGCCGGCGGACCCGGCCGCGCAGATGGGCCCCCTCACCGAGGCGCCGGGACAGAAGCTCCTCCGTGCGCTCACGAGGCTGGAATCCGGGCAACGCTGGCTGCTGGAACCGCGCCGGCACAGCGAGCGCCTGTGGAGCCCCGGGATCCGGACGGGCGTGCGGCCCGGCAGCGAGTTCCACCAGGTGGAGTACTTCGGCCCGGTGCTCGGCCTGATGGAGGCCGAGTCCCTGGAGCAGGCCGTCGCCTGGCAGAACGCCACCGCGTACGGGCTCACGGCAGGCCTTCAGTCACTGGATCCGCTGGAAATCGAGGCGTGGCTGCGCCAGGTGGAGGCCGGCAACTGCTACGTCAACCGCGGCATCACCGGGGCGATCGTGCAGCGTCAGCCCTTCGGGGGGTGGAAGCGCTCCGCCGTCGGCCCGGGCGCGAAGGCGGGTGGCCCCAACTACGTCGCCTCGTTGGGCAGATGGGTCCCGGAGCCGCGGTGGCCCCAGCGGACACGGGTCCCCACGGGTCCGGCGTTCGCGCCCCTGCTGCGCGGCGCACGCACCGTGCTGTGGGCCACGGAGTGGGAGCGGCTGCGCTCAGCGGCGGCCGAGGACGAGGAGGCGTCGCGGACCGTGTTCGCCGCCTTGCACGACCCGACGGCGCTGGTGTCCGAGCGCAACATCCTGCGCTATCTGCCCGCGTCGGTGGTGGTCCGGGTGGAGGATGCCGGCGCGTGGGACGTCCTGCGGGAGGCGTCGGCGGCGATCGCGGCGGGGGCGGACGTGAGGTTCTCGGCCCGCGGGCCCCTCGCCGACGGCGTGGCCGAGGCCCTGGGCCGGGTGGGCTTCGCGCTGGAGACCGCCGGAGACGACGAGTTCGACGCGACGGCGGCGGGCCGCATCCGCCACCTCGGCACCCGCGACCTCCTCGCCGATCTCGGCGGCCCGATCGACGTCACCGTCTATCCGGGTCCGGCGCTGCCTGGGCGCCTGGCGTGCCTGCCCTACCTGCGCGAGCAGACCGTGTCCGTCACCGCGCACCGCTTCGGCCACGCCAGGCAGGTCCTGTCAACGACTCCGGGCGCCCCATGAAGGGGCGCCCGGAGCGGTGAAGAGGTTCTCGCCGTGGTCAGCGACGCAGGCCGAGGCGGGCGATGAGCGCGCGGTAGTGCTCGACGTCGTTCTTGGCGACGTAGTTGAGCAGACGGCGGCGCTGGCCGACCATGAGCATCAGGCCGCGGCGGCTGTGGTGATCACCCTTGTGCTCCTTGAGGTGCTCGGTGAGGTGAGCGATCCGCTTGGTGAGCAGGGCGATCTGCACGTCGGGCGACCCGGTGTCACCCGGGGTGGTCGCGTACTCGTCGATGATCTTCTTCTTGTCAACAGCGTCCATAAATGGGGCTCCTTCCGGTTCGCTGCACGGCGCCCCAGGCGCGGGTGCTGTCGGGGCTCTGACTGATCCGTGGCCGATCGAACGGCAACCTGAGAACCTTATCACCGCGGGGTCGGGGCCCCCAAACCGATCGGGCACCCGGGTGAGAGCCCGAAGCGGTAGGGTGGCAGCAGTCCCGGCACAGTGAGCAAGGAGCCCCTTATGGCAATCGGCGTCCGTCCTGCAACGGCAGCAGATCTCGAAGCGCTGCGCGCGAGCCAGTTCCGTCCGGACCTCGGCCTCGTCGATCAGCACTTCGAGGCTCAGCAGCGGGGCACGCTGATCCTCGCCGTGGCTTTCGACGGCGAGGAGCCCGTCGGCACGGCGGTGCTCGACCTGGCTGCGGACTCCATGACCCCCGAGTTGCGCAACATGTACGTCTATCCGCATGCGCGCCGGCTCGGCGCGGGGCGGGCCCTGAGCCGGTTCCTCGAGGAGGAGGCGCGGGCGCGGGGATTCTCGGCCGTCTACCTCGCGGTGGACCCCAACAACGAGCGCGCCGTGCCCCTGTACATCTCCCTCGAGTACTACCCCACCGGCGAGCATCTGTTCGTGGAGGAGCCCGAGGTGCCGCAGGTCGAAGGTGACCTGGAGCCCAGCAAGCACTACGCCATCTACAAGAAGTCGTTGACGGCCCGCTGATCTGCGGCCGTCAGAGCCCCAGGCAGCGCCTGGTGGCGTCGACGTCGGCGTGCATCTGCTCGATCAGCGCGTCGATGCCCGTGAACCGCACCTGGCCCCGGAGTCGCTGGACGAAGTCCACGGCCACCTCCACTCCGTAGAGCTCGAGATCGGTGCGGTCGAGCACGTAGCTCTCCACCCTCCGGTCCGCACCGTCGAAGGTGGGGTTCGTGCCCACGGAGATCGCGGCGGGCATGGGGCCGCCGTGCTCGTCGAGGTTGGTGAGCCACCCCGCGTAGACGCCGTCGGCCGGCACCGCCATCTCCGGTGGGACGGTGAGGTTGGCCGTGGGGAAACCGAGGTCGCGGCCGCGCTGGTCCCCCACCACCACCACGCCGCGGAACCGGAACGGCCTGGTCAGGTGCTGCGAGGCGCCCCCCACGTCACCGGCCGCGAGCAGTTCGCGGATGCAGGTGGAGCAGGTCACCTCGTGGTTGATGGTCTCGAGCTGCAGCGGCACCACCTCGAACCGGCCCGCCCCCAGCTCGGCGAGGGTGCGCACGTCACCCGCGGCGCGGTGGCCGAAGCGGAAGTTCTGGCCCACCACCACCCGCACCGGGTGCAGGGGTGCGATGAACCGGTCGACGAACTGCGCGGGCGTCATGGCCGCCACGTCCGGGGTGAAACGGATCACGCGCACCTCGTGGGCCCCGGCTTCCTTGAGCAGGTCGATGCGCGTGCGCAGATCGCTGAGGAGTTTCGGGGCGGCTGCGGGCCTCAGCACCGTGACGGGGTGGGGCCAGAAGGTGAGCACGATGAGGGGATGATCGACGTCCCGAGTGGCCTCGGCCAGTACCCGGCGATGGCCGAGGTGTACGCCGTCGAAGTTGCCGATCACGACCACCGATTCAGTCACAGTGCCCCAATCTGTCATGCCCCCACCAGCACCGCAACCGGCCTCGATCCGGAGCCGGCGGGCTCGTACAGGGCGAGGAGTTCGCCGTCCGGCGCCAACACGCCTGTCGGGCCGCCCGGGACCGGGCGTGCCAGCGGGCGCCCGAAGCCCACATCGCGCGCCTCGTCCTCGGTCAGGTCCACCACCGGGAAGCTGAGACGCGCAGCCTCGGCCATGGACATGAGCTGCGGGGGCTCGTCGCCGAGGACGACGGCGTCGCGGAGGCTGTACTGCCCGATGCGGGTGCGCCTGAGCGCCGTGAGGTGCCCGCCGACGCCGAGGGCCGATCCCAGATCCCGGGCGATCGCCCGGACGTAGGTGCCCGACGAGCACTCGATGTCGAGGTCCACGTCGAGGCGGGCGACGTCGGCGCGCACGGCAAGCACGTCGAGCCTGGACACGGTGACTGGCCTGGCCTTGAGTTCGACGCTCTCGCCGGCCCGGGCCAAGGCGTAGGCGCGCTTGCCGTCGACCTTGATCGCAGAGACGGTGCTGGGCACCTGGAGGATGTCGCCGCGCATCGGCTCGAGCGCCTCATCAACCTGGACCATGGTCAGGAGGGAGGCGTCGGCGACGGCGGACACGTCGCCGTCGGCGTCATCGGTGGGCGAGGACTCGCCCAGCCGCACGGTGGCCAGATAGCGCTTGTCGTGCAACGCCAGGTGGCCGAGCAGCCTCGTGGCCCTGTTGACCCCGAGGATGAGCACCCCGGTGGCCATGGGGTCCAGCGTCCCCGCGTGCCCGATCTTGCGGGTGCCGAGGAGACGACGGAGGCGACCCACCACCTGGTGGGAGGTGACCCCCGACGGCTTGTCGACGATCACCACCCCCGAGGCATGTGTCACCGCTCGTCGTCCTCCTCGGACTCGAGCGGCTTCCGGTACGGATCCGCGTCGCCCGCGAAGGTCTTGCCCGCCGCGGCCGCGGCGGCGGCCGCGTCCTTGGCCTGCACCTCAGCCAAGAGGTCCTCCATGTGGCGGGCCACCTCTGGGGTGGCGTCGAGCACGAAGGCCAGCGTGGGCGTGAACTTCATCCCGAGCTGCTGCCCCACCGTCGAGCGGAGCATGCCTGTGGCCGACTCGAGGGCGGCGGCAGAGCCCGCCCGGGCCTCGTCGTCACCGAGCACGGTGTAGAAGGCGGTGGCCTCCCGGTTGTCGCCGGTCAGCCTCACCTCCGTGATCGTGACGAAGCCCAGCCGGGGATCCTTGACCCGCCGGTCGATCGTCGTGGCCAGGATCACCTTGATCTGATCGGCCAGCTTCGCATTTCTCGGTCCCGGCATCAGGAGCGCTCCTTCTCGACCATCTCGAACGTCTCGATGACGTCGCCGATGCGGATGTCGTTGAAGTTATGCAACGTCAGGCCGCACTCGAAGCCCTCGCGGACCTCGGTGGCGTCGTCCTTCTCACGGCGCAGCGAGGCGATGGACGAGGTGGCGACCACCACGCCGTCGCGCAGCAGCCGGGCGCTGGCGTTGCGACGGATGGTGCCGTCGGTGACCATGCAGCCGGCGATGTTGCCGAACTTGGACGACCGGAAGATCTCGCGGATCTCCGCCTGACCACGGATCTCCTCGGCGAAGATCGGCTTGAGCATGCCCTTGAGCGCCGCCTCGATCTCGTCGATGGCCGAGTAGATGACCGAGTAGAACCGCATGTCCACGTTCTCGCGGTCCGCCATCTGGGCCGCGTGCGGCGTGGGCCGCACGTTGAAGCCGATGATGACGGCCTTCGAGGCCGCGGCCAGCGACACGTTGGTCTCGGTGATGGCACCGACACCGCGGTCGATGACGCGCAGGGACACCTCGTCGCTGACCTCGATCTTGGACAGTGCATCCTCGAGGGCCTCGACCGAACCCGCGCCGTCGCCCTTGAGGATGAGCAGCAGCTCCTGCGCCTCGCCCTTCTCCAGCTGCTCGAACAGCTGGTCGAGGGTCTTGCGGCGGCTGGTCTTGGCCTGCTGGGCGGCACGCATGCGCGCCTCCCGCTTGTCGGCGATCTGGCGCGCCATGCGGTCGTCCTCGACGACCAGGACGTTGTCGCCGGCGCCGGGCACCGATGTCAGACCGAGCACCTGCACGGGCATCGACGGAGGGGCCTCCGAGATGGTCTCGCCCTGGTCGTTGATCAGGGCGCGGACACGGCCGTGGGCCGAACCGGCCACGATCGAGTCACCGATGCGGAGCGTGCCGCGGTGGATGAGCACCGTGGCGACGGGGCCGCGACCCTTGTCGAGGTGCGCCTCGATGGCCACGCCCTGGGCGGGCATGTCCGGGTTGGCGCGCAGGTCCAGAGCCGCGTCGGCCGTGAGGACCACGGCCTCGAGCAGCTCGTCGAGACCCTGCCGGGTGATCGCCGACACGTCGACGAACTGGGTGTCGCCGCCGTACTCCTCGGGAACCAGACCGAACTCGGACAGCTGCCCGCGCACCCGGGTGGGATCGGCGCTCTCCTTGTCGATCTTGTTGACCGCCACCACGATCGGCACATCGGCCGCCTTCGCGTGGTTGAGCGCCTCGATGGTCTGAGGCATCACGCCGTCATCTGCGGCGACCACGAGGACGGCGATATCCGTCGACTTGGCGCCACGGGCACGCATGGCCGTGAAGGCCTCGTGACCCGGCGTGTCGATGAAGGTGATGGGGCGGGTCTGCTCGTCGACCTCGGTGACCACCTGGTAGGCACCGATGGCCTGCGTGATGCCGCCGGCCTCCTTCGCCACCAGGTTGGTGTGACGCAGGGCGTCGAGCAGCTTGGTCTTGCCGTGGTCCACGTGGCCCATGACGGTGACGACGGGGGGACGGGACTCGAGATCGTCCTCGTCGCCGATGTCCTCGCCGAACTCCAGGTCGAAGCTCTCCAGCAGCTCGCGGTCCTCGTCCTCAGGCGAGACGACCTCGATGTTGTAGTCGAGCTCGGCGCCCAACACCTCCAGCGTGT
>JAPUEL010000039.1 GCA_027492545.1 Propionibacteriaceae bacterium
GGTTCTCCTTCCAGATCTTCGCGCCGAGCAGGCCGATCATGCCGTAGAGCACCACCGTGATGCCGCCCAGGACCGCGCCGGGCGTGGCCGAGATCACCGCGCCGAACTTCGGCGAGAAGCCGAACAGGATGGCCACGAGGGCGGCCACGACGTACGCGGCTGTGGAGTAGACGCGAGTGGCCGCCATGACGCCGATGTTCTCGGCGTAGGTGGTGGTGGGGCCGGCGCCGACCAGCGTGGCGATCATGGAGCCCGCGCCGTCGGCCGCGATGGCCCGGCCCATGACGGGATCCAGGTCCTCGCCCGTCATCTCGGCGACCGCCTTGACGTGTCCGGTGTTCTCGGCGATGAGCGCGATCACCACGGGGAGCGCCACGATGATCGCGGCGAACGAGAAGCTGGGCAGGTGGAAGCCGACCACGTTGGTGGTGGCGCCGTAGCTCCAGTTGGCGAGGTCGGAGACGGGCGGGAGGCCGAACCAGCTGGCCTCGGCGACCGCGCTCCAGTCCACGCGCAGCTGCTCGGTGACGGTGCCGTCTGCCGCGACCTTCTGCAGCGGCCCGAGGACGGCGTCGAACACCCAGCTGAGGACGTAGCCGATGACCAGGGACAGGAAGATCGCGATGCGACCCATGAAGCCGCGCAGCCCGATGCTGAGCGCGATCACGATGAGCATCACGGTGAACGCCAGCCACGGGTCCACCGGCCAGTACTCCGATGCCACGACGGGTGCCAGGTTGAAGCCGATCAGCATGACGACGGCGCCGGTCACCACCGGCGGCAGGGCCTTGTGGATCACCCGCGCGCCCGCGAAGTGGATGATCAGACCCACCATGAACAGCGTGAGGCCCACGACGAACATGGCGCCCGTCAGGTCCGCCGGGTCACCGCCGGCGGTGTAGACCGCGGTGGCCACGCCGACGAACGAGGCCGACGATCCCAGGTAGCTCGGCACCCGGTGCTTCACTGCGAACAGGAACACCAGCGTCGCGACGCCGGACATCATCACGGCGAGCTGGGGGTTGAGGCCCATGAGGAGCGGGAACACGAAGGTGGCGCCGAACATGGCCACCACGTGTTGCGCGCCGAGCCCGATCGTCCGGCCCCAGGTGAGCCTCTCCGTCGGCTTGACCACCGCGTCGGGGGCAAGGATTCCGTTGTTGTGCAGCTTCCACATGGGGCGCTTTCCTTTCGTCGGCCAGACTTTACTGCCTGCGCCGCGTGGCCCGGCCACCGGTCCCGCCCACGGGTTAGGGTGGTTCCATGTCGCACGACGTGGTGGTGCTGGGGGCGAGCGTCGCAGGCCTGACGGTCGCCAGACGCCTCGCCGCGGAAGGCTACGACGTCCTCGTGCTGGATCCGAACCTGGAGTTCCGCACGGCGGCCATCGGTCATGGGGTGGCTGCGGTGGGGCACGCGTCGACGGTGGCGGCGATGGCGCACGCGTACGGGCCCGCTGCCGTGCTGGAGCACGCGCGGCGCAACGCGGCCGCGATGGACGAGATCAGGCAGATCCACCCTGAGGCCCTCACGCTGCCGCTGCGGGACCGCTCCCTGCCGGGGGGCGACGAACGCGAGACGCGGGAAGTGGCCGGCCTCTTCCGTAAGTCGGGGGTGGAGGCGCAGGTCGTGATCGGACCAGACGGCGCGGCGTTGCTGACCGACGCGCTGGCTGTTGACCCGGTGGCCTACGCCGAGTCCCTCCGGTCAGCGGCGGTGGCGGCCGGGGCGCAGGTGGTGCACAGCGTGACCGTGACCCACCTCACCCGCAAGGAGGGCGTCACCCGGGTCGGGTTCCGCAACAACCTCGCCTGGGTGCGCGACGTCGGCGTCGTGGGCGGGGTGGCGGTGGTCGACACGCTGGGGGTCAGCCCCTGGGGGAGGGCCGCCCGCATCGGACCGGCTCAGTGGGTGCCCATCGTCCGCTGCACGCCATCGCGGCCTGTGGCGGAGATCAGCCTGCATGCCACCGGGCCGGCTTGGATGGTCCGCCCGGTGGGGGACTCTGCCCTGGTGGTGGGCCAGAAGACGGGCCTCTCCACCATCGACGGCGCGACGGCAGCGCTGCGGAGATGGGCCACCGACACCCTCGCCGCGACGGACGTGGAGACCGCCCGGATGGCCATCGACCCGAGCGATCACGGGCGCCCCGTCGTCGGCGCCTCCGCGATCCCCGGCGGCTACTACGCGCGCGGGAACGGGCGCGGGGAGCTGATGAACGGGACGGCCAGCGGGTTCTACCTGGCCGGGCTGCTCCTGGGGGACGCCTCCTCCGCCATCGCGCTGCCCAGGCTGAGCAGGATGAGGGCCTACGGGTCCCGGAAGCTCAGGCCGCACCGGGCCTAGATCCAGGCGTTGCCGAACCACATCCGCATCAGCCATGCGGGGCGGGTGATCACCTCTCCGGTGAACACCGGGTAGAAGAACGCGAAGTTCAGGATGACCAGGGCCAGGAACACGCCCACCGCCATCGCGCGCACCCGCCGTCGGGGATGGTTCGCCGGGCCCAGGATCTTCCCCAGGGCCATCGCCAGCACCGTGGCGCTGAACGGGATGATCATGATGGCGTAGAAGAAGAACAGGGGGCGCCCCGCGTAGCGGAACCACGGCAGGTAGGTGGCCGCCACGGCCAGCAGCGGCACCGCGAACCGCCAGTCACGCCCCAACAGCCACCAGACCAGTCCGGCGCCGAGGGCCAGCGCTGCCGCCCACCAGAGCAGCGGGGTGCCGATGCCGTTGACGATGCTCACGCACGTGGTGCCGACTGCCTCGCAGCCGTCGGTGCCGGGCTCGATGTCGTTGACCGCCCAGATCGCGATCGGGCGCTGGAGGAAGAGCCATCCGGCCGGGTGCGCCTCGTAGGAGTGGGTGGCGTCCACCATCATCCCGTCGCCGGTGTGGAACCGGTACATCTCGACGTGGTAGTGCCACAGCGCCCCGAGCGCCTCGCCGAAGCGTTGCACGATCGGATCATCCGGGTGGTCGGCGCCCCAGCCGCGGTAGTAGCCGCCGTCGGTGGTCAGCCACCGGAACCAGGACCCGATGTAGATCGGGACCACCACCACGACCAGGTAGATGAACGCCATGGGCGCGTCCACGACCAGCGACCACCACCGGGCGCGGCCGGCCCCCGCGAGGCGCCGCGCGCCCAGGTCCCAGAACACCACCGCGACGCCGAACACCGCGATGAGGAACAGCGAGTTCCACTTCGTCGACACCGACAGCGCGAACATCACCCCCGCCGCCGCGCGCCAGGGCCGCCACAGCATCAGGGGGCCGAAGGCGCCGTCGAGGTCCGGCATGCCCCTGGCCCGCAGGTGATCGGCCAGCCTGTGCCGGAACCAGTCGCGGTCCGCCACCAGCGCGGCGACACCGGCCACCGCGAACGTGGCCTGGAAGATGTCGAGCAGGGCGATCCGGCTCATGATGAAGGCCAGCCCGTCGAAGGTGAGCAGCAGCCCCGCAACTCCTCCGATCAGCGTGGAGCGCGACAGGCGCCTGGCCATCCGGATGGTGAAGAACACCAGCAGCGTGCCGAAGATCAGCGCCATGAACCGCCACCCGAACGGGTTCATGCCGAACATGGCCTCGCCGACGCCGATGAGCAGCTTGCCCACCGGTGGGTGCACGATGTACGCGGCCTCCTCCTTCATGCCGGAGAGGTCCCCGCGGAGGATCATGTCGTTGGCGCCGTCGACCCACTGCCGCTCGAAGCCCGACTGCAGGAGCCCCCAGGCGTCCTTGGCGTAGTAGGTCTCGTCGAACATGATCCCGTGGGGCTGGGCCAGATTGTGGAAGCGCAGCAGGAACGCCATCAGGGTGATGCTGAGCGTCACGATCCAGCCGGCGGTGCGGTCACGCAACCGGCCGTCGTCGAGAGCCTGGAGCGTCGTCAGCACCCATGCATCATAGGCTGACCCCATGCACCCCCTTCCCGACGGCGCACTCATCCTGGCCGCGACACCCATCGGGTCCTCAGACGATGCCAGCCAGACCCTCCGCGACGCTCTGGCTTCGGCCGACGTCATCG
This sequence comes from Propionibacteriaceae bacterium, assembly GCA_027492545.1. Taxonomy (GTDB): domain Bacteria; phylum Actinomycetota; class Actinomycetes; order Propionibacteriales; family Propionibacteriaceae; genus Arachnia. The sequence goes on from JAPUEL010000039.1 coordinate 4,031, forward strand.
CGGCCGAGGACACCCGGCGCTTCGTGCTGCTCACCAAGCGGCTCGGCATCGCCCCCTCGGCGAGGGTGGTCAGCTACTTCGAGGGCAACGAGGCCACGCGCACCGTGGAGTTGGTCGACGCGGTCGCGGCCGGGCAGCGGGTGGTGCTGGTGACCGACGCCGGGATGCCCTCGGTGAGCGACCCCGGTTACCGCGTGGTGGTGGCCTGTATCGATGCCGGGCTCCGGGTCACCGCCGTGCCCGGGCCGTCGGCGGTGCTCACCGCCCTGGCCGTCTCCGGCCTGCCCGTGGACCGATTCTGCTTCGAGGGCTTCCTGCCGCGCAAGGCGGGGGAGCGGGGCCGGCGGCTGGCCGCGCTGGCGGGCGAGGAGCGCACGATGGTCTTCTTCGAGGCGCCCCACCGGCTGGACGAGTTCCTCCGGGACGCGGCCCGCGAGCTGGGCGCCGAGCGCCGCGCTACCGTCTGCAGGGAGCTCACCAAGCCCTTCGAGGAGGTGGTCCGGGGTCCGCTGGCCGAGTTGGCGGAGTGGGCAGCGGCGGGGGTGCGCGGCGAGGTGACGGTGGTGATCGCGGGCGCCGACGCCGCGACCGCCTCGGCCGACGACGCCCTGGAGCTCGTTCGGCGGTCGCGGGCGGGTGGTGCGAGACTGTCGGAGGCGGTGGCGGACGTGGCGAAGCTCACGGGCGCGAGCCGCAAGGAACTGTACGCAGCGGCGTTGGCCGATAAGGAGAGCCCCAGGTGAGTCCCCTCGAGACGCTCGGCCTGCCACCCCTGCCGGAGGCGCTGCCGCGCCCCGTCGTCGACAATCACACCCACCTGTGGTCCACGCACGAGTACTCCGGGCTGCCGGTGGCCGAGTCCCTGCGGTTGGCCGCCCAGGTGGGGGTGTCGCGGCTGATCGAGGTGGGGTGCGACGTGGAGTCGTCGCGCGCGGCGATCGAGCTGGCCGAGCGTGAGCCGACGGTTCGCGCCGCGGTGGCGCTGCACCCCAACGACGCGGCCCGCGTCCTCCTCCGCGACGGCGCCGCCGGCCTCGTCGCCGTGCTGGCCGACCTTGAGCCGCTGGTGGCGGCACCCGAGGTGGTGGCCGTGGGGGAGACCGGGCTGGACCACTACCGCACCAGGGAGGCTGAGGGGCGGGAGGCGCAGGAGGTCTCGTTCCGCGCGCACATCGGATGGGCGAAGACCTACGGCCGGACGCTGATGATCCACGACCGCGACGCGCACGACGACATCCTGCGCGTGCTGGACGACGAGGGCCTCCCGGAGCGCGTGGTGATGCACTGCTTCTCGGGGGACGCGGACTTCGCCCGGCGCTGCCTGGAGCGCGGCGCGTTCCTGTCCTTCCCTGGCGTGGTCACGTTCGGCTCCGCCGGTGCGCTGCGCGAGGCTGTGCTGGCCACGCCGCTGGACAGGATCCTCGTCGAGACCGACGCGCCTTACCTCACGCCGGCGCCCCAGCGCGGCAAGGCCAACGCGCCCTACCTGCTGCCGCACACCGTCAGGTTCCTCGCCGAGCTGCTCGGCGTCGAGCTGGGCGCGTTCTGTGATCAGATCGTCGCGAACACGGCGGCGGCCTACGGGCAGTGGGGTACCCATGCCTGAGCTCGGTCTGCTGGATCCCGCGTCGGTGCGGCGTATCGCCGCGGAGCTGGACCTCCGCCCCACCAAGCAACGGGGCCAGAACTTCGTCGTCGACCCCAACACCGTCCGCAGGATCGTCGCGCTGTCCGGGGTGACGCCCGACGACGTGGTGCTGGAGGTCGGGCCGGGGCTCGGCTCGCTTACGCTCGGGCTCCTGGAGGCCGGCGCCCGGGTGGTGGCCGTCGAGATCGAGGACCGCCTCGCCGAGCGGCTCCGCCAGACGGTGCGTGAGCGGATGGGCGACGAGGCCGAGTCGCGCCTGGAGGTGGTGGGGGCCGACGCGTTGCAGGTCGACTCCCTGCCCGGGCCGGCCTCGACGGCGCTGGTGGCCAATCTCCCGTACAACGTGTCCGTGCCGGTGCTGCTGCGGATGCTCGAGCTGTTCCCCGGGTGGGGCACCGGGTTGGTGATGGTGCAGCTGGAGGTGGCCGACCGCCTGGTGGCGCCCCCCGGGAGCAAGGTCTACGGCGTACCCAGCGCGAAGGTGGCCTGGTACGCGGACGCGGCGCGCGTCGGGACGGTGCCGCCGAAGGTGTTCTGGCCCGTGCCGAACGTGGACTCCGGTTTGGTGCGGATCACGCGGCGGCCCGCGCCGGCGACCACCGCCTCCCGCGAGGAGACGTTCCGGGTGATCGACGCCGCCTTCTCGCAGCGGCGGAAGATGCTGAGGGCCGCGCTGTCCGGTCTGGCCGGGTCGTCGGCCGCATCCTCGGCGGCGATCGAGGCGGCGGGGATCGACCCGCAGCTGCGCGGGGAGATGCTGGAGGTGGGCGCGTTCGCGGCGGTGGCGGAGCAGCTGGCGGCCGGGCCGCGCTGAACTGCTGGGTCCGGCGCCGCGCGATGCGCTAGGTTCAAGGCGTGACGGCGGTCAGGGTTCGCGTGCCGGCGAAAGTGAACCTCGCCCTGCGGGTCGGCGGGACCGACGAGCAGGGCTATCACGCGCTGGGCACCGTCTTCCAGGCTGTCTCGCTCGGCGACGAGGTGACGGCCGAGGCCGCCCCCGCCGGCGTCTTCCGCTTGTCGTTTCAGGGCGAGGGCGCCGCGTTCCTCCCCGTGGATGACACCAACCTCGCGATGCGCTCGGCCAAGCTGCTCGCGGAGCGGTTCCGCCGCGACGACGTCGGCGTCACCCTGCTGATCCGCAAGCGCATCCCGGTGGCCGGAGGCATGGCCGGCGGTTCGGCGGACGCCGCCGCGGTCCTGGTGGCCTGCAACGCGCTGTGGGAGGTGGGGGCCACCCGGGAGGACCTGCACGAGCTGGCCGCCGCCGTCGGCTCGGACGTGCCGTTCCTCCTCATGGGCGGAACCGCGATCGGCACGGGTCGGGGGGATCTGCTGGCTCCGGTGATCTCGAGCGGCACGTTCCACTGGACGCTGGCGCTCTCGCACGCCGGCCTGTCCACCCCCGCGGTGTTCAAGGAGTTCGACCGGATCAGCAGCCCTCAGGACACCTCCATTCCGGTTGCGCTGCTGGAGGCGCTGCGCGCCGGCGATTCCGAGGGGGTGGGTGCGGCCTTGATCAACGATCTCGAGCCCGCGGCCATCTCCCTGCAACCCACCCTCGCGCGCACGCTGGAGATCGGTCTGGCCGCTGGGGCACTCGGGGCGATCGTCAGCGGTTCCGGGCCCACCTGCGCCTTCCTGGCGGGTTCCGATGCGCACAGCCACGAGCTGGCGGAGACGCTCAGCGTGTTCAGCGGGGTGCGCGCCGTCCGCCGCGCCTACGGGCCCGTGGCAGGTGCCCAGGTGCTCGGATGAGCGACGAGGTGGATCAGGTCGTCGCTGCCTGGGCGCGCGAGCGCGGCGATCTGGAGCTCGAGCCGATGCACATCTGGTCGAGGATCGACAGGCTCGCCGGGATCCTCGCCGGTCATCGCAAGCGCGCGTTCTCCGCGCACGGCATCGAAGGCTGGGAGTTCGACGTGCTGGCGGCGCTCCGTCGCGCAGGCAGTCCCTACCGGCTGTCCCCGGGTCAACTCCTGCGGGAGACCCACGTCACGTCCGGGACCATGACCAACCGGGTGGACCGGCTGGTGGCGCGCGGCGCGGTGACCCGGATCCCCGACCCCGACGATGGTCGTGGGATGCTCGTGACCCTCACTCCCGAGGGCCTGGAGCTGGTGGATGCGGCGTTGGTCTCACTCGTGCTGCTCGAGGAGGCCCTCCTGGCGGAGTGGGAACCGGCCGACCGGGCGGAGATGACCGACTACTTGAGGCGGCTGCTGCTCGGCTCCGCCTGAGGGAGTTCGTCCCCGGCCTCGGCCTCCACCTTGCGCCGGTCCTTGGTCTCCATGATGAGGCGGGGCTCCTGCTGCAGGTGCGCCATGCCGTTCCAGGCCAGGTTGATGAGGTGGCTCGCCACCACCTGCCGCGACGGCTCGCGGTTCTCCAGCCACTGCTGGCCGGTCTGCGCCACGAGGCCGACGAGGGCCTGGGCGTAGAGGCCGGCGAACTGGGGGTCGTGGCCGGTGCGCTCGAACTCGCCGGCCAGGATGTCCTCCACCTGCGCGGCGATGTCGCTGAGGATGGAGGCGAACGAGCCGCTGGGCTGCCCCGTCGACGAGTCCCGCGAGAGGATCCTGAACCCGTCGGGGCAGCCGTCGATATAGTCCAGCAGGGCCATCGCTCCGCGCTCCAGCAGCTCGCGGGATCCGGCGCCAGGCGTGGTGAGCGCGCTTCGGATGGAGGTGTGCAGCACCTGGGTCTCACGGTCCACCACCACCGCGTAGGCGCCCTCCTTGCCGCCGAAGTGCTCGTACACCACAGGCTTGGACACCCCGGCGCGCGCCGCGATCTCCTCAACCGAGGTGCCCTCGTAGCCGCGCTCAGCGAAGAGTTCGCGGGCGATCTCCAGCAGCTGCTCGCGCCGCTGCGAGGCCGTCATCCGGGTGCGGGAGCGGCGTGCGCGGGCGGGCTGGCGGGTGGACACGGGTGCCATTGTCGCACGCCCGCCCAGGGGGAGCGGTGTGCCGACCTGGTCAGTCAGAGTCCGCCGCCTTCTTGAACCGCTGCTGGGCGCCCTGCTTCGTCAGCCCGTACAGCTCGCCGATGCGCGCCCAGGACGCCCCGGCCCTGCGTGCCTCGCGGACGGCGAGCGACTCGGCGATGTCGGCGGACTCCCTGGCCAGGCGCGCGGCGTCGAGGGCGCCGAGCGCCGCGGCCCGTGCGTCTCCCTGACTCTTCTCCGGCATGGAGGAATGGTATCCCGCGACACGCGTCAATGGATACTTGACAGAACCGTCAAGCAATGGTTGACTCTGGTGTCAACGAGACATTGACGCACAGGAGGTGACATCATGGCGAAGAAGGATAAGAAGTCCAAGAAGGACAAGAAGTCGAAGAAGTCCAAGAAGTCGAAGAAGTGACTCCAACCCCCACCGTGAAGGCCGGCCCCTGAGGGGCCGGCCTTCGGCGCGGCTGGGCCCGGCTGTGGGCGTCGCGCTAGGCCGCGGGTCTGGCCAGCCAGCAGCCCTGGATGTGGTCGTCGACCATCCCCACCGCCTGCATGAGTGCGTAGAGCGTGGTGGGCCCCACGAAACGGAACCCCAGCTTCTTGAGCTCCTTGCTCAACGCGACGGTGCCCGGGGTCTGGGCGGGCACGTCGGCGAAGCTCAGCGGCGGCCGCTCCCGCGGCTCCGGGGCGTGCGCGGAGATGAGCTGGTGCAGGCGGAGGCCCTCGTCGTGCAGGGCCACCAGGGCGCGGGCGTTTCCGATGGAGGCGTGGATCTTGGCGCGGTTGCGCACGATCCCAGCATCTGCCATGAGCCGCTCCACGTCCTCGTCTCCGAACCCCGCCACCACCGCCGGCGAGAAGTCCGCGAAGGCCGCCCTGAACGCCTCACGCTTGCGGAGGATGGTGAGCCAGGACAGCCCCGCCTGGAAGCCCTCGAGGGACACCCGCTCGAACAACGCGCGCTCATCCGGCGTGTCCTCGACGGGGCGTCCCCACTCCTCGTCGTGGTACGCCTGGTAGAGCTCGTCGGCCGCCCCGAAGCACCGCACCTTGTCCATGGTTGTCTCCTTCTCAGAGGTTCGAGTGTGCCCCCACTCTGGGCACGACGAGCGCCGGGTTCCCACATGTCTCCCAGCCTGGGGATAACCCTCCTCGGGCCCGGGGCGCGCGCTCCCGGCCCGCGCACCGGAGCGGTGGCGGGCGGGGAGCATTCGGCGTCTAGTTCAGGGGGTAGGTGCCGTGGGGGGTGACCCGGTAGCGGTAGCCGAGCGGGCTGCGCCAGATGAGGCACCCCGGGACTGGTTGGTCGACGTGCCAGTGGCCGGCCGTCTTGACGCGGTGGACCCGAGTGCCCAGTGGCGCGAGGTTGCCCGCCCTCGTCTGGCCGCCCGGCCCGGAGGCCCGATAGGCGACGGTGTGATCCTGTTCCAGCCCACGTGAGTGGGCCTGGGAGTAGGGGAACGCCTCGGTGGGGAAGATCTGGATGACCGCTTCCCGGAGCTTGGCGGTGGGTCGGTACGGGTCTTCTGCCCGAATCTCGGGGAGGTCGATGACCGGCCGGACCGACACCTTCTTGTCACCCAGAAGCAGGCCGAGGGTCGCCTGGGTCAAGGAACCGGCCCGCTCCACCCGCGCAGCGCCCGTCAGGCCGGTCACGTCGGCGGCGGGAATGTGGACGAACACCTCCGCGCGGGGGCGCAGCTCGTCGAGGGGGACGGTGATCGCGCCGCAGGTGTGTCCGGCGCAGCCGGCCGGATGGGGGCGGTGCCGCTCGGCGTCCGAGTCCGCCGTCGTGGGCGCGGGGATGCCGGACTGGAGGGAGCCGTCGATGAGCGCGGGCTGCTGGGCATGCTGCTGCTGGAGCGCCAGCGCGTAGGCGGGGTGGGCGAGCACTCCGAGCGCCCTGGCCCGCAGCTCGGCTTTGGACACCGCGGCCCCCGCAGCATCGGCGCCGAGGTACTCGGAGATCTGCTCGACCGTGGCGTCGAGGTACTTTGCGTCCAGCACGTCCAACTGGGCGGAGACCTGCATGGACCCGTCGCGGTAGGCGTAGATCGACACGTGCCGCGCGGCCAAGGCCTGCCGCTCCTCCTCCTCGGCGATGTGGGGAGCCACCTCGATGATCAGCCGGTCGATGAGGTTCATCGACGCGGTCCAGCTGAGCCGGTGCTGCAGCTTGAGCCAGCGCGTGCCCACCGTCTCGGCGAGTTCCGCGGGGAGGCCCTCACAGCGACCGGCCGCCGCGGCCGCGCGGTGGGGATCCACGTGCAGCTGCTGGACCGCGGTCCACAGGGTGGGATGGCGGTAGCGGAGGTTCAGCGCCCGGCCGACGAGCGACACAGCCTGCCTGGACGTGCAGCCCAGCAGCCCCGCCAGCTCGAGACCGAACCACTCAGAGATCAGCGGACAACCCGCGCCCCCCACCTGGAGGTCCTGCTCGTACAGCGCGTCATGCGCATCGGTCTCGGCGTCGAGGTGGTACCCGACGGCGAGCTGGGTGATCAGCCTGAGCTCCTCGGCTTCCGTGCGGCGTCTGGCCATCCGGATGGAGCGCAGCTGATCGGCAAGGTGCCTCGCCTCGTCCGTGTTCATACCCACCACACTAGAAACGACCACTGACAGTTTCCGCACCCAAGGAGCCCGTGGGGGAGAAGTTCCTCGAGGAAATATCGGGCTGTCCATCCGGCCGCCGTCGGGCGCGGTCCCGGCAGGTGGTCGCCCGGGGTCGCGGCTGTATAGACTCGACCAAGGCCCTCCGGGGCCGTTCCCCGGTTGGTCTTTCGGTAGGGCCCGCCTGACTTTGAATCAGGATTAGCGCAGCAGGTTCGACTCCTGCCCGGGGAGCGATGTGACGACGTGTGATGCCTTGCCATGTCGAATCGCGCAACGCCTGGCCAGCTCTGGCCGGCGAGGGCTCTGCATGTTGCTACCTATCCAGCGGCATCTGCATATATGCGCAGATGCCGCTGCATAGGTAGCACGATGCGTCAGGCTCCCGATCGAGGACCTCATCCGCCGACCTCTGACCTGCCGGTCGAGCGACCACGGGACGGCTTGAATATCGTCGCGGGCTTCTCAACGATCAGGGCCGCATCACCTCGGCGACTCGGGCAGTCCTACAACCCGGCCAGGATCTCCCGCATCTCGGTGATCTCTGCCCGCTGGTCGTCGATGATTTTCTCGGCCAGGGCTACCGCGTCCGGATTCTGGCCGTCGGCCACCTGCTGCTCGGACATCTCGATGGCGCCTTCGTGGTGGGCGATCATGGCCTCGAGGAACGCGGGATCGAAATCGACGCCGGTGAGGCCGTCGAGCTGAGTCATCATCTCCTCCTGGCTCATCCCGTCCATGTCCATGCCGCCCATGTCCATGCCGCCGTGGTCGTCGGGGGAGACGTCTTCGCCCCAGGCGCCCAGCCAGGCCGTCATCTCGTCGATCTCCGGGCCCTGCGCCTCGGCGATCCGCTCGGCGAGCGCGACGACCGCGGGGTTGTCTGCTCGCTCGACGGCCAGCTGCGACATCTCGATCGCGCCCTCGTGATGGATGATCATCATCTGCGCGAACGTCGTGTCCTGGTCGTTGTGCTCGGCGGCCACGTCCGTCGAAGCGCTCGCCGACGCTGACTCGGTGGCCGTGGCGGAGGTGCTGCTGGTGGGCGAGGTGGTCGCGGCCGGGGGAGTGGCGCCCTGGTCTGCGCAGGCTGCCAGGGTGGCCGTGAGGGCCAGCCCGGCCACTGTGGCGGTGATCCGCTTCATGCGTGACATGTGTCTGTGCTCCGTTCCTGGCCGACGGGGATCGCCGGACCTCCCTCGAGGCTATGAACCCTCAGCCCGGGAGCCAACCCGCGGAAGGTCAAGAATCGATCAAGATGCGTTCCGGTGCCGGCTCCGTAGCGGAACGCGGGAGGGTGAGCGTGAACGTGGAGCCGTGTCCGGGGCCGGGGCTGGTGGCGGTGAGCGAGCCGCCGTGGGCAAGCGCGAGGCTACGGGCGATGGTCAGCCCGATCCCGGAGCCGCCGGCGTCGCGGGCGCGGGCCGTGTCTGCGCGGTAGAACCGGTCGAACACCTTCGAGAGCTGCTCCGGGCTCAGGCCGTCGCCTGTGTCGGTGACCGTGATCACCACCTCGGCCTTCGTTTCGCGTGCGCTGACGCGCACGATCCCGCCGGTCGGGGTGTGCCGCAGGGCGTTGTCGAGCAGGTTGCCCAGAACCTGACCCACCCGCTGCGGGTCGGCCGCGACGACGCCGGGGTCGGCGTCCGCGATCAACGAGACTCCCTTCGCCTCGAAGCGGGGGGTGACGGAGGCGACGGCGGGCTCGATGAGGTCCGATATCGGCTGGCTCTGGGTGTCGAGGGTGAATCGGCCTTCCTCTGCGCGGGACACGTCGTCGAGGTCGGCGGCGATCTTCTTGAGCCGGGCGGCCTGGGCGGTGAGCAGCTGCTGGCTGTCGTGATCCCAGGGGACCACGTCGTCGATGACGGCCTCCAACTCAGCGGTCAGGGTGGCCAGGGGGGTGCGGAGCTCGTGCGCGACGTCTGAGAGCAGCCGCCGTCGGCTGGTCTCGGTTGAGTCCAGGCGGCTGGCCATGTCGTTGAAGGCGTCGGCGACGGCGGCGAATTCGGGGCTGGTCGCGGTGTCGGGCACGCGCGCCTTGTAGTCGCCTGCCTCCACCAGGGCCGAGGCGACGGTGAGTTGCTCGAGTGGGCGGCGCAGGCGCCTGGTCTCCAGCCAGGCCAGGCCGATGGCCAGCGCGAGCGCGACAACGAGGCCGAAGCCCAGGGACCTGACGCCGGCCTCCAGGAACGCCTGCTCCACATGCCCCATCTCGGCGGTGCCGTCCGCGAGTCCCAGCTGTTGCAGGTGCTCGTGGAAGAGCGGCGGACCTAGCACCATCGCGACCAGGGCGGCGGTGAGCACGCCGACCGCGACCACCAGTGCCTGGGTGAGGAAGGTGCGGGTGCCCCACCGCATCCGGGAGACGTAGCCGCGCAGTCTCATGACCGTCCCGGTCCCATCCGGTAGCCGACTCCGCGGACAGTGAGGATGTAGCGCGGGTCTGCGGGAGGGTCGTCGAGCTTCCTACGCAGGTTCG
>JAPUEL010000040.1:0-10516 GCA_027492545.1 Propionibacteriaceae bacterium
GGCCACGAGAACACCTACAAGTTCCTCTTCATGGCCAAGGGCGGCGGCTCGGCGAACAAGAGCTACCTGTACCAGGAGACGAAGGCGGTGCTGAACCCCGCGTCGATGATGAAGTTCCTGGAGGAGAAGCTCCGCTCCCTCGGCACCGCGGCCTGCCCGCCGTACCACCTGGCCATCGTGGTGGGCGGCACCTCGGCCGAGTTCGCGATGAAGACGGCCAAGTACGCCTCGGCCAAGTACCTCGACACCCTCCCGACGGAGGGATCGATGGCGGCCAACGGCTTCCGCGACGTCGAGCTGGAGAACGAGGTGCTGGAGCTCACCCGCAAGCTCGGCATCGGCGCCCAGTTCGGCGGCAAGTACTTCTGCCACGACGTCCGCGTCATCCGACTCCCCCGCCACGGGGCCTCGCTGCCCGTGGCCATCGCGGTGAGCTGCTCCGCGGACCGTCAGTGCCTCGGCAAGATCACCCCCGAGGGCGTGTTCATCGAGCAGCTCGAGTTCGACCCGGCCCGCTTCATGCCCGAGCACGTCGACGAGGAGCTCGACGCGCAGACCGACGGCATCACCGGCACTGGTCAGGGCGCGGCCGTGCGCATCGACCTCAACCGGCCCATGCCCGAGATCCTCGACGAGCTGCGCAAGCACCCCGTCAAGACCCGCGTCATGCTCAACGGGCCGCTGATCGTCGGCCGCGACATCGCGCACGCCAAGATCAAGGAGCGCCTCGACGCCGGCGAGCCCATGCCTCAGTACCTCAAGGATCACCCCGTCTACTACGCCGGGCCCGCGAAGACGCCCGAGGGCATGGCGTCCGGGTCCTTCGGCCCCACGACGGCGGGGCGCATGGACTCCTACGTGGACCAGTTCCAGGCCGCGGGTGGCTCGATGATCATGCTGGCGAAGGGCAACCGCTCGAAGTCCGTCACCGACGCCTGCCACAAGCACGGCGGCTTCTACCTCGGCTCCATCGGCGGCCCCGCCGCCCGGCTGGCGCAGGACTGCATCAAGCACGTCGAGGTCGTCGAGTACCCGGAGCTGGGGATGGAGGCGATCTGGAAGATCGACGTGGTGGACTTCCCCGCGTTCATCATCGTCGACGACAAGGGCAACGACTTCTTCGCCGAGGTGAACAAGCCCATCGCCCTGACCATCCCGAAGCGCGAGGGCATCTAGCCACCACCATCCCCGGATGAGAGTTCTCTCATCCGGGGCGTGGGTCCCCCTCATCGGGGCACTGTTGACTGGTGTCGTCGAGGAGGAACTCATGAGGCGAACGCTGGCCGGGTTGGCGCTGATCATCGCGGTGGCCGCCGCGGGCGTGTGGGCGGTGGCGAGCCTGGCGCCGCCCACGAACGCGCCGCAACGTGAGCCCGCGCTGGTGGTGCCCGTCGTCGGCTCACCGACACCCGAGGTGACCGCCGCGCCTGCCGGCCCGACGCCGTCGGTGACCGCCACCCCGTCGCCCAGCTCCCCGGTCTCCACCAGCGCGACCCCGTCGGGCGCCGAGAGCACCACGGGGGGCGAGGCCCCGGAGACCGTCTCCGCGCCGAAGCCCAGCTACTACGACGATCACGGCGGCGACGATGACGACGACGACCGGGACGACGACTCGGACGACGACGACTGACCCGGCAGCGGGAGCCGTCAGACGAGCCGGTAGCCCATCCCGCGGACCGTCTCGAACCGCTCCTTGCCCAACTTGCCCCGCAGGTACCGCACGTACACGTCGACCACGTTTGAGCCGGGGTCGAAGTCGAACCCCCACACGTTGCTGAGCAGCTGCTCGCGGCTGAGCACCTGTCCGGGATTGCGCAGGAACGTCTCCGCCAGCGCGAACTCGCGGGCCGACAGGTCCACCGACTTGGCGCCCACCGTGGCCCGGCGGGTCCGCAGATCGAGGCTGAGCCCGTTGTGGGAGAGCTGCGTGGGGTCCCCCGCCGACTGCCCGGTGTCGGTGCGCAGGCGCAGCCGGATGCGTGCCAGGAGCTCCTCGAACGAGAAGGGCTTGGGCATGTAGTCGTCGGCGCCGCCCTCCAGGCCGGCCACCCGGTCCGCGACCGAGGACCGCGCGGTCAGCAGGATCACCGGCACCGCGACGCCCTGCCCGCGGATCCGCTCCAGCACCTCGAACCCGTCGATGTCCGGGAGGCCCACGTCGAGCACCACCAGGTCGAACCCACCGTGCACGGCGAGCGTGGCGCCCTCGACGCCGCTGGCCGTCGCGTGGGACGTGAACCCGGCGGACTTCAACCCCTTCGCGATGAACGCGGCGATCCGCGTCTCGTCCTCGATGATCAGGATCGTGCTCATGTGACGTCGACCTCCTCGCCTGCCCGCTCCGGACCGAGCGGCAGATTGATCGTGAACGTGGATCCGGCGCCAGGCTCGGACTCGATGTCCAGGCGCCCGCCGTGGGCGGCGACGATCGACTCGACGATGCTGAGCCCCAGCCCGGCGCCGGAGGCGTGGGACTGCGCCTCGCTGGTCCTGCCGAACCGCTCCCGCACGACGGCGAGCTGCTCGGGCGCGATCCCGATCCCCTGGTCGCGCACCCACAGTTGCGCCTCGCCGCGGTGCAGCCGCGAACCCAGCGTGATCACGGATCCCGGCGTCGAGTACTTGACGGCGTTGGCCGCCAACTGCAGCCAGGCCTGGGTGATGCGTCCGGGGTCCAGCCACGCCTCCGACGACGCCACGCGGTCAAGCCGCCAGACCCGGTCCCCCAGCGCGCGCGCCTTCTCCAGCGTCTGGTCGGTGAGCGTAGCCAGATCGGACCATTGCGGCCGGACGAAGTCGCTCTCGCCGGCCTTGGCGAGCATGAGCAGGTCGTTGACCAGCACGCCCATGCGGTCCACCTCGTCGAGGACGAGGTCGCGGGTCTGCCGCACATCCGCGGGGTCGTGCGCGTCGATGAGTTCCATGTGCCCGCGGACGACGGTGATCGGGGTGCGCAGCTCGTGGCCCACGTCGTCGAGGAGCTGGCGCTGCCCCTCGACGGAGTGCTGGACCCGGTCGAGCATGCGGTTGATGGTCGCCGACAGTGCGGTGAGGTCGTCGTTGCCGCGCAGCGGGACGCGGGTGGTGAGGTCGCGCTCGTCGATGGACTCGGCGGCCTCGCGGAGCTCCTCGATCGGGCGCAGCAGCCTGCCGACCACCAGCCAGGCCAGGAACACCACCAGGGCCAGGGTGACCAGCGCGACGATGGCGTACACGGTCATGGTGCGGCGGAGCTCGGCCTCGGCCAGGTTGCGGTCCACCACGTGTAGCAGGGCTCCAGTCTCGGTGGGGAACTTCACCGGCACCAGGAGAAGGTGGTAGTTGCCCTCGGCCGTGCGGAGCCGTTCGAGGATGATCTCGTCCCCGGTGGCCCAGGGGGTGGCGGCGGCGATGAGCTCGGCGTCGTCCTCCGGCCGGAGCGGCACGTCCTCAGAGGCCACCCATCGCACCGTGGAGCCCACGAACGCCACCTCGCCCTCGCCGGGGCCCACGACCGTGCGCTCGAGGTAGGTGCGCAGTAACTCTGAGGGGCCGGCGAACGGGGCGCCGGTGGCCGGGTCGACGCCACGGGTGGCCAGCACGCGCAGTTCGTCGCGGGAGCGTTCGAGCTGCGCGTCGAGGTTGGACGAGATGGCCCGATCCTGGACGATCGCGACGATGGCGCCCGAGGTGAGCAGCGACAACCCGGCGAGCAGCACCATCGCCCACATGATCCGCGCACGGATGGTCACCCGGGCGGTGCGCGGGGGGTCGGTGGCGGCCATGGCCCCAGTCTGCCCGCTCCGGTGCCCCCTGCCGGGCGTGGCCGCGTGAGAAACGTCTCATCTCCGGCGGATGAGAGACGTCTCACGCCGTCCCACTGGTCGGGCTCATGTTGCGGCGGTCTGATGGTGCCAACGACAACGAAAGAAGGAGCCCGATCATGGCACTCTCACCGCTCACCTGGTTCGCAGCAGCAGCACTCGGCGTCACCGCGGTCAGCGGAGGCCTCTTCGCCTCGGCCGTCTCCCAGCCGGAACAGGCCCGGCCCGCCGCCACCGCGTCCGCCACCCCCGGCGACGACGACAGCCTCCCGATCCTGGTTCCCGCCGGCCCAGCGACCCCGTCCGCCGCCGCGACCAGCTCATCCACCCCCTCCCCCGCGTCCGCCTCACCGTCGCAGTCCTCCGCGATCGACGACAAGGGTGGGAAGCGCGACCGCGACGACCGCGTCGAGCTGGGCGACGACCGCGACTCCCGCTGGGACGATGACGACGACGCGGACTACGCATGGGACGACGCGGACGACCGTTGGGATGACCGCGACGACGATGGTCGCGACGACTCGGACGACCGTGACGACGATCACGACGACTCCGACGACCGGGACGACGACGATCACGACGACGATCACGACGACGACTCCGATGATGACGACGGTGACGACGACTGATCCCACCTGAACCCGGACGCCCCGCCGCCCTCCCCCAGCGGCGGGGCGTTCCGCGCGCCCCACGACCACAGACCCTCAGGCCGGCGCGTCGGCCACGGCTTGTGGGAACCTCACAACGTTTGCCGCGCGATATTGAGCCGCAACCCCTTCACTAGCGCCAATCGGGGGCGGAACGTCGCGCCGACTCGCGCAGCCGCCCAAAGGGTGCCACATTGACACACAGCCCCTCACGGGCTGCCGTCGACCCCTGAGGAGGCACAGTGTTCCAGCGCATCGCCATCGTGAACCGTGGTGAGGCCGCCATGCGGCTCATCCACGCCGTGCGGGACCTGAACGCGGAGCACCCCGACCGCGAGCCCATCACGACGATCGCGCTGTTCACAGACGCCGAGCGTTCCGCCATGTTCGCCCGCGAGGCCGACGAGGCCTACCCGCTGGGCCCGGCGTCGGAGCGCCCGTACCTCAACCACGAGCTGCTCGCCCGCGTGCTCACCGACGCGAAGGCCGATGCCGTCTGGGTGGGATGGGGCTTCGTCGCCGAGGACGCCTCGTTCGCGGACCTCGTCGAGGGCCTCGGCATCACGTTCATCGGCCCCTCCGGCGACGCGATGCGCAAGCTCGGCGACAAGATCGGCTCCAAGCTCATCGCCGAGGAGGTGGGCGTCCCCGTCGCACCGTGGTCCCGCGGCGGCGTCGACACGCTCGACGAGGCACTCGCGGCCGCCGAGCGGATCGGCTACCCCCTCATGCTCAAGGCGACGGCGGGCGGCGGCGGCCGCGGCATCCGCAAGGTCACCACCCCCGAGGAGCTGACGGACGCCTACCAGCGCACCCGCGACGAGGCGCAGCGCGCGTTCGGCTCCGGCGTGGTGTTCCTCGAATCGCTCGTCACCGGGGCGCGGCACGTCGAGGTGCAGGTCATCGCCGACGGGCAAGGCACCGCGTGGGCCATCGGCGTGCGCGACTGCACCGTCCAGCGCCGCAACCAGAAGATCATCGAGGAGTCGGCCTCGCCGCTGCTGACCACCGAACAGACCGACGAGCTGAGAGCCGCCGCCGAGCGCCTGGCCCTCGCGGTGGACTACCGCGGCGCCGGCACCGTGGAGTTCCTGTACCACCCGGGCGACAAGATGTTCGCATTCCTGGAGGTCAACACCCGCCTGCAGGTAGAGCACCCGATCACCGAGGTCACCAACGAGTTCGACCTTGTCAAGGCCCAGATCCACGTCGCGGGCGGCGGCAGGCTGACCGAGCGCCCCGTCGAGTTCGGCCACGCCGTCGAGGCTCGCCTCAACGCCGAGGACCCAGACCGCGACTTCGCCCCAGCCCCCGGCCTGATCACGCGGCTGGACCTCCCCGCCGGCCCCGGCATCCGCGTCGACACCGGCGTGGCCGAGGGCGACTCGATCCCCGCGGACTTCGACTCGATGATCGCCAAGATCATCGCCTACGGCCGCACCCGCGACGAGGCGCTGGGCCGCCTCCGCCGCGCGATGGCGGAGACCACCGTCGTCATCGAGGGTGGCGCCACCAACAAGAGCTTCGTCCTCGAACTCCTCAAGCAGCCCGAGGTGACGGGCCGCTGGGCCAAGCAGGAGGCACCCCGCCGGGCCGCCGCCGGCAGCAGCGACGAGGCGGTCCAGTGGGCCGACACCGGCTGGATCGACCGCACCCGCGCCGACGGCGGGTTGATCGCCGACGAGCACGCCGGGGTGGCGCTCGTGGTGGCGGCCATCGAGGCCTACGAGGAGACCACGGCGATCGAGACCGACCGGCTGCTCACCACCGCGCACGGCGGCCGGCCGCAGACGCAGCACAAGTCCGGCGCCGCCGTCGACCTGAAGCTGCGCGGCGCCGTGCACAGCGTCACCGCCTACGCCATCGCCCCCGGGCGCTACCGCGTCGTCGTCGACGGCCAGGCCACCGAGGCCGAGCTTCAGCGCCTCGACGACGTGCACGGCCGCGTGACCGTCGGCGGGGAGCGCCACCGCATCGTCACCGCCACACACGGGCCCATCCACCTGATCGAGGTCGACGGCGTGACCCACCGCGTCTCCCGCGACGAGGGGGGCGTGCTGCGCTCCCCGGCCCCCGCACTGGTGGTGGCGACGCCTGTGAAGGTGGGCGACGAGGTGGAGGCCGGCGCCGCCGTCGTGGTGCTGGAGTCCATGAAGATGGAGACCGCCGTCCACGCGCCGTTCGCCGCGCGCGTCAAGGAGATGCTGGTGATGACCGGCTCGCAGGTGGAGTCCATGGCGCCGCTGGTGCGCCTGGAGCCCCTGGGCAACGGCGCCGCGGTGGCCGTGGTGGATTCCGCCCCCGTCGACATCCCCGTCTGCCCGCCGCTGGCGGACCCCGCCGCACGGGCCGGCCGCCTGCTCGCCGACCTCTCCGCGACCCTCATGGGCTTCGACGTCGATCCGAGCGCCAAGACGCTGCCGCGCTACCTCGAGGCGCGCGAGGAGGCCCGGGCCGCCGGCGTCGAGGTGGTGGCCGCCGAGATCGAGCTCCTCACCCTCTTCGCGGACCTCGCCGAGCTCAGCCGCAACCGCCCCGCCGGCGAGCAGGCCAACACGGAGCTGCGGGTCCACTCGGACCGGGAGCACCTGCACCGCTACCTGACGACGCTCGATGTCGAACGCGCCGGCCTGCCGGGGCACTTCGTCGACAGGCTGGCCGCCGCGCTGCGGCACTACGGCGTGGACTCCCTGGACCGCACCCCCGAGCTGGAGGCGGCGGTGTTCCGCATCTTCCTGGCGCAGAAGCGGGTCGCGGCGGACGTGCCGCTGGTGCTGGGTCTGCTGGACCGTTGGATCGCCGAGCCGGCGCCCGACGCGGACCTCGCGGTGAGCGCCCGCGCGCAGCTGGAGCGGCTGGTCCGCGCCACGCAGCTGCGGTTCCCCGCCGTCGGCGACCTCGCCCGCTCGGTGCGTTTCCGCTGGTTCGACCAGCCGCTCGTGGACGCTGAGCGGGCGGCGATCGTCGAGGGCGTGGGTGACGAGGTGGAGGCTTTGGCCGCCGCGCCGGACGCCGACGACTACGACGAACGCATCGCGCGCCTGGCGGACATCCCGGAGTGGACGGCCAACTTCCTCGCGGTGCGGCTGGGTCGCGGGGTGCCGGCGCATGAGCCGATGCTCGAGGTGCTGCTGCGGAAGTACTACACCGACTACGGGCTCACGGACGTGTCCCGCCTGACCGTTGGGGACCGCTCTGTCGTGCTCGGCGACTACACCCTCAACGGGCGGCCGCGCCGCTTCGTCACGACGGTGGGCCTGGCCGGCGAACTCGCCGCCGGGGGCCCGCTGGAGTCGCTCGTTGCCGCGCAGGTGGCTGGGCGGACGCCCGGCCACGACGCGGTCGTCGAGCTGTACGTGCTCTGGCCGGAGCGCCCAGATGCCGAGGTGCTGGGCGCCGAGCTGCTGGAGCGCCTGCGGTCCTGGGCGTGGGATCCGGCCGTGCAGAGGGTCGCGGTGGCGGTGTGCACCGCCGACGGCGCCGTGGAGTACCGCACCTTCCGGTTCGCCGAGGGCGAGCTGTACGAGGACGAGAAGATTCGCGGGCTGCCCCCCATGGTGGGGCGCCGCCTCGACCTGTGGCGGTTGCGGGACTTCGACACCACCCGCCTGCCCGCCCCGGACGACGTGCTGCTGTTCGAGTGCGTGGCCAGGACCAACCCGGACGACCGCCGCCTCGTGGCCATGGCGCAGGTCCGCCAACTGGCCGTGGTGCGCGACGCCGAAGGCGGCCTGATCGGCCTGCCCCACGCGGAGCGCGCCGTGGCGAACTGCCTGGAGGCCATCCGTCGCACGCGTTCCGCGCGGGGCAAGGCCGGCTCCAAGCTGGACATGAACCACGTGTGGGTACATGTGTGGCCGGAGATCGACCTCGACATCGCCGACATCGAGCCGCTGCAGGACCGGATCACGCCGCTGTCCGACGGCGCGGGCATCGAGGAGGTCCTCTGCCAGGGTCGCTTCGTCCGCGGTGACCGGCTGATCCCGCTGGCCGTGCGCTTCCACGCCCAGCCCGGCGCGGGCGTCACCACCACTGTCACCCCGCCGCCCACCGACCCGCTCAAGCCGCTCGACGACTATGCCGGCAAGGTGCTGCGCGCCCGCCGTCGCGGCCTCGTCTACCCCTACGAGCTGTCCGCGACCCTCGCCGGCCCGGGCGGCTCGCTGGTGGAGCTGGATCTCGATGGTGAAGGCCGTCTCGTCGAGGTGGACCGGGCCCCGGGCCGCAACAAGGCCGGGATCATCGTCGCCCGGGTCACCACCCCGACGGCGCTGCACCCGGAGGGCGTGACGCGCATCGTGCTGTCCGGGGACCCGACGAAGGGCCTGGGCGCCGTCTCGGAACCCGAGTGCTCCCGGATCATGGCCGCCATCGACCTGGCCGAGGAGATGGGGGTGCCGGTGGAGTGGTTCACGCTCAGCTCCGGCGCCCGGATCTCGATGGAGTCCGGCACCGAGAACATGGACTGGGTGGCCGCGGCGCTGCGCCGCATCGTCGAGTTCACTCAGGCCGGTGGCGAGATCAACGTGGTCGTGGCCGGCATCAACGTGGGCGCGCAGCCGTACTGGAACGCCGAGGCCACCATGCTCATGCACACCAAGGGCATCCTCGTGATGACACCTGATTCGGCCATGGTGCTGACTGGCAAGCAGTCGCTGGACTTCTCCGGCGGCGTGTCGGCGGAGGACAACTTCGGCATCGGCGGCTACGACCGCGTCATGGGCCCCAACGGCCAGGCGCAGTACTGGGCCAAGGACCTGGGCGCGGCCATGGGCATCCTGATGTCGCACTACGACCACACCTACGCGCCCGCGGGCGAGTCCGGCCCCCGCCGCGCGGTGACGGGCGATGCCGTGGATCGCGACATCTCCGAGTACCCGCACAACATCGGCGCCGACTTCGCCACCGTCGGGCAGATCTTCTCGGCCACCCACAACCCGGACCGGAAGAAGCCGTTCGACATCCGCACCGTCATCGCGGCCGTCTGCGACCAGGACCACCCGCGCGTCGAGCGCTGGGCGGGCATGGCGGAGGCGGAGACGGCCGTGGTGATCGACGCACGCGTCGGCGGGCACTCGGTGTGCGTCGTCGGGATCGAGTCCAAGCCTGTGCCGCGGGCCGGGTTCCCCCCCACCGACGGCCCGGACACGTTCACCGGCGGCACGCTGTTCCCGCGGTCGTCGAAGAAGGTGGCGCGGGCCATCAATTCGGCCTCCGGCAACCGTCCGCTGGTGGTGCTGGCGAACCTGTCGGGGTTCGACGGCTCGCCGGAGTCGATGCGCAACCTCCAGCTGGAGTACGGCGCGGAGATCGGGCGCGCCATCGTCAACTTCGACGGGCCCATCGTCTTCGTCGTGATCTCGAGGTACCACGGCGGCGCGTTCGTGGTGTTCTCCAAGCGGCTCAACGAGAACATGACGGTGCTGGCGCTGGAGGGCTCCTACGCCTCCGTGCTCGGCGGGGCGCCCGCCGCGGCCGTGGTGTTCGCGGGAGACGTGACGAAGCGGACCGGCGCGGATGCGCGGGTCGCGGCCTTGGAGGCGAGCCTGCGCGACGCGGCCCCCGAGCAGCGGGCGGAGATCCAGGTGGAGCTCGCGGACGTGCGGGCGGCGGTGCGGGCGGAGAAGATCTCCGAGATCGCGGCCGAGTTCGACGGGGTGCACAACATCCACCGCGCCGTCGAGGTTGGCTCGGTGGACCGGGTGATCTCGCCGGCCGAGCTGCGGCCGGCGATCGTCGAGGTGATCGAGGCCCACCGCCGCTGACCCCTTCGCGTACCGCGGCTCTGCCCCTGGCCCGTCCACGCATACCGTAGCTCCGCCCCGGCCCGTCTTCGCATACCGCAGAACGTATGCGAAGACGCCTCGCACACGGTGGCGTTCTTTGCACAGCCAATACGGTGTGCGAAGAGGCCCCAGGTATGCGAAGTCACCTCGCACACCGCAGAACCCCCGGGTGTCGTCTTCGCACACCGCAGAACGTGTGCGAAGACGCCTCGCACACCGTGGCGCTCTTTGCACAGCCAATACGGTGTGCGAAGAGGCCCCAGGTATGCGAAGTCACCTC
>JAPUEL010000040.1:10616-13696 GCA_027492545.1 Propionibacteriaceae bacterium
TCTTTGCACAGCCAATACGGTGTGCGAAGAGGCCCCAGGTATGCGAAGTCACCTCGCACACCGCAGAACCCCCGGGTGTCGTCTTCGCACACCGCAGAACGTGTGCGAAGACGCCTCGCACACCGTGGCGCTCTTTGCACAGCCAATACGGTGTGCGAAGAGACCCCAGGTATGCGAAGTGGGCCGGGCCTGCCGGAAAGCCAACGCGACACCCGCGCCGTCGCGTACGCGTACGCTGGCGGGCGTGACCGACGACGACCTCTGGGACCTCACCCGCACCCGGCTGTTCTGGGCCGGGATCCTGGCCAACGGGGTGACCACCGACGAGGGGGCCGCGGCCGTCGAGGCTGCCCTCCCCACTCGCCCGGCGTCTCACTCGGACCTCCATCGCCTCCACCAGCTCGCGTCCAACGAGCTCACCGGAATGCTCGCCCTGCTCTCGGACGAGGAGCCGCGCTGGACCGACGGGCACGGATCGACCGTCGGCGACGTCCGCCGCCTGCTCGACCGCTCCGCCGGCTAGGCGGCCGCCCGGTCGTTCCCGTGCAGCCCGGGGCGCAGCAGGCGCATGCCGTTGACGATGACGATCAGCACGGACGCCTCGTGGACGAGCATCCCGATCGACATCGTCACCCCACCGAACAACACACCCGCCAGCAGCGTCCCCACCGTGAGGAGCGCGATGACGATGTTCTGGCGCATGACCCTCACGGTGCGCTTCGCCAGGCCGATGGCCTGCGGGATCCGGTCCAGCCGGCTGGTCATCAGCGCGATGTCGGCCGTCTCCACCGCGACAGCCGAGCCCGCCGCCCCCATCGCAATCCCGACGTCGGCCAGGGCGAGCGCGGGGGCGTCGTTGACTCCGTCCCCGACCATCGCGACGACGCGCCCCTCGGCCTGAAGGGCCCGGACCACCTCGAGCTTCTGCTCGGGGAGGAGCCCCGAGCGGGCGTCGGCGATCCCGACCGTTCCCGCGACCGCCGCCGCGACCCTCGCCTGGTCGCCGGTGAGCATGAGAACCCGCGCCACGCCGACCCGGTGCAGCGCCGCCACGAGCGCGGCCGCCTCGGGCCGCACGGCGTCGGCCACGCCGATGGCGCCCACCACGTCGCCGTCCACGGCCACCATGAGCGGGGTGTGGCCGGCGTCGGCGAGGGTCGCGGCCGCCTGGGCCGCCCACGCGTCGCCCTGCGATGCGACCAACGCCACCGTGCCCACAGCCACCTCACGCCCGCCGACCATCGCGACCACGCCGTGCCCGGGCACCGTGCGCACGCCGTCGGGGACCGCGGGCACGTCCAGCCCGCGGGCCAGCGCCTCCTCGACGACGGGGAGGGCCAGCGGATGATCCGAGCCCGCCTCCGCGCGGGCGGCCCAGCCGAGCACCTCGTCGGCGGTCCAGTCTCCCCGGGTCACCACGTCGGTCAACGCGGGCCGGCCCACGGTGAGTGTGCCGGTCTTGTCCAGCGCGACGGTGTCGACGCGGGCGGCAGTCTCGAGGAATTCGCCGCCCTTGATGAGGATGCCGTCACGGGCAGCGCGGCCGACGCCCGCCACCAGCGCCACCGGCACGGAGATCACCAGGGCGCCGGGGCAGCCGATGACCAGGAGCGTGAGGGCGAGTTCGAGGTCGCGGGTGAGCAGCCCCACCACGACGGCCAGCACGATGATCCCCGGGGTGTACCAGCGGGAGAAGCGCTCCATGAACTGCTGGGTGCGGGCCTTGGCGTCCTGCGCCTCCTCCACCCGGTGGACGATGCGCGCGAGGGTGGTGTCGGCGCCGACACCCGTGGCATCGAGGGTGACGAATCCGTCCGCGACAATCGTGCCGGCGAACAGGGGGTCGCCCGCGGACTTCTCGGCGGGGATGGACTCGCCGGTGATCGCGGCCTCGTCGACGGCCGCCCGCCCGGAGGTCACCACTCCGTCGACGGGGACCCGTCCCCCGTGCTTGACCACCACGGTTTCGCCGACCCCCACCTCGCCGGCCGGCACCTCAACCTGGGCACCGTCGCGGACGACGGTGGCGGTGTCGGGTGCCAGGGCCACCAGCTCGGCCAGTGCCGAGCGGGTCTTGGCCAGCGTCGCGTCCTCCAGAGCGTGGCCGACGGCGAAGAGGAACGTGACAGCGGCGGCCTCCCAGTAGTTGCCGATCGCGACGGCGCCCACGGCGGCGACGGCGACCAGCAGGTCGATCCCGATCACCCGCAGCCGAAGCGCCCGCACCGCGGACCAGGCCACCGGTGCGCCGGCCACGAGGGCTGCGGCCAGCATGAGCCAGCCGGCCGCCGGCCACGCGAGCGCACCGGCCAGCCACGAGGACACGATGAGGAATCCGGAGAGCGCCGGCACCCGCCAGCGATGGGACAGGAGTGTCATGGCCGGTCCTCAGAACGCCGAGGGGCGGGCGGTGTAGCCGGCCTTGGCGACGGCGGCCACGAGCTGGTCGACGCTGGTGCGGGTGAGGTCGTGATCCACCTCGATGCGTGAGGAGGCGAAGTGGACCTTCGCCGTCGTCACCCCGGGCAGTGCGCCCAGCGCCTTCTCGATCTTGGCCACGCAGGACGGGCAGCTGAAGCCTTCTGCGCGGAGGGTGGTGTGGGTGATGGTCGCGGTCGACATGGTCTCCTCCTGGAGGTCGGTGCCGCCGGATGCGGCGATGTCTCGACGCTACGGGGGTGCCGGCCACGCTTCCTTGACGTGGATCAAGCCGCGTCGAGGAAATGGCGCTGCATGCCTCCTGCCTGCGCAGCGGGGAGGTCTCACCTGCTCCGGGAGCAAGGGACGCACGCGGGACGAGCCCTGGGGCGGTCATGCTTGCGGCTTGGCGATGGTGGGCACACCGAGGAACATCTTGATCACGCGAGCACCACCCATCGCGGCATGATGCGCGTGAGCCGGTCGGTGGTAGAACTGCCAGGGTTCACAGGAAGGGCCACCAGCCAGGTGATCACCTACCGCGTCGACGGGGAGCCGCGCGATCGGACTTCGACATCCCGCCTCTCCATGGTCCTGACGGGCGACTGTTCAGCTCCCGCCAGAAGACCTGTGAGCGACTACTGGCTTCATCTGTGACGCGC
>JAPUEL010000041.1 GCA_027492545.1 Propionibacteriaceae bacterium
GGAACACTGGCTCACCACACAGCGGAACACCGGCTCTACCTGAGCGCAATATCCAACAGTCGTGTCGCCCGACTTCTGGGTTGCGAAGAAGTTCGCCGTGACTGCTCCGGAGCAGGCGATCACTGTCGTGTTGTCACCCCAGATGGCGTGCGCGTAGGTCTCCTCCGAGCGGTGGCACCGAGAGTCCCCCTCACCCCCGTCGGTGGTCTCGTCGTACGTGCCCGCTCCCTCACCCGAGGAGTATGAGTCTCCCAGCACGACGACGGAGTCGACGTCGGCGAGCACGCCGCCGAGTTGCGAGGCGGACACGCTGGTATCGATCCAAAAGCGGCCATCGGTGATCGCCGGTGCGGCGTTCACCGCTGTGGCAGTGACCGTCCACTTCCCCTCGTGGGCTAGCCCCAGATCGTCAGGGTGTACGGCGAAAGTGATGCTCCGGGTCGCCCCCACGTCGAGGTTGCCGAGGAAGCGCACTGGGCGCGGAACCAGCACGGTGCTGACGCCCTCGTCGGTCTCTGACCTCACGATGGAGGGAGACCCGCACATCTGCGGCCGACACCCGGCCGGTCGACCGGACGGTGACCGTGACGTCTCCACCGCCACCGCTGTCTGCGCTGTTGACCACGCGCACCTCCCTGGGCGCGTCAACCGTGATGGAGAGTGCGGACTGGGCCGAGGCAGCGATGGCGGCGGACAGCTCATCGCCGGAACCGTCGCCCGCGTCGATGTAGCGCCCACCGGTGGCGTCGGCGACACACCTCATCTCTGCCTCGGCGGCGCCGGTGAGATTCAGTCCCACCGTGTTGATCTGGACGTCGAGTCCGCCCGCGCGGATCGCGCTGGCCACCTCGCACACGGGGGGCTCGCCGCAATTGGACTCTCCGTCGGACACGAGGACGATGACGCCTCGGGACTCCGGGCCGTAGGTGTCACGGATGACGTCCGAGGCATGCTGAAGCGCGGGCCCGGTCGGCGTGTCGCCGTCGGGCGTCAGGCGGCGAACCGCAGCGGCGGCCACTCCCATGTCGAGAGGGCCTGGAGGGAGCTCGACTCGGCCGATCGAGCAGCCGTCCACGACGTCCGCGCCGCGCCCGGGGTAGGCGATCAGGCCGAAAGGTTGCGCATCTCCCAGCCTCCCGACGAGGTCCAGGACTGCCGAACGCGCCCCCTGAATCCTCGAGTACTGCTCACTGAACGCGGACCCCACCCCCTCGTTCATCGACGCTGAGGTGTCCATCACCACGACGATGGGCGTGTACAGGCCGAAGGGGTCGATCTCGGAGTCCGCGTGAGCAAGCCCCACGGTCAGCGAAGCGAGGAAGGCTGCCACCATCGTGACGCAGCACCACGCCGCCCGCCGGCGCCTCAGCTCAGCGGCGGAGACACTCACTGCGAGTCCTCCAGGCCGGCGAGCTGGGCGGATGTGCCGAGCAGTCGCGCGTCGCCGAGCACGATCGTGGGATCCCCGTCGATCACGCTGACCTCCATCCTCAGCCTCAGCACATCCCGGAGGTCCACCTTCAGGGCTGTCGTCTCGCCGTACACCGCGCGCGTCTCGGCCAACAGGGCACCGTCACCGAACACTCGGACCGTGGCTCGGCCTGGTTCGCCGGTGTCTGACGTGCCGACGGTAGCTTCCAGGGCCGCCACGCGCCGTGAGAGGACCCACTCGGCACCGGCGTTGCCGTCCTGCACGCGGCAGTAGATGCTGTCTTGTACGGCGATGCCGTTGAGCATCGCCTTCTGGGTCGTCGCGCAGCCGGTCTCATCTGTGAAGTCGATGGCCGACAGCGTCAGCGCATCGCCCGCGTCGGCGACCACCATCGTCACCACCGGCCCAACCGGTTCTCCGACCGCGGGGGAGACCGACAACACAGTCCCGGCCGCGACACTCGGGTCGACCTCACGGACAACCTGGACCACAGCCCCGAAACCCTCGACGAGTCGCCGTGCGTCGCCGATCGGCATTCCGATGGTGTCAGGCGCCAGTGCGGGTTCGGACACGGTGAGCGAAATGGACCCAGAAACCTCCTCGCCCGGAGATGGGGACTGCCCCACGACGATGCCCTCCGGACCGGCGGCGGGTTCTGCTGCTGTACTGACCTCCGCAGTGACCCCCGCTTCGGCCAGCACCCGGGCAACAGTGTCCGCGGTGAGCCCGAGAAGGTCCGGCATCGTCGCTACAGCTGTGGCTGGCGTGATCGCTTCGACGGTGGTAGTCGCGACAACGCGCTCCGGAGCCACAACGGTGCGGGGCATCCATAGTTGTCCAGCCGCGAAACCGATCAGAAGTAGGCCCGTGATGCCGACCAGCCAGCCGAGTGGCCGGGCCCACCAGTGACGTCGACGACCGGCACGGTCACTGACCACGGGTGTGAACGCTGGATCGGGGCGCACCTCGGGCACGATGGGCGGGCGATTACTCGTCGCCGAAAGTCCCGCGGTTCTTCTCGTTCTCCGCCTTCTTCTGGATCTTGGCACCGATGAACAAGAGAGCGGCGCCGGCGAACGCTATGGCCGCCAGGACGAACGCTTGTGAGCTGTAGAACCCGCTGTATCCCCAGATCACCGCCCACAGGAAGAGAATGCCTCCGGGGATGAGAAAGACCAGCGCGTTCTTGTTCATGACTTCCTGCTTTCGGTTGGGTGTGATTGTTGTGCTACGGCCTGAACGGTGCGCCACAGCTTCTGTATGTCGGAGATGCCGATCATGACGCCGTCGCGCTCGATCCAGTTGTGGACAACCATGTCCACCCGTGAACCGTCGCCGCTCGGCAGGGCTGCGACGGTAACGGTGGTGTCCTTGAGGAACCCTGTCTGATACTTGAATGCGATGGCGTTCTCGTTGCGGTCAGTCTCGATGAACTTTCCCTGCAACTCGTACCGACGGGTTTCGCCCGGTCTGGCGAACCCGCAACGGTCGGCCAGTTGGGTGATGAACTCCTTCGGGGTCAGGACGGAGGAGACCACCAACTCGCGCCCGACCAGTTCCTGCTGGCTGTGGTAGTCCTCACTGTCGAACACATGTCTGTTGAGCGCCTTCCGTGCCCGATCCGTGATCGCGGACCACAGCATGACGGCGCCGATCAGGACACCCAGGACAAGAATGCCCACCAAGACGTCAGGCATGACGACTCAGATCAGCGCGTCGGCAATGGATGCCGACTGGTTGCTGTTGGCCATGCCGCCGGAGAGCTGGCAGTACCCCTGCACTGCGGTGCCGGCCATCTCCACATTGAGCAGATCGTCGTCGTACTCGTTGGAGCGCAAGGCGGCCTGGAGTGCGGACCGTTGCGCGTCGTTGAGTTCGATCGAGAGCCCACCGGAAGAGATGTTCGCATACTCCGGGTTGAGCGCCGCGTACTCCGCGCACGTCGGTACCTCTGTGGAGCTGCAACCGGTCAGTGGAATGGCTGCCAAAGCCATGAACACGACGGTGGCTCCGAGGCCCCTTTTTCGAGTTGACATCATGTTTCCCCCGAGTGATGATCAAGCAGCACGAACGCTAGCATCGGTGCGATCGTGTCGGTGCACAGGGGTCGCATTACGGTCGGCTTCCCGTTGCGTCTATGACCAACCACCCGACCCGGGTTGGGGTTCGGGGTGGTTGGCGGACCCGATGTGGGGTCCGCCTTACGGTAAGTTACTTGGACCTCAAGAGTCCAAGGGGTTTCGGCCCTGAAGTGAGGTCTGACTAAGTGGGATGATGGTCTCGTTTTGGGAAGCGCTGGCCGAAACGGATACATACGGCCGACTGCGCTTCACTCGGGGGACTCACAAGCAGCATTACTGCTGGGGCCGCTCGAGAGTGAGCCGCCCCCTTCATTCGGTCCGGACGTTCTGTGAGTCGTCGGTTTCCATTTGATGGGTGCACTGCCGAGCGTACTCGGCTGGGGTTAGGTAGCCGAGCGAGGAGTGCCGGCGGTGGTGGTTGTACTCGTCCTTCCAGTCGCCGATGATGACCTGTGCGTGCAGCAGCGAGTAGAAGCTGTTGATGTTGAGGCACTCGTCGCGGATCCGGCTGTTGAACGACTCGACGTACCCGTTGCGCCACGGCGAGCCCGGAGGGATGTAGGACAGGCCGGTGCGGGTGCCGGCCCAGTCGGCCATCGCCTCGCTGATGAACTCCGGCCCGTTGTCCGACCTGAGCACCGCCGGGGCGCCCCGGGCGGCGACGAGGTCCTCGAGGTGGGCGGTGAGCCGGTCGGCGGTAATCGAGCGCTCCACGAGGCCGCCGATGCACTCCCGGGTGTGCTCGTCGACGATCGAGCAGATCTTGATCGGCCGGCCCTGCTCGTCGGCGTCGAACTGGAAGTCCACCGCCCACACCACGTTCGGCGCGTCCGCCGTCGGCGCGTCGACGGTCGAGGACCCGACGCGCTTGCGTCGACGCCGCTGCGGGACCCGGAGCCCTTCGTCACGCCACAGGCGTTGGATCTTCTTGTGGTTCACCACCCACCCCTCGGCGCGGGCGTCGTGATACGCCCGCCGATACCCGTAGCGGGGATGGTCCTTCGCCCAGGCGCGCAGCCACTCCCTGAGCGCCCGATCCGGGTCCGTGACCGTGTCGCCCTTGAGCGGTCGCCGGTACGCGGAGCGGCTCAGCCCGACCAGACGGCACGCCATCCGTTCGCTCACCCGCAACTTGCGCTTGAGGTGATCGACGGCGGCGCGGCGCCTGTCCGGGCTTAGAAGTTTCCCTCAGCCAGCTCCTTGAGCGCGGCCTTCTCCAGCTCCGCTTCCGCGAGCAGACGCTTCAGGGTCGCGTTCTGCTTCTCCAACTCCTTCAGGCGCTTTGCGTCGTCGGCCTTGAGGCCGCCGTACTGGTTCCGCCACCGGTAGTACGTCTGCTCGGACACCCCCAGCTCCCGGCACACCGCCGCGACGTCCTGACCATCGGTGAGCATCCTGTCGGCCTGCCCGAGCTTACGGACGACCTGCTCCGGGGTGTGACGCTTCCTGCTGTTCGTCATGATCTGACCAGTCTCCCTGCCCGCGACCGCGGGCAACAGGACGACTCTCATAACGACTGGACCTACGAAACGGGGTCAGCCCACTACGACTATGACCCCACGCTCAGGTACGAAGAGCCCGATTAGCCCTGACTCGAACCTTCATCGGTAAGAGTTCTGGTCGTTGTGACGGCTTGAGGATCACCAAGTGGAGCTGATTCTCTCGGGTTGAGGTGACTGTTTGCCTAGTCAGCGGCTCATCACAGAAGGTCGTGGATCAGGTCCGAACCCGCCCGCGTCGAGTAGGCAACGAGCGAATCGTAGATACCACTGATGCCGACACGGTGGGTACGAGTGCTTACATCAGTGATTACTGGGAGAGATCGTCTCCCCGACATCCCCGCCCAACGAGACAGTGAGGGCTCTGATGCACTGATGAATGGTCTCAATGCCCTTGACGCTATCGGTACGGCCCTCGGATTCCCGCCAACTGACGGCCCACGCTCTTCCGATGCAAGCAGACCCGTCGTCCGTGACCGAAACACCGAACCTCATCGAGGGCATCCCGAGACCCCACTTCGACACGGTCAGCATCTCGCCGCTCGGATCCGCCTCGACCCTGTACCCGGTCGACAAGGCTGGCTCGGCGCTTAGTGACTGTTGGAGCCTTCGAACATACTCCGATGACGAGACAGGGGCACGGATCACAAGCGTGCGATGCACCGCCTCTTGGCTCCTCTGCAGGGAGTTGCCGGTTGCGGCATCCCTTATGGCCGCGGTGCCCTTCTTAGTCAGAGTACGTAGCACATAGACGATGCCGAACATGATGACAAGCCAGATGATGCCGTTAAAGAGTTCCACAGTGCTTCCGATCCGAATCGAAGGAGTCTTGGTGAGTCTGGACACCGGGGCATTCAAAGACCCCCGCCTGCGGGGCCTCACGAGCAGCATTATTGCAGTGGCCGTTCGAGAGTTCTGTGTTGGGTGCCATTTGCCGACATTCCAAGCCCGATGACCCAACCCCTGAGCTGAGCACTGGGCAGCACGCGCGTCTTTGCCGAATATGCCGTCGCCGCCTCAGCCCCCGCACGCGAGGCAGCCAGTCAACGCGGGCAGGACGGGGTCGACCTCAACCCGCAGCCCGACCTCGTTGCGGCCGACGCCGATCACGTGAGCCCGGGCAGACCGACCAGGACATCGCAGCGCTGGCAGGCCCCGTCTTCCACACCCAGCACCCAGTCCACCTGACGCATCCAGTTGTCGATGGGGACTGCTGCTCTTCACCTGCAGCTTTGCCGACTGATAGACGCACAGGACCGGTCAAACCCGGACCGGACCGGGCAGGGGTGATCACTCGCTGTACGACGCCCAGTTCACGGCGTCAACGATCTTCATCTCGGCATTCTGGCTCGGGGGCACCGTGTCGCCTGGGATCCCACTGATGCCGCAGTAGCCGTTGATGTCCTGCTCCACGAGAGCCACCGCCATCGGATTGCTGGCCGGATCGAGTCCTTGGGCTTCGATCAGATCCATCACGATCGCAGTGCGGTCGGTCCATTCATTCGTGGCGAATTCTGTGCATGTCATTCCTGCCGCCGACGACGAACAGGCGGATCCAACCACGATCAGTCCTACACAAGCCATGCTGCGCATGAATAACCTTGTCCAGCCAGCCATGCCGATTCCCTTCGATAAAACGTTGGTTGCATGCAACCTAGGCGTCACTGCCGAAGGATTCCATACCGGGCGATGTACCCCGCGTTCCCTCGGCCCGATGAGCCCCGGTCGACAGAAATACTACGCCCCGCGCCAGGTCACGGCTGACCCGGGGCCAATTAATGGCTTTAGGGAGTCCGACAGCATGGACGAAATGTCCGCCTCTTCGAGCAACCCTGACGGGAAACCGAGTCGTGTTGTGGCTGAGTCGATCACGCTGCAGCCAGCACCACAAGATGTTGCAGACCCAGGATGGTTTCTTCATCGATGACCTTCAACCCCAACTCTAGTGTCGAGTTGTTCACGGCGAGTCTTGTCTCACTTGCTCTTGCTCGATGGACATGGCAGAGGGGGCTGAGTAGGCCCACCAGAATCGCTGACGCCTGTGCACGAACCAGGCGCAGTCGTCCCCAACCCATCGCACGCTGAGCGAGGGCCACTGTGGTCAGATCCGCCTCGTCCGTCGGCCATGAGACGACCAACATGCCTCCGGGTGAGAGTATGCGGGCGCATTCGGTGAGCACACAGGCAGGATCGGGATGAACGTGGAGTAGATTCGCGACCACTACTGCGTCGGCACATCTATCGATCAGGGGCGTTTGTTGTGCATCTGCGATCAGGCAGTGACTGACACGGCCGCGCTTCAGTGCGCGCCGCGCCATCGACTCTGAGTAATCGATCCCCAGCACAGTCGCTGCATCGAGGCCTTGCACACATAGACCAGTTCCGCATGCCAGCGCTACGACTCGACCGGGCCTCCCAACTCGGGCAGCGATCCGGTCAGCTAGAAGGGTTGAGACTGGCGAGTCCCAAACGGAGTCGTAGAGTGCAGAATAGGCCCCCCAGAACCAACGGCTGACTCGTTGCTGACGGGTCACCAGATCAAAACTCGCCATCCGCCGCGTAGAGCGCCGGTGACTAGCCACACCCCGTAGGCCATCACAGGTAGACCGACTAGCTGTGTCCAACCGCTGCCGCCGATCAGGACGAGGAAGCCAATGAGGGCCCACACGATCCCGCCCACCATCCAGCTGGTTTTGACGATGCCATTTCCCACCTTGGATGCGGCGCGACCCAAGCCGGATGCCGGGGCGGGCGTGGTCGTGACAGGCGGGTTCCCTTTGGAGGGATCTGGAGTAGAGAAGACTTCCGGCATTGAATACCCCCTAGGACTCCTCCGCATTGCGCGGAGTTGGCGTGTGGCTCGTCATGGACGTGACCCGACGGCCAGGCTCAGTATCGCACTTCACCCTTCCGCGGTTTGCCCGCCCCCCTGTTAGCCTCCCTCTTTCATGAGGCGGCTTGAGAGCTGCTTTCTGGCCTGACCTGTCGCGGTTGAGCGCTGGGCCGGGTGGGGGCGTGACGGTTGGCCGGCTGTCGCTACCGGGCTGCGGTTCTCCAGGTTCCTCGGGTGGTGCGGGCGGATGGTGTCAGCGCGGGGGTGGGATCGCGGTGATCCGGGCGAACGCGGCCACGATCTGATCAACCCAGGGCCAGGTCTTCGGTAAACGCAGTCGTCGCCGTCGGGCGCCGTGCACGAGTCGGGCCGGGACGTGCAGCAGCCGATACCTGAGCGCTTTGGGTTCAGCTTTGGCCAGGTCGCCGTCGAGGGCCAGCATCTTGAGCCAGGCGACTAGATCGGCGGCGATCATGGTCAGCGTCAGCCAGGTCTGGTTGATGCCGAACTCGCGGGACGGGAACCGGCCCAGGCCCGAGTCTTTGGCGTGTCGGATCCGGTCCTCGACCCGGGCATGCGCCCGATGGCGGGCCTCGAGGAACTGCAGCGTGCCGCTGGTGGTGTTGGTGGCGAACGCTTGATAGCGCCACCCGTCGTGGGCTTCGAACAGCGACAACTGCGCCCCCGGATGCGGGCGTTCGCGGCGCAGGATCACCCGCATCCCGGCCGGCCAGCCGGTCAGGTCCAGTAGTCCGGTGACCTCGGCGACCTCCCCGCCGTCACGGACCTCACCATCGGCCTTCAGTGCCGGGGACCACGTCCCGGCGGGTAGTTCGGTGATCGCGTGGCGTACGTTCTCCCCGATCGTGAACCCGACGCTGTAGTGCAGGTTGCGGCCCCTGACTTGGCCTTGCGCATGCAGCCAGTCCAGCAGCAGGTGCGAGGCCCCGGCCCCGTCGCAGCGGATCAACAGTCGCCGGCGATACGGCATCGGGATCTGGGCGATGGCCTCGCCCAGGACCTGGATGTGATCGGTTGCCGTGTTCGATCCCGCCCGACCCGTCCGCAGCGCGGCGGCGAGGAACTCGCCGGTGTTGTCGCACCACACACCGATCGGGTGATAACCGAACGTCTTCTTAAACGTCGGCGACGCCAACTCCTTCTCCGAGTGCGTGACAACGATCGTGGCATCCACATCCAACACGACCACCTCACCCAGGTCGGTCCCGGCGACCTTCGACGCCGGGACACCGCCCGAGGCGGCGAGCCGTGACCAGACGTGGCGGCGGACGCGGGCCCGGGCGGTGGTGATCTTCTTGCGGCTGGCGGGGGTGACCTCGTCCAACGCGCGCCATACCGTCGGAGCAGACGCGACCGGACCCAAGATCTGCGTTTGGTGGCGCAGCACGTTGATGTCCGAGATCGCCTCACCGCCGTCGGCGAGCATCACCGCCACATCGGTGAACACCTGGCCGCGATCATGCACCGAGGGGACGAACGAACGCCTGGCCATCGCCGCAGACAGTGCCCCGGTCAGCCCGGTTCTCTCGGCCAGCATCCGGAGCCCGATGCTGCCCGCGTGGGCGACCACCCCGGTCCCGTCACCTGTGACTGACAACCCCGACGACCACGCAGTATCCTTCACTTGCCGAGTGCCTTCCGCTATGGGTCTTTTGAGCTTCGCAACTCCAAGTATCCCGTAGTCAGAGGGCACTCTGGCTCATTTGCGGCACAAGTCGCCCACCCCGCCGTGAACGATCGAGGTTAGGTTCTGAAGGCTCTGCTTCCCCTTATCGGCACCTCCATGAAGGGCCGATCCAGCTCAACCCACGCCGCGCGAGCGGGCTAGGGCAAGCGCAGGCGATGCAGTTCGGTCGCGGGTCAGTAGGGCCCGTTGTGGATGCCGCAGTATGTCACCTCTAGCACCGCATCGGTGAGGTACGCAGCGCCACCAAACTCGGTCATGTAATAGGGACAGTTGGGACGGCCACCGTTCTTTGCCAACATCGTCACCTCGAACGACTGCGGATCCGAACAGTCCGTCTTCACCGCCATCCCCTCCTCGTTCACTGACGTCTTCAGACAATCCCCCACCGAGTAGATGACGCCCTGGGCAGACGGTGAGCACCCAAGCAGTGCGCAGAACAGCATCGTGGCGGTGGAGAGGGCAGCAGCGCTACGGGTCCGAATCTTCACTTCTCGCTCCTTGTGAACAGCTATTCATTGACTTCGCGCCAACTGGGCATACAATGCCAACCCCCTTGATCCGAGGCGGGTAGCGGGGCCGCCTGACTCAGTCGTCGCCACTCCGCAAGTTCATTCTCGGCCACGCCCTCGGCTAGCCGCTGCCGTGCGGCACGGCGAGCAATATCTGCGGCAATGAAGGGTGAGTCAGTTCCGGGCGGGAAGGACAGTGCTGTGGCTTGGGTCGTACCAGACGTCATGGTGGTGACCAGCAGGTAGTTGTGGGAGGGCCAGCGCGTCTTGATGCTTGACCCGACGGCGCTGAGCCACTCGTAGCGGACGTGGCCAACTAGCTAGAGCGCGAAGCAGATCAGAAGCGTTGACCCAGCGGACACAGGAGCTTCGTGGCGATTGACGATCTCGCCAACAAGTACCGAATGACACGGCACCCCGTGCTGTGGGCGCGCAGATGGCGTGAGGTGCATCGCCTGAAGCAGTTCGTTGGATTCAGGTCGGCTAGGCTCAATCCTTCGAATAGTTGAAGCATCGAACCGTAGAGGGCTTGGCGCTCCTCCTTGCTCAGGTCGCGAAGGTCCTGGGTCAGTTCGTTCAGACGATGGACGTCGCCAAACATGTCCCAGAGGTCGTCCGGCCTGAGACGGCTTGTGGCCGATGAGGGGGGCCTCGGCTCGAGCGTCGCCGGTTGCTCTGGCGAGTGACGCATAGGTCTTCCAGCCGAGTTCGCTGTCGGGCGAGGCCTCAAGGAAACGGCTGCATGCCTCCAAAGCGCGGTCGAGACCCCCTGGCTAGGCAGATCCTGGTCGAGGTGTGGTTCGGGGTCATCGGCGGCCATGCTATCCACCGCGGCACCTACTGTTCGGGCCAAGACCGCCGACGAGATCCTCAAGATGGCCAACCGACAAACAACTTCAAACACGCCGCACTGGCTAGGCGATCGCGGTGAAAATCCCAGATCCTGGCATCTCACAGGGCAAAATCGCCGACCTCGGCGTATTGGGCGGCGATGACGAGCTTGCCCTTTCGGTCGACGAATCCCCAGGCGTTGCCATCCCATACGGCCGCGAGACCTTCATGGAAGTCCCGGACCTGGTCGTAGGTTGGCTCTATCACTGCTTCACCTTGGGTATTGATGAAGCCCCACGCGCCGTCCTTCTCGACCGCGGCCAGCCCTTCGCTGAAAGATTGGAGGCTTGAGTAGGCTGGCGGAATGACCCAGTTGCCGCTTGTGTCGATGAATCCCCAGAGGTTCTCCGAGGTCCACGCGGCAGCAAGGCCCTCGCTGACGCCCCAGGAGCCGCCTCCTGAGGGGAAGTCGACGACGCGGACGCCGTTCTCGTCGATGAGGCCGAAACCGCTGGACCCGACCCAGTCGCCCGACACACTTGCGAATCCCTCCGAGAACGACTCGGCGTTTCCGAACTCGGCGGGGATGGCCATGTTCCCTTCGACGTCGAGGTAACCCCATCCCTGCTCCGTCTTGATCGCTGCCAGGCCATCAGCGAAACCCCACGTGTCGATGATCTCGGACTTGACTGGGATAACCGTCTCCCCAGTTGGGCTGATGAAACTCCAACCCTCAGCGGTTTGCACCGCCGCAAGGTCCTCGCTGAATCCCCGCGAGAAGGAGTAGCCGGGCTGGATCACTATCTCGCCCTTGGTGTTTATGAAACCGATACCTCCATCGACTTGGACCTGGGCCATGCCGCCTGTGAAGGGATACGCCAGCTCGTAGCCAGCCTCGATCTTGTAGAAGCCGTAGGTGTCGATGTAGTCCCAATGGCCTTCGTAGCGCTCCACAGGAGCTAGCCCGCCGCTGAACCCGCCAACGCCGAAATACTGAGGCTGGATGATGAAGGAACCAGCGGGATTGATGTATCCCCAGCGATCACCCTGCTTGGCGGGAGCCCGGGCGCCGACATCGGTGTCCGCCTCATCCGAGGCGCCAGTGCAGCCCGACAGTATGGGGACGAGCAGGATAGTCCCCAAGACGATGTTAAGGAAGCGGTGCTTGGTTGATGCTGATCGAGAACCCATGGCACCAATAATCCCGCCACCAAGCCCTCCAGGGGCGACCTGTCCACGGTGAGCCGGGCGGCTACAGTCCTCGGGAAGGATGGAAGTGGCTTGACTTGCCCTGCCCACCAGACCTGTTGCCCCGGTGCTAGCGTTCGTGCTGCCGAACCTTCTCTCGGGGAAAAATGAGGACGGAGTTGGCATCTAGGTCGCCAGGTGTCATTGCCATGGCAGTCGCTGGACTAGCTAGCCAAAGGGCAGCTTCTCTCCTTGCCGCAGTTTGCCCCCACCACCCCGTCCCTTACCCGGGGCGGGGTGTTTGTGTCTGAGCATCATTTATTACATCGGATTATCCAGAGAATCCGATGTAATAACCGGGTAGAGTCCAGGCATGGCCACCCGACGCCGACAGCAACTCGTCACCCGCGACGACGTGCCGCCGCCCCCGTACCAGTGGAGCCACGACCGCTCCGGCGTGAAGTCGGCGTGGGGTGTGAACCTGCAGATCTCCGAGCGCCACGATCTGCAGCTGATGGCCCAGCGTGGCACGGCCGGCCGCTGGACCTGGACGCTCACCATCTACCGCACCGGCAGCACCGACCAGGTCACCCGCATCGCCCGCGGCGTCCAGCCCACCCTCACGGCCGCCAAACCGGCCGCCGAGGCCGCCGCCGGCACCTGGCTCGCCGACCAACTCGAGCTACCCGACGAGTCCCATGTCTGACGGGCACACAGGAGCCACGCCGGCTGGTGGTCTGGTCGCCGCTGATCAGCAGGCGGGGATGTTGCTGCCGGAAGACCTGTCGTTGGATGCGGCCGAGGCCGCGTTCGCCTCGGCGTCGCGGGCCTCATCGACGCTGCGTGGATACCGCTCCGACTGGACCGAGTTCGTCACCTGGTGCCGCGACAACCACCACACGGCACTGCCCGCCACCGACATCGCGATCTCCCGCTACATCTCGGCGCTGGCCACCGCCGGAGCGAAGGTCGGCACGATCAGCCGACGGCTGTCAACGATCCGGTTCGCCCACAAGGTCCGTAACCATCCCGACCCCACCCAGACCGCACGCGTGATCGCCGTCTGGGAAGGGATCCGCCGACAACTCGGCGCTCCCCCGGACCAGGCCCGCCCCCTCATGCCCCCACTCCTCCTCGACGTCGTTGATGCTTGCCCGGCGATGACGAAATGGAAGACCCGCGACGATGAGCCCTCGCTCAGCGGCATCCGGGACCGGGTACTCCTGCTGGTCGGGTTCGTGTCCGCGCTGCGCGCCTCCGAACTCGCCGCCCTCGAGGTCGATCAGATCAAACCCCACGAACGTGGCCTGGTGATCGAGCTCACCCACTCCAAAACCAACCAGACCGGAGACCTTGAGCTCGTGGTCCTCCCCTGGGGCGCCCGCCAGGACTACTGCCCCGTCACCGCGCTACGCCACTGGCTCACCG